>CAVBJS010000055.1:0-17874 GCA_963596015.1 Bacteroidaceae bacterium
AGCCGTTTATCATCCGATTAATGTGTCGCCGAGTGCAGCCAAGGGTAAGGGCAGCTCTGTCCTTGTTGGCGGTTTGGGGATGATCTACAAGGCTCTTAATGACTTCGTATTTTTTCTGTTCGTCCATTGATAGGTTTACCTTTCTGATACGTTTGTCCTCCGATCTGATAGGAATTGGAAAGATGATTCTATCATGACTGGGACATTTTCATTTGTGGTATACCAGGACATTATCATTTGTGGCTTATACGATAATCTTTGAAAGCAAAAAAACTTCTTGCCCATCTACTTTTAGTTATGCTATAATACATCTGTTGCGTAAGCAGCTGCGCAGGAATGGCGGAATGGCAGACGCAGCAGACTCAAAATCTGCCGATGGCAACATCGTGTGGGTTCAAGTCCCATTTCCTGCATAGATTGAGAGAACAGCAAGGATTAAATGGTCCTTGCTGTTTTTTGTTGCCATAATTTTACACACAACAACTTTTACTCCTATAGCGCGAATAGCACGAATTGCGCGAAACGTATCGTTGATCAGGTAATTGTCTCAGGAATGAAGTTGGATGAGTAGGTACGCGTGGTTGAGGGCTTACCATCTAACAGCTTTTACACATAGCAACTTATAAAAAAGCAGTTCCGGGAAATTTGTGCCCAAAACTGCTTTTTTCATAATTTTCTATTTTCTGATACTTCTTTATTTTCTAATATTTGTCTGTTTTTATTTTTAACTGCTTTTCTAGGTAAGTTCCCTTACACCATACTGCCTCGATGCTCCGCCCGTTGCCGTTAAATTCCGGCACCCGGATAGCTCCTACAGAGCCCACCGCTTGGCTGAGAACTGAACAGTCACCCCAACGCTTCTACGCTTCATGTCCCTTTTGGCGGATCACTTCCACCACCTGGGCTACATACTTTTCGCAGATCTCATCTGTAGGTGCTTCTACCATGACGCGCAGTACCGGCTCTGTGCCGCTCTCTCTGACCAGGATCCTGCCGCTCTCGCCCAGTTCTTTAGCTACCGCCTGCACCGCCGCCTGCACATCCGGATCATTCTGTGCGTCCGGCTTACTCTTTACACGGACATTCTGCAATACCTGGGGATAGATGGTTACAGGCTCTGCCAACTTGGACAAAGGCAGCTTTTTCTCCAGGATCACTTCCATCAGCTTAATGGATGTCAGGATGCCGTCGCCGGTGGTCGCATATTTACTGAAGATAATGTGGCCGGACTGCTCACCGCCTAAGCGATGGCCATTGGTGACCATATTTTCATATACGTACTTATCGCCTACCGCGGTCTTCTCATAGTGAATGCCCGCTTCATCGAATGCCTTGTAAAGGCCGAAGTTGGACATAATGGTGGTCACCACAGTATCATTGCGCAGCTCCCCCTTTTCCCGCAGGTAATTGCCGCAGATATACAGGATCAGATCGCCGTCGATGATCTGGCCATTATCTGCCACTGCCAGGCAACGGTCTGCATCGCCGTCATAGGCAAATCCTACATCCAGGCCGTTCTCCAGCACGTATTTCTGCAGCACCTCGATATGGGTGGAGCCGCAGTTCATATTGATGTTGGAGCCGTCAGGCTCTGCGTTGATCACATAGGTCTTGGCGCCTAATGCGTCAAATACGCTCTTGGCAATCTGCCAGGAACTGCCGTTGGCACAGTCAAGGCCTACTCTCATATTCTTATAGGATCTGGTAGCCAGAGAAATAAGGTAACCCACATAGCGATTTCTGCCTGCTGCATAATCTACGGTAACACCCATTTTCTCACGGACAGCCATAGGGATTTCCGGCAGCTTTCCGTCCAGATATGCTTCCACCTTGCTGATGGTAGCCTCATCCATCTTCTCGCCCTTGCCGTTGATCAGCTTAATGCCGTTGTCATAGAAAGGGTTGTGGCTGGCAGAGATCATGATGCCGCAGTCAAACTCATCTGTCCGGGCGATATAGGATACGCTGGGAGTGGTGGTGACGTGCATCAGATATACATCCGCACCGGAGGCTGTAAGGCCGGCAGAAAGAGCATACTCAAACATATAGGAAGAACGTCTCGTATCCTTGCCGATCACTACCTTGCACTTCTTGCCCTGGTTGGTACCGTAATACCAGCCAAGGAACCGTCCGATCTTTACAGCATGATCAAAAGTCAGGGTGACATTTGCTTCCCCTCTGAATCCATCTGTACCAAAATATTTTCCCATGTCTTCTCCTTTTCTGAGCAGCTTCGCTGCGAAGAGGCGACGAGAATCTCAGATTCTCGTCTGCCATCATAGCTCTATGTGCCGTAGGCGGCACATAGAGCCGTGCGAAAGACCTACTATCAAGTAGGTCCTTCGCACTGTTCCTTTTCTGAGCAGCTTATATTTCTTTTCTCACAGCGGTCAAGGCTGACTCGATCACCTTGTCCATGTCATAGTACTTATATTCTCCCAGACGGCCGCCGAAGAGAACTTTTTCTTCCTTATCCGCCAAAGCCTTGTACTGCTCATACAGTGCACTGTTTTTCTCATCGTTTACAGGGTAGTAAGGTTCGTCCCCGGCATGCCATTCCGCACTGTATTCCCGGCTGATAACTGTCTTAGGCTGGGTACCGAAGGTGAAATGCTTGTGTTCGATGATCCTGGTATAGGGCGTCTCAGCATCTGTATAATTGACTACCGCATTGCCCTGGTAATTATCCGTATCCAGCGTCTGCGTTTCAAAGCGGACACTGCGGTATTGCAAGGTACCCAGGCGATAGCCAAAATACTCATCGATGGGTCCCGTATAAACGATGCGGTCAGCCTTTGCCTCCCACTTTTCTCTGTCCTTCAGGAAATCCTCTCCCAGCTGCACCGTGATATTTTCATGGTCCAGCATCTTCTCTACCATGGCAGTATACCCCTCAACCGGAATTCCCTGGTATAAAGCATTGAAATAATTATTGTCATAGGTAAGGCGCACCGGCAAACGACGAATGATAAAGGCCGGCAGCTCGCTGCAGGGCCGTCCCCACTGTTTCTGGGTATATCCCTTGATCAGCTTCTCATAAATGTCGGTTCCCACCAGACTGATAGCCTGCTCCTCCAGATTGCGGGGCTCTGTGATGCCCGCTTCCTGCCGCTGCTCTTCAATCCTTTGCGCTGCTTCCTGCGGGGTAATGACGCCCCACATCTTATTAAAGGTATTCATATTAAAGGGAAGATTATAGATTTCCCCTTTATAATTGGCGATGGGACTGTTGGTATACCGGTTCATCCGAGTAAAACGGTTTACATACTCCCAAACCTCCTCGTTGTTGGTATGAAAAATATGGGCACCGTAGCGATGTACGTCGATCCCCTCTACTTTCTCCGTATAGATGTTGCCGGCGATATGGTCTCTGCGGTCAATGACCAACACATTTTTTCCCGCCGCAGCAGCCTCTCTGGCAAATACAGCGCCATACAGTCCGGCGCCTACGATCAAATACTCATAGTGATCCATTTTAATCCCCATTCTGCAGGTTTCTTCTTACCGATGAATCGCAACGCAAATATATATCCATTCCGCACATGCCTTATTTCAGGATCATTCTGTTTCATGCACTGGATTTTATTATGCTATATGGCGCATGCCAAATGATCAAGTGATCGTTTTCTATTTGATCTTGCGATAGATCTATTTGTGGTGCCTGCAACACAAATAGCGTGATGAAATATTATGATTATGGTATTTTGTGATTATGGTATTTTATGATTATGGTATTTTTACACTATCTTCTTGCCATAGCACAGCCACAGCAACACAATCATATCAGTTCACGCTCTCTCTGGCAACAAATCCGTACTCTTCTTTCAAAAGGTGTCTGGATTTCCGGCGGATCCGCTGTAATGCGTTGTCAGCAGATTTTAAAGGGCAGTCAAGCTCTTTGGCAATTTTCGTGTAATCATATCCCTGTCCGTACAGATTCCAAACCTTCTTTTCAAAAGAACTGAGCTGCTTTTCGATCTGCCCGCATAAAAACTGAACGGTCTGCTCACTGATCACTACATCTTCCGGATTCTCCGCACCCGCATCAGACAAAGCAAGATGGAGCTCCATAGTATCATCCCGGTCGGGATCCGCCGTCTGCGCCATGTAGGAATTAAGAGAAACGGCATGGTTTAAGGCAGCATGCTTCTGTCGAAGTGAGGCCTCTATGGCTGTATACAACTGTCTTTCCACACATACCGATGCAAATGCTGCAAAATTATTCTCCCTTTGAAAGTCATAATCCCGCAACGCTTTATAGAGGCCGATCATACCTTCCTGGATCAGGTCCTCCGGCTCCGCCCCCAGCATGTAGAGAGAACGAGCCTTACTGCGCACCAGAGGCTTATATTTTTCCATGAGAAAATCCGCCGCCTCCGTTTCTCCATCCCGGATGCGCCGGATCAATTCCCCGTCGGAAATGCCGCTATACTGTGGGTAATTTCCTGCTTTCATGATTACCTCATATATCGCAGCTTGCTGCGATACCGTGAGGAGAATTCGCGTAGGCGAATTCTCCGATACGATCTCCCAAGGGTGCTGCCTGCAGCATCCTTGGATTTTTATAAAATGCTATCAAGCATTTTATAAAAATTAGCCTCTTATGCCGTAGCTTGCTACGGCATCGTGAGGAGAATTCGCGTAGGCGAATTCTCCGATACGATCTCCCAAGGGTGCTGCCTGCAGCATCCTTGGATTTTTATAAAATGCTATCAAGCATTTTATAAAAATTAGCCTCTTATGCCGCAGCTTGCTGCGACACCGTGAGGAGAATCCGCGTAGGCGAATTCTCCGGATATTTTATGCCTGCAGGTCTCTCTGCCGCAGGATCTCATACATCAATACGCCTGCTGCCACCGATGCGTTCAAAGAATCGATCTCACCCTTCATGGGAATGGACGCCACCATGTCGCACTTCTCCCGCACCAGTCTGGCTACGCCGCTGCCCTCTGCTCCGATGACCAGGCCGATAGGGCCTGTCAGGTTTAACTTCGTCATAGGCTCTCCGCCCATATCTGCACAGACAAACCACATGCCCTGCTTCTTCAGCTGCTCGATGGTCTGTGCCATGTTGGTCACCTTCACCACCGGGGTGTGATAAACCGCTCCGGCGCTGGCCTTGGCTGCCGCTGCTGTCAGACCTACGGCTCTGTCTTTGGGAATGATCACGCCGTGGGCACCTGCCAGGTTAGCCGTTCTGATGATAGCGCCTAAGTTGTGAGGGTCCTCGATATTATCCAGTAACACAAAGAACGGTGCTTCATTCTTAGCCTTGGCTTTTGCGAACAGATCTTCCATTTCGCTGTAATGATAAGCTGCCGGGAATGCGATGACCCCTTGATGGCGTCCCGTCTCGGAAATCTGGTCAAGCCGCTCTCTGCTGACTAATTTTACCGGTGTGCCGTGCTTGGCTGCCTCCCGGCGGATGGTCATCATAGGGCCTTCCTGACTGCTCTCTAACATAAAAAGCTTATCGATGGTAGTGCCGGCACGAAAAGCCTCAATGACCGCGTTCCGTCCCTCGATATGATTGCTCGCCTGCTCACCGTTCTCCTGATTACCCTGCGTCTTTCTGCGCTGATAAGGTCTCTTATCCAATTTTTATCTCCATTTCTAAGAAGCTATCTTCTTAACCCACTGCGTTCGATGCCTTCCCTGATCAGCTCTAACATTCTCTCTGTCTCATCCTGCAGATAGAGATAGCCGCACAGGGTCTCTAAGGCCGTAGCCTTCAGGTACTCTTCCGTGGTGGCATTTTTAGCCTGATGGGCAGGATTGGCATTTCTGCCCCGACGGTAGATCACTCTCTCTTCCTCCGTCAGAAGCTCTGCAATAGCATCCCCTATTTTTGCCTGTGCACCGGCGCAGACATAATAAGATGTGGCCTGGTGAAGTTTCTGTGCCTGCCGATTCCCCTCCGAGACAACCACAGTGCGGATCACCAGGGAAAATACGGCATCTCCTAAAAAAGCCAACGCCAGTGGGGAATAGGTGCGGATGTCTGTTTTTTTATGGGGTCCCAGCACATCCACTATCCGCCCACGCAGACCTCTTTCCGTCATGCCTTCTTCCACTTTACGCCCTCTCGTGTATCTTCCAGGATAATGCCCTTTTCCAGCAATTCTGCACGGATGGCATCTGCCTTTGCAAAATCCTTTGCTTTCTTGGCAGCGGTTCTCTCAGCGATCTTGCTTTCTACATATGCTGCCTCATCATCCTGCAGACTGTCATCTCTTTCCACGATCAGACCGCAAACCTCTGTCAGAGAAAGAAGCTCCTGCTCCAATGCTGCCAGGAAAGCCGCTGTATACTGAGCATTTTCATCATTAACCGTGCTGTTGATCCACTTCACCAGCTCAAATACGGCGGTGATGGCATCTGCCGTATTGAAGTCATCCTCCATGGCTGCCTCGAACTGGGTCCGATAGCCGGCTGCCTGAGACAGCAGTTCTTCTTCCTCAGCTGTCATTGTCTCGCCCTGGGCTTTGTCCTTCAGGAATTTCAGGTTGGAGGCGCAGTTCACGATCCGCTCATAGCTGTTCTTGGCTGCTTCCATCAATTCTTCACTGAAATTCAAGGGGCTTCTGTACTGAACAGAGAGCATGAAGTAGCGAAGTACCTGGGGATCATATTTGGCAATGATATCACGAACAGTGAAGAAATTGCCTGCTGACTTACTCATTTTATGGTTATTGATATTCAGGAAAGCATTGTGCATCCAGTATTTGGCAAAAGGCACACCGTTAGATGCCTCAGACTGAGCAATCTCATTCTCATGATGCGGGAAGATCAGGTCCTCACCACCGGCATGAATATCGATCTCATCCCCCAGATAACGCTTGCTCATAACTGAGCACTCGATATGCCAGCCGGGACGACCCTGGCACCAGGGAGACTCCCAATAAGGCTCTCCTTCCTTCTTAGGCTTCCAGAGCACGAAATCCAAGGGATCCTCTTTCTGATCATCTCCCGTGACCAAAAGCTCACGTCCGCCGCTGCGCAGATCATCTATATTCTTATGAGAAAGCTTGCCGTATCCTTCAAACTTGCGGGTGCGGTAATAAACAGTGCCGTCTTTAGCCACATAGGCAAATCCCTTATCGATCAGGGTCTGAATCATGTCGATCATGCCCTGGATCTCCTGGGTGGCCTGGGGATGCTTGGTGGCAGGCTTGATGTTCATGGCGCTCATATCTTTCTTGCACTCTTCGATATAACGCTCTGAGATCTGGGAGGCATCTACTCCTTCCTCATTAGCCTTCTTAATGATCTTGTCGTCCACATCAGTGAAATTGGAAACGTAATTTACCTTATAGCCCTTGTACTCAAAGTAGCGTCTGACCGTATCAAATACGATCATGGGTCTGGCATTGCCGATATGGATCAGGTTATATACGGTGGGACCGCATACATACATCTTCACCTCTCCGGGGGTTAAAGGCACAAACTCTTCCTTCTTCTTGGACATTGTATTATATAACTTCATAACGTCTCCATCCTGCAGTCTGTATACTGCGTGTACTATTCCTATTTCGTACTGCTCATATTACTGTATCTTTTTAAGTCAAGCCAGGGACTTTCCTGCAATGCACCGGACGGAATTTCTGTTATTTCCGTCATTTCCTTGTCATGCAGACACTGCACAGTCACCTGTCTATCGCCGGTCTTCTTTATTCGTGGCTGTCTGTATTCACCGCACCGCCGCTTATCTGTTCGTACTGTTCCAGCTTGTCCTGCAGCTTGCTGCACTCTTCTTCCAGCTGCTGTCTGTGGGTGCGCTCTTCCCGCAGCTGATTTTCCACTTCGATCAGCCGGTTGGTGATCACATTCTGTGCTCTGGTAAGACAGGACAGATCCTGCTTGATAGGATCCGGGAAATGAACCTGATCCAGGGTATCGTTAGGATCATCGTACCGAAGCTGCTTGACAACACGGCCGGGAACACCTACCACAGTACAGCCCGGCGGCACCTCCTGCAATACCACGCTGCCTGCTGCAATCTTACAATTATCTCCCACCTTAAAAGAGCCAAGTACCTTGGCACCTGCACCGATCAGCACGTTATTGCCGATGGTAGGATGACGTTTACCCTGCTCCTTGCCGGTTCCACCCAGCGTCACACCCTGGTACAGCGTAACATTATCCCCCACAATGGCGGTCTCGCCTATGATCACGCCTGTACCGTGATCAATGAAAAATCCCTTGCCGATCTGGGCACCGGGATGGATCTCAATGCCGGTCTTTCGCACGGCTCTCTGGGATATCCAACGAGCTCTCAGATAATGTCCCTTTAAATAGTGTTTATGAGCCCGCCGATAGCTGAGCATTACCCGGAAACTGGGATATAAAAATACTTCCCATGGGGAATGCATAGCCGGATCGCGCTCCTGTACAACCTTTATTTCTTCCTTAATATTCTCTAACCAGTTCATTTTGCCGCCTCTGTCTTATGTTTCTCTCTGTCATGTCCTCTTTTTTCCGGCATGGTCTGCTTCGGCAAGAAAAGATGGATCTCTCACAGACGAGTTATCCGTTCCGATCATACATGGATGAGATATGCATCATCCATGCTGTTTAAAAGAAACGCCACTTGGCATTTCTTTCTATCCTTCTGCCTTCTAATTTCTCTGACAGCCCGGACAACTCTGACAAGGTGACATACTAGACTCCGGATAGACGGGACTACTGCCTAAATCCATAGGAGAAGAAAGAAGGGCCACCGCCTGGGAGGCAATTCCCTCTCCTGTTCCCGTAAAGCCAAGACCTTCCTCAGTAGTAGCCTTTACACTGACCTGGGATATATCCACAGCCAGGGCTTTGGCAATATTCTCCCTCATCTGATCGATATAGGGGCGCAGCTTGGGGGCCTGGGCAATTACGGTAGCATCCACATTTTCTATGAGAAAATGATGCTCCTCCAACACATCCCGCACCTCTTCCATCAACTTAATAGAGGAAATCCCCTTATATTTATCGTCGGAATCCGGAAAAAGCTTACCGATATCTCCTAAAGCAGCCGCTCCTAATAGGGCATCCATAATGGCATGCAAAAGCACATCCGCATCCGAATGTCCAAGCAATCCCTTTTCCCAGGGAATTTCCACACCACCTAAGATCAATTTGCGATTTTCCGCCAGACGATGCACGTCATATCCAGTTCCTATTCTCATAATAATCCTCATTTCTGAGTAGCTATGCTGCGAAGAGGCAACGAAAATTTCTGATTCTCTTAAAGCCGGTCTTGATATACTTTGTCGTTAAAGCTATATGTGAGACCAATATTATATGCAATGAAAAAAGAGCCTCTTTCGATCAGCTTTTTAATACAGCCCTTATTTCACAACAGACACGCCTTACCTCTGCTTGCCTTGTACGGTGATATTTCCTAATAGCTCCACATGTGGATAAGCGATTTCCACGCCTTCCTTAGGAAAACGGATACAGATCTGTTCCCTTACGTCGGAGCAGGCGTTATTGCATTCCTCTATGGTAGCTGCACAGAAGCGGATCTGCAGCAAAACACCGTTCGATGCCAGGGAACCGATAAAAACAGAAAGCTGCTTTCCTTTCTCTCCTTCCGGACGCACATCCAGATAATTCGGGTGGGAAAGGACTATATCTGACAAAATCTTCTTTGCCTTTTCCAGATCGGATTCATAGGTGATCTCCACCTCGATCAGTTTGGAATTGACTTTCTCCTTGCCCGAATTAGCATTCTCGATCAGAGTCGTATCCAGAACGGAGTTGGGGATGATATCCAGCGATCCGTTATAAAAATTCCGCACTACCGTATGGCGCAGCGTCATAGACTCCACATAGCCTGTAATCTGTCTGCCATCAACCGTGGCCTCGATCCAATCTCCCACATCAAAGGGGCGATACAGAGAGATGAAGAATCCATGGACGATGTTCTTCATACCCTCCTGGAAGATAAAGCCCATTACCACTACGATAACCGAACTGGAGAGGACAATGGTATTATAAAACTTCTCTGCTTCTGCAGAAAGGCTGATAATCCGCAATAAGCCAACGACAACGATAACCGCCTCAACAATGCCCTGGATAAATCCGATATGCACGTTATTCTTTCGTTTTTTCACATTGGAAAAGGTCTTTTGTGCTATGGATAAAACCAAGGCTGTCACGCCTGCATAAAACAATCCCTGTATAAGCTTGGAATGCATAAGATCTTGTATTACTTCAAAAATAGTCATGGGACTCATTATACCTCAGGTGTTATAAATTGTCACTTCAGGAAAAGGAGAGCTGCGTAACGCCGGTTACAGTCCATCTCCCAGCCTAACCGCGAGGCCTGTAGGAAAAATCCGGGGCTGGGAACAATCAGAACAACAGTCCGGCATCAAAGCCGTAACAGTCAGTACAAAGTCACTCAAAAAGCAGGATAAATTCCGAAACGGGAAAGAGCCTCGTAAACAGCGCAAAGGGGCAATCCCACCACACTGGTGTAATCCCCTTCAATCCCCCGGACAAAGACGGCTGCCGCGCCCTGAATGCCATATGCGCCTGCCTTATCCATAGGTTCGCCGGTGGCGATATACCGCCGGATCTCTTCTGCCGATATGGGAGAAAACTCCACCTGCGTGCAGACAGCAAAAGAAAGGGGAGACATTTCCATCTCTCCTTCCTTCTCTTTTTCCTTATTCCGACTGCCTGCAGTATGCACTTCCCGGATCGTCACACCGGTATATACCTGGTGCGTCCGGCCCTGCAAAGCTGTCAGCATCTCAAAGGCATCCTGCTCATCCCGGGGCTTTCCTAAGACAGTTCCGTCCATTACCACGATGGTATCTGCCCCCAGGACCACGTAATCTGCTGCCGCCGGGTCCCCTGCCGACAGTTCTTCTACTGACCGTTCTCCGGCCAGTAACCTATCTGCCACCTCTGCAGCCTTCCCAGCCGAAAGTTCCTTCACGATCTGTGCAGGCTCTGTACTGTGAATAACCTCCTCCCCCTTTGCCGGAAGGACCTGAAATTCATAGCCGGCCTGCAGTAATAACTCCCGGCGTCTGGGAGACGCCGAGGCCAAAATCAGTTTCTTCATAATACTCTTAGTGGTGGAATAAACGAATGCCGGTGAAGCTCATTACCATACCATGGTGATCACAAGCCTCGATCACATTATCATCCCGCACAGATCCACCCGGCTGTGCCACATACTTAACACCGCTGCGGAAAGCACGCTCGATGTTATCTCCAAAGGGGAAGAATGCATCGGAACCCAGCGCCACATCTGTATTGCCTGCCAGCCATGCCTTCTTTTCTTCCGTGGTAAATACAGGCGGCTTCTCCGTAAAGATATTCTCCCACTTACCGTCTGCCAGTACATCCATATACTCATCACCCATATAAAGGTCGATGGCATTGTCTCTGTCTGCTCTGCGAATGCCTTCCTTGAAAGGAAGATTAAGTACCTGGGGAGACTGACGCAGATACCAGTTATCTGCCTTGCTGCCTGCTAAGCGAGTGCAGTGAATGCGGGACTGCTGACCTGCACCGATACCGATGGCCTGTCCACCCTTTACGTAGCAGACGGAATTGGACTGGGTATATTTAAGGGTGATCATGGCAATAGCCAGATCCCTCTTGGCGCTCTCAGGCAGTTCCTTATTCTCTGTCACGATGTTGGAGAAGAAGTCGTCGCCGATCACCAACTCATTGCGTCCCTGTTCGAAGGTAACACCGAATACCTGCTTATGCTCGATGGGTGCCGGCTCATAGGACGCATCGATCTGCAGCACACAATAGCCGCCTTTTTTCTTCTTCTTCAGGATCTCCAATGCCTCAGGGGTATAATCCGGTGCGATGACGCCGTCGGAAACCTCTCTGCCGATGAGCTTTGCGGTGCAGGCATCACAGCAGTCTGAGAGAGCGATGAAATCACCAAAGGAGCTCATGCGGTCTGCGCCTCTGGCTCTGGCATAAGCGCTGGCTAAGGACGTAAGCTCTCCCAGATCGTCTACCCAGTAAATCTTCGCTTCCGTCTCTGTCAGCGGCAGGCCGATAGCTGCACCTGCAGGAGATACATGTTTAAAAGAGGTAGCAGCCGGATAGCCGGTTGCCTTCTTTAATTCTCTGACTAACTGCCAGCCATTAAATGCATCCAGCAGATTGATATAACCGGGCCGTCCGTTTACCACGGTAAAAGGCAGCTCTGCCTCATTGTCCATATAAACTCTGGAAGGTTTCTGATTGGGGTTGCAGCCGTATTTTAATTCCAGTTCTTTCATCTTCGTCCTCTCTTCCTGATCGGTATCCATATACTCGTTTGTGATCCTGCTGTCATCCTGCTGTGATCGTCCTGTTCCGGGCCTGCAATGGGTCCGGGATGTCGTCCGAACAGCTTTTGTATGGCGCTGTTATTACACGTTCTTGTTAATGATCCTGCTCTCCCAGGTGCCGGTGGCAAGATCTATAAAGCGTACAAATAAGGATACCTTATTCTCCTCATTGAGAGCGTCCCAGATGCGCTGTGCGAACACGTCAATGTTACCGGTAAATTCCTCATCGAAATGAATCTTCTCCGGTTCACCGGTAAAGCTGGGCAGCGGGTTGCCGTCTCCCATATAGGTATGGATGAATCTACCCTCTCCTGCCTTGGGATTCTCATAAGCGTAGGTAAAACGCTGGCAGCAGGACGGATCTCCATCATCACTCTTTAAGATAGAAAGAGCGTAGTTATAGGAACCATTCTCCACGTGCATAACACCGGAAATACGAGGTGTGTAATTAGGTGCATCCGGCTCAAACTCTCTGCTGCGCAGGGACTGTTCAAAAGTAAGCTGCTGATCAAGGCCCTCGTAGATAGTATCTGTCTGGTCGCCATTGGTCACAATGGTCTTATTCCCATAGACGCGAACAGGCGCATAAATGATCAGACTGGGGTCCTCCAGCTTCGCCGGATCAAAGGCCTGGGTACGGATACCATCCCCATCCTCCACGAAAACACGGTTGCGGCTGTTCTCGCTTCTGCCCATGATAAAATAGGCTGTTACAGCCTTGGTGGCATCCATGCTTTTTCCGATCACGATTCCTCTGCCGGGATAACTGGTCGTTGTAAGTGTCTGCTCCAGATCTGTCATCTTGCGCTGCTCCCTTCTGCCTTATCAGGCATTGCCATTTTTGTTATCTTTAGTTTCTTTTACAGGCTCCTTTGCCGCCTCTGTCACAGGTGCGATAAAGGCGCCCTCCGGATCCAGCTCGTAGTGTTCCCGCACCTTGCGGTCGATCTCTGCCAGCTTATCCGGGTGATCTGTCAGGTACTGCTTTGCATTTTCGCGGCCCTGGCCGATCTTCTCTCCTTCGTAATTAAACCACGCGCCGCTCTTATTTACAATATTAACTGCACTGGCAAGGTCCAAAACATCACCTACATAAGAAATTCCCTTGCCGAACATGATATCAAACTCCGCTTCCTTGAAAGGCGGAGCAATCTTATTCTTAACGACTTTGACCCTTGTGCGGTTACCGATGACCTCACCGCTTTGCTTGATCTGCTCGATGCGGCGCACATCCAGACGCACAGAGGAATAGAACTTCAGCGCACGTCCGCCGGTGGTAGTCTCCGGATTGCCGAACATAACGCCTACCTTTTCACGGAGCTGGTTGATAAATACCACGGTACAATTGGACTTACTGATGACAGAGGTCAGCTTTCTCAGAGCCTGAGACATCAGTCGTGCCTGCAGACCTACGTGGCTGTCACCCATCTCGCCGTCGATCTCTGCCTTAGGGACCAGTGCAGCTACAGAGTCCACTACTACGATATCTACCGCGCCGGAACGCACCATAGTCTCTGTGATCTCTAATGCCTGCTCACCGCTGTCCGGCTGGGAAATGTACAGATTATCGATATCTACGCCGATATTCCGAGCATAAACCGGATCTAATGCATGCTCTGCGTCGATAAAGCCTGCAATGCCGCCTCTTTTCTGTACCTGGGCGATCATATGCAATGTAACGGTAGTCTTACCGGAAGATTCCGGTCCATAGATCTCCACGATCCTTCCCTTGGGAATACCGCCAAGTCCCAATGCTATATCAAGGCTCAGGGAACCGGTGGGAATGGTCTCCACGCTCATCTGCGCGGAAGGGTCTCCCAGCTTCATAACAGCGCCCTTACCATACTGTTTCTCGATCTGTGCTAAAGCGACATCCAATGCCTTTAATTTTTCTTCATGATCCATACCCATGGATATACCTCCGATTAAGAACAAGTGTTCGTTTGTTATTCAGTATAACATACTTTCTTTAAATCGCAATGGCGAAATCAGAATTTTTGCAAAACATACTGCTGTCAGTTGCTGCTTTGTCGTCAGTCAAACAGATGTTCTGCCGTTTAACCGGCATCTGAGAAGCAACAGTTGCAGACATAAAATATATATCAAAAAAATATGCTGAAATAAAATGTGAAAAGATTAAAGCGATACGCTACCGTAAAAGACGCACTCTTACGAGCCATTTTACGAAAAGACTGTCCTAGGACAGAAATCAGAAAAGCCGCCTTCAGTATAGCTGAGGGCGGCGTCTGCTGTCAAATGCCTTGCGAGGTAAATTGCATTAACACTGCCTGGGATGTAACCGACAGGTTATTATAATTTAGTGTCGCCCGGCCATGCACCGGAGCGCGACAGATGTCTCGCACCATGCACTTTGCGCCGTTTTGCTTTTGATCTGCCTCTCGCCTGCGGATGGCACGGCCCGAACTCGCATCCCCGCCTGATGCGGGGATGCTCAGACATTACGGGCCTATCGGGCCCGCTCTGAAAGCGTGCCCGATACCATCCTGCGGCTTCGATGCAGATCATGCAAAACTGGCGCGCAGTGCAAGGGATGCGAGCCATTCTGCCGCGCCCCGGTGCATTACGTTTTGCGTTCTTCTATCGATCTGTCCTCTGTAAATTCGTTCCTTATAAACTGTAAAAATCGTTACAGTTCAGACATCGACCAGGCAACAGCCCCTGTACAATGACACACCCTAAACAGTAAAAATCTTACAGTTCAGACACTGACCGAACGACAGCTCCTGGTACAGTGACACAACCTAAACCATAAAATCGTTGCAGTTCAGACACCGGCCGGACGACAGCACCTGTACAATGACACACCCTAAACCGTAAAAATCTTACAGTTCAGACATCGGCCATGCGGCAAGTCCTGTACAGCGACACGCTCTAAACCGTAAATGTCATAAGTCCCAGTTTTGAGATCTGAATTTCTCTGATCAATATACCCTGTGCCTGCTTCTCTGTCGGTGTCAGGGCTGCCAGTTCCGCCAGCTTGATCACTTTTTCCTTGTAATGAACGCTGTCTTTACCGCCAAAACCTTTGGACTGCACCGGTACATTTACCCGTACCTTTGTGCGCAGCTGCTCATAAACCTTATAGGCAAAATCACCGGGCTGCATATAATAAAAATGACTCTCAAAGGTAGTATCCGGCGAGATATCCTCCAACAGATATCGCTCGATAATGGTTTTGAGTTTAAAATTCACCATCTCATTTTCTATCATATCCCGGTAGGTATACAGCGCACCCGCATAGATGGTAGAGAGATCAAACATCACATATTTAAAATCGGAATTCTCATTGGATCCTGCATATTCCAGCATATTCCGCACCTCTTTTTCTGCTATTGTAGAGACAGGCCGCCTGCTCAAGCAGATGGCGGCCTGTCTGTATAAATTTTTTTCTGACTATGTTCGTTCCGGTCTTGCCTTGAAATTTTACTGCATTCTTATTCACAATCCAGATCTTCGATCTTACCGCCGGAAAGTCGGATGGCTTCCCTGATCTGCTCAAGGTCCAGCTCTCCTTCCCCCGCTAACTCTTCCGCCGTCACTTTATGCCCAAGCGTCTCAGCCAGCTCCTTTGCTTTATCCGCCACCTTGTTGACCCGATCTTCTGTCTCTTTATTCTTCGCCTTCTCGTCCAGATTTTCTGCGATCAGATCCTCCATGGCATCCATGATCATTCTGCCCAGAGTTCCTTCCACCTCGCCCGGGCCCTCTAAGGGTGCCAGCATGGAGACGCCCCTTGTCAACGCCTCGTTGCCGGCGCCGATCAGATCTTCGATCAGCACATCCTGTCCCACATAGAGTTTGGCGATATCCACTACGTTCTGCAGCAGCAGCTCCGCCAAACGCATCTGCGCCTGTCGCTCTCCCGCCATGGCAGAGAGCTTCAGCGCATCAAAAACAGACTCATCCGGCCTTTCGATGGCAGAAATGATCTCCAGATAATCCTCCAGATAGCTGTGCTCTTCCTCTGTCAGATATTCCTCATAAGATAGCGTCTCATTAATGCCGATCTTAGAAGCGGAAAGGAAATTGCGCAGCTGTTCATCCTGCTCCTTTGTCAGATGCAGATCATCAAAAGCTTCCTTTATCTTTTCCTCTGTGGTGGTATTCTGATTTTTCTTGGCATCTGTCACCAGGGCCTGTAATCTTTCCAAAAAGATCCGTTCTCTTTCTGTATTGTCCATATATTCCTTTCTATGCCGCAGCCTGCTGCGGCCAAATCCTACTGGTTATCCAATGTCCGCACGGTACCGTCGGCATTCAGATCCTTCTTCCCCTTCACATGCACATGGGTGAAAATATGCTCCTGGCAATACTCATAATTGCCCTCACATTTCGAGCAATAGCGAAACTCCAGGTTCGGCGCATCGATCTCTGTGCGTCCGCAGACCGCGCACCGGTGCATGGGGCCCACTCCCTTAACAGGGCGATAATGTCCATTCATCCGCTGGGCCGTAGCCTGGGCGCCGCCTGTTGCTCTCGCACCCCCGTTTACCGCATTGCGGAAGGCTACCCTTCTCTTTATCTCCTTGGGAGAATATCTGCGAAGGTTCCGGGAGCGGAACCAGAAAACCAGGAAATTAAGCAGAGAACCGGCGATAGCGCACTTGTTCGGCATAGAATCCGCAAAGAATTCCACCACCAGCATCACTGCATAGGCAACCCCCAGCCATTTTACCTTTACCGGGATAATATACATCAGCAGTACTCTGGCCTCCGGGAAGGTGACCGCATAAGCCAGAAAGATGGACATATTTACATAATAGGTAGAAAAACACAGTGCCAGCTGCATGAAATAAAGCTCCGGACCGAAAGCAGTTATCATCTGATGCCAGGTAGGCAGCAGATAGCTAAGTCCCATAGCGGCAAAGGCTGCAGCCACCGTAAAGAGAAAGCCGGAAAAAAGATACACATTATACCGGTAATCCCCCCATACTCTCTCCAGTGCCGTGCCGATGGAGTAATAAAAAAGCAGCATGATGACGATGAAAAACAGATTACTGGAATCCGGCGGCACCAGGATCCAGGTAATGATCCGCCAAATCTGTCCATGTAAGATCGCATAGGGATTCAATGTCAGAAAATTAAGGAAAGAACTGTTGATCCTCTCCAGCAGATATCCCACCGCATAGCATACGATCAAAACCAGCGAAAGGTTCGGTATAGCATATTTTGAAAATTTACGTTCCCAGGAAGACATATGAAGATCTCCATTCCGCAGACGCTGTGCACCGGAAGAAGCCAAAAGTAACTTTATACTGAGAAAGCCCTAAAAGATGCGCATCGGATTTATATCCGATGCGTTTACATCCGTTATCTTTTTTTGCAGCAGTCAGCTTTTTACATCCGTTATCCTTCGGACCTGAACTCGTTTACGGTGTCTGCATCGTAAAGAGTTCCCTCCCGCATAAGCTTTTGGGCTCATACGGATCTATTTCTTCCTGCCTGCTCTTCTTTGGCCTTAGCCGTAGTAAGTCAGGCTGTTCAGCTGTTAAGATTTCGGTGAACTACAACCAAGCTAAAGCTTGCTTGCTTCTTGCTTCTACCACTACTGCAT
>CAVBJS010000056.1:0-17686 GCA_963596015.1 Bacteroidaceae bacterium
CGGCGTCGATGATGCCGGCAAAAATATCTGGAAGCGGGAAACCAGGGAGGTTACCCATACAGAGCTGAAGGCCCTGATGGAAGCTTACAAAGACAAAAGCAGAGGATCCGTACTCTCGGACCTATCTGACCGGAAGGTGGGGGCAACGGCTGCGTCTTCCGAAAAAACGGCAAAGAAGCAGGAAGCCGCAAGATAAAGGAAAAAGGCGCAATATAAAACGAGGAAAAGGGTCGATCATTGAAGTGATTTCAGTGACCGGCCTTTTTTGTACTCATAAAGAGAAGCATTGTCGAAACCACAAGTCTGATCGAACGCCGCTATCCCCCTCCTTACATAGCCGGATTTCTGATACGAATCGGAAATACCGGCCATGTTCTTTTGCAGGTGCACATGCGAAAGAAAACACTATCAATCAGCCTGAAAGGGCTGAAGACCACAAGGAATGCCCGGTTCGGGCAAACAAGGAGGAAAACGTAATGGAATTTTTCAACAGCGCAGTAACCGTTCTTCAGACGCTCGTGATCGCTCTGGGCGCAGGTCTTGGTATCTGGGGAGCAATTAACCTTCTGGAAGGGTATGGCAACGACAATCCGGGCGCGAAGTCCCAGGGCATGAAGCAGCTTATGGCCGGCGGCGGTGTTGCCCTGATCGGCACGACTCTGGTACCGCTGCTTTCCGGTCTCTTCGGCTGAGAAAGGGGTGTAATCGTTGGACAGTGTACTCGAACAGATCTCGGAATGGCTGAAAGGTATTCTCATATCCGCGATCATGAATCTTCTGTCGGGGCTGTTCGATTCGGTGAACACGCAGGTTGGCGATGTTGCTTCTCAGGTAGGGATGACTCCGGACGCTTTCTCGCCCGGAGTTTTCTCTATGATCCGGAATGTTTCCGAATCGGTCATTATCCCGATCGCGGGCATGATACTTACGTTCATTGCCTGCTATGAGCTGATCCAGATGATCATTGATCACAATAACCTGGCCAACTTTGAAACATGGGTCTTTTTCAAATGGTTCTTCAAAACCTTCGTAGCCGTAATGCTGATCACGAATACTTTTAACATCGTGATGGCAGTTTTTGATGTGGCGCAGCATGTGGTGAACAGCGCAGGCGGGATCATTTCCGGCTCCACATCCGTGGACGCCTCGGCGCTGGAGGGTATGCAGGCTACGCTGGAAGAAATGGAAATCGGACCGCTGTTCGGACTGCTTTTCCAGGCGCTGATCGTTCAGGTAACGACCAAAGCGCTGGGCGTCGTCATCTTCATGATCGTCTACGGACGAATGATCGAGATCTATCTGATGACCAGTCTTGCACCGATCCCGTTTGCGACCTTCGGGAATCGCGAACAGAGCCAGGTGGGACAAAATTATCTGCGCTCCCTGTGTGCCCTGGGTTTCCAGGGGTTCCTCATCATGATCTGCGTAGGCATCTATGCGGTACTGATCCAGAGCGTGTCTTTTTCAAGCGATATCATCGGTTCCATCTGGGGTGTTCTCGGCTACACCGTACTGCTGTGCTTCACCCTGTTCAAGACCGGTTCTCTTGCAAAAAGCGTGTTCTCGGCACACTGAGAAGAGAGAAGTACTGAGAAGGGAGAAATGTTTCAATGGCAGCTTATGTTCCTGTCCCTCGCGATCTGTCGAGGGTCAAATCCAAAATCTTATTCAACCTGACGAAGCGTCAGCTGATCTGTTTCGGGACGGCAGCGCTGATCGGCGTGCCGTCCTTTTTCCTTCTTAAGAAAACAGGCAATGTCAGTATGGCGGCACTTTGCATGATGGTGATCATGCTGCCGTTTTTCTTTCTCGGCATGTACGAGAGAGACGGGCAGCCCTTAGAGAAGATCGCGAAACAGTTTATTGAGGCCAAATTCATAAGGCCGAAGGTTCGTCCTTATCAGACGGACAATTATTATGCCGTCCTGCTGCGGCAGGCACAGGCGGAAAAGGAGGTAAACGCTATTGTTTACGGCAAAAAGCCTGTTTCACAAACAGGAAAAGAGAGACCTGAACATGCCGGCCAATCTGACAAAGCGCCAGCAAAAGCAGATACGAAAGATCATCGCTGATGCCAGAAAAAACGACGGGATCCCCAGAACAGCACAGCAGTCCATTCCGTTTCAGCGGATGTTCCCTGACGGGATCTGCCGGGTATCGGATCACTATTACACCAAGACGATCCAGTATCAGGACATCAATTATCAGCTGGCGCAGGAAGAAGACAAGAAAGCCATCTTTGAGGAGTGGTGCTCCTTCCTGAATTTCTTCGACAGCTCCATTCATTTCGAGCTGTCTTTCATGAATATGGCCACGGATGTCTCCAGCTTTGAAAAGAAAATCCACATCCCGGCCCGGCAGGACCACTTCAATGCCGTGCGCAGCGAATACAGCCAGATGCTGCGGAGCCAGCTGGCACAGGGCAACAACGGTCTTACAAAGACCAAATTTATTACCTTCGGTATCGAGGCAGCTTCCATGCGGGAGGCGAAGCCCAGGCTGATCCATGTGCAGACGGACCTGATCAATAACTTCCGGCGCCTTGGGGTTATTGCCACGGTGCTGAATGGCAAAGAACGACTGCAGCTGATGCATGCCATGTTTCACATGGGAGACGATGACCGGTTCTGCTTTGAGTGGAAGTGGCTCCCGGAATCCGGACTTTCCGTGAAGGATTTCATTGCACCGAGCTCCTTCTCCTTCCCAGGAGGCAGGAACTTTACCATGGGAAGTCTGCATGGGGCGATGAGTTATCTGCAGATCGCGGCGCCGGAATTGTCGGACCAGATCCTGAAGGAATTCCTGGAGCTGGAATCCACCCAGATCGTTACCCTGCACATTCAGTCCGTTGACCAGACAGCGGCCATCAAACAGATCAAGCACACCATTACGGAGCTTGACCGCAGCAAGATCGAGGAACAGAAGAAAGCCGTCCGCTCCGGCTATGACATGGATATCATTCCCTCCGACCTTGCCACCTATGGGAAGGATGCAAAGGAAATCCTGAAGGAGCTGCAGTCCCAGAACGAGCGTATGTTTCTCCTCACCTTCCTGGTCATGAGCACAGGAAAAACCAAGCAGGAGCTGGAGATCAATCTTCTCCATGCCTCATCGATCGCACAGAAGCATAATTGCAACCTCCGGAGACTGGATTTCCAGCAGGAGCAGGGACTGATGAGCAGCCTGCCGCTGGCTAACAATTTTATAAGGATCCAGCGGCAGATGACCACGAGTGCCACGGCCATCATGATCCCCTTCACCACGCAGGAGCTTTTTCAGACGGGAAATGAGGCCCTTTATTACGGCCTGAACGCACTGTCCAACAACCTGATCATGGTGGACCGCAAGAAGCTGAAGAATCCAAACGGTCTGATCCTCGGTACCCCCGGTTCCGGTAAATCCTTCAGTGCGAAACGTGAGATCGCCAATGCTTTTCTGGTCACCGATGACGATGTGATCATCTGTGATCCGGAAGCGGAGTACAGGGCACTGGTGGAATGCTTCGAGGGACAGGTCATCAAGATCAGCCCGACCAGCACGCAGTATATCAATCCCATGGATATCAATTCCAACTACTCGGAGGAAGACAATCCTCTCGCGCTGAAGAGCGACTTCATCCTTTCTCTCTGTGAGCTGGTGGTCGGCGGAAAAGAAGGCCTGCAGCCTGTGGAGAAAACGGTCATCGACCGCTGCGTGCATCAGATCTATCAGGGCTATTTTGCGGATCCTTGTCCGGAGAACATGCCGATCCTGGAGGATCTGTATAACGCACTCCTTCTGCAGGAGGAGAAAGAGGCAAGACACGTGGCGACGGCCCTTGAAATTTACGTAAAGGGCTCGCTGAACCTTTTCAATCACCGCACGAATGTGGACGTGCACAACCGTCTGGTCTGCTATGACATCAAGGAACTGGGCAAGCAGCTGAAGAAGCTGGGCATGCTGATCGTGCAGGATCAGGTCTGGGGCAGAGTCACCGCGAACCGTTCCATCGGCAAATCCACCTGGTACTACATGGATGAGTTCCATCTGCTCTTAAAGGAGGAGCAGACAGCGGCTTATTCGGTGGAAATCTGGAAACGATTCCGTAAATGGGGCGGCATTCCCACCGGCATCACACAGAATGTGAAGGACCTGCTGATCAGCCGGGAGGTTTCCAATATCTTTGAAAACTCAGACTTCCTCTATCTCTTAAATCAGGCAGCCGGAGACCGGGAGATCCTGGCAAGACAGCTGAATATTTCCAAACGCCAGTTATCCTTTGTGACCCAGTCGGGGGAAGGCCAGGGACTTCTTTTTTACGGCAATGTCATCCTGCCTTTTGTGGATCATTTCCCGACCAACATGAAGCTGTACAAGATCATGACGACCAGACTTTCGGAGGTGACGCCGGAAAAAAAGGAGGGATAAGGCATGCCGCATAAGGCAGATAAACTTCGCTTTACAGAGGATGAGAGAGACGAAGAGGAGCGCGCAGCTCCCGATGCGAAAAGAGCAGCAGCGGACGCGGAGGAATTAAAGAAAAAGATCCGGCAGAAAAACCAACAGAAACAGCAGATCAAGAAACAGTACCGGACCATGAAACGGACCGGCGATGCGGCAGCCGAAGCTGCAGGCACAGGATCCGGTTTTCAGGGCATCGCAGAAAAGCTTTCAAAGGCAAAGGATAAGGGCATCGAATATGCGGGCACGCATTCCGGGCAGATACTGATCGTGGTTATGATCGCAGGGGTATTGCTGATCGTGATCAACATGTTGTCTTCCTGCTCCATGATGGGCTCAAGTGTATCGGATGTGGTCTGGGCCAGCTCGTATACAGCCACAGATGCCGATATTCTGGCGGTCGAGGAGGATTATAAGGAGCTGGAGGCTGCCCTGCGGGAGAAGATCGACAGCATGGAAAGCAGTCATCCGGGTTATGACGAATACAACTATTACCTGGACGAGATCGGGCACAATCCCTATGAGCTTGCCTCGTACCTGACGGTGGTATTCGAAGACTATACAAGGGATGAGGTGCAGGCTACGCTGCAGCAGCTCTTTGATGAGCAATATGAGCTGACGCTGGATTCTGTGGTAGAGCGGAGAACCCGGACCGTGGAATACGACGATGGGACTACCGGAGAGGAAGAATACGATTACTACATCCTGAATGTCTATCTCAAAAACAACAATTTAGGAGAGGTGATCCTCCGGCAGGGCATGAGCGACAGCGATAGGCAGCGGTATGAGCTTCTTAATACCACCTACGGCAACCGGCCGGATCTGTTTGCAGATGATATTTATGCAAGCAGTACCGGAGAATATGAGGACTACGACATTCCGGGAGAGGCACTGACCGATACGGCGTTTGCCAACATGATCCATGAGGCGGAGAACTATCTCGGGATGGCCTATGTATGGGGAGGTTCCAGTCCCAGCACCGGCTTTGACTGCTCCGGCTTTGTTTCCTATGTCATCAACAACTGCGGGAACGGCTGGAATGTGGGGAGATGCACGGCCAACGGACTTCTGAGCAACTGCACAAGGGTGTCAAAATCGGAGGCCAAGCCGGGTGATCTGATCTTTTTCCAGGGAACCTATGACACGCCGGGGGCTTCCCATTGCGGCATTTATGTGGGCGACGGGATGATGCTCCATTGCGGCAATCCGATTTCCTACACCTCCATCGATACCAGCTACTGGCAGTCGCATTTCTACACTTTTGGAAGACTCAATCAGTAAGGAGACATGAAAACATGAGCGAAAAGCTTGAAAGGATCGGCATCGAGCGCGAAAAGGCAAGAAAAAAGCGCGATGAATGGGATGCCAAATACAAAGAACTGGACCGCAGATATCGCGAGCAGGAAAACTGCGATATCCATGAAATGGTCCATGCAGCCAATCTGACGCCGGAGCAGTTGGCACGGATCATTGCCCTTGCGGGGAAGGGGATTCTGAATGCCCCGGTCTATGAAGAAAAGGAGGAACAGCTCGGGAATGAAGATTAAGAACATGCTGGCGGCAGGCTGTGCATCGCTTGCCCTTATGATGGCAGCATCACCGGCCACGGCATTGGCCCATTATGATCAGGAAGCCGCAGATGCTGCGGAAGCGGAAGAACCGGCGGTGGAAGTCGTGGAAGAAACGGAGGACGAAGCGGATTCTTTCGTCACAGAAGAAACCGATCCGCTGACCCCGGACGGCAACATGACACTGGTGGATGATATCGGCAGCGCCGATAAGTCCGGCAAACAGTTCATTACCATGGTCACGAAAAACGGCAATTACTTCTACATCGTCATTGATCGTGATGATGACGGCGAGGAAAACGTGCATTTCCTGAATCAGGTGGATGAAGCGGACCTGCTGGCCATAATGGAGGAAGAGGACGTGGAGGCCTATGAGAACCGGCTTCTCGCGGAGGCGCAGAAGAAGGAGGCTGCCGAAAAAGCCGCAAGGGAAGCGGAAGAGGCTGCCAACCAGCCGGCGGTCGAGGAGCCTGTGGAGGAAAAATCAGGCGTTAATCCGCTTCCGGCTGTGATCCTCGGACTTGGGCTCCTTGCAGGCGGCGGGTTCTATGCGTATACGACCTTTAGCAAGAAGAAAAAGGAGGAGGACGAACGGCCTGACCCGGATGCAGATTATGAGGACGACGATATGAACAGTCAGAGTGATGACGATTATTTCGATCCGGAGGAATTCGAAGAGGACGAATTCGAAGAAGACGAATTTGATACAGAAACGGAGGACAGTGACGAATAAAAAACGAATAAGAAAACGAATAAGAAAACGAAAAACAGGGGAGATCGGGCAACCGGTCTCCTTATTTTTAGAAAGGACAATGCTTCATGATAAATGCGAAAAGCAAAATTAAGGCGGCAGGATTAAGGGCGCTTACCGCTATCCTGACAGCCGGCACCATGCTGGGTGCCGGCGCCGGAGTGGCTACACCGGTCCATGCGGCAGAGCCGGCGGCTCTGGAATTTTCCACCTTGGACCTCTCCAAGTTTGCGCCGGGCAACGGATTAAAGATTGAAGACAAGAGCACTTCAACGACCTGCACGGTAAGCGGCGGATCTCTCAGCGACGGCATTGCCGGCGGCGAGAGCACCGGCAATTGCAACAAGAAAGTATCAGGACTTGGGAGCGAGAGCACCGTCGTGATCGACTATGGGGACATCGGCTCCTATGGCGGGCAGAGGATCGGCGTTAAGGCTACCTTCTCGGATTTTACCCGGATCAGCGATTTCTATTACTGTGATTCCAGCTTTTATAACGGTTGGTGGTTTTTTCGCGAGGGGGATTCTTCCCGCGTAAAAGCGACATTTGATTACTATTACACCGGTGGCGGCCAGGCGGTAGATTTTGACGGGCAGACCTCTTTTATGACATTTAACAGTCTGAACAATGCGGAGTTTGTTTCCCCGCTGAACGGCAATACCATCGGATATGTGGCATCGGATACGGTCCTGGCGATCAAGGACATGCTGGGCACACCTTCCTTTGTGGGAACCAATGACGGAGACTGGACCGATTACCTTGGCGGTTCCACTTTTTACCGGGCGAGCGTCAAGATTCCCCTGTCCGGGACCTCCAATGCGTTTTATCTGGGTGCCGGCGATCGTGACTACTGGATCGCACCAAGCTCTGCCTCTATCGGCATTCCGCAGCCCAAAGACCCGGTCAAAACCGAAAACGGCGTAACAAAGCTGGAAGAGACCGAGGTGGGCGAAGAGCTGGTTTACCGCATCTCTCATACCGTTCCGGTTCTGGGTGTGGATACCATCAGCGTGTATTCGTCCCTTAAGTATGTGGATGTGCTCCCCAAGGAAGTCGATTATGTGTCCTGTTGGATGGAAGACGGGAACGGCGATAAGATCGATGCCGGTTCCTCCTCCTATGATAAAGATACGCGAAAACTGGTATACACCTTCTCGGACGATTATCTCAAAAACAGCATGGCCTATGCGGGTGAGACCTATACGCTGGTCATCAACACCGCCGTCAATGGGGAAACCGATGCGGATACCTTCACCAACCGCGCCCGCGTCTATGTGAACTCCATGTATGTGGACAGCAACCTGGTGGAAGCCGTTGCCCCCTACCGGAGCGTTGCTGCCATTGTGGAGAACGGCAGCATTTCCATTACGGACAAAGACGGCAAAGAAACGGTAACCGGCGATGAGGATACCAAGGTGGATCAGAAGGTCAAGTTCGAGACGGATCGCACCGTTTCCTATGAACCGGACGAGGGCTATCTTCTTGCTTCCGTGACCATTGACGGCAAAGCGGTGGATATCACCAAGTATCCGTCTTCCTATACTTTTGAGACCATCACCAAGGATCACGAGATCAAGGTCGTCTATGAGAAGCCCTCCATGGACAAGACCGTTCGGATCAAGGATTCCGAGTGCATTGATCGTTACGAGGAAGCGCAGGAGATCGACAAAAAGGTGATCAAGGACGGAGACACGGTCACCTACACCATCGCATTTACCAATCCAACTTCAGCTGTCAGAAATGTTACCGTGAAGGATCCGGTACCGGAAGGGGCAGAGGTTGTCACGGACAGCATCAGCGACGGCGGCTCTTATGATGCTAAGAGCAGAACCATTACCTGGAGCGGCACCGTCAAAGCACACGGCATCGGGAAGGTAAGCTTCTCCTGTGTCATGCAGGAAGAAGCGCAGGGCACTGTCGTAAAGAATACCGGCGCTGTTGCCTTCCATGCCATCGATGGCGGCTCGGAAAAGAACGTGACATTGAAGGATACGACGGAATCTCCGATCCTGAAGGATCCGGTAAAATCCATCCGTAACAGTGACGGCGAGGATATCACCAATAAAGTCATCAATGATGACACCGATCTCACCTATGTGATCCGCTTCGAGAATCCTTCCGAGGAAACGAAGGTATTTACGGTGACCGATGAAATCCCGGAAGGCCTTACGCTGAAGGAGGGAACGATTTCCGATCAGGGCACGGCAGAAAACGGAACGGTTAGCTGGAAGCTTACCCTTGCCGGCGGTGAGAGTAAGGAAGTGACCTATGGATGCCATGTAAATACCATCACATCCGACTACACCAAGATCTACAATCAGGCCGATGTCAGCGTGGATCACACCCACAAGACAACGGTTGCTTCCGAAGCTGTTGCCGAATCTGTCCCGGACGGCTACACGCCGATCTATGTCCTGGACAAGCCGGTAAAGATGGTCCTCTGTGAGGACGGCCACAATATCGGCGCTGACGAAAACGGAGCTATGCTCCAGACTGTGAAGCAGGCCGGGGATATTCTGGAGTATCGGATCTGCTTCCAGAATCCTGCGGATGATGCCAGAGAGTTCACTATCACCGATGTCCTGCCGGAAAATGTGGAGTTCGTATCGGTAGAGCAGGGCGGCAGCTATGATACTGGAAGCCGCATGGTTACCTGGAACGTAACCATTGATGAGAATACCGAAAGCTATGTTTCGGTAAAGGTACGGATCCGGAAGGAAGCGGAGGATACGATCCTTAAGAATAAGGCAACGGTCCGTGTGGATCTTGCATCCAAGGAGACCAATGAGGTGGAGACGCCTGTACTGCCGACGCCGGTAAAGGATGTTTGCTCGAAGCTGGGGGAAAGCTCCATCAACACCTGCCTGGTGCAGATCGGTGAGGATATGTTCTACACCGTTTCCTATAAGAACCCTTCGGACCTTATAAAGACTGCGGTTATTACAGACAAGCTGCCGGAGGATGTGAAGTTCCTCTCCGCAAGCGAGGGCGGCACCTATGAGGCAAACACCCATACCGTAACCTGGTCAATGGAGACCGAGGCCCATACCGAAGGATCCGTCTGGGTCAAGGTGAAGGTCCTTTCCGGTGCCGGCAACAAGACCATCGAAAACAGGGCAACGGTTTCCATGGATGAGGCGAGCGTAAAGACCATCACCCACAATGGCGATGAGGAGGAAAAGACCACGAGGAACTTTGTGCCTGGTAAGAATTCTTCCGAAACCATCAAGGAGACCATTACCAACAACACGACGACAAATAACAACACGACAACCAATAAATCCACTGTTGAGAAAACAACGGATAAGAGCAGTACTTCCGGTACAGGCACTGGTTCCGGCAATACTTCCGGTAATACTGCTTCCGGCGGCACAGGCAACAGCTCCGGCAAGTCCACTGCGGGTAGTACGGAAAGCAGTACCGCTTCTCAGGACAGCAACACGCTGCGGTCAACAGATGGTCCGAAGACCGGTGATGACTTCCGTCTCGGCTTCTGGCTGGCAATCGGCGGAATCGCACTGGCTGCAGGGATTGGCTGCGGCATCTATGCGATCAGCAGAAAGAAGTAAAGCTGCATGACCGGTAAAGAAAAAGTCATGATGTGGCTTGCGGCCATCCTGGCCTGCATCTGCCTTGGTACGGCAGCGTATGCTGCCGGGTATATCTGGGGGCAGTGCCGTGAATACGAGAAGGGCAGCGAAGTCTATGAAAAAATAGCAGAAGCTGTCGTCATTCCAAATCCAGAGGATCCGGTGGAAACGCCGGATCCTTCTCTTTCCGAAACGGAATCGGAATCGGAAGAGGCAGAAGCAAAATCAGAGCCAATCCTTGAAATTGATTTTTCGGCATTGCAGGAGACCAATCCGGAGATCATAGCATGGCTTTACTGCCCGGACACGGAGATCAATTATCCGGTGGCACAAGGCACAGATAACAGCTATTACCTGACGCACTTAGCCGACGGAACCTACAACAGGAACGGCTGTCTGTTCGTGGACTGTCAGAACGCATCTGACTTCTCCGATGACAATACCATCATCTATGGGCATCACATGAAAAGCGGGAAGATGTTTGCCGGTCTGATCAAGTACAAAAGCCAGGAATACTTTGAACAGCATCCTGTTGTTTATCTGATCACGCCGGAGCGTCAATATGAAATCCGGCTGTTCGCCGGCTATACAGCGGAAGTGAATTCCGACAGCTATTACCTGCAACTGGGTGACAGTCATTCCCTGGCCGAGTGGATGCGAGAGGTGGCCGCAAGGTCGGATTTTAAGGCAACCATGCAGCTGACAACAAAGGACCGGATCGTGACACTGTCTACCTGCGCATATGATTTTCAGGATGCGCGGTATGTGGTGCATGGGAAACTGGTGGAGATTTGATGGATAAGGGGCCAGAGACGGGGCAGACGGAGGCTGCCCTGATTACATAGCAATTGTATTAGCTATTCGATACAGTGATGTTATAATGAAAGAAAATACTGATAAGAGGGGGCGACATTATGCTATTTGTTGATAAAAAATTACAATCCATATATGATTTCGGAAATGTCGCAACGGAGCCGTCGCTGTCCGTATCCTCACTATGTAAAGAGATTGTGAGAGTCACTGATTTAATTGTGGAAATGGTGGAAGCGGGACAATCTGTTCGTTTGTGTCATGGGGATCTTTCAACACATGAAAAGTTTATTTCTGCCCAAAATATAGACAAGAGTGTTCTAAACGACCGGGATGAGATATCCTTACAGAGTATTTTGTATCGTAAATCAAATAAGCCAGATGATTCACATACCGCAATTTCTACACATCTGAAAGAAATGGGGCTGCTTGAGCCCTGTCCCGGAACAGCGTCTTATTTTAAATATCTGCAGTTATTGTATTTCTTTTATATGATGAAATTTCTCGTTTACCCGGGAGATAACATTTTTGCGCTTCTAAAAGAAAAGCGAAGAAGTACTTATTTCGTCCCAGATCGTAGGGCTGCAGGAGGAAATTATTGGTATTTTATCCTCTCAAATTTATTCGACGATACGGAAGCGGCTACCATCTACAGTCTGCATGACCTCAGCTTTACAGCTAGAATTTCAAGCTTAGTCATTACTCTTAAAGAAAAAATAAACAAAGATAACGATATGTATCGGAATAATGATGCCGCTAAGAAGATCAGAGACATTATCTCTCAGGCAGAATCTATTTGTGCAGAAGAAGAGACCCTTGGTGATCCAGTAGAACAGATGCTAAATATCGCGTATCAGTATCAGATGCTTGCCTACTCGGGGGACATGATTAAAAATCTTGATGAGGAAAAAAATCCTTTTCAGTTTGGAGAATTGGAATTTGAATTGCCTTCATTGTGGCAGCAACGCCATATTAAAGTCTCGGAAATTGAGTCCTTCATGAAAGAACGGGATACCCTTATATTTTGCTTTCAAGAAGAAAAGGATTATGTCCGACCGGAGAAATCTATTCGGGGGAATGCTTTTGAATTTGTACATGAACTCATAGTATATGATCAGTCCTTGGCTGATGGTGGACAGCCAAGATTGTTTACTCAAGAGGAGGACGGCGATGTATATATTCCAGCGGATTGGGCAGCCTTGATTGTGAAGACATACCTGGATGTCGACGAAAATCTTAAGATGATATATCGAAATGGATCAAATTGGAAGACAGAACAAAATTTACAGAGAGCACTTTCTTCAAAGACTGCATTAGCTACGGATTTGGCAATGAGATTATTTGTGGTAGCTTTTCATTCAGAATATTTAAATGCACATTGTGGGTATGGCTATTACGAGCCATTGTTTAAATGTGTATATCTTAAACAGTATCTGCTATTGCAGGAAGCGGTATATGTAAGCTTTTCTGGTAATTGCACCAACACATGGACCCTTCGGTTACGCACATTACAGGAAAGGATATCTAATTTATAAAAAGCAGAGGAGAAATCCTCTGTTTTTTTATTGCCCAAGAAACGATTGGATTTCGCCAATGAAAGAGCTCCCGGAAACTGGTAAAAATAAGGCATCAATTCTAAAGGAGGTCTACAGCATGGACGAAAAAAATATGATGAACGAAGAAATCATAGAGGAAGAGGATCGGGTACAGAACGAGGCTGAGCAGAATACATATTCTGACACTGTTCAGCAGAGGGTTAATTCTGGAGAAACAGTGAAGGATGTGCTCACCAGTCCGGAAGGAGGATTCTTTGGATTTGCATTTACGCTTGTGATTGGATTTGTCGTTTATGCGTTTACTCGGAACGGATACCATGCAAAGGTTAAAAATCCGAATGGTACTGAAGTTACGGTCGTGAAGGAGGATGAGGAGAATGACTAATAAGGAGTACATCTTTCAGATGATCCGAGCCAATGCTCGGATCTATATTGATACAGCTTCGTTAATGGATTCGGAAGAACTGGGGACATTTTTAGGGAATGCAGCAGATCTGTTAAGAGAAGAAGGAAAAGCAATAATTGTGACAGCGGCAGTACGGTCTGAACTGGCTAAACATCTGCAATCACAGAACAAAGTTAAACAGGCCCTGGCTATAGAAGCAAGTGCTCTCATGAGGCAATATGAAGATGTGTTCTGCATTGAGGGTGGAGTTTTGGATGATCAGGATGTTATGAAGGCGTTTGCTGATGCAGAATTACTGGCTGAATTAACCATTAATAAAGCTGGAGGAAGTCAGCTTTTAATCACAAATGACAAAAAATTGAGTAAAGACGCTTACGTCCTGAATGAGCAGGAATCATGCAGGGGAAGAAAAATAATGGTCTGCTATATAAATAAAAATGGAGAACTTATGAGATGTCAGTGTGCTAATGAAAGAAACAGCACGGATACTCTAAAGACTTCTGAAAACATGGATTTTCTTAACAAGGAGAAAGAAAAAGAGAGATTATCTGCAAAAGTTTCTATTAAAGAAGAGAGCAATGTGGAGAAGTTTCTTATCCCTATTGGTACATTTCTACTTGGCATTGCCTTCGGCGTGGGTGGTTTATCTATAGTTCAGAGACGATAATTAAAGAGATTTTCAGATGAAATCTTTTTTTATAGAAATCTTCTCGGGACTGTAGACCTCCTTCTTTTTCACTCCTGAGTTGTATTTACATACCCCTCTGGCCTACCCGCCGGAGGGGGTCATTTATGTAAGGAGGATTTTATCATGAAACTCGTACTTGCCGAGAAGCCCTCGGTCGCTCAGTCCATCGCCAAGGTGCTGGGTGCAAACACACGTGGCGACGGCTATCTGGAAGGTGGCGGCTTCATTGTCAGCTGGTGTGTCGGCCATCTGGTGGAGTTGTCGCAGCCGGAGGCCTACAACGTAGCCTATGCCAAATGGCGTCTGGAGGACCTGCCGATTCTGCCGGAAGAGTGGAAATATCAGATTTCCGCTTCAACCAGAAAGCAGTTTGGTGTCCTGCAGGAACTGATGCAGCGGGATGATGTGGAGAGTCTGGTCTGTGCTACCGATGCCGGCCGCGAAGGAGAGCTGATCTTTCGTCTGGTCTATCATCAGGCCGGCTGCAGCAAACCGTTCCAGAGGCTGTGGATCTCCAGCATGGAAGATGCGGCCATCAAGGAAGGCTTTGAACAGCTGAAACCGTCAACCGAATACGATGCTTTGTATGAAGCAGCCCTTTGCCGGGAGCGTGCCGACTGGATCGTCGGAATGAACGCCACCCGGCTTTTTTCATGCTTGTACGGTCCGACGCTGAATGTCGGCCGCGTTATGACGCCGACGCTTGCCATGGTCGTGATGCGGGATGCGGAGATCGCTGCTTTTAAGCCGCAGCCTTTTTACACCGTGGAGATTGGCATGGGGGACTGCACGGCAGCCAGCAGGCGTTTTGATGAAAAGGCAGAAGCGGAAAGACTGCTTTCCAGCTGTAAGGAAACCATGACAGCCCGGATCAAATCCGTGGATCGCAAAGAGAAAACGGAGCATTCCCCTCTCCTCTATGATCTGACTGGCCTGCAGAGAGATGCCAACCGGATCCTTGGTTTCACGGCCCAGCAGACACTGGATTATACGCAGGCACTCTATGAGAAAAAGCTTGTGACCTATCCCCGCACCGACAGCAGATATCTGACAGGCGATATGCAGCAGATGCTGCCGGAACTGCTGGAAAACGTGGCGGAGCAGTTTTCTGTTCCGATCCGTGAACTGAATCCGGATGAGCACGGCCGGTTGTTCGATAGTAAAAAGGTCAGCGACCATCATGCCATTATCCCGACGAGGACCATGTCCCAGGCAGATCTGTCGGAACTGCCGTCGGGAGAAAAGGCTGTCCTGCAGCTGATAGCCGTCCGCCTGCTGTGTGCTTTTGCACCGGATCACCGGTATGCAGAAGACACGGTGGTCATGACCTGCGGCGGAGAGGATTTCTCCAGAAAAAATAAGATCGTTCTCCGCGGCGGCTGGAAAGAGATCCGGCAGAAGTTTTATCCCGCAAAGGAGAAAGAGAAGGAGAAAGAAAAGGAGGAATATACAGGCCCGGTGCTTTCCGCCGGAGCAACCGTATCCTTCTCCCGGATCGAGATCAAAGACGGGAAAACAACGGCACCGAAATGCTTTACGGAGGATACGCTGCTTTCTTCCATGGAGACGGCCGGTGCGGAAGACATTCCGGAGGATGCAGAGCGAAAAGGTCTCGGAACCCCGGCCACCCGTGCAGGCATTATCGAAAAGCTGGTCCGGAAAGGCTTTATCGAACGCAAGGGTGATGGGAAAACAAGATATCTGGTTTCGACGGATAAGGGTAACGCCCTGATCACCGTTATGCCGGAGCAGATCCGATCAGCATCCATGACGGCGGACTGGGAGCAGAAGCTTCTTTGCATGGAGCGCGGCGATTATGAGCCGGAGAATTTCATGCGTGAGATCACGGAGATGATTTCCGGACTGGTTGCCAATTATGAAGTAGTGAAAGGAGCGGAAACGCGGATGGCAGATCATAAGAAGGTCGGCACCTGCCCTTGCTGCAAGGCAGATGTGCTGGAAAAGCCGAAGGGGTGGTTTTGCAGCAATAAGGAATGCAGATTTGTGCTTTGGAAGGACAATGCATTTTTCAACAGTATCGGGAAACATCTCTCCGCCGGCATGGTGGAGAAGCTTCTGCGGGACGGCAGGATCCGACTGAAGGACTGCACGAGCAGGAAGACCGGCAAAAATTATAATGCGACGCTCCTCCTCTTCACAGAAGAGGACGGCAGGCCGCAGTTCAAAATGGAGTTTGAAAACACCCGTGCAAACGGCAGGAAGGGAGGCGGTGCAAAATGAGTTTTGACAAAAAGGAAGCGGTCTATCTGGTAGACGATACGGCTTTTCTTCATCTGAAAGAGACGGTTCCGGAGATGGGCTTTGCCTACGAGGTATTTGACAAAGCCAGCGGCAGCGCACTGTACACAGGTCTGATCACCGATCAGCAGATGGAGGAAAGCCCGATCCGCAGCCCGCTTGCCTGTGCAAGAGTTCTGGCGATGCAGGAAGTCGGTCTGCCCGGAGAGATCGTGTCGGAAGTTGCACTGCGCACACTGGAGCAGATCAAGGAAGCAAAGCGTGCTTACCGGAAAGCGCACAGGGATGAACCACAGGATCACAGCATCCGTTTTATCAACAGCAGATACGATGAGCTGTTCCGCATTCCGGACGGCGGCAGGATAAAAGTCGATTTCCCGGACCGGAGTTTTATCTCTCCCTGTGAGTATATCGATGATTACCACACCAGAGTCGGCGGGGACGTCTACCACATTTGTCAGTTTGCCGAGATCTTGGAACGCGGAGACGGCAAGGCGAGTCCGGAGCCGGAAATGCTGAAGGACCAGGCTGCCTGGCAGATCAATCACAGAGAATACCTTTCCATTTGGGCAACGGAAGACGGCTGGGATTACACCGTATATGACCGTAATCTTGATGCGATCGATGGCGGACAGTTGGATCGTAAGAACCTTTCCATTCAGGAATGCCGGGACAGGATCCTGAAAGAGCGGGGATGGCAGTACCGCAATTTCACCGAGGTAGATCTTGATCTGGTGAAAGAGCTGTCGGCGAAAAATTCTGTGTTGAAGGAATTGCGGTCCGGGAAAACGGAATCTGCGCCGGTTGCCGGAAAAACGGAATCTAAAACGAAAGCCGCATCGGCTGCCGAAAAAACGGAATCTAAAACGGAATCCGCATCGGTTGCCGGAAAAAAGGATCGAAAGGAGGCATGCCGGTGACCGGGGGACGGCGGCGGAACGTGAAACGGTGATTCTTATCCGGAACTTCTGGGTTAGGTCAACGTGTTTCGGATTTTGCGGCAGAACGTGAAACAGTGCTTCTGATCCGGACCGATTTGAGGTGCGGAAAGAATAACGGAAATGACGGCAATGACGGAAAGGAGATTTTATGGCAGAACAGAAAGCTTATCCCTCTCAGTATGAGAAGGTCAAGGCGATCACGGACCAACTGGAAGCCGGAATTCAGGCGCTGTTTGAGAGCGAGAAGTTCAAACAGTACCTGCAAACACTCAGCAAGTTCCATGATTATTCACTGAACAACACCATCCTGATCGCCATGCAGAAACCCGATGCCACACTGGTTGCCGGATATACAGCGTGGCAGAAACAGTTCGGTAGGCAGGTACAGAAAGGAGAAACCGGGATCCGTATCCTTGCGCCGACACCCTACAAGAAAAGGATGGAGGTTGAGAAAAAGGATCCGAATACCGGTGAGATTCTCATGAATCCCGACGGCAGCAAGCAGAAGGAAACAAGAGAAGTCCTGATGCCGGCATTTAAGGTGGTGAATGTTTTTGATGTCAGCCAGACAGAAGGAAAGCCACTGCCCAGTCTCGGCGTAAATGAGCTGACCGGCGATGTGGCACAGTATGAGATGTTCTTCGAGGCGCTGAAACGTTCCTGCCCGGTGCCCATCG
>CAVBJS010000057.1:0-16883 GCA_963596015.1 Bacteroidaceae bacterium
CAACATTGATGGCCGACGGTTATCAGATGGTAGTACATTAGCAGGTGGGTCAATTTTACTTGACAATCAACAGGTGCGTCTGAATTGTAACACCCAGCGCCTGTGACCGTTGAACCGTTGTCAAATGAAAGCTATTGCTTGCTATTTGCGTCAAAATGCCATAAAATCGATTCAAACAACGAAAGGAGGCTCCTAAGATGAAAACAATCAGTATCAGATTGGAAGATTCGATTTACGAAGAGCTAGATGCAATGCTTGATGCAATGGGGCAGACAAAACAGACCTTTTATGAAAGTTTTACCAGAACTGCGTTAAGAGAGAGAAGCATTCCGTTCATTATCAGAGCACCACTGTCAGATACGATTGCAAACAATAACAGCAAGTTAGAGGCTTTTGCAAGACTTGAAGCATCCAGAAAAGCCGTTTCAGAGTCGATTGATTACGATGCTGAGAGGAAGGAAGCGATGAATGAGAAATTTGGTAGTATTGATTGATACAAACGTTCTCTTGAATTACATTACCAATCGAGAAGATCCATATCTTGCGCAGTCAGTGGAGATTGTAAGGAAATGCGCAGTCGGTGAATGTACCGGTTATATTGCATTTCATACTCTTTCAACACTTTGGTATGTGCTTAGAAAGCGCAGCGATAGTGTTCGCAGACAAAATCTGAAAGACATATGTGAAATTTTTTCGATTGCATCCGCGTCACAAACGGAAATACTTGATGCAATCGAAAAAGACTCTTTTGCGGACTTTGAAGACTGCCTGCAGGATAAATGTGCGAAGGATGTCGGAGCAGATTATATCATCACCTGCAATGTAAGGGATTTTGATAATGCAGAGGTTCCGGCAATTACACCGGATGATTTTATAAAAATATGCAGATAAAAGTTCTTCACATCTATCAGAATGGTAGATGTGAAGAACTCGTTGGGAACCCGGTGCCTGTCATCGCAGACAAGTTACTTTCCTATGCCATCGCTTGTCTGCGACGCCGCGAGATGAATTCAGCAATGGCAATTTTCCAATACGATATACACATATGACGTTTACGACATATGTGCCGCTAAGAAAAATGCTATCAAGCATTTCTTTCAAAGTTATTCTTTCTATGCTCACTTTTGAGGGCTTACGTACATTTTTTGATATATTGCCACCGAGGGCACATAAATAATGCCCGGATATCTGCACAGCTTGATATCCAGGCACCTTATTACATTATTCTACTGTATTTCGTTAGTTTGTCGCTTCTCCCTCGCTTCATCACTAATTCATCCTCCGAAATATAGATCTCATAAAATTCATTTATTTTTTCAGGCAACTGTCTGTCAGGAAAAGCCGCCTCCGTTAGTTTATCCCACTGATAGTCATCGAAACAGATTCCTGTCCACTCTTTTTCCCTCGTAATAGAAACGTTATCTTCATTCGGAATATATGCCGTTCTCACCTTTCCTTTTTCATCAAAGAGAATCATAGTCCCGCATTTGGGGCATTTCCAAATTTTTCTAACAGCATTTGGAAAATCTTCTGCTATGGTATCCGTTCGATAAAGTTTGGGATAACCAGTTTTAACATCTATCTCTTTATTCTTAGGATCAAATTGGGCTGATGTTATATGAATCCAGTCAGAAACTTCAATCATGACATATTCAATTCCTGATGGTTCATTATGATAATGAATTCCATATTTACAATTTTGGCATTGTAAAGAAGCCATCAATCCTTCCCTCCTATCGTGTACATTTTTCCATTATGCAGTAATTCCACATCCCCTTTAACATAACCTTTGTTTTTTGCCTTACGATATCCACCATAAACAGCTTTATATGCCGTTCTGATGTCTGGATATTTAGACAAAATAACAACTTTCCCAGGCCTGTTTGTTTCTTTCGGATATGCTGCATTGTCTGCTTCTACCTGTTCAAAAGCTTCTTTAATATTATTTGAAACTTTGTTGGTTTGAGTAGAAGTCATTCCCTTCACCTCTACGTGAATGCCTTCCACCGATAGGTCTGCTCTTTTCTGTCCATCTTTCTCCTGTAAAAACGCAACATATTTTCCATTATCGATATAATATTCTCCAACGGTTATCGCATTTTTATCCGTGACTTTATGATCACCTGTATCATAATAAACTTTTTCCTTTGCACGATTACTGCTGCCACCATATCCGCCCATCAGCCACACCTCCTGGTTCGCCAGTTCTGACTATGACTGAAAATTGGAATAATTTTTATATCTGGATATTTTGTGTCAAGCCATTTAGGATATTTTCCACACACCACAATTGCTGAAGGAGAAATAGTGTGCACCATTGCTTCGATACCACCAACAAAAATTCTCCTTGCTTCTGGGTCACTTAAAGTTCCATTAGTAGTTATTGCTACAGTTGAATTGTGAGGCAATCCATCAAAACACCAGCTCCACGTACGTTCGGGTCCAAAGCCAGCGGTCGGAATCATCATCCCTCCAGCTTTTTGAACAGCGTATGCCATCACACGATTTCTGTAACAATTCCAGACAAGCATGTCGTCATTGTAATCCCTGTAAAGGCTAAAATCAGTCGATATGAACCCCTTTGCGCTTAAAATGTACGGCAGGTAGTAATCAAATCGATTCCACAATCGCTCAAATTGGTAATCATCGCAAAAACAATGAATCCACCAATCATTGGGATTTTCCAAGGACATCAAATAATTAAAACTTTTGGCCTGTGTTGGTACCCACTGCTCCTCTCCCAGCTGCGGAAATCTGTATCTACCAACTCTTTTAGCACCTTCCATATACAGTTCTCCTAAGAAATCATATTGAAGATACTGCTTATTTCGGCCTCTTAATATATTTGCCATATAAGGCAACTTTCCCTGGCCAAGAAATGGAGTAATTATTATGACCAGTTTAATTAAGATTTTACTCCACCCCATTGAAAAGTGTGATACAATGACTCTTGCGACGGAGTATGGTTTATATCACACTCAACCTGGAAGCACATAGATCTACAAACGTAGTTTTATGTGCTTTCTTTAATTATAGAAAATCGAATAGAGTCAGCTGTGCATGCTCTGCTTCGTATTTCTCTCGAGTAGTGTAAAATCCGGTTTTCTCCAAACGATATCTAATTGCCTCTTTTGATATATTATATAATTTACTTAATTCAGCAGGAATTGTATGATAGGACATTTGATAAGAATCATAATCATCATCCGTAATTAATTGTTCGCCTGTTATACCATACTTATGGAACAACTCTCTAACGGATAGATTCAAACTTTTTTGGGGAAGTGCAATCGTAACAGCAAAGGTAGTGGCCTGCCATTCTCTCCACATTTCTGCATTTGAGCATTTTAACTGTTCTATCTCCTCCATATCTTCTTTACGGCAACAAATTCGATGCTGATTTATGTCTTCCATCCGAAGCTGACCTTCCTGCTCCATGAAAATAGAATTATGTAGCCACACATGCCCAGCTTCATGAAGTCCTGTAATGTTTTCTTGAATTTTTCTCGTCCCCTCCACTAAGGATTTATCTAATATAACAGTTATTGGATAATATTTGAGATAAGCTTTACACATGTGCTCTTTGTCAAATACCGGTAATTGCTGCTCCGAAAACAATGTACATCCCAAAATATCTCCTTGACTGCCAGTAGTATAAATATGCTGGTAATCTACATTTACTTCAAGATAACATTCCAGAAAATCATCATAATCTACTGCTTGAGGGTAATTCAGAATATCAGGATTATAATCCTTCAACAATTCTTCTGTTAATTCTTCAATTTGTTGATATTTCAGATAAACTCCGCCATCCCTTGTAGAATAAAATCTACTCCTGTCAAAGCAAATCACTCATCACCCTCCATTTTTCGTATCAAGTCCTTCCATAATTCTACATTTCCTTTTCCTTGATTCACCATACGAAGAGCTCTTCTTGCATAATCTCCTTGCTCTGTGTACATAATTGTTTCTACAATATCTTCAGGAACACTTTCTGTATCTCGAGCTGCTAAATCATACATTTTTTCCCGATCATCTGATGACAATTCAAAAACCTCACAGAATAAATCTATTTTTTCAGATGGAAAGGCTTTCTTTCGGTTATTTTCAACATCACTGAGATACGTAAGATTTATTCCTAAAAGTTCGGCCGTATTTTTTAATGTTAGTTTTGGCTGGTGATTTATTCTTTTACTCTTAATAAAATCACCAAATGTACTTTCTCGCCTAATCATAGTATTCTCCAATTTATCACTGAAAAGTTACTATTTTTACTCCTCTCTGGTGTAATTATAGTATTCTGTTTTATCCATGTCAAGTAAGCAACTGATTGAATAATCACGAACCTGGTGTCTGTCACCATTACATACACCGGTTAGAAGTACGCGCCGTCTGGCACACATATAAAAACGGTCAGCTGTGAGAGCTGGCCGTTTTTTGTATATCTGATTTTGGGTATATCTATTTCGGACTACTGCATCTTCATCATTTCCCGCACCTGCGCCGGTGTCATGGGCTCCATGCCCAGGCTGCGCACCAGGGATACGCCGGCCTTTACGATCTCGGCGTTGGTCTTTACTCTGGTCTGGGGATCCAGATAATCGGAATCCTCGAAACCGATGCGGATGCTGCTTGCCCCTTGCTGCAGGGCCAGCTTCATCATTTCCCAGTCTCTGCGGTTGGCCTGGGTGTAGCCCCACAGAGCCTGCTCCGGTGTGAAATTCTCATACAGGTATTCCGTCATATGACGCAGCGCCGCCGGAGTAGCCGGCATCTCGCCGCCGTGTCCGAAAACAAGGGCGAAAAGAATGGGCTTTACAAAGTGGAATTTCTCATCCAGCTCCTTTACGGTATGGATCATGCCCAGCTCAAAGACCTCGATCTCCGGCCGCTTGTTATTGGCCAGGATCTGCTGCACGCAGTATTCCACGTCCCCTATAGGATTGCAATAGACTGCTTTCCCCAGATTGACAGATCCCACATTCAGGCTGTTTGCTTCCACGTAATCCGGTGTGCAGGGCGCGCAGCGCTCTTCGATCGTCAGATCGGATACGCCGCCGGTGGAGATCTCTACCACGATATCGCACTCTTTGCGGATCAACTTTACGGTTTCTTCCAACAGTGTCAGATCCGGTGTCAGCTTTCCGTGGGCATCCCGCACGTGCAGGTGCACCATGGAAGCTCCCAGCTTATAGCATTCCACCACATCCGCTGCGATCTTTTCCGGAATGATCTCCGTATCTGCCGCCGATACCGGCGCTACCGATACCATTATCTTTTTCATGCTTCCCTCTTTCTGCCGCAGCCTCTACAGCAATTCCTCTACGATTTCCTTCAGCGTCTCCACCTCTCCCACATTGCCGGGGAAGATGATATAGGGCATGCCCGGGAACTTGCTCTCCGGTCCGGTCATCCATACCGGAATACCCTTCTTGACCTGCCCCATGACCCGGGCTTTTCGCACGGCCAGAGCCTTGGTGCCTACATCGGAGGAAGTGATGCCGCCCTTGGCGATGATGAACCGGGGCTTTACCGTCAGCTTGCCGATGATGCTGGTCACGGCGTCCGAGATAGATACGGAGATCTGCAGCTTTTCCTCCGGGGTCATGTTCTCCGGTGCCAACAGGGTACGGCTGGTATAGATCACCACGGTCCTTCCCTGAGAGATCTTCTTCTGGGCCTCTTCTACGATGCGCTCCACTTCTTTTTCCAGACCATGGACCGCAAAGCAGGTATTGACATTAAACTCCATAAAGTCGATCTGCCCTTCCAGTCTCTGCAGGGCATGGAGCTGGTCAGTGGTTTTCTTTACATGGGATCCCACCAGGACGATGCCGCCGTTCGCGGTGGTCCCCACCAGCTGCTCTCTGGTGAGCAGCGGCCGGTCGCTGACCCGTCCCAGGATCTTGGGAAGAGCTGCGGCGCTTCTGGCCAGGAACTGCTTTCCTTCCTTCATAGCCAGCACCATGGCAGCGCAGAATACCTTCAAGTCTGCGTAGCAGACTGCATTGACGATGATCTTGGCACCGTCTCTGGCACCCATCAGTTTTTCCTGAATACCCTGTACATCCAGGGCGTTTAATTCCTCCAGGCTGATGGTGATGCAATCCTTGGCAGGGTAGGCTCCCTCTGTCTTTTCCTCCACGTAATCCCGCAGATCAGAGGAGCGGAAGCCAAAGGTCTTATCCTTGGCGAACTCCGTCTCTCCCGCCGGGATCAGATTGTCCTTGTCCTTCACATAATGGATATTATCAAAGGTATATCGACCGCCCTCCGGGAAAAAGGGGCAGATCACCTCGCCGTCGATGGTAATGCCTGCCTCCTGCTGCAGGGTATCTGCCAGCACCTTCGTCTCCAAAGGGAAGTGACCCCGCAGGGTAGAATCGCCCCGGGAGATGATCATGAACTTCTTGCCGGTCTCCTTGGCGATGCGGCTGATGTTGACCCCGATCTGGCGGTGCACCTGTCTGGTTTTTTCCTCGGAAAAACTGCGGGAATTGGTGAGGATAAAGAACATAGGCGCCCATTCCTCAAATCCCTGCCGGATGGTATCCGACTCCCAGTCGGTATATACCGACACATCGTGGACCGTCTGTACCCCGGTAGGGTCATCGTCCAGCACCACGATCTTTCTCTTAAAATTCTCCATAGCCTTAGCCAGGAGCTGCTCTGCCTTTGCCTCATCGGTAGCCGTTTTGGCGGCGATGGTGGAAAAAGGCAGGATTTTTTCTGCTTCGTTATTCATAGTGATCCCCATTTCTGAGCAACTTTTGCTGCGAAGAAGCGACGTGGATCTCAGATCCTCGTCTGCCATCAAAGCCATTTGCTTCGCGCAGAAACCAATAGCTGTGCCTGTCTTTTTACTTTGCCCGGTAGCAAATGGGGAACCAGATCCGCATCTCCCCGTAATCTCTGTTATCCCAGGCATAGTAAGGGATCAGCCGCACCTTCTTTTTCTCCATACCGTGGTAGGACAGGGTCTGATACAGCGCCTCTCTGTCAAAGCCGCTGCGGTCCATGACATATTCCTCTGCCTCCAGGCCGGTGATATCCCGGCCGGCGATATCCATATGTACCAGCTTCACCTCTGCCTCCAGATCCAGGTAGATGTCATCCAGGGTCTCTGCCTCTGTATCCACGCTCTCACAGCAGTAGATCATGGGGCCACGCTCGATGGCTGCCTGGCCGGCGTCTTCCTCTACCATATTGTTGGCCACGGTATACCGGGGCTTCATTTCCAGATCCAGCACCACATCCAGGTCGCTGACATGTTCAAAATAAAGGTCTAAGTAGGTGCCGCTGTCCTCTTTGGTCAGCTCACGCTCCTCTTTTGCCGTCTTCACGGTGCCGCTTACTGCCCATGCGGGAACACGGAGTCTTAAATGCACCGGCTGGTCCTTCTCCACATCCTTTACGGAAAAATGGATCCGTCCGTCGAAGGGATACTCTGTCTCCTGCTCCAGTGTAAATGACGCGCCGTTTTTAAGCTCCACCTTTGCCTGGCTGGCGCCGTACATGCCGGTCCAGACGCTGTCTTCCGAGAGCATATAGGCATATTCCGTGGACTGAGCAATGGTTCTTGCCAGGTTGGGCGGGCAGCAATAGCTCAGGATATACTCGCTTCTGGTCAAAGGCCAGATCATTTTGTAATCCAGCTTCTTGGTCCTGCGCAGCATGTTTTCATAGAAAAACCGCTTGCCGTCCAGGCTTAAAGCTGCCAGATTGGTGTTAAGCATCATGCGCTCCAGCACGTCGAAATACTCTGCCTTGGGATCCAGTTGGAACATACGATATGCCCAGAACACGCCGCCTAAGGAAGCACAAGTCTCATTGTAAGCCGTGATGTTGGGCAACTGGTATTCGTAACCATAAGCCTGATGCACGATCTGGTGTACGAAGAAATTGCCGTAAGGAGAGGCGCCGTTATACAGGGCACCGCAGCCGCCGGTGATGTAGATCTTTTTATCTACCAGGCTTCTCCAGACCTTGTCCAGTACCGCTCTGTACTCTTCGTCCGTCTCCTCCATGCAAAGATCTGCCAGACCGGCATAGAGATAATTGGCCCGCACAGCATGGCCGATGATCTTGTCATGCTTTTTCACCGGGATCCGGTCCTGGTTATCATCCAGACCGTTCTTTACGCTGTCCCGCAGCGCAATGGCTCTTCTGGCCAAAGTCAGGTACCGCTCCTCCCCGGTGGTGCGGTACATCTCCACCAGTCCCATGTAGTGGGAAGGGCAAACGGCGGTCTGGATCTCTCCGGTGCGCTCTGCCTCGTCGTAGAGATGCTCCAGATAGTCCGCTGTCTTTGCGGCGATTTTGATAAAGTTATCCCGTCCTGTGGCTCTCTTGTGCACGCAGGCTGCGGTAAACATATGGCCGAAATTGTAGACCTCGAAATCATTGATATCGCCCATGCGGGATACCCCATTCCCGCTGCGCTCTCCGATGATCTGCTTGGTGGAAAGATAGCCGTCGGGCTGCTGTGCCCTGCCGATCAGATCGATGTAGTCCTCGATCTGCTGCTTCAGCTCTTCCTTGTCATTCTTATAGGCGGTGCAAATGGCCGCCTCCATCCATTTATAGAAATCACCATCTCCGAAAACAGTACCGTCAAACTCCCCCTGTGCATCCCCCGCGCAGATCTTAAAGTTCTCCACTACATGGCTGATATCCTTGCTGTCAAACATGTGCTTAAGCTGCGGCACTGTCGAATCCGCACAGGTATCAAACCGTTCCTTCCAAAGCCCCCCTGTCCACTTTACCTTCATCCCATCCAGGGGATATACCCTGGCATTGGGAGATTTTTTTGTATCTGTCAGCATACGTGCCTCCCCTTGGTGCAATCCATTTTCAAAATGCCGGCTGTGGATTGCAATTTTCTTTTTGCCGATTGGCTGATAGCCCCGCTGCATGTAACACAGTTATCCGCCTGTTTTTTTACATCCGTTTTATTGAATGTTCGCTTTCTTGTATCTCCACATTCGTTCTTGTATGTCTGTTCTTTTTTAAAGATATTTACCTTATTATCCCTTTGTTTTTAAGGCTGCTATCTTATAACCCCTTCGCCTTCAAAGCCGCAGCCAGCGCCGCAGCCCCAAACCGGGGACTGGAAAGTACCGGCAGGCCTGTGCTTTCGTGAATAGTTTCCTCTGCGTAGGCCATGGAGCCCTGGCACAGCAGGATCACATCTGCCTGATCCTTTAATTCCCCGGCCTTTGCGCAAAGCAGTGCCTTGAACTGGTCCTGGTCGGCGCCGAAGGCATCTACCAGACCGTCCACCAGTTCCACGTGGCGGTTCATCTCTCTGGCTACCCGGAGAATAGTATTCTTGGTAGGAGTCAGAGTCGTGGGCAGTGTAGCCAGTACAGCGATCCTTGCCCCCAGCCTTACCGCTTCCCTGCACATTTCCTCATCGATTCGCACGATGGGGATACCCGTATACTTTCCGATATCCTGGGCCGCATCTGCCACCTCTCCCACGGAGGAACAGCAGTTGAGGATGGCATCTGCCCCGTCAGAGACAGCCTGCATATACATACCCACCAGTCTGGCGGCCGGTGCTGCCGTCACATAGCCGTGCTCTCTGACCTCTGCCAGGATGGAGGGATCCTGATAATTCATGATCTCCGGTGCATCCCCTAAGCTCTTTTTGATCTCTTCGTTAACACACTGGATCAGTTCCGGTGTGGTGCTGGTGTAGACGATTCCTAACTTGATATTACTCATAGCTTTCACACTAATCTTCCCATCTGTAACTGTCGGAGCCATCACTCCGATCCTTGACGCAATTACCGTTGTTCAAAAACCACTATCTCCAATAGACGTAATGATCCTGAACGGTTTTTACAATCTTATCTCTTTCCTTTTTCTCAATTATTTCTAACATCTGCCGATGCAGCGCAATGAATTCCTCTTCTTTTCCGTTTTCCAGAATTTCCCTGACGGTCTTTTTTCGGGAAGGAACCGTAAGTCTGGTGATATAATCTGTAATCGTCACCAGCTGCGGATTATTTGCTCTCTGGGCAATATGACTATGGAATTCCGTGTCATACATCATTATTTTCTCAACAGAAGGTGCATCCTCGAGGAACTCTGATTCCATTCGCAACAAAATTCGATGCAATTCTTTGTAGGAATCTCCCGGTTTGGCTCCATCAATAATGACCTCCAACGTACCTATATCAATTACTGCCCTCAATTCTACGAAATCTCTCCAGCTGTTTTTCTGCAGAATGATGCTGTAGAGCATAGGATCGAGCATTTTCTGATTGTAATTTTCGCTGATAAAGGTACCATCCGCCCTTTTGATATAAACAATACCGTAGGCTTCCAGCTTCTTGATCGCTTCACGGACAGAATTCCGCCCCGCCTCATAGAGTGCGGCCAATTCCGGTTCTGTCGGCAGCTTATCTCCCGGAGACAGCTTTCCTTCAATGATGTCATCAATAATACCGTCCATGATTCGATTAACTACTGACTTCTTTTTCTCATCTCCATAGTCCACCCCACGTCCCCCTTTCGGACACTACAGATAAATTGTTGAATCCCGATACACTCCGAACAAATTTCGTAAGAAATACTGAAGTCTCTTTACTGCTGCGACGCAAGCACCAACACATCAGATGCAGCAAGTATCTTTTTTCCCGTGTAGATTTCTCCGTTTAAAAGGTCTATGTAACGATTTTCTCCGAGATCTATCTCACTCTCCTTTTGATCGTGGTTGATCACGAACCAAGTCGTTCTTCCATCCTTCTCACGTGATGTGATCTCCACTTCACCATTCCAGGAAAATTCCGGTTCGATTTCATTTGCCGCAAGAATACTCTCCATCAATTCTTCTAAATATTCCTGTTGCATTCTTGATGCAAGGTAATAACCCTTTCCCTCGCCACAGCTGTTTACCGTAACCGCAGGAAGATCCTGATAGAAATCACTGTCATATACAGCAACAGGCTTTGCCCCTTCAAGCCGTATAATGTCGCACAAAAATCCGCACTCATAATGCTGCTCCGGTGACGCAAGTGTATGGATACTGTTGTGCTCCTCCGGTCGCAAGGCATCCGTTTCTTCTACCCAAAGTCCCAGCGATTCACGAAGCGGTCCGGGATATGCCCCAAAAATGCATCGATCATTTTCGTCTGCATATCCGGTCATATACGTTGCGATTAATGTTCCGCCGTTTTTTACAAACTGATTGATTTTCTCCCCTACTCCGGGTTTGAGCATATATAACATTGGAGCCACAAGAACCTTATAGTTATCCATCGCATCCGTATTCATGACAAAATCTACGGGAATATTTTTTTTGTATAAAACCTTGTAGTATCTATGAACCTCTTCCAGATAATTCATGTCACAGGTAGGGCCGCTGCATAACTCTAATGCCCACCAACTCTCCCAATCAAAGAGAATTCCCACCTGGCTTTTCGTCCTGCCGCAGATAAAGCGATCTCCAATGCCGGCAAGTTCCTTTCCCAACTGGCTCATCTCGCGGAAAATGCGCGTGTCATTCCTGCCATTATGTGTGATCAGTGCACCGTGAAACTTCTCCTGTCCGCCCGTGGTCTGTCTCATCTGAAAATACAGACTGCTATCGGAGCCGTGCGCCAATCCCTGATAAGCGATCTTTCTGATCTCTCCCGGACGTTTCAACTTGTTATATGGCTGCCAGTTCTGCTGATTCGGCGATTGTTCCATCACATAATAAGATTCTCCGTCCTTCAGACCGCGCATGATATCATGTTTCATCGCCGGGAAACTGCGCTCATCTGTCGGCCACGGATAATTGTCCCATCCTGCGCAGTCCATCACGGACACCATTTTGTATTGATTCAGTTTCTTGATAAACCCAGAGATATTGGTGAAAACCGGCAACTGTGGTGTTGCTGACTTCAGAATTTTAGCTTCATTCTCATAGCATTCAATAGTAGAATCCGTCACAAACCGCATATAGTCCAGTTGCACTGCCGGATTAAAACGATAATCGTCGTTTCGTTCCGTGGGGAGCATAATCTCTTCATAACTGTACAGAGTCTTGCCCCAAAAGTCGGTATGCCACCGATCATTTAATTCCTGCAGTGTTCCGTACCGTTCCTTCAGCCAAAGGCGAAACTTTTTCTGACAGTTATCGCAGTAGCAATAGGTTCCATATTCGTTTGCCACATGCCAGCCGATCAACCCCGGCCTGCCCTTATAGCGTTCAGCCATCGCATGGGCGATCGCTGCGGCACGTTCTCTGTACTTCTCGCTGTTATAACAGAAAAACACTCGCATTCCATGCGTTCTCTTTCTGCCTGCAATATCCGTCGGAAGGACTTCCGGATATTGATGCGACAGCCACGCCGGCTGCGCGCTGGTTGGAGTTGCAAGGAAATAAGACAGCTTGTTTTCGTCCAAAATGTCGATAATCCTGTCAAGCCACTCAAAACAATACTTTCCCTCTGACGGTTCCAACTTTGCCCACGAAAAAACAGGAAGTGTAACAGTATTTACGCCCGCCTCATGAAAATATTCCATATCCTGGCGAATTGTTGCCTCATCCCATTGATCCGGGTTATAATCGCCGCCAAATAAAATATATGGTCTGCTCAGTTCTTTTTGCATTTCTTGTCTTCTCCCCTTATTCTATCATCCAACACAGCCATCGCATACGGCGCTCGCATTTACTTTACAGAGCCCAGGATTCCTTCTACAAAGTTCTTTTGCAACAGGAAGAAAATAAGCATTGTCGGAATCGTAGAAATAATTATTCCTACCATTACCATACCATAATCCGGTGTGAAGCCGGATGCCAGATTAGATACAGTGAGCGGCAGTGTATATTTAGATTCGCTTTGCAACGAAATCAACGGCCACATGTAGTTATTCCATGCTGCCATAAATGAGAAAATTGCAGCAGCAGCATAAGTTGATCTCATCATCGGGACAAAAATCCTGCTGAATATTTTCCACTCGTTACAGCCATCAACACGAGCTGCTTCAATTGTCTCCTTTGGAAAGCTTTCTGAATTCTGGCGGAAGAAGAAAATTAAAAAAGGAGCTCCGACTGCCGGCAAAATGATACACAGATAGTTATTAAGCAGTCCCATGTTGGCAAACATGCGATACATCGGAATGATCTTGGCTGCAAAAGGCACCATCATGGAGGCGATCAAAACAAGGAATACAACTTCTGTTTTTTTGGACTTATAAACAACAAAAGCATAACCTGCCACAGAACAGATAATTAATGAAAGAACCGTGATTATCACCGAAAGATACAGCGAATTAACAAAGGCTCTGCCAAGATCTGCCGCTTCGAACGCATTTTTTACATTTTTACTTAAGGACGTTCCAAAGGTCAGTTTTCCCATCATAATATCCTTGGAATCGTTCGTTGCACCAATAATCATCCAAAGGAAAGGAAAAATGCAGAGGAAAGACACGATAATAAGAAATATTCTTTTGAACAGGTATTTTACTGGATTATTCATCTTTATCTCTCATAACTCCCTTCTGGAAAATCGTAATCGCAACTACAATAACGAATACTGCCAGTGAAACGGTGGACGCATAGCCATAACTCGGTACATAGTTGAAGGACAGGTCATAGATATATTCTGAAATCGTTCTTGTCGCATTTCCGGGGCCGCCGTTTGTCAGGTTTACAACCTCATCGAACAGCTGCAGAGTTGAATTCAATGCCATAATGCTGGTAAGGAAAATAATGGGCTTCAGCATCGGAATTGTTATGCTCCGGAAGCTTTGACTGTCTGTCGCACCATCGAGCTTTGCAGCCTCATAGATTGACGGATCTACATTCTGCAGTGCTGACAGGAAGAAGATCATATAGTAACCTGTGTATCTCCATATAAGGGCTACTACAATAACAACTTTTGCCCAGTGTGCATCCAGGATGAAGGAGATCGGCGTATCGATCACACCAATTTTAATAAGAAGGTTATTCACCACGCCATCCAATGCAAAAAGGTTCTTAAACAAGATAGAATATGAAACCATGGATGTTACGCAAGGTAAGAAGATGCAGGTACGATAAATACCTCTCTCTTTTATCTTGGGGTCATTCAACATTACTGCAATGATAAGTGCAAGCAGGAGCATGATCGGGATCTCAAACACTGCATAGATCAGTGTGTTGCCCAATGTTGTCCAAAACGTATTATCTTTGAAAAGTCGAACGTAATTTGCCAATCCATTAAAGGAAAGATTAGCTCCTTTTCCGGTTTTAAAGGAAAGAATAAAAGCCTGAATTGTCGGCAAATATCCAAAAATAATTACGAACGCTGCTGCAATCATAATCATTGTCCAGCATGTAATCGTTCTGGATCTTTTCTTCTTATTTTTAACCATTTCTGATTTTCCTCTATCCTGTATATGAACAAAGGGGCCTTACGGCCCCTTCGTAGATTAAAGCATCCGCCTTGATTATTCCTGTACCATCTGGTTGAACTGTTCCTCAGCGGTAGAAAGTTCTGTCTCCAGATCAGAACCGTTCAAAATATTCGGTGTTACAGCAAGAAGAGCTGACTGTGCTTCTGATGTATATGCGCCAGGATCCACAGCCGGGATCTCGCCGATCCAGCTTGCCAGTGTCTGATTGATCTGCTGACCGCTGAAGTATTCATCTGCAGTGCTGTAAGCTTCTACATCAGATGCAGGTAAGTAAGTGCCCATGATATTTGCAGATTTTGCAAGTGTATCATAAAGCTCTGTGCTGCCGCCAAAAGTATTTGCAAGGAACTTAGCTGCTGCCTCTGCATTCTTGCTGTTTGCAAGTACATAGAAGCTGGAACCACCCTGGTTGGATCTGTTTGTTGCACCCTCTACAGTATCAAGAGTAGGAATCGGAGCAAGCTTCCAAAGTCCGCTCTGATCTTCTCCGGCCTTGATGGTGGAAGTGATCCAAGAGCCTCTGATCACGCAAGCAACATCGCCGCCGTTAATTGCACCCTGGAACTCAGACCAATCGCTGACTACCTTTACAAAGCCGCCCTCGTTGAACTCCTTGAAAAGTCTGTAGCATTCCTTCAGTGTATCATTGTTCACGAAGTTTGCCTTACCTTCTTCATCTGTGTACCATGTTCCGGTGGACTGAAGCAGGATCTGGAAGTTTGACACATCGTTAGGATTGAAAGTCTGCAGCATATGACCGTTCTCTGCAAGCTTCTTTCCAAGCTCTGCATACTCATCCCAAGTAAGATTCTGCATGTCTTCATCAGTATAACCGGCTTCTTCAATATAATCGCTACGATAGAAAAGTCCTGTAACACCGGTATCAAACGGAACGCCATATCCTACGCCGTCATAGGAAACATATCCTTTTTTGTAGCTTGCAAAATCATCGTAGTTAAGATAATCGTCCATTGCCAGGAATGCGCCCGGATAAGACATAAGATAGCCCTGTGCAGCTGCATCAGAAATAATTACGATGTCCGGAAGGTCATCACTGACACCGGATGCAAGCACTGTGTGAATCTTCTCGAGGCAATCTGCCTTTGCCATCTCCACAAACTCTACGTTAACGCTGTCATCCAGCTTGTCGGCCTCTTCAAAAGAGATTCCGTTAAAGGACTTGTCCCATCCCCATACCGTTATGGTTGTAGCTTCTCCTGAAGCAACATCGGATGTTTCTTCAGTACTTTCTTCTGTAGCTTCCTCAGTGCTCTCTTCTGCTGAGCTTTCTGCTGTGGAAGCAGTGTTGCTGGAGCCGCATCCAGTAAATAAGCCACAAACCATGGCGGATGCAAGCAACGTTGCTATGATCTTTTTCTTCATTAATGTAACCTCCCTTAAAACTTAGTGTCCGTCTTCTGACGTGTCTATAGTATAGTCTTTTAAACATCCTATGTTCAATCACTGATTTATACAAATTAAGCTCTATATTTTTGGTTATATTTACCTGTACTTTCAGAAATACGTCGCTTAAATCAGATCAACTGCTGAAACTTGCAGATTTTTTTGTTGCTCATTCTCCCTATCTGCTGAATTTCTTTGGATGTATTTCGTGATATGTTCATAAATAATGCCGAAAGGAATGTATTTCCGCATAAATAAAATTGACACCTTTTTCTCGCACACTTGGCATACAATGTATGAGAATAAGATGTCAACTTCATTTATACAGCATCAATTTTCTTTTAAGGCTACTGCCTTATAACCCCTTCGCCTTCAAAGCCGCAGCCAATGCCGCAGCCCCAAACCGGGGACTGGAAAGTACCGGCAGGCCGGTGCTTTCGTGAATGGTCTCTTCTGCGTAGGCCATGGAGCCCTGGCACAGCAGGATCACATCTGCCTGATCCTTTAATTCTCCAGCCTTTGCGCAAAGCAGTGCTTTGAACTGATCCTGGTCGGCGCCAAAAGCATCCACCAGACCGTCTACCAGTTCCACGTGGCGATTCATCTCTCTGGCCACCCGGAGAATAGTATTCTTGGTAGGCGTCAGAGTCGTGGGCAGTGTCGCCAGTACGGCGATCCTTGCACCCAGCCTTACCGCTTCCCTGCACATTTCCTCATCGATCCGCACGATGGGAATACCGGTGTACTTTCCGATATCCTGGGCTGCATCTGCCACCTCTCCCACCGAGGAGCAGCAGTTGAGGATGGCATCTGCCCCGTCAGAGACAGCCTGCATATACATGCCCACCAGTCTGGCGGCCGGTGCGGCTTTCACATAGCTGTTCTCTCTGACCTCTGCTAAGATGGAGGGATCCTGATAATTCATGATCTCCGGTGCATCCCCTAAGTTCTTTTTGATCTCTTCGTTAACACACTGGATCAGCTCCGGTGTGGTGCTGGTGTAGACGATTCCAAGTTTCATGTTTTCCCCTTTCTTGCCGCAGTTTACTGCGGCAACACGAGGAGAATTTCGCGAAGGCGAATTC
>CAVBJS010000058.1:0-16791 GCA_963596015.1 Bacteroidaceae bacterium
CTAGTAAAATCAAGGGATTCTGCCACTATACTTTTCTTTAAGTGTCGAAGATGGGATTATAACACGGAAAGCAAGAATCGTCACACCATTCCTGCAGGGGAGTGAAATCCTTGCGCTAAATCCTGAAGATGGAATTCTTTACACATATCGTAATAATTGTTATATTACCATACATGAATGCCAAGGAGGGCAGTTCCCATTTCGCGGGAACTGTCCTTTTTGTTATAGGCACAAATACGCAAGGAGATGAGAGATATGTTTGATGTAAAAGATGTGCTGGTGTTTGCTATTTTATTTGTGGCAAATCTGCTGCAGGCGATCACCGGGTTTGCAGGGACACTGGTGTCCATGCCGCCTGTGATCCGCCTGATCGGTGCGGATGAGGCAAAAGTTTTGCTAAATGCCATAGCGCAGATTTCCAGTATTATGATCGTTATGACCGGCTTTTGCCATATCAACTGGAGGGAGTTTGGCAGGATGTTTGTGGGGATGCTTTTTGGCATGGCAATAGGGACTTGGATCTATCGCCGATTTCCGTTGGAGATCCTTCTGGTCTTATATGGCGGCATGATCATTTTTATCGCCCTGAAGAAGTTGTTTTTTCCGGCAAAGGAGGTACGAAAACTGCCGGGCTGGCTGATGTTCTGCATTTTACTGGCTGCCGGCGTGATCCACGGTATGTTTGTATCGGGGGGAGCACTTCTGGTCGTATATGCGACCATGACATTGAAAAAGAAGGAAGAATTCAGAGCCACGGTGGCACTGTTATGGATAACTCTTGGATTCTTTATCACCATACCGGAGGCTATGACCGGAGGTTTTTCATCCCATGTGATAGGACTTTTGGTAGTAGGCATCCTGCCGGTGTTTATCGGTACATGGATCGGAACCCGTCTGGTAAAGAAAATCTCCCAACAGATCTTCATGAAGATCACATATGTGCTTTTACTTTTATCCGGTATCATGGCGATCGTGTAAAAAGCGGCGATAATGCGTTTACAGGAACTGCCTGACAGCATTTCTTGCAAACGGTCCCTATGCTGTAAACGTCATAGGAGAGGAAGGATCACATCGGAGAATTCGCCTGCGGGAGATTCTCCTTACGTTGCAGCAGATAAATTGCGTAACAAAGGGGTAAATATGGGTGTGAAATTATCAGAACTGGTCAAACAAGTGGAAAATACAGGGATCCATCTGTTAGGAGGGAAAAACGGATTGGACCGTGTCGTGGATTGGGTGCATATCGTAGGCAATCTGGAGACGGCAGGCTTTTTAAAAGGCGGAGAGATCGTCTTTACCACCGGGATAGGGATGGAGGAAGAGACTTCCCTGTTGCGGCTGACACAGAAGATCTACAGTCATCATGCCAGCGGATTGATCGTCAACATCGGCCCCTATATCAAGGAGGTCCCCCGGGATGTGATCGATTTTGCGGATGAGAAGGACTTCCCGGTCTTTACCGTGCCGTGGAAAGTATATCTGGCAGACATGATGCGGGTGTTCTGCTATGAGATACAGCAAAAAGAACAGAAAGAAATGGAGTTGTCAGCTGCCTTTAAGTACTGCCTCTACACACCGGATGAGGAGAGTCTGTACATGTCGACGCTGATGAAAAAAGGCTATGCCCGACACGCCAAATATACGCTGGTAGTCACACATCCTGTGGAAAAAACACAGGTGTCGCAGGATAAGATCATCTATTCGGAACTGACTGCAATGCGCCGCAGACAGCTTTTGAAGATCTGGGGCGGCTATATACAGACGATCCGGGCCAATGCCGTTATCCTGGAGGATGAGCCTATGATCGTGACCATATTGCCGGATATGGAAGAAGAACAGGCAATACCAAGGCTTAAGGAAGCAAAGCGGTGGCTGGAACATTATCTGCAGGAGACGGAGAGTCTGTTCACAGCTGCAGGAGAGCACGTGGATCATATCAAGAAGCTGAAGGAAAGTTATAAGCAGGCCAAGAAAATAGAACTCTATATGCGAAATATCCGTCAGGATGAAAGTGTTGTGGGGTATAGCCAAATGGGACTGGTGGGACTGCTTTTGGAGAGCAATAGGAAAGCACTGGAATACTATTGCGCAAAGACCATATATCCGATCCAGAAATATGATGCCATCAATGAAAGTAATCTCTGCGAAGTACTGCAAAGTTATATGAAACATAACGGGAGCATAAATCAGGTGGCGGAGGAACTTTTCGTCCACCGGAATACCGTCAATTATAAGATCAAAAAGATCGAGCAGATCTTAGGAAAGAATCTGTCTGATTTTGCTGTCCGAAATGAGATCATGACCGGTCTGGCGGCGGCACAGGTCTGCCAGATCCTAGGGTCATGATAGGAGAGTGATGTTCAGACAGCAGTCCTCAGCCACAGTCCCCAAACCCCAATCCCCAGTCTCCCGGCCGGCATCTGAACCGTAATGCTTTGTGCTTTAGCACAAACAAAATTGTTTCCGGAGATATATCCTGAAAGAAAGTAGCACTGTATCATAAGGACAACAAAAAAATAACAAACAAAACAAAGGCGTTTGGATCAGAGATATCCGGGCGCCTTTGTTGCATTAAGGAGGAAAAATCTCCGCACGTGCCGCAGACAGCTGCAGCAGGAAAGGGTAAATATGGAAAATTTAACAGGAAAAGAAGTAGCAGATTTACACAGACAGTATATTTTACAGTCCTGGTCAAAAGCAGGCGGAGATGTCCTTCCGGTAGAAAAAGCAAAAGGCATTTACTTCTGGGATTATGACGGAAAAAAATACGCCGATATGGCATCCCTTCTGGTCTGCTCCAACTTAGGGCATGAGTTGCCGGAAATTGTGGAAGCGATCAAAGAACAGGCGGATAAGATGTGCTTTATGGCACCGGCTTATGCTTCAGAGCCTAAGAGCAAACTGGCCAAATTATTGGTGGAAGCTGCCGGGGAGGATACATACAAGAGAGTGTTCTTTACCAACGGCGGTGCCGAATCCAATGAAAATGCCATCAAGATGGCAAGAATGGTGACCGGCAGAACGAAGGTCTTTTCCTGTTACCGGAGTTATCACGGTGCAACACTGGGGGCATCCAATGCATCCGGAGATTGGCGAAGATTTGCAGCTGAGATCGGCGGCGCAAACGGTTTTGTGAAATTCATGAATCCACAGATGTATCGGGATGGTTATACCTATGGCGTGGATGATGAAGTGGTGACAAAGAAGGCAATCGCAGATCTGGATCTGCAGCTTCGCTATGAAGGACCGCAGAATGTGGCAGCCATTATCATGGAGTCCATTGTCGGTGCCAATGGTGTCATCCTTCCGCCAAAGGGTTATATGGAAGGCGTAAGGGCTTTGTGTGATAAATATGGGATCCTTATGATCTGCGATGAAGTTATGGCAGGATTTTTCAGAACCGGAAAATGGTTTGCATGGCAGAACTTTGATTTCAAGCCGGATATGATCACATTTGCCAAGGGCGTGACCTGCGGATATGTACAGCTTGGCGGTGTCATTGTCAATGAGAGCATTGCCAAGTATTTTGAGGAAAATGTCCTGCAGTGCGGACTTACTTATTCGGGACATACCCTTGCCTGTGCAGCCGGTGTAGCGGCTGTCACCTATTACAAGGAGCATAACATTGAAGAGCATGTAGCCGCGATGCACGAGATCGTGGCGTCATTTATGGATGAAATGGTAGAAAAACATAAATGCGTCGGTGAGGCGAGATGCATTGGTCTGTTTGGGGCACTGGAGATGGTCAAGAATAAGGAAACCAGAGAACCTTTACAGGAGTACGGTGTGCCGGGAACAGCTATGCCCTGGATCTTTGCAGAGTTAAAGAAGCGCGGATTTGCCACCTTCGGCAGAGAAAATTTCATTGAGATCTGCCCGCCGCTGATCATCACCAAGGAAGAACTGGAAAAATATCTGCCGATCCTGGATGAAGTATTGACCCTTGCAGATGAGAAGTTTTGCAACTAGAAAGGAGTCGGATGCTATGGAATGGGATTATGCACAGCCTGTCAAGATCCGTTTTGGCAAAGGCAGACGAAAAGAGATCAAAGATCTTTCGGCAGGTCTGGGTGCCGAGAGAGGCTTGTTGGTAGCCGATCCTTTCTTTTTTACCAACGGTCTGGTAGATGAGATCATGGAGCAGAGTCAGGGGGCGATCATCGCTTCCTTTGGGGAATTATCCCCTAACCCGGATGTGGCGGAAGTAGATGCCTGTGCGGAAGTGATACGCCAGAAAGAGATCGGTTTTGTGGTGGCTCTGGGTGGCGGCAGTTCTATGGACTGCGCAAAAGCGGCTGCAAGCATTGCACTGACCCAGGATTCCATCCGCAAATATCATGGCACCGGTCTAGCCATGCCGCAGGAACATCTGCCGCTGATCGCGGTTCCCACAACGGCCGGTACAGGCAGTGAAGTGACTTGTGTATCCGTATTATCGGATCATGCCAATGGTAAGAAATCACCCATTGTTTCGGATGGATTCTTCCCGGCCTATGCCATTATCGATCCGGAACTTACCTATACCATGCCGCCGAAAGTCACAGCAGGCACCGGCATTGACGTTCTGGCACATGCACTGGAGGGATTCTGGAGCAAAGGACATCAGCCCATTTGTGATGCCTGCGCCCTGCATGCAGCAGATCTGGTCTTTAAGTATCTGTACCGGGCCTATGAAAATCCTGCGGACGAGCTGGCAAGAGAAAAGATGTGTGAAGCATCCCTGATCGCCGGATTGGCATTTACGCTGCCAAAGACAACGGCGTCCCACGCCTGCTCATTTCCGTTGACCAATCTGCATCATATCCCCCACGGAGAAGCCTGCGGCCTGACTTTGGATCATTTTGCAAGGATTAATGCCAAAGGAGAGGAAGGGTATCGGATCGAAGAGTTTGCCAAAAGGTTGGGATTTGCGGATGCAGCCGCTATGGCAGATGCGATCCATGAACTTAAGGAGAAGATGCATTTGCGAAATGATCTGAAGGATCTGCATCTGCGGGAGGAACAGATCGCGGAGTTGGTCAAGATCAGCAGACATCCGAATCTTTACAACAATCCGGTAGAGATTACGGATGAGATGCTGGATGAAATGTATCATAAAATGGCGTAAGTCAGACAACAGGAAAGGAGGCGGCTGCTTATATGTATAGTGTAGTGGTAGCATTTGGAGTAGCGAGCGTGATGCTTTGCATCGGTATGGTCGTAAGGGCGAAAGTACCGTTTTTCAGACGTATGCTGATGCCTACAAGCGTCATCGGAGGTGTTGTTGGTCTGATCCTGATGAATACCGTATTTAACAGAGTCGATCTCGGCGGTATGTCAACCGGTGACTTCAGCAATATCGTAGATGTATTTTTCGTCATGTCCTTTATCTCCATAGGGCTGACCGGAGGAAAAAAGAAAAAGAAGCAGGATGCCAAGGCGTCAAAGGAAAAGAAGAAGAGCGGTGCCGTTCGGGGAGCCATGGGAATGGCACTGATCTGGTGCATCCTTTATGCGGTGCAGCCCCTGATCGGTATCCTGGTCACCTGCATTGCAGGCAAGGCGGTAGGAATGGACCCCATGTATGGTATTCTGGTCCCCTTTGCGTATTGCCAGGGACCGGGGCAGGCATCCACCTATGGAAAATTGTTTGAGAACACCTATGGTTACGCCAATGCGGAAATGGTAGCACTTACCTATGCGGTCATGGGCTTTATCGCAGCCTTTGGTATTGGTGTTCCGGTAGCTCGTTATGGTCTTAAGAAGGGCATTGCCAAAAATAACTGCAAGATCATTTCTTCCGTGGAACGTGGTTATTTCAAACCGGAGGAACAGAGAGAACCTCTTGGCAAATCTACTTTCCACAGTGGCAATATCGAGACCTTTGCAGCGCATTTTGCCATTATGGGTGTTTCTTATCTGCTGGCACTTGGCATAGCGGCGGTCATAAGAATGATCCCGGGTATCGGGCCGACCTTTGCGGCTATGCTGTTTATGTGGGGAATGTTTGCGGCATATATTGTCAAGTGGGTCATGGAGAAGTTACACATCAGTTATCTGATCAACAATGCTTTCCAGAGCAGGATCACAGGCTTTTTCTCTGATTATCTGGTGGTCAGTTCCTTTATGGCGATCCAGGTAGGTATTATCGGTAAATGGATCGTGCCCATCATCATCGCAGGTATCATCAGTGCCATTGTTACCTTTATGGTAAGTCTTTACTTTGGGCAGAGACTGGGAAGTGATCATGACTTTGAGCGGGTGCTGGGCGTCTACGGGACCAGTACCGGAACAACCCCCAGTGGTCTGTCACTGGTGCGTATGGTGGATCCGAGATTACAGACCAGCACAGGAGCCGAACTCGGTGTTATGAATATGGGCATGATGTTCTCGACGCCGACCATGTTATTTATCACCTTTGCGGGATTACATTATATTTCACTGCCCATCGCCTGCGCAGGAATGTTCGCAACCATTTTCATATACCTTATTTTGTTAAAGGTATTCGGCGTATGGAAAAAGCCAACCTTTACACTGGCAAAAGGCCGGATCTTTGAGGGAGAAGGCGATGAAGGGCAGAATGCTTCCCTCAAGGGCTATTTGAACGATATCGATATCAATGATGTCAGAGCGGTTGAATCACTGGTAAGCAACAGTTTCCAGTGAGAATATACGGAAAAAGAGAAAATGTAAGCAGGTTGCAGAAAGGAAGATGACTATGATGAAAATGATTTATGCGATCGTAAGACCGGAGAAGGCATATGAGGTTAATAAGGCATTGGCGGAAGCAGGATTCGGGGCATCTACCAAGTGGAGCGTTTCCGGCAGAGGCAAGCAGCATGGTATTCATGTGGGAGATCTTATCTATGACGAGATGTCTAAGAATATCCTGATGATCGCCTGCGAGGAAGAAGATAAGAACGAGATCATTGACGTGATCATGGATGCAGCCCAGACCGGCGAGGATGGAAACTCCGGTGATGGCAGGATCTTCGTCCTGCCTGTGGAAGAGGCCTATACCATCTCTTCCCGCAGCAAAGATAATTAAAAAACAGGGATGTAAGGCGGTGTTTGACATGAGAAAAATCTATCACAATGGAGATATCATCACGATGGAGTCAAGGGACGAGCAGCCATCTGCCCTTGTGACCCAGGCGGATCAGATCGTATTTGTCGGAAGCTATGAGGAGGCAAAGCATCTGTATCCAGAGGCAGAGAATGTGGATCTGGCCGGAAAAACACTGATGCCGGGATTCATCGATCCCCATAGTCATTTCTTTCAAACAGCGCAGAGCATCCGGATGTGCGATCTGTCAAAAGCGGAGAGCTTTGCGGATGTGACAGCCTTGTTATCGGCTTATCACAAAGCAAATCCCGAGGCAGAGGTGATCCTGGCGAGTGGATATGACCACAATTTTTTAAAGGAAGAAAGGCATCCGGATAAAAGCATTCTGGATCAGGTGTCAGAGACATTGCCGATCTTTATCTCACATATATCAGGACATATGGGTATAGCCAACGCAGCACTGCTGCGAATGGCGGGGATCGCAGATGATACCCCGGATCCGGACGGCGGCAGATTTGGAAGGGATGCAGCAGGTGCCTTAACCGGCTATGTGGAAGAGATCCCGGCACTGATGCGTGTGCTTGGGGCAGCCATGCCGCTTCTTAAGTTTGATATGCCTGCGCAGATCTGTGAGGCGCAAAAAATGTATCTGCGGTATGGTGTTACCACCGTGCAGGAGGGAGCAGCATCCAAGGAGGCGTTTGCAGCGCTGGTGGCACTGGCGGAAAAAGGGCTGATCGGACTGGATGTTGTTACCTATATCATGCAGGAAGAATATGCCGATACAGCGGAAAAATATGCAGACTATACCGGAGGATCATATGTGGATCACATCCGGATCGGCGGGGCAAAGATCATTTTGGACGGCTCTCCCCAGGGAAAGTCTGCATGGCTGTCCCGGCCGTATGAACAGGAGGAAAGCTACTGCGGTTACCCGGCACATGACCTGGCCTATGTAAAAGATGCCTGCCAAAAGGCAATCGAAGGAAGGTACCAGATCCTGGCACACTGCAATGGTGATGCAGCATCGGAGCAGTTCATCGAGGGGTATGAGGACGCCTTAAAGGAATGGGGAGATGATCCCCGGGAAGATTCCATCCGGCCGGTCATGATACATTGTCAGACGGTAAGGGACGACCAGTTGGATAGAATGCTTCCTTTGCAGATGATCCCGTCGGTCTTTGCCGGCCATATCTATTACTGGGGCGATGTGCATAAAAAGAACCTGGGCAGCGAGAGAGCAGAGCGCATCAGTCCGCTGGGCTCCATGTGTCAAAGAGGTATGATCTACAATATGCATCAGGATACGCCGGTGACTAAGCCGGATATGCTCCATACCGTATGGTGTGCCGTGAACCGTATGACCAGAAAGGGACAGAGATTGGGCAGTAACCAGTGCATTTCGGTCTACGATGCCTTAAAGGGTGTGACCATCCATGCGGCATATGCGTATGGTGAGGAAAAGAGCAAGGGCACATTAAAGGCAGGAAAACAGGCGGATATGGTCATCCTGTCAGAAAATCCCCTGAAGATCAATCCTATGAAGATCAAGGACATCCGGGTGGAGGAGACGATCAAGGGCGGTATCCCACAGATGTAAGGCGGTATGGCTGTTGGCTCCGCAAAGAAAAAGCGGCGCAAACGGTATCCTGCAGATGTAAGGCAGTATGGCAGACAGTGCACCGGAGCATGTTTTCGTATAACATGCTCTGGTGCTTGGCTGGGGGCCGAACTGTAACATTAAAGTGAAACGTAGTGCCGGTTCATAGGCTAAAACCTATGAACCGGCACTTTTTTTATATCAATAGCACGCGGAAAAATAAGATTTGAATGGAAGAAGAACTTGGTCTGCGAGATTTGACCGTATTACTGTTTAGGTGTCACCTACCAATCGTCCGGATTTGACCATGTTACTGTTCAGATGCCACCTGCCAATCGTCTCCGGATTTGACCATGTTATAGTTCAGATGCCACTTGCCAATCGTCTGGATTTGACCATGTTATAGTTCAGATGCCAGTCTGTCACTTGGCCGGCATCCGAAAATTAACGCTTCGCTTCTAGCTAAGAAAAAAATAGTAAAAATACAGGTTGACAGCACAGTAAATGGGATGTATGATATGAAACATAATAAACCTACTTGAAAAGTAGGAAATGAAAAACGGAACATAAATATCGCATGCAAGACAGAAAATCAAAAGTACGCACAGCATGAAGATGAAACGCAGCCGGCAGTTTCGCAGACTTATAGCAGTCAGAAACAGAGCGGTAGACCAGAAGCAGAACTCTAGATCAGAAATAGGGCTGTAGATTAGAAGCAGAATTCTAGATCAAAAACAGAGCTGTAGACCAGAAGCAGAATTCTAGATCAAAAACAGGGCTGTAAATCAGAAGCAGAACACTAGATCAGAAACAGAACTGTAGATCAGTAACCGCAGAGGCAAAGTAATATTTTCATGCAGCACATACCGGAGGATCGGAGAAAGAGAGGATAAAGAAATGGCAAATATCAAGACCAGCGCAACACAGCTTATCGGCAATACCCCCCTGCTGGAGGTACAGAATTTTGAAGCAAAGTATGAAGTAAAGGATGCAAAAGTAATCGCAAAGCTGGAGTACTTTAACCCCGCAGGCAGCGTAAAGGACAGGATCGCCCTGGCTATGATCGAGGATGCGGAGAAGTCCGGCAAGTTAAAGCCCGGTGCTACCATCATCGAGCCTACCAGTGGTAATACCGGTATCGGCATCGCAGCAGTTGCTACCGCAAAGGGATACAAGGCTATCCTGACACTGCCCGATACCATGAGCGTAGAGCGCCGTACCCTGCTTCGTGCTTACGGTGCAGAACTGGTGCTGACCGAAGGTGCCAAGGGCATGAAGGGCGCTATTGCCAAAGCGGAAGAGCTGCATGAGCAGACCCCCGGCTCCATTATTCTCGGTCAGTTTGAGAACCCGGCTAACCCCAAGGTACACTATGAGACCACCGGTCCTGAGATTTGGAAGGATACCGACGGAAAGGTTGATATCGTAGTAGGCGGCGTAGGCACCGGCGGAACCATTTCCGGCGTTGGCAAATATTTAAAGGAACAGAATCCGGATGTGAAGGTAGTAGCAGTGGAGCCCTCCACCAGCGCTGTTCTTTCCGGTGAACCCTCCGGTGCCCATAAGATCCAGGGTATCGGTGCCGGCTTTATCCCCAAGACAGCAGATACTTCTATTTTTGATGAGATCGTTAAGGTTGCCAGTGAAGATGCACTCACCACAGGCAGAGAGTTTGCCCTCAGCGAAGGTATCCTGGTAGGTATTTCCTCCGGTGCTGCATTATGGGCAGCAGTGCAGTTGGCAAAGCGTCCTGAGAATGCAGGCAAGAATATCGTAGTCATCCTGCCGGATTCCGGTGACAGATATCTGTCTACCCCTAACTTCTTCCCCGGCGTGTAATCCTGCATAGACATCTTACCATCCGCAGTCGATCCTCTGTGCCGACATTTGTTCAGCAATGGCAGAGGTCAGGCAGCTAATGAAATCGAAAGCGGATATAGATGGTCGGATCGTCATGAGTCATAACTCATAACCTATAACACGTAACCCATAACCTATTTGTTATGCCCCATACCCTGTGAAAAGTAATATTGCATAATTCTCTCCGTCCTCCCCAGACGGAGAGATCTCCTTACAATAAGAAAACCCGGATACACGTTTGGCAGTGGATAAGCTACCTTGCATGTATCCGGGTTTTTCTATTTTTCGTATCTGTGCAGTCGTACCAAGAGTAGTGTGCTTTCAGTTTACTGCAGGTTCTGCCTGATCCGAATATCGGAATCTACGTAGTTCAGTTCCTTTTCCGGCTTTTCTCCGGTGGTCAGATAGCTAAAGAGAATCTCCAGGGGAAGTCTTCCCTGTTTCTCCGGCTGCTGGCAGATAGTGGCGGAGATGATATCCTGCCGGATCAGGTTGACAGTAGTGGAAACTGCGTCATGGGCGATGACGCGCACCTCGTCACTGCGGCCGGCATTGACCAGAGCCCGGCATCCGCCGTAAACCCCGGCGGCGGCAAAATAGAGGGCGTTGATCTCCGGATTGCGCTGCAGCAGCTGCTCGGTGACGGAATAACTCTCCACATCGTCGTCATGGGTATCCACGATCTGGGCTATGTGGATCTGAGGATAAAGGGCTGCGATCTCATCCCGGAAACCGGCGACCCGCTCTGTGTGGCAAAGAATACTTTCGGAGCCGATGAGGATACCCACATGCGTCTCTCCGGGGCTGATGATATGCATAAGACCGGCGGCAATGCGGCCGCTTTCTCTGTAATTGCTTCCCACATAGGCAAGACGTCTGGAATTCTCTATATCGGTATTTAAAGTAACCACCGGAATGCCCTGGTCTGCCAACGCATCGATCTTTGCCTGCAGCAGGGGACTGTTGTCCGGTGCGATGGCCAGACCGCTGACCCCGTCGGCGATCATCTCGTCGATGGCATCTAACTGCTCCTTGGCATTGGCGCCCACCCGGCGGATCACCACGCTGCAGTTATAGCATTTCATTTCTTCCGCTTTTTCGTGAACCCCTGTCAGAACCTTATCGAAAAAAGGATTGGACTTTCCGAATACGATAACCCCCAGCTTCAGATTCTTTTTCTGGGCAGCCAGAACAATACCGGCCCGGTTGGGACGATATTGGACAGCCTTGGCGATCTCTAATATTTTCTGTTCGGTTTTGGGATTGACGGCGCCTCTGTGATTTAACACCCGGTCCACGGTGCCCCGGGAGACGCCCGCCAGTTCTGCAATTTCCTTGATGGTGGCCATGGCAGTTCCTCTCGCATTTTTAGTGATGGAGTGATCGAAAAGCTAGGAAGCATAAGTTATGTTACCCTTTAAGCTTCATATTATCTTTTCCCATAAGGAAAGTCAATTTAAGAGAGTAAAAAAACGTGCCGGGGCACGGTAAGCCACAACTAACCAATCGAAGCATCCAAAAAGCAAGAGACCAACCTAGGGCAACATAGCTAAAAAACGGCACAAAAATTGTATATTTCAACGAAAACAAAAAGGAGTGCTTGCGAACTTTTCAAAGTTGTACTATGCTGAAAATGTGCACGGGCACGAAATGACGCGATCACTATGCCCGGCGCATGATATACGGAAGATATATTGAATGATACGGAGTCCAAAGGGAATCAAAAGGACTTCCAAAGGGCCCCAAAGGACTTCCAAAGGGCCCCAAAGGACTTCCAAAGAGACCAAAAGGACTTCAAAGGAATCAAAAAACTCCCACAAGAATCAAAAAGGAAACAGAAAGGAAACGCATATGCAGGAAGCATTGTATGTCGGCATTGACCTTGGTACCTCTGCGGTAAAGCTGCTGCTGATGAATGCAGCAGGCGAGATCAAGAATATTGTCTCCAGAGAGTATCCCCTTTATTTTCCTCACCCCGGCTGGTCAGAGCAGAATCCTTCCGACTGGTATGAGCAGTCCATAGAAGGATTAAAGGAACTGATCAAGGATTATGATGCCGGTGCGGTAGCCGGCATCAGCTTCGGCGGACAGATGCACGGCCTGGTGATCCTGGACGAGCAGGATCAGGTCATCCGCCCTGCCATCCTCTGGAATGACGGACGCACCGGAGAAGAGACGGATTACCTTAACCAGCAGATCGGCAAGGAAAAACTCTCCGCTTTGACAGCGAATATCGCTTTTGCAGGCTTTACCGCACCGAAGATCCTCTGGGTAAAGAATAAGGAGCCGGAGAATTTTGCAAAGATTGCAAAGATCATGCTGCCCAAGGATTATCTGGCGTATCGCCTGACCGGATCCTTCTGCACCGATGTATCCGATGCTTCCGGTATGCTGCTTTTAGATGTGAAGAACCGCACCTGGTCACAGGAAATGTGTGATATCTGCGGCATCAGTCTCTCGCAGCTGCCTAAGCTCTATGAGAGCTATGAAAAGGTGGGCGTGATCAAGAAGGAGATCGCAGATTCCCTTGGCTTAAGCGACCATGTGGTAGTGGCAGCAGGTGCCGGAGACAATGCGGCAGCAGCAGTAGGCACCGGTACGGTAGGAGACGGACAGTGCAATATTTCCCTGGGAACCAGCGGCACCATCTTTATCTCCTCCCATAGCTTTGGCGTGGATCAGAACAATGCACTGCATTCCTTTGATCACGCAGACGGCTATTATCACCTGATGGGATGCATGCTCAGTGCAGCCAGCTGCAATAAATGGTGGATGGACGAGATTATCGGCACCAAGGACTACGGCGCAGAGCAGGCAGCCATTGAGAAACTGGGAGAGAATCACGTTTATTTCCTTCCTTATCTCATGGGGGAGCGTTCTCCGCACAATGATCCGGCAGCCAGAGCCTGCTTTATGGGCATGACCATGGATTCCACCAGAGCCGATATGACCCAGGCTGTCTTAGAGGGTGTGGCTTTCGGCCTTCGGGATTCCTTTGAAGTGGCAAAGTCTCTGGGGATCAAGATCGATCGCACCAAGATTTGCGGCGGCGGTGCCAAGAGTCCTCTGTGGCGTAAGATGATCGCCAATATTTTCAATATTAAGGTAGATATTCCGGCCAATGAAGAAGGCCCCAGTATGGGCGGCGCGATGCTGGCTATGGTAGCTTGCGGCGAGTACGCCTCTGTAGAAGAGGCGGCGAAGGCTATCGTCAGAGTCGTGGGCACCGAGGAACCGGATCCGGCATTGGCTGCCAAGTATGAGGAGAGATACCAGACCTTCCGCCAGCTCTATCCGGCGTGCAAGGCACTGTTCCCTTCCATGCAGTAGAAGATAGCGGCAGGATAAGTAGTTGTCTTAAATAAAAGTAAAAAGCAAAGTGGCCCGGCCGATGGAAAGTTGAGATCCCCGTCGCCTCTTTGCAGCAAAGCTTTCATAAAAAGGAGGCTAGTGTAAAAATACGACCGGTGTCGTATTTTATACAGCTATTTGTGCCGTAGGCGTCACAGATAGCCCTGGTCGCAAAAGCAGATCGTAAAACTGCCTTGCGATCCCTCCGGCACAAAGCGCCTGCGGAATGGAGGATAGTATGAAGCTATACAAGGTAACAGATCCGGAATTTGCGCCCTATGGCCGTGTGCTGGAGGATCCCGCTTTCGATGCGCTCATCGAAAAGCTCTCCACAGAGCCCATGCCTCAGGGTGAGGTGATCTATGTGCCGGGCGCACCGGAACTGGAAGCGTTAGAGGCAGCACAGGTCATGAGCACCAAGGTATTCGGCGAGATGCCGGTACAGTGCGGCTATTGCAACGGTGACAATACCAAGTTAAACGCACTGGAGTATCATCGCTCCTCAGAGATCAACTACGCCGCTACCGACGCCATCCTTTTGCTGGGCCGTCAGCAGGACGTTACGCCGGAGATGACCTACGATACAAAGAAGGTTATGGCTTTCCTGGTACCGGCAGGCACCACCATTGAGGTATATGCTACCACACTTCACTATGCTCCCTGTAACGCACCGGGACAGAGCGGTTTCCGCGTAGGTGTGGCACTGCCTAAGGGCACCAACCTGGAATTAAAGGAAAAACATCAGGGCGGCGCAGAGGATGCATGTCTGACAGCCACCAATAAATGGCTCTTAGGCCACCCGGAGGGAGGACTTCCCGCAGGCAGCCCCATGGGACTGATCGGTAAAAACTGGGATGTTTCCGTGGATCTGGATTAGTTTTCAATTACAGAAAGTATATTAGCAATATAGAAAAACCGGGATGTTTCCGTGGAACTGGATTAGTTTTCAATTATAGAAAGTATATTAGCAACATAGCGTAAGGAGGAATTTATCATGAACAATGTACCTAAGATCAAAGTCGGTATCGTGGCAGTGAGCCGTGACTGCTTCCCGGAGTCTCTTTCCGTAGGCAGAAGAAAAGCACTGGTAGACGCTTACACAAAGAAGTACGATGCAGCAGATATCTATGAATGTCCTGTATGTATCGTAGAGAGCGAGATCCAGATGCAGGAAGCACTGGAAGATGTAAAGAAGGCAGGCTGCAACGCACTGTGCGTATACCTTGGCAACTTTGGTCCCGAGATTTCCGAGACCATGTTGGCACAGTACTTTGAGGGACCGAAGATCTTTGTAGCAGCTGCAGAGGAGTCCGAGCACGACCTGGCAGACGGCCGAGGCGATGCATATTGCGGTATGCTCAATGCCAGCTACAACCTGCGCCTTCGCAATGTAAAGGCATATATCCCGGAGTATCCGGTAGGCACCGCAGAAGAGTGTGCTGATATGATCCACGAGTTCCTGCCCATCGCAAGAGCAGTGGTTGGCTTAAAGAATCTGAAGATCTTTACCTTTGGTCCCAGACCGCTTAACTTCTTAGCCTGCAACGCACCCATCAAGCAGCTTTACAACCTGGGCGTAGAGATCGAGGAGAATTCCGAGCTTGACCTGTTCGAAGCTTTCCATAAGCATGACAATGATCCCCGTATCCCTGAGGTAGTAGAGGATATGGCTAAGGAGCTGGGCGCAGGCAACAAGAAGCCTGAGATCCTGCCTAAGCTGGCACAGTATGAGCTGACCCTTCTTGACTGGATCGAGGATCACAAGGGATCCCGCACCTACTTTGCCATCGCCGGCAAGTGCTGGCCGGCATTCCAGACCCAGTTCGGCTTTGTACCCTGCTACGTAAACAGCCGTCTTACCGGCCGCGGCATTCCGGTATCCTGCGAAGTAGATATTTACGGTGCACTTTCCGAGTTCATCGGTACCTGCGTCAGCGACGACATCGTTACCCTGCTGGATATCAACAACTCCGTACCTGCCGATATGTACGAAGAGTCCATCAAGGATAAGTTCGATTACGCACATACCGATACCTTCATGGGCTTCCACTGCGGCAATACCTGCTCCAAGAAGCTGGCATTCTGTGAGATGAAGAACCAGAAGATCATGGCAAGAAGCCTGCCGGTAGAGGTTACCAATGGCACACTGGAGGGCGATATCGCTCCCGGCAACATCACCTTCTATCGTCTGCAGTCCACCTCTGATAACATTCTCAGAGGCTACATGGCAGAGGGCGAAGTACTGCCGGTAGCAACCCAGAGCTTTGGCGGCGTAGGCGTATTTGCCATCCATGAGATGGGCCGCTTCTATCGCCACGTGCTGATCGAGAAGAACTACCCTCACCACGGTGCCGTAATGTTCGGCCACTATGGAAAGGCCCTCTTCGAAGTTTACAAGTATATCGGCGTAGAGTTAGAGGAGATCGGCCTTGCACAGCCGAAGGGCGTTCGTTATCCTTCCGAGAATCCCTTCGCATAAATATAAGCGCAGATAAGGGTGTTACGCAGATAAAGGCGTAGCGCAGACAAAGGCTTAGCGCAGACAAAGGCTTAGTGCAGACAAAGGCGTAGCGCAGACCAAGGCGTAGCGCAGACCAAGGCTTAGCGTAGACCAAGGCGTAGCGTAGACCAAGGCGTAGCGCAGACCAAGGCTTAGCGTAGACCAAGGCGTAGCGTAGACCAAGGCGTAGCGCAGACCAAGGCGTAGCGTAGATAAAGGCGTAAAAAGCGTAATAAAAGTAAGATCAATAAGACCATCCGGGTGTAAAAACCCGGGTGGTCTTTTATTGCCGTTTGCTGTTCGCTTGCAAACCAAGGTTATAGTTTCGAAATTGGTCAGTCAGCAGGGTGGAGGAGTGTGTACGAATGCTGTGGCTGCACTGTAACTGAACGGGTGTTACGCTTCTCATACATACTCTGCGTTAAGATAGGCTCA
>CAVBJS010000059.1:0-16621 GCA_963596015.1 Bacteroidaceae bacterium
TCCCCGCATCAGGCGGGGATGCGAGTTCGGGCCGTGCCATCCGCAGGCAAGAGGCAGATCATAAGCAAAACGGCGCAAAGTGCATGGTGCGAGACATCTGTCGCGTTCCGGCGCATGACCGGGTGGCACTAAATTAGCATAGTAACCAACTGATACACAGCAACAGTGATTCCTTCCTTTTTTACATTTTAATCTTAGGACAAGTATGGTAGAATAAGTTAGTTCAGATCGAATACGCATCACAGGAGGAAAGCAATGAGCAGGATCATTCTGAAACTAAGCGGCGAGGCACTGGCCGGCGATAAGAAGACAGGTTTTGATGAGGCGACAGTACGCCGTGTAGCAAAGCAGGTAAAGACACTGACAGAGCAGGGACATGAGGTAGGTATCGTTACCGGCGGCGGCAATTTCTGGAGAGGCCGTACAGGCAATGAGATCGATCGCGTAAAGGCAGACCAGATCGGCATGTTAGCTACGGTAATGAACTGCATCTACGTATCCGAGATCTTCCGGGGCGAGGGCATGATGACCAACGTACTGACACCCTTCGAGTGCGGCTCTTTTACAAAGCTTTTTTCCAAGGACAGAGCAAATAAATATTTTGCCAAAGGCATGGTAGTCTTCTTTGCCGGCGGCACAGGACATCCTTATTTCTCCACCGATACAGGCGTAGTGCTGCGGGCAGTGGAAGTAGAAGCGGATGTGATCCTCTTAGCTAAGAATATCGACGGCGTCTATGACAGCGATCCGGCTAAGAATCCGGAGGCAAAGCGCTATGATGTACTGCCGATCTCCGATGTCATCGCACAGAATCTCCAGGCAGTGGACATGACAGCTTCCATCCTGGCCAAGGAAAACAAGATGCCTATGCGCGTCTTCGCCCTGCAGGAAGAGGACAGCATCATCAAGGCAGCCGGCGGCAGCTTTAACGGCACCACCATTACGGTAGAATAACAGCGAAAAGATACCATCGATAGATCTTGAAAGCGAACCTTGGCAGCAGAGCCATCCGGAAATACAGGTAAAAACAGACAACAGATCAAAAAGATAAGAAAGGACTCATTACCATGAATGAAAAAGTAAAGCCCTACAGTGAGAAAATGGAAAAGGCAGTGGAGTTTTTGCAGGGAGATCTGCAGGCTATCCGTGCAGGACGTGCTAACCCTCATGTATTGGATAAGATCCGTGTGGATTACTACGGTTCTCCCACACCGGTACAGCAGGTAGCCAATGTCTCCGTACCGGAAGCACGGATCATTCAGATCGCTCCCTGGGATAAGAGTGTTATGAAGGACTTAGAGAGAGCTATCCTGGCTTCCGATATTGGTATTACTCCCACCAATGACGGCTCCACCATCCGTTTGGTATTCCCGGAGCTGACCGAGGATCGCCGTAAAGAGCTGGCCAAGGAAGTTCGTAAGAAAGGCGAGGAGGCCAAGGTGGCCATCCGCAATGTACGCCGTGACGGCAATGATGCCTTTAAGAAGATGCAGAAGAATGAGGACCTCTCCGAGGATGCGGTTGCTGATATGACCGATGAGCTGCAGAAGCTTACCGATAAGTACGGCAAAGAGATCGATTCCATCATCGAGGCAAAGACTAAGGAGATCATGACTGTTTAGTTCCTGTGCAGTTACTGTTCAGGCGGCTGCTGTTTGGTGGCTGCTGTTCAGGCGGCTACTGTTCAGGCAGCTACTGTTCAGGTGGCTGCTGCTTGGCCGTCGGTCAAGCGGCGGGAGATGTGGCCGGTGTCCGAAAAGCAGCTTCATACGCTATAATTTATAAGAAGTTTACAGGATGTAAATGGACAAAAGATACAGGGTGAATTAGAATGAAGGGCGGGCGGTGTCAGAACCGCCTGCCTTCTTTGTGCAATGAGATGTCATGGATAAGATGGCGCTCGCACAGATTTTCCGATGGCATGGATGGCGACCAGGCAGGATCTGTCCTGCCTGATGATATACCACGAAACGTAAGCAGAAAGGATGTATATATGGAAGCTGAATACAAGATTCCGGAGCATGTAGCGATCATCATGGATGGCAACGGCCGATGGGCCAAGGCAAAGGGACTGCCCCGCAACATGGGACATGCCCAGGGCGCCAGAGTGGTGGAAAAAATCCTGGAGGATGCGGACGATATGGGGATTCGTTATCTGACGGTCTATGCTTTTTCCACGGAGAACTGGAGCAGACCGGACGCAGAGGTCAGTGCTTTGATGAACCTGCTGCGGACCTATATGAAGACCAGCCTTGCAAAATGTGCAAAAAACAACGTATGCATCCGGGTGATCGGGGATAAGTCCAGACTGGACGAGGATCTGCAGAAATCCATTGCCGGCCTGGAGGAGGCTACTAAGAATAATACGGGTATTCATTTCCAGATCGCCATTAACTACGGCGGGCGGGATGAGATCGTAAGAGGCGTCCGCCGTCTGGCAGCAGAAGTGGCAGAGGGCAAGCTGGATCCCTCTCAGATCACGGAGCAGATGATCGCCGATTCCATTGATACCGCAGGCATCCCGGATCCCGATCTGCTGATCCGCACCTGCGGCGAGGAGCGGATCTCCAATTTCCTTTTGTGGCAGGGTGCTTATACGGAGCTGTACTTTACGGAAGTGGCCTGGCCGGACTTTAACAAAAAGGAACTGGAGAAGGCAATAGATGCTTATAACCACAGAGAGCGTCGCTATGGCGGACTTAAATAATCCGTGATATAAGCAAATATTCAATGAGAATTTCTTTGCAGTGCCAAATCCTGATTTGGCTGAACAGGTAGTAAAAGGGTGCGTTTGAAAGAAATATCTGATGCCATTTCCTTCAGACGGCATGGATGCCGTAAATATCAATGATACGGAGCATATCGGAGGATCCGCTCAGGCGAAGCCCTTCTATATGATCCGCAGACAACCTGCGGCATAGAAAGGTAGAAATGAAACAGAGAATTATCAGCGGTGTCATCATCGCAATCGTGACCATTGCATTGGCTTTGATCGGCGGATATCCGGTAGGGATCGTATTGCTGGTCTGCTCTATGATCGCCTACCACGAGTTAGTAAGAGCCTGCAAAAAGGAGAAAGACCGGGACAAGATGGACGCCCTGGAGATCTACGGACAGGTGGCAACCGTGGTTTATTACGGAGGAATCCTGTTTTTAAAGGAAACCGTCATGAGCCTGGAGTTCTTTACGATCCTGGTGATTATTTTGCTGATCCTTGCCATGATGATGCACTATGTATTGACCTATCCTAAGTATCATGCAGACCAAATCATGACAGCCATATTTGCATTTCTGTATGCGCCGGTGATGATGTCCTGTATTTACAGGGCAAGAGAGTTACCTTATGGCATTTATGTCTATGCGTTGATCTTTTTCTGCTCCTGGATCTGCGATACCTGTGCCTATGCGGCAGGTCGGATGTTCGGTAAGCACAAGCTGGCACCGGAATTAAGTCCTAAGAAGACCATTGAGGGCTCCATCGGCGGTGTAGTGGGCTCTGCCCTTCTTTGCGTAGGCACGGCGGTAGTGCTGCAGTACTGGAATCCCGGCACGCATTTTGAGATCGAGTTCCTGATCCTTGGCGTGGTAGGCAGTATCATCAGCCAGATCGGAGACCTGGCCGCTTCTGCCATCAAGCGCAATCATGATATCAAGGATTACGGCAAGTGCATTCCGGGACACGGCGGCATTATGGACCGCTTTGACAGCGTTATCTTTACAGCACCCCTTATTTACCTGCTGGCAGTGATCCTGATGCGGCAGGCAGCTTAAAGAAAAGATCATAGTTCAGACACCAGTCAGGCAGCGGGTCCTGTGGTCGATATCCGGGTTAGGGGACGCCTGAACAGTGACAAGAAAAGAGGTAAAGATGCAGAAAAATCTGATCATTTTGGGATCTACCGGTTCCATTGGCACACAGGCTTTGGATGTGGTGCGCACCTATCCGTCCCTTTTGCATGTACAGGCACTGGCAGCGGGGAAAAATGTGGAGCTGATGGAGGCACAGATCCGAGAGTTCCACCCGCAGATAGCCTGCCTGTGGGATGAAAAGGCGGCAGCCGATCTTCGTGCGAGAGTGGCAGATCTGCCGGTGCGGATCGTCAGCGGTATGGAGGGGCTTCTGGAGGAGGCAAACTTAGAGTCCCTCTCTGATGCGGCGACAGGAGAGAAGCAGGAGTCTATCCTTTTAAATGCGGTGGTGGGCATGATCGGCATCCGACCGACTTTGGCAGCTATCGCATCGGGCAAGACCATCGCACTGGCTAATAAGGAAACACTGGTGACCGCAGGGCATCTGATCATGCCGGCAGCCAAGGCAGCCGGCGTATCCATTCTGCCGGTAGACAGTGAGCACAGTGCAATTTTCCAGTGTATGAACGGAGAGCCTCACGGGCGGATCGAGAAGATCCTCCTGACCTGTTCCGGTGGTACCTTCCGGGGGAAGAAGAGACAGGATCTGGTGGGCATGACCGCCAAGGATGCCCTGAAAAACCCCAACTGGGATATGGGGGCTAAGGTGACGATCGATTCCGCCAGTCTGGTGAATAAGGGACTGGAGGTTATGGAAGCCCGCTGGCTTTTTGATGTGGACGTGGATAAGATCCAGGTGGTGGTACAGCCCCAGAGTCTGGTGCATTCCATGGTGGAATATGTGGACGGCTCTGTCATGGCACATATCGCCGCGCCGGATATGCGTCTGCCGATCCAGTATGCCTTTTTCTATCCGGACAGACAGCCTCTGGACATTCCTAAGCTGGATCTTTTTTCCATCGGACAGATCTATTTTGAAAAGCCGGATACCGAGACTTTCCGGGGACTGCCTTTGGCCTATGAGGCAGCCAAAGCGGGAGGCAGCATGCCTACGGTATTCAACGCGGCCAATGAAGAGGCTGTGACGGTATTCAGGAAGGGGGACATCCATTTCCTGGACATTTATGATCTGATCGCCGGGGCTATGGAGGCCCACCATACGATCGGCACCCCTTCCCTGGAGGAGATCCTGGAGACAGAGCAGGAAGCCAGAGAATTCGTGCGCAGTCATTATCAGAAATAAGTTTGAGAGAAATACTATGGGGATGAACGGGGAGTGCGTGAAAGATCCCTTTTCAGGGATCCGTACATGTGGCCGCGATCTATTCCGGCAGTAAGGAGAGCTAAATGGCAGTCAGTATCATCGCCTTTCTCATTATATTCAGTATCATTGTGATCGCTCATGAATTCGGACACTATGCCATCGCCAGGCGAAACGGCATCCGGGTCAATGAGTTCGACATCGGCATGGGACCCACCCTGGTGCATTGGCAGCGGGGAGAGACGGAGTTTTGCTTAAAGCTGCTGCCGGTAGGCGGCGCCTGCATCTTTGATGGCATGAATGGCTTAGAGCAGGAAAAGGGAGAAGAGCTGGATGAGCATGCTTTTCCCAATGCGCCGGTATGGGGAAGGATCGCCACTGTTTTTGCAGGACCCTTTGCCAATTTTATCATCGGCTATATCTTCGCCATCATCATTGTGGCTTTTTGCGGCACGGATCTGCCGGTGATCCAGCAGATCATGCCGGATTCCGCCGCCCGGGAGGCGGGGCTGGAGGCCGGGGATACCATTCTGAAGGTAAACGGGGAGTCCATCCACGTATATCGGGAAGTAAGCCTTATTTCCGCCATGAATTACGGCGAGCCCCTGACCATTACCTACAGCAGAGACGGGATAAAGGATACAGTGACCGTCACACCCAAATACAGCGAAGAGTACGGCCGGTACTTTATCGGCCTGCAGGGCGCGGGAGAGTATATGAAATGTAATCCCGTCCAGGTCTTTTCCTATGGTTTTTATGAAGTGGAGTACTGGGTAAGAGCCACTATGAAGTCCTTGGGAACCATTTTTACGGGACATTTTTCCAAGGATGACCTTTCAGGACCTGTGGGAGTGGTCAAGATCGTGGATGATACGTATACAGAGGCCAAAAACTACGGCATCTCCAGTGTGCTGTTATCCTTCCTGAATATCACCACCCTTTTGTCCATCAACCTGGGGATCATGAATCTGCTTCCCTTGCCTGCTTTGGACGGTGGCAGACTGGTGTTTTTGCTGGTGGAGGCCCTTCGGGGCAAGCCGGTGCCGCCGGATAAGGAAGGTCTGGTGCATCTGGCAGGATTCATAGCGCTGTTTGCTTTGATGGTCTTTGTGCTTTTTAATGATATATCGAAGTTTTTCAGGTAATAGTTTAGGGGGAAAGTTTAAAAGAAATGTCTGATGACATTTCTTTTAAACTGCATTGCTGCCGTAAACGTCATCAATGCAAGATCACATCGGAGAATTCGCCTGCGCGAAATTCTCCTCGTGTTGCCGCAGACAAGCTGCGGCAGAAAGTGGTAACTATGAGTAAAAGAGAGCATACGAAAGTGATCCGGATCGGCGATCGCCGGATCGGCGGAGGCAATCCGATCCTGATCCAGTCTATGACCAACACGCCTACGGAGGATGTGGAAAAAACCGTAGCCCAGATCCTGGCTTTAGAGAAGGCCGGCTGTGAGATCATCCGCTGTACGGTGCCCAATGAAAATGCGGCAAAGGCCATTGCGGCTATCAAGTCTCAGATCCATATTCCGCTGGTGGCGGACATCCATTTTGACTATCGCATGGCTATCGCGGCGATAGAGAACGGCGCAGACAAGATCCGCATCAATCCCGGCAATATCGGCGGCAAGGAAAAGATCCGGGCGGTGGTAGCCGCAGCCAAGGAGAGAAATATTCCTATCCGTGTCGGTGTGAACAGTGGCTCTCTGGAGAGGGAGTTGGTGGAAAAGTACCACGGTGTTACACCGGAAGGTTTGGTGGAGAGTGCTCTGGATAAGGTGCATATGATCGAGGAATGCGGCTATGACCGGATGGTCATCAGCATTAAGTCCTCCGATGTCATGAACTGCATCAAGGCCCATGAGATCCTTTCGGAGCAGACTGATTATCCGCTGCATGTAGGCATTACAGAGGCCGGTACTATCTTAAGCGGCAGCATCAAGTCCTCTGTGGGCCTGGGCGTTATCTTGTATGAAGGTATCGGCGATACTATCCGGGTTTCCCTGACAGGAGATCCGGTGGAGGAGATCAAGGCAGCCAAGCTGATCCTGCGCACCTTAGGACTTCGCAAAGGGGGCGTAGAGGTGGTTTCCTGTCCTACCTGCGGCCGCACGAAGATCGATCTGATCGGACTGGCCAACCGGGTGGAGAGTCTGGTACAGAATTATCCTCTGGACATCAAGGTGGCCGTTATGGGCTGCGCTGTAAACGGCCCCGGAGAAGCCAAGGAGGCAGATATCGGCGTAGCCGGCGGTGTGGGAGAAGGCCTCTTGATCAAACACGGCGAGATCATCCGGAAGATGCCGGAGGATCAGCTGCTGGATGCCCTTAAATATGAACTGGATCATTGGAGTGAAAATAAATAAAATCTATGGCAAAACCTTTTTTTGAAGTTTTTCCCACCCTGAAGGTGTCGGACAAGCTGCGGAGCAACTTCGAGGAGACCCAGGTGGAGCGGCTGGCAGCCAACTCTGCCCGCACCAGATACAAAGTATGCCTGCTTTCCGGACATTTGATCCACAAAGCAGCGATCTTTCAGATGGAAGAGATGCTGGCATCCCAGGTCTTTTCCGCCGGTCACAAGACCTCTGCCCCCAGGGCAGAGGTCTATATCGTGGAGCGGTTTTCTCTCTCAGCCCAGTATGACCCGGGGAAATTGATGCACGATTACAGGGACAGTCTGACAGAGGAATTTACCCATTATTCTCCCGTGATCGGCAAGCTTTTCCGGGAGGCTAGGATCAGCTATCCGGAGCCGGAAAAAGTGGTGGTGACCCTGGAGGATTCCTGTCTTAGCAGGGATAAGAGTGAGAGCCTTATGACGACCCTTGACCGCATTTTCCGGGAGCGGTGCGGTCTGGATGTGCGCTTTTATGCAGAATTTGAAAAGCGTAGTCACGAGAAAAAGAGAGCGGAGAATGTATGGAGACCGGTGCAAAGACCGGCACAGGTCACTGCAGGTCCGGCCGCAGGTGCTCCCTCCGGATCGACAGCCAACCGGGAAGAGGATGCCTACTATGCTGCCATGGCAGGTCAGGCGGCCGGGGGAGGAGAGTATGTCATGCCCTGGGAGGAGGATGTGCCTGCCGGTGGCAGCGGCGCCGCTGCAGGCGGTATGGATTCCTCCGGCACCATGCAGGGTGAAATGCAGGGTACGGGCGCAGGACAAGGCGCCGGCCAAAGTGACGGCGCAGGTCAGAGTAATAACGCAGGCTGGAACCAGAGTGCCGGCCAGAGCGGAAGCGCCGGTCAAAACCAGGGGGGCCGCCAGGGCGGCAGCGCAGCCCAGGGCAGCGGCAGGCCGGGACAGTACGGCGCCGGCCAGAGCCGGTCCGGTTCCGGCAGAGGTTACAAAAAGGGCGGCTACGGCGGCAAAGGCGGTTTTCATGGCTATAAGCGCTCGGATGATCCGGATGTATTATTTGGCCGGGATTTTGACACGGATGCCATGCCCATTTGCGATATCATTGATGAGATCGGTGAGGTGACCGTCCGCGGCATGGTCATGGCCATCGAGCGCCGGGATATCAAAAACGAGAAGACCATCATCAAGTTTTCGCTGACGGATTATACTGATTCCATTTATTGCAAATTTTTCATCGGCACCGAATTTGTGCCGGAGCTGCTGGAGAATTTCAAGGAAAAAGGATTCGTCAAGGTAAAGGGAATCGCCCAGTTGGACAGCTTTGACAAAGAGGTGGTCATCGGTTCCCTTGCCGGCATTATGAAGATCCCTTCTTTTATCCAGAAGCGCAAGGATAATTATGTGGACAAGCGCATCGAACTCCATTGCCATACCAAGATGAGTGATATGGACGGCGTCTCCGAGTGCAAGGCTCTGGTGCGCCGGGCCTATGAGTGGGGGATGCCCGCCATCGCCATTACGGATCACGGCAACGTACAGGCTTTCCCGGATGCCAATCACATGCGGGAGGACTTGCTTAAGGATGAAAACAAGGCAAGAAAAGCCCAGGGATTGGAGGCACTGGATCCGGAGAAGTTCTTTAAGGTGATCTATGGTGTGGAGGCCTATATCGTAGACGACTTAAAGCAGATCACCACCTTCGGCACCGGAGAAAACCTGGATACAGGACTGGAAGAACGGACCTATGTGGTGTTTGACTTAGAGACCACAGGTCTTTCTCCTGTCAAAAACAGGATCATAGAATTCGGCGCCGTTAAGATCGAAAAGGGAGAGATCGTGGATCGCTTCTCGGAGTTCGTCAATCCCCAGGTGCCGATCCCTTACAATATAGAGCGTCTTACCGGCATCAATGACGGCATGGTCATGGAGGCGGATACCATCGAAGAGGTGTTGCCCCGTTTCCTGGAATTTTCCAAAGACTGCGTGCTGGTGGGTCACAATGTGGGATTTGACTGCAGCTTTGTAAAGGAAAACTGTAAGCGCCTGTCCCTGCCTTATGACTTTACCAGTGTGGATACGGTGGGCATGGCCAGAGTCCTGCTGCCGGGTCACGCCAAGTATACACTGGATGCGGTGGCAAAGCTTTTAAGTGTATCCCTGGAAAATCATCACCGTGCCGTAGACGATGCAGAGGCGACCGCCGGCATTTTCCAAAAACTGCTGGTAAAAATGCAGCAGCGGGATGTGCAGACCTTCGGTGCCATGAATGCCTTGGAGGAGAGCAATCCGGACGTGATCCGCAGGCTCAAGACCTTCCATTGCATCCTGTTGGCGAAAAATAATACCGGCCGGGTAAATCTCTATACCATGATCAGCCAGTCCCATCTGGTTTATTTCCAGAAGCGGCCCCGGATCCCCAAGAGCATGCTGATGAAATACCGGGAAGGTATCATCGTAGGCAGTGCCTGCATGGCGGGCGAGCTTTTTCAGGCCCTTTTGGAGGATAAGCCGGATGAACAGATCGCGGGCATCGTGAATTTCTATGATTATCTGGAGATCCAGCCCCGGGGCAACAACATGTTCATGGTGGAGTCGGACCGGTATGAAAATGTCCGTTCGGAAGAGGATGTACTGGAGTTTAACCGCCGCATTGTGGCGTTAGGAGAGCAGTTCAATAAGCCAGTAGTGGCCACCTGTGACGTGCATTTCCTGGATCCGGAGGATCAGATCTACCGCACCATCATTCAGGACGGCATGGGCATGGGGGCAGAGGAGCCGGCACCTTTATATCTCCATACCACCGATGAGATGATGCAGGAGTTCGCTTATCTGGGGCAGAAAAAATGTGAGGAAGTGGTCATCACCAATACCCACAAGATCGCGGATATGATCGAGGTGATCTCCCCGGTGCGGCCGGACAAGTGCCCGCCGGTGATCCCCAACAGTGATGAGACCCTGCGGGAGATCTGCTATACCAAGGCTCACAAGATGTACGGCGATCCTTTGCCGGAGATCGTAGAAGAGCGTCTGGAGAGAGAGTTGAATTCCATTATCAAAAACGGATATTCCGTCATGTATATCATCGCCCAGAAGCTGGTATGGAAGTCAGTGGAGGATGGCTATCTGGTAGGCTCCCGTGGATCGGTAGGAAGCTCCTTCGTGGCCACCATGGCCGGTATCACAGAGGTTAACCCCTTAAGCCCTCACTACTACTGCGAGAATTGCCATTTTACGGATTTTGATTCGCCCCAGGTCATGGAATATCGGGGCAAGTGCGGTATCGACATGCCGGCAAGGAAATGCCCGAATTGCGGAGAGTGGCTGAAAAAGGACGGCTTTGAGATCCCCTTTGAGACATTCTTGGGATTCAAGGGCGATAAAGAGCCGGATATCGACCTTAACTTCTCGGGCGAGTACCAGAGTAAAGCCCACAAGTATACGGAGGTCATCTTCGGTGCCGGTCAGACCTTTAAGGCGGGCACCATCGCCACCGTGGCGGAAAAGACGGCCTTCGGCTATGTGAAAAATTATTTCGAGCGAAAGAATGAGCCAAAGCGCAAGTGTGAGATCGAGCGGCTTTTAAAGGGCTGTACCGGCATCCGGCGCAGTACCGGCCAGCATCCCGGCGGTATCGTAGTGCTGCCCTTAGGGGAGGATATCAATACCTTTACGCCGGTGCAGCATCCCGCCAATGATATGGACACCGACATTATCACCACCCACTTTGACTACCATTCCATTGATCATAACCTGTTAAAGCTGGATATTCTGGGACACGATGATCCTACTATGATCCGTATGCTGCAGGATCTGACAGGGATGGATCCTTTGACCATTCCTTTGGATGATCCCAAGGTCATGAGCCTGTTCCAGAGCACGGAGGCCCTGGGAATCACGCCGGAGCAGATCGGCGGCACCAAGCTGGGGGCACTGGGTATCCCGGAGTTCGGTACTAAGTTCGTGCTGGGCATGCTGGAGGATACCAAGCCTTCTTCCTTCTCGGAACTGGTGCGCATATCCGGTCTGTCCCACGGCACCGATGTGTGGCTGGGCAACGCCCAGACCCTGATCCAGGAGGGAAAAGCTACCCTTTCCACGGCTATCTGTACCCGTGACGATATTATGTCCTACCTGATCGCCAAGGGGGTGGAGAAGGCCCTGTCCTTTAAGATCATGGAGAGTGTGCGAAAGGGTAAGGGGCTTACCGAGGAAATGGAGGCGGCTATGAAGGAGGCGGATGTGCCGGACTGGTATATCGCATCCTGTAAAAAGATCGCCTACATGTTTCCCAGAGCCCATGCGGCTGCCTATGTTATGATGGCATGGCGTATCGCTTACTGTAAGGTATATTATCCTCTGGCGTATTACGCGGCCTATTTCTCCATTCGTGCATCGGCCTTTTCTTATGAGCTGATGTGTCAGGGGCAGCGCCATCTGGAAAATATCATGGCAGATTACATGCGCCGGAAGGATACCCTGTCCAAGAAGGAGCAGGACGCCTACGGCGATATGCAGATCGTGCAGGAGATGTATGCCCGGGGGTTTGAGTTTGCGCCCATCGATATCACGGTGGCGGGCTCCAGAAGCTTTAAGATCGTGGACGGCAAGATCATGCCGGCGCTGACCAGTATTGACGGCCTGGGTGAGAAGGCTGCGGATGCAGTGGTAGAAGCAGTAAAGGACGGTCCTTTCTTATCCAAGGAGGATTTCTGGATGCGGACTAAGGTGCCCAAGAGCATCATCGAGGTCATGGACAGTCTGCATTTGCTGGGAAATCTTCCGGAGAGTAATCAGATCAGTCTGTTTGATCTGATGAAGTAGGGCGGCACGGCCCGAACTCGCATCCCCGCCTGATGCGGGGATGCTCAGACACCTCGGGCCTATCGGGCCCGCTCTGAAAGCGTGCCCGATACCATCCTGCGGCTTCGATGCAGATCATGCAAAACTGGCGCGCAGTGCAAAGGTTGCGAGCCATTCTGCCGCGCTCCGGTGCATTACGTTTTCGTTTTGCTATCGATCCGATCCGAACGGCTTATAGTTCAGATGCAGCCTAGTTAGGTTGTGAATTGAAATGTTCGAAATAATGATACAAAAAAAACAATAATTAGTACTTGCGTAAAGCGGATTCATCCTGTAAAATAACACTTGCACTGCACAAGACATATTTCTGAAGCACGAAAATGCCACATAAATTTAAAGCGGTTGCAAGTATGGCTCGTTGGTCAAGAGGCTAAGACGCTGCCCTCTCACGGCAGAATCATGGGTTCGATTCCCGTACGAGCTGCTTCTGAAAATGATTTAAATTTCAGCTGTGAAGTTGGAGATTTAAAGAAAGATTTTCAGAGAAAATAGTTCTAAAGTTTTAAAGCATATGGCTCGTTGGTCAAGAGGCTAAGACGCTGCCCTCTCACGGCAGAATCATGGGTTCGATTCCCGTACGAGCTGCTTCTGAAAATGATTTAAATTTCAGCTGTGAAGTTGGAGATTTAAAGAAAGATTTTCAGAGAAAATAGTTCTAAAGTTTTAAAGCATATGGCTCGTTGGTCAAGAGGCTAAGACGCTGCCCTCTCACGGCAGAATCATGGGTTCGATTCCCGTACGAGCTGCTGACTTAAACAGTCCAACCCGCAGAAAACCCTGTCTCATGAGAGACAGGGTTTTCTGTTTTCAGTACAATAAGCAGTTGTACCAAAAGGCTGTTTGCAAGATTGTCTTTTTCGCAAGCGCTTTTTTCTTTCTATGTCTTTCTATGTTTTCTTTTCTTTCTATGTAGAATGTCCTGTATTTATCACTCCGACGTTGTTGCTTAGCCACCCACGTTGCTGCTTAGCCGCCACGCTGCTGAATGACAGGAGGTGAGCAGTAATGATTCGACAGGAGAGGGACAGTAAATGAAGCAGGAAAAAGTAGATACCTGATGTCTAAAAAAACATCCGCTGTCTCTTATTTATTGCAAGGCAGCGGATGTTTTTATTGGTATTTGCAAACATATGCAAGTGTGATGCTTATTAAGCGGTTTCCTTCACCCGGCAGGACTGCACGAAGAGGATCATGCCGATAACAAAGAGGATAGCCAGAGAGACGATACCGATGTTTACGTTTCCGGTAAGCTGGCTCATGACGCTGATGAGCATGGTGCCGAAGAAGGAAGCGCCCTTGCCACAGATATCATAGAGGCCGAAGTATTCGCCGGATTTTTCCGCCGGGATGATCTTGGCAAAGTGAGAGCGGGACAGGGCCTGTATGCCACCCTGGAACATGCCTACCACTACAGCCAGGATCCAGAACTTGAGCTGGGAGTCCAGGAAGAAAGCAAAGATGGCGATGCCGGTATAAGCGGCAATGCAAATGGGGATCAGCCGGGAGGCAGGATAACGGTGGGAGAGATAGCCAAAGAGCAGGGCAAAGGGGAAGGCTACGAACTGGGTCACCAGCAGTGCCAGTAAAAGTCCGGTGGTATCAAGCCCTAAAGCGGTGCCGTAGGCGGTAGCCATGTCAATGATGGTATAGACACCGTCGATATAGCAGAAGAAAGCCAACAGGAACAGCAATACCTTCTTATCATTCTTAAGACCTGCCAGTGTATGGCCGAGACGGCCGAAGCTTTCCTTGATGACGTGCTTGGGAGCTTCCACAAAGTACAGCTGCTTATAGTTCTTAAGAAGGGGAACAGTGCAGCCAAACCACCAAAGGGCGGTGACGATAAAGGCGATGGCCAGGCCGGTCATCTGGGATATGCCGATCTTATCGGCACACAGTACGAAGATAAGGCCGATGATAAAAGGAACGCAGCTGCCGATATAGCCCCAGGCATAGCCTTTGGAGGAGACATCATCCATGCGCTCCGGAGTGGTCACATCGTGGATCATGGAATCATAGAAGACCAAACTGGAGGAATAGCCCACCTTGGCAATGACAAACAGGATCAGAAAGAGCAGCCAGTTGCCGGTAAAGCCCAGGACGACACAACCGATGACACCGATCATAAGGGAGATGATAAAAATGGGTTTTTTAAAGCCCTTTGTGTCGGTGACAGAGCCAAGGATAGGTCCTAAGAGAGCGACGATGGCGGTAACGATGGAAGTGGCATATCCCCAATAGGCCAGATAATCCACACTGGAAATTCCTGCACTGTCGGCGATGGCGTTAAAGTAGATGGGGAAAAGGGTGGATACCAACAGTGTGAAGGCGGAATTGCCTACGTCGTAAAGAATCCAGGATTTTTCCAGTTTGGTGGTCTTTTTCATGTAAACTCCATTCTGCAGACACAGTTGTATTAGATCTGATGCGGCCGGCCGGTCGGCGGCTGCACGGGAAGTCTGCATCCCCGGCATCAGAATAGGCTTGTATACGATTACAGGTTTATTGAGGGCCGTAAGTATGCTCCAGATAGGGATCCAGTGCCAGTGCGGCATCATGTAGGGCGGATCCGTAGGCAGGCAGCAGGGTGACAGCTCTCTCAAGTCCCTCATGGTACAGCTGCCCTAAGCGTTTATTGCAGTCCGTGCAGGCAGGATTGGGATGGCGTTCTATCAGGTGTCCCCGGAGAGAAGCATAGCTGCTGCCGGTGAGCTTCATGACCCCGATGGTAGCGCCCCGTAACAAAGGATTGGGCGATTGCAGGATCTGATTAAACTGACGGAAGGACACCAATGCCTTGCGCACTGTCTTGGGTGTAAAATCCGGGAAAAATCCGGCGATCAGCCGGGCATTCTCGTCAGAGGCAATGAAATCGGAAGAAAAAGAATAGCGAAGGGGATCGTGGCCATCCATAACAGCCAGCCGTCTGTCGAACTCGCTCTCGATCTGGGTGTGGTTGACATCACCTTTTTGGATCCGTTCTTCTATATAGCCGTGACAGGCATGGTCTAAAGAAAAATGACAGAGGAAGCCCATGGCATAGGCGATAGCTGCTTCTTTTTGGGCGGGATCTTCTAAGGAGAGGATGTGCTGACGACTTTCTTCGAAGAAGGGCATGGCCGGCGCATCGTGCATTTCACCGGCCAGAGCACTGACGGGATTATGATGCAGGGGCTCATAATAAAAGTAGATATCAGGTCCCTGCAGGCCGATATCAAAAGCCTGACGGTGACGGAGAATGACGGTGGCCAAAGGACCGGGGAGCCGGCGCAGAACATCGGCGCCGAAACGATGGTGTGCATAAGTAGCAGGCATGTAAAATTCCTTTCCGCTGCAGCAGCGCAAATAAGAAAGAGATGAATAAACTGCGCAGCATGAAAATATCGTATTGTAAAAATTATACAATTCTTTTTCATGAAATGCACTACAGCTGTGCATATTTTAATTACAGGAATGAGAAGATGCTACCACGGAAATGTAAAGTAGGCGTAAGAGGTGTGTAAAGTGATGATATTAAAAAAGAAACCTTCTGCCGGCATCTCTGTACCGTGCAAAAAGGTTTCTCTTCTTAATGTTGCCATCTTATTAAATTGTCCGGTCCCCTGCGTGGGGATCATGCCAGCTGTGTTTAACCGAAAATCTTGCGGAACCAGCGGATAACAGTGTCTAATCCGGTCTGGGGAAGCTTCGGTACGCGGGGGAGGATCAAACCAATCTTTGTTTCTTCCATTTTATTTTCTCCTTTTAGTGATATTAGTGTTTCCGCTCTAGGCGGCTGTGTTTGTTCTTTGTTGGGCTTATCTTAATATAAAATGTGTATGAGAAGCGTAACATGTGCTGTTGGCTGCATTCTGCGCTTTCTGTAGCTGTCTGTTGCTATTAAATTGTCCGGTCCCCTGCGTGGGGATCATGTCAGCTGTGTTTAACCGAAAATCTTGCGGAACCAGCGGATAACAGTGTCTAATCCGGTCTGGGGAAGCTTCGGTACGCGGGGGAGGATCAAACCAATCTTTGTTTCTTCCATTTTATTTTCTCCTTTTAGTGATATTAGTGTTTCCGCTCTAGGCGGCTGTGTTTGTTCTTTGTTGGGCTTATCTTAATATAAAATGTGTATGAGAAGCGTAACATGTGCTGTTGGCTGCATTCTGTGCTTTCTGTAGCTGTCTGTTGTTTCTTGCAGCGGGACTGAAACATAACGTTTTTTTACAGTTTATGGCGGCTCTGATCGATAGCAGAACGCAAAACACAAAACATAATGCACCGGGGCACGGCAGAATGGCTCGCATCCTTTGCACTGCGCGCCAGTTTTGCATGATCTGCATC
>CAVBJS010000060.1:0-15861 GCA_963596015.1 Bacteroidaceae bacterium
TAGGCCCGTAATGTCTGAGCATCCCCGCATCAGGCGGGGATGCGAGTTCGGGCCGCGCCATCCGCAGGCGAGAGGCAAACCATAGCAAAACGGTGCAAAGTGCATGGTGCGAGACATCTGCCGTGCTCCGGTACATGACCGGGCGGCCATTATTTTTCAGAAGCTGATGCAGAGATGGCACACTATGCTATACTAAATAACGATTTAAGAAGGCAAACAGTATCATGTCGGAAAATGCGCCTTCATCAAAGAGGTAAAAATGAACGAGAAAGTATTAAGGATTGTAGAATATCAGAAAATCATACAGCAACTGACAGACCACGCCACCTCCGCACCGGGAAAGGCCCTTTGCAAGGAACTGATGCCCCTTTCCAGCCTGCCGGAGATCGAACGGATGCAACAGCAGACAGAGGATGCCCTGGGCTTTTTGTTCCGAAAGGGCAGCATCTCCTTTGGCAGCAACCGGGACTTTGGCAGTGCCTTTAAGGCCCTGGCCATCGGCTCTTCCCTGACCCCCTCGGAGCTCTTGCACATTTCCTCTTTTCTGGAAAACGTGGCCAGAGTCCGGGCTTACGGCCGAAATGATAAAACCGGCGTAGAAGACGCAGACCAGAAAGAGGATTCTCTCTTCGATCTCTTTGACTGCCTGGCGCCGCTGACCCAGCTTTCCTCCGAGATCCGCCGTTGCATTCTCTCCGAGGAAGATGTGGCAGACGATGCCAGCCCTGCGCTGAAAAAAGTGCGCCGCAGTATTTTGCAGGCGAATGAAAAGATCCATGCCCAACTGACCAAAATGGTGAACGGCAGCAGTTCCACCTATCTGCAGGATAATGTGATCACCATGCGGGATAACCGGTACTGTCTGCCGGTGAAGGCAGAGTACAAGGCCCAGGTGCCCGGACTGGTGCACGATCAGTCCCAGACCGGTTCTACCCTCTTTATCGAACCGGCAGCGGTGGTGGAGCTGAATAATGCCCTGCGGGAGCTGTTTATCGAGGAACAGAAGGAGATCGAGAAGGTGTTGGCAGAGCTGTCTGCCACAGCGGGAACCCACCTGACGGAGCTGCGGGACAATGCCCGGAACATGACCCAGCTGGACTTTATTTTTGCCAGGGCTTCTCTTGCCATGGAGCAGAATGCGGTCCGTCCCATTTTTAATACGGATCATTTTATATCCATCCGGCAGGGCAGACATCCCCTGATTGATAAAAAGAAAGTGGTGCCCATCGATATTGAGATGGGAAAAGACTATGACATGGTGGTGATCACCGGCCCCAATACCGGCGGTAAGACTGTCACCCTGAAGACAGTGGGCCTGTTCGAACTCATGGGCATGGCGGGATTGCATATCCCTGCAGGAGATCGGAGCGAGCTGTCAGTCTTCCGGGAAGTCTATGCGGATATCGGTGATGAGCAGAGCATTGAGCAGAACCTGTCCACTTTTTCCGCCCATATGACGGCTACCGTGGATATCCTGCGGCGGGCAGACAGAGACTGCCTTTGCCTGTTCGATGAGCTGGGGGCAGGTACGGATCCCACAGAGGGTGCAGCCCTGGCCATTTCCATCCTTAATTTCTTCCATACCAGAAAGATCCGCACCCTGGCCACGACCCACTACAGCGAGCTGAAGGTCTACGCCATGCGGACAGAGGGAGTGGAGAACGCCAGCTGTGAATTTAATGTAGAGACGCTGCAGCCTACCTATAAGCTGCTGGTGGGCATTCCGGGTAAGAGTAATGCCTTCGCCATTTCCCAGAAGCTTGGACTTCCCAATTACATCATCGAGACGGCAAAAGAGCAGCTCAGCCAGGAAACCCAGAATTTCGAGGATCTGCTGGCAGATCTGGAGATCCAGCGCCGCACAGCCCAGCGGGAGAGAGAAGAAGTGCAGCAGCTGCGTAAGCAGGTGGAACAGCAGCAGAAGATGCTGAAAGACCGGGAAAACCAGCTGGAGGCAAAGAAGGATAAGATCCTGGCAGAGGCCAATGAGCAGGCCAGAGATATTTTGCAGGAGGCCAAGGACGAGGCGGATCAGGCTATTTCCGACTTAAGAAAAGCGGGAAAAGCCGGCGGCGACAATGTGTCCATGGAAAAGACCAGGACCAAGCTGCGGGAGCATATCTCCAGGCGAAGCGAATCCTTAGCGCCTAAGGCAGTAAAGCAGACCGCGAAAAAGAAGATCAATCCCCAGGACCTGATCCCCGGTACAAAGGTAAAGATCCTCTCCATGGGATTGACCGGTACCGTCAGCTCCAAACCGGACCGAAGCGGCAAGCTTTTCGTGCAGTGCGGCATCATGCGCTCCCAGGCTTCCATAGATGATCTGGTGATCATTGAAGAGGATGCCATGGGCAATGCACTGCCGGCGGGAAGCAGCAGGAAAAATAACCGCAGCAGCCTGCGAAGCTCCTTCCAGGGTGCATCCGGAAAGAGCAGCGGACAGATGGATTTCGGAAGAGCCAGATCCATTTCCCCGGAGATCAATCTGCTGGGAAAGACCACAGACGAGGCCATCAACGAGCTGGATAAATACCTGGACGATGCCCGCATGTCCCATCTGACCAGTGTGCGGGTGGTGCACGGCAAGGGAACCGGCGCCCTGCGCAAGGCGGTGCAGGAATATCTGCGCAGGCAGAAGTGGATCAAATCCTACCGCGCAGGAGACTTCGGCGAAGGCGATGCAGGTGTTACCATCGTGACCCTCAGCGAATAAATAACAAAAAGCAATAAGGTCGGAGTGAACAGCGCAGAGGGCAGAAAAAGCCACAGAAAGGAGCGGCAAAGCTATGACAGCAGCAAAGCAGAAAATACTGATCGTAGACGATGATAATAATATCGCGGAGCTGATCAGTCTCTATATGACGAAAGAATGCTATGACACATTGATCGTGGGGGATGGGGAATCTGCCTTAGAGGCGGTAAAGTCCTATCAGCCCAATCTGATCCTTTTGGATCTGATGCTGCCCGGTATGGACGGTTATCAGGTGTGCAGAGAGGTGCGGCAGAAATCCCAGGTGCCCATTATCATGCTTTCCGCCAAAGGAGAGATCTTTGATAAGGTGCTGGGATTGGAGCTGGGGGCCGACGATTACATGGAAAAGCCCTTTGATTCCAAGGAACTGGTGGCGAGAGTAAAGGCAGTGCTGCGCCGTTACCGGCCCGCAGGCACCGGGGAAAGCGCCCCGGCGGAAAAGATCGTGGAATACCAGGATCTGACCATTAATCTGACCAACTACTCCGTGATCTATATGGGAAAGGCAGTAGATATGCCCCCGAAGGAACTGGAGCTTTTGTATTTTCTGGCGGCATCTCCCAACCATGTGTTTACCAGAGAGCAGCTGCTGGATCAGATCTGGGGCTATGAATACATTGGTGATACCCGCACCGTGGATGTGCACATCAAACGGATCCGGGAAAAGATCAATGACCACGCCAACTGGGAGATCGCCACGATCTGGGGCATCGGCTATAAATTTAAGGTGACCCCCTGATCCGGATAAGGCCATAAGAGAAAAAGCGCAGGCGGTCACGGAAGGACGTGGCATAGAGATGAGAGGGCATACAGCCGGGGACGGCAAAAATCATGAAAAAAACACTGTATCTTAAATTCATACTGGCCTATTTGCTCTTTGGGCTGTTCGGCTTTATCATCGTCAGTACCTTTGTCTCCAGCATGCTGCAGGAGCACTGCAAGCGGGAGGAGGCTTCCGATCTTTATGCGGAAGCCACGGTGATCGCCAATACCTATGCGGCGGATCTGTATAATTCGGAGGTCTCTTTAGATTCCGTGAGCAAGCAGCTCTCGGCCCTGTCGGCGTATCTGAATGCGGATATCTGGATCATCAACCCTTCCGGGCGCATGGTGGTCAATACCGCCCAGGAAGGCGCCGGAACGGGGGAGGCCGTTTACGTAGAGAATTTTGATCCCACGGTAACGGGAGGAAAATTCTATACAGAGGGTGATTTCTTCGGATATTTTCAGGAAGAAAAGCTCAGTGTTTTCGCGCCCATCACCAGTAATTACAAGACCAGGGGTTATGTGATCATCCACATGTCCATGGAGGAGATCGCGGAGACCGCCAACAGTCTTCTGAACATTTCTTACCTGATGCTGCTGGTGCTGTTCTTGCTTTCTATGATCATTCTGATCTTCTTTACGGAGATCGTGTATATCCCGCTGCGGAAGATCACGGCGGCCACAGAGCAGTATGCTGCAGGCAACATGCATTACCAGTTCAGTGTGGAGAGTGAGGACGAAATGGGCTATCTGGCGGCTTCCCTGAATTACATGGCCAGTGAGATCGCCAGATCGGAGGATGATCAGAAAAAGTTCATCGCCAACGTCTCCCACGATTTCCGCTCTCCCCTTACCTCCATCAGAGGTTTTCTGGAAGCTATGCTGGACGGCACCATCCCGCCGGAGATGCACGGCAAGTACCTGCTGATCCTGCAAAATGAGACGGACAGGCTGATCAAGCTGACCAACGGCCTGTTGACTCTGAACAATCTGAATACCCCGGGAATGCTTTTAGATAAGACGGACTTTGATATTAACAGGACGGTGCGGTCGGTGGCTGCTTCCTTCGAACAGACCTGTCGTTCCAAGCGCATCTCCATCGAACTGATCCTTTCCGGAGAAGAGCTGTATGTCAATGCTGACAGCGGCAAGATCCAGCAGGTGCTGTACAACCTGGTGGACAACGCCATCAAATTCAGTCACCACGATTCTGTGATCAGGATCGAGACCACAGAGCGCCACAGCAAAGTCTTTGTTTCTGTAAAAGACAGCGGCATCGGTATCCCTAAGGATGACCAGAAGCTGATCTGGGATCGTTTTTATAAGACGGATCTGTCCAGAGGAAAGGACAAGAAAGGGACGGGCCTGGGCCTGTCTATCGTGCGGGAGATCGTCAGGGCCCACGGCGAAAATATCAACCTCATCAGCACCGAGGGGGTGGGCAGTGAGTTTATCTTCTCCCTGCAGCGGTCGGATATAAACGATGCGTTGGAGGACTGATGTTGCCCGGCCATGCACCGGAACGCGGCAGATGTCTCGCACCTTGCACTTTGCGCCGTTTTGCTTATGATCTACTTCTCATCCTTCCAGTGAAGGCGGTGAAGCTCTCCCGTCTTTTCCATGGTGGAGAACCGGTTCTGGCGCAGTGCCTCATAGAGGACGATGGCCACGGAATTGGACAGGTTCAGGGAGCGGATCTGGGCATTCATGGGGATGCGGATACAGTGCTCCTCGTTTTCTACCAGAATCTCTTCCGGAATGCCGGCGCTTTCCTTGCCGAACATGATGTAGTCATCCGGGCCGAAGGATACATCCGTATAGCATTGATGGGCCTTGGTGGTGGCGTACCAGACTACGGCACCGGGATTCTTTTCCTGAAAGTCCTTATAATTGATATAGCGGTGCAGATCCAGGTGCTGCCAGTAATCCATGCCGGCCCGCTTGACGGCCTTCTCATTCAGGAGAAATCCAAGGGGCTCAATAAGGTGCAGGGAAGTGCCGGTAGCGACGCAGGTGCGGCCGATATTGCCGGTGTTGCTGGGAATCTCCGGCTCGTGAAGAACAATATGCATAATAAGATAATCTCCATTCCGCAGGTAAAAATAGCTGTGCGAAAAGCAATAAGAATTTTCGACGCTTGTTTCTGTGTTAATCCTTGCGCAGCTTGTTTACAAAGTCTGCCAGGCGCCCTAAGGCGATGCGCAGATTCTCGATGGAGTACGCATAGGAAATACGCAGATAGCCCTCGCCGCAGTCACCGAAGGCGGTGCCGGGAACGATGGCCACTTTTTCCTCCCGCAGAAGACGCTCGGCAAATTCTTCACTGGATAAGCCGAATTCCTTGATGCAGGGGAAGACATAAAAGGCTCCCAGAGGCTCGAAACAGGGAAGACCCATCTCATGGAGAGAGTGAACTACGAAACGGCGGCGCTCATTGTAGGACTGACGCATCATCTGCACATCCTCATCGCCGTTTTTAAGGGCCTCCACAGCGGCATACTGGCTGGTGGTAGGGGCGCACATGATGGCATACTGATGGATCTTTACCATCTGGCTGATGATCTCTGCGGGACCGCAGGCATAGCCCAGACGCCAGCCGGTCATGGCATAGGCTTTGGAAAAGCCGTTGACCAGAACGGTGCGCTCTTTCATGCCGGGAAGAGAGGCAATGGAAATGTGCTTGTCTGTATAGGTCAGCTCCCCGTAAATCTCATCGGACAATACATAGAGATCATGGCGCAGGATTACCTCGGCGATGGCCTCCAGATCTTCTTTTTCCATAATGGCACCGGTAGGGTTGTTGGGGAAGGGCAGCACCAGGATCTTGCTGCGGGGGGTAATGGCCTCCTCCAGCTCCTGTGCTGTCAGACGGAAGAGGTTTTCCTCTTTCAGATTGATGATCACAGGGGTGGCATCCGCCAGGATAGCGCAGGGTTCGTAGGATACATAGCTGGGCTGGGGGATCAGTACCTCATCCCCAGGGTTGACCAGGGCGCGGAACATCAGATCAATAGCCTCGGAACCGCCTACGGTCACCAGAACCTCGTCGTTGTAATGGTAATCGATATCCTGGGTGCGCTTCATGTAACTGCAGATCTCCTGCTTTAATTCCTTCAGGCCGGCATTGGAGGTATAAAAGGTGCGACCCTTTTCCAGGGAATAAATACCCTCATCCCGGATGTGCCAGGGGGTGTCAAAGTCCGGTTCGCCTACGCCGAGGGAGATGGCGTCTGTCATCTCGCTGACGATGTCAAAAAATTTGCGGATGCCGGAGGGCTTTAAGGATGCGGTCTTGCGTGCGATGGGGCTGGGTGTTTCCTGTTTTGCAACAGTATCTGTGGATGCGTTGGTCTGCATTTTTTCATTGCTCATGACAAATGGTTTCCTTTCTGAGACAGATGGACGGAAACAGCTGGGTATTACGGTGTCACAAGTTCACGCTGGTCCTCGTTCTGCTTCTCCATGATGGTGCCGTGGTCCTTGTATTTTTTCAGGATAAAGTGGGTAGCGGTGCTGATGACCGTATCCAGCGTGGAGAGCTTGTCGGTGACAAAGCTGGATACCTGCTTTAAGGTCTTGCCTTCCAAGGTGACCATCAGGTCGTAGCCGCCGGAGATCAGATATACGGAATTAACTTCCGGATACTTGTAAATGCGCTCTGCCACCTTGTCAAAACCCTGTCCCCGCTGAGGGGTGACCCGGACTTCAATGAGGGCGGTCACTTTTTCCACGTCGGTCTTGTCCCAGTCGATCATGGTGTGATAGCCGCAGATCACGCCGCTTTCCTCCATGCGCTGCAGTGCGTTGAGCACGTCGACTTCCTCCATACCCAGCAGGATAGAGAGGTCCTTCATGTCAATGCGGCTGTTCTTTTCGATAATAGAGAGAATTCTTTCATCCATAGTATCTGTCATAATGCGTCCTTTCCGGGATATTCCCGATACAATGCTAAATCATAACCCTGTATGCCTGCGTCTGTCTGTCGCTAGCCCAGAATGGGAAGCAGGGCATCCGGCTGGGGCAGGTCCAGATAGCGGACCTCATCGCCGTTTAAGAGAAGTCTGTCCCGTCCCTTTGTAAAGCGGCCGATAACAGCGACGGGAATGCCGGCGCCGGCCAGCTCCTGCACCAGGGCAGGGCCATCGTCGGCAGCAAGTAAAAGACTGCCCGCCGATTCCATCTGATAAGGGTTAATGTCATAGTAATTTGCCAGTTCAATAGTTACCTGTCGGATCGGTACGGATGGCAGGTCGATCTGCAGTCCGGTCCCCGCCTGCTCAGCTAGCTTCCACAGGGCGGCAAAAAGGCCGCCTTCGGAGAGGTTGCACATCAGGTGAACACCGGACTTACCGGCGGCTGCGGCCTCTGGCAGAACGGACAGGTGAGAGCCGCAGGCCGCGGCTTCCTCCAGAAGCGCTACGGGAAAATGCGTCTCCAGGATTTCTCTTTTTTCTGTGGCCAGCAGGTAAGTGCCTTCCAGACCGATCCATTTGGTGCAGAGAATGTCACACCCGGTCAGGTCGCGCTTCCTGCCTTCGCCGGTGGAAAAATAGGCAGGATAGCCGGTGATAGAGGCAATGACCACAGGTCTGGTGACGGCAGCGGTAACTTCTGTATGACCGCCGGTAAGCCGGCAGCCCTGGGAAAGACAGGCGGCGGCGATCTGGTCCACCAGATCCCGCAGAGTCTGTTCCTGGGCGCCGGGAGGAAGCAGGATGACGGTCTCCATGGTATGCGGCCGGCAGCCCGCGGCGGCCAGATCATTGACAGCCGCCATAACCGCCAGCTTACCGGCATTGGCAGTCTGCAGGGTAATGGGATCCATGCGAAGGGTTACCGGGGTGACAGAAAGGCTGTTCTCAGAAGACGTCGTGCGCTCCCGGGACAGGGGAGGGCATGCAAAAAGGGCGCAGTCCTTTCCTGTGACTGCGTCCTTTTTTTGCGCATTTTGATTCACGGCTTCTATTCTCTTGAAGACAGAACGCTGCAGGACGTTTTCCCCTGCTTTGCCTCTTCGAAGCTCCATGTCGTCTCCCCTTCGTTTTTCATGTTATAGTTTCGACGGTTTATCTCTTATCTCATATCTTAAAAGAATTGCTTATAGTATCTTACCGCGAACACAGTGATTTTTAAATACCCACACTTTATAAACAACGAAATGCATACTTATAAAGTGTGGGCATATTATTCATAGGCGTGCCTGATCGGAATACGCAAACACGTATACGGCCAGGCATCTTACATCAATTTATTATTGCGCCGCGCCGGCGTCAGCAGCGGCATCTGCTGAAGCAGCAGCTGCTGTATCTGCAGAAGTATCTGCCTGTGCAGCTGCACTGTCTGTGGCCGTGGTGTCGGTGGCAGGAGCAGCGGATGCATCGGTGGTCGTGGTGGAAGTACCGCCACCCTGGGAAGCTACGATCTGGTTGGCAGCGGCCTGGGCAGCTGCAGTGGCGGTAGCCTGGTCGGCACCGGATGCCAGCGCTGCGGCAAAGGCCTCGTTAGCAGCGGTCTGGGCTGCGGAAGTCAGAGCGTCGTTGCTGGATGATGCGGGTGTTCCGTTGAGAGCTGCTTTAACCGCATCTACGTCGTTAGCTGCAATGGCGGCGCTGAGTTCGGCGGAAACCGTACCGGCAGTGCCCACGGTGATGCTGGCGGGTTCTGCGTTGTAAGTACTGGTGTTAAAGACTTCCTTGCTGACCTGCTTGCCGTTCTCTGTAACGATCTTCCAGAGCTGGGCCTTGTAGCCGATGTGGGCGGACTGGGACTTGATATAGCCTACAGGCTGGGAAGCATCGGTATAAACCTTCTGGCCGGTGGGCTCTGTCTTGGAGAGCACCTCGCTCTCGAAGGTAACCTTGCGGCTGGAATCTCTGGTCTCTACGCCGTAAACATTAAAGGTAACGGTCTTGCCGGAAGTATATCCCTCAATGTAAATAGGGTTTTCCGTGTTGTTCTTAAATTTCAGATCCATGCCGGAGGATTCTGCAATGGCAGCGTCCATGGAGGGATCTACATAGCCTACGATCATGGAGTGATTATAGCGCTCGGTGATCTGGATCTCTGCCCGGATCAGTGCGTTGTAAAGGGTGGTGGATACCTGGCAGATACCGCCGCCAAAGCTGTCCACTACCTGTCCGCCCAGATAGGAGCCGGCCAGATAGTAGCCGTTTTCCTCGGTAAAGGGAGTCAGGGCATTCAGCACGGAAAATTCATCACCGGGATAAAGGGTATGTCCGTTGATCAGCTTGGTACCGTTGGCGATATTGCCGCAGCGGGAAGTACCGGAGGAGGAATAACTGGTGGTAAAGGTACCCAGCAGATCCTTGACCTTGCTGAGCTCTTCCTCTGTTCCCTTGGGTTCATCCACATCGATGGTCAGGGCGATGGTCAGGTTCTCCCCATTCCAGCCGGAGCCTAACTGAGAATAGATCGCATCAACGGAAGCAGCCGTATCTACCACGTAGCCGGTCTGACCGGGAACAATGGTAAAGGAGGAACCGTCCCTGGAAAGGGTGGCATCCTTTGCTTCTTCATTAAAGGAAGCACACTGGCTGGTGATCACTTCATTGATAGTATCCTTGTCCACAGCGAGCTGAATGGAAAAATTCATGCCGTGCTGTTCCAGATCCTTGTTCTGCTTGTAGCGGGTGATGATATTGGAGGCCTTTCCGTAGTCACCGATCTCATCGATGATACCCGGATTACTCCAGTAAAGTCCCAGATCACCGGCGGTGACTTCTACCTTTTGATCATCTTCTTTACCGGACAGAGTAATGACAGCGGCCTTCTTTTCCTCTACGTCGGCCTGTATCTGTGTCATGGCCTCGGACTCGGTCAAGCCGGAGACATCTACGCCGTCGATGGTGATACCCTGGCGGATCACCCGATCAGGGTAGTTTAGTGTAACGGCAGCGGCCTCTTCCTTGGAAAGAACGGTTCCAAGGCTGTCCGTACTGTCGGTGGCAGCAGCGGCTGTCTCTGCATCATCAGTGGTCAGCGCATTATTGCTGTCTGCATCCAAAGCGTCATCTGCGTCATCTGCGGTGCTTGTGGTGTCGGCGGAAGTATCTGTCAACACGGCTACGGTATTGTCGGTGTCGGAACGCCCGAAAATACGGGGAAGCACCCCAAAGCAGAGAATGATCAGCACTGCAACGATCAGCGCCAGCGTCAGCGGAAGCTGGATCGACGATCTGCGCTTGGCCTTTTTTCTTTTCTTGTTTCTGTTTCTTGTATTCGTCATGGTAATCCTCATTTCTGGGCAGCTTGGCTGCGAAGAGACAGCGAAAAGTCCCGATTTCTGTTTGCGGTCAAAGATAGTTGCTCTTTTCAGAAACAAATACCCGTGCATCCCGAAACAAAAACCTAAACCCTGATCGTATATGCTGCCTGCAAGCAGTCAATTCAAATTGCAATATGGCAGGTGCTGAACAGATACAAATGATCAATATAAAACAGATAAGATCGTAGGAACGATCATAGCGATCACCAGAATAACAATGATCGCAGAAGCAATCCAACGTGTGCTCTTTTTATTGTGAAAGTTAAACATAAGCATCCTCTCAGTTTCCTAATTTAAAGTAACAGTGAGATTATAAGCTTGATTCCCCCCGTTTGCAAGCCAAACCACCCTTCCCAAATAGGAATAAGTGGGGTAAAATGTGCGTTAGCAGAGAACCACGCAGTCCGAAATGTGAAACCGGGCGTGTCTGCTTGCAGACAAAAGCCCGGTTTCACATTTCGGACTATGGGGCGAACGCCCCGGATAGGTATGGAGCACAGCTCCATACCTATGCGCGTGGTTCGGAGTAGAGAGAAGCGACGGGCGTGTCTGCTTGCAGACAAAAGCCCGGTTTCACATTTCGGACTATGGGGCGAACGCCCCGGATAGGTATGGAGCACAGCTCCATACCTATGCGCGTGGTTCGGAGTAGAGAGAAGCGACGGGCGTGTCTGCTTGCAGACAAAAGCCCGGTTTCACATTTCGGACTATGGGGCGAACGCCCCGGATAGGTATGGAGCACAGCTCCATACCTATGCGCGTGGTTCGGAGTAGAGAGAAGCGACGGGCGTGCCTGCTTGCAGACAAAAGCCCCCTGAAAAATGTTCCCGGAGGATATCCATTGAAAGAAAACAACGGCAAAACAGCGCAGGACCAACCCCTCCGTGAATCCATTCCGGAAGAGTCTTCCGCTAATACAGTCAACACAGACTTCATGCGGGAAAAGATCAAGCAGCGCCCCATCAACCGGAAAAAACTGCTGCGAAGGACCGTGATCACCGGCATTATGGCAGCCCTTTTCGGTCTGATCGCCTGCATTTCCTTTCTGATCCTGGAACCGGTCCTGAACAATATGCTCTACCCTAAGGAAGAGACCAACGTAGTCACCTTTCCGGAGGAAAGCAAGGCGGAGGAGATGAATCCGGAGGATATGATCGCAGACGACTCCCAGATGGCGGACACGGCAAGCACAGCTACCGTATCCCAGGATGAGATCGAGCGACAGGTAAAGAAGATACTGAGTCAGAACGAAAACACGATTTCTGACTACCAGGCGGTTTACACGGAACTGAAAAAGGCGGCAAAGGAAGCCAGTAAATCCATGGTGACGGTTACCGGTGTCACTTCGGATTATGACTGGTTCAATGATCCCTACCAGAGTACCGGCAAAACCTCCGGTGTGATCGTGGCACAGACCGGTGCCCAGTTTTTGATCGCAGCCAATGCAGAGGAACTGACAGACGCGGAAGAGATCCAGGTTACCTTCAGCGGGGGAACACAGGTGCCGGCGAAGATCAAGGCCCAGGACACCGTCTCCGGCATAGCGGTCCTGTCTGTGGAGAAAAGCCTGCTGACGGAGGATGAGCAAAGCAATATCAAGGTGGCGACACTGGGAAGCTCCGCCGGCAGCGAGCTGACGGGAAGCCCCGTCATTGCCATTGGCGCGCCTACAGGCAGTCTTGGATCCGTTTGCTACGGAACAGTCACCGGCGTTGTCTCCACTCTGGATACCACCGATGCCAATTACAAGCTGATCACCACCGATATTTACGGAAGCCGTAAGGCCACCGGCGTGGTGATCAATTTAAGCGGTCAGGTGATCGGATTTACGGATATGCGCTACAACAGTTCGGATACTTCGAACCTGCTGAGCGCAGTGGGGATCACGGAATTAAAATCCCTGATCCAGAAACTATCCAACGGAAAGGCCAAGGCATATCTGGGCATTCACGGGACGGATGTAACGGCCCAGATCAACGAGGAGTTGGGTGTGCCCATCGGCGCCTATGTGACCAGGACGGAGATGGATTCCCCGGCCATGAATGCAGGGATCCAAAGCGGAGACGTGATCACTCGATTCGCAGGCAACGAGATCCTGAGTTACAGTGATCTGATCAATGCTCTGTATCAGTATTCGGCAGGAAGGACCGTACAGGTAAATATCCAGAGAAACGGCCCGGACGGATACAGCCAGATGACCGTATCCGTGGTGCTGAAATAATACAGCATAATTCTTTTACAGCATTAAAGAAAGCTACTGTCCGGACCTCAGCCTCAGCCAAGAGGCGGGTGTTGTCGGAGATGCCTGAACAGTAACTAAATAAGTATCTGACTTTAAGACAGATGGCTATTTGATGCGCGTAATGCGTGCGCAGCAGAAATGATAAAATAACATAAGGGATAATAAAACAGTACACGAAAACAGGATGGGAGGAACAGATGAGATATATAGCGACACTTCGCGAGGGTGACCGGGTACAGGGTGTGTATCTTTGCAGAAAGAAACAGTCTTTGGTGACCAAGGGCGGCAAGGCCTATGACAGCCTGACCCTGCAGGATAAGACAGGCACACTGGATGCCAAGATCTGGGATCCGGGCAGCATGGGTATCGAGGAGTTTGACACACTGGACTATGTGGATGTGGTGGGAGACCTTACCTCTTTTCAGGGAAATCTGCAGCTGAATGTAAAGCGCGCCAGAAAATGTCGGGAGGGAGAGTACGATCCCGCAGATTATCTGCCGGTCTCAGAGAGAAATATCGATGAGATGTACGGAGAACTGATGCGGTATATTGAATCCGTAAAGACTCCCTGCATGCAGCAGCTTTTAAAGGCTTTCTTTGCAGAGGATGAGGAATTTATCAAGGCATTTCGTCAGTCCTCCGCAGCTAAATCCATTCACCACGGTTTTGTGGGCGGCCTGTTGGAGCATACGTTGGGAGTGACCAATCTCTGTCATTGCTATTGCAAGCTTTATCCCATTCTGAAGCGGGATCTGCTGATTCCGGCGGCCATTCTGCATGACATCGGCAAGGTGAAAGAGCTGTCTCTGTTCCCACAGAATGATTATACGGATGACGGACAGTTCATCGGTCATATCGTGATGGGTGTGGAGATGATCGACGAAAAGCTTCGCGACATCCCGGATTTTCCGCCTATGCTGGCCAACGAACTCAGACATTGCATCCTGGCGCACCACGGTGAGCTGGAATTCGGCTCTCCCAAGAAGCCGGCACTGATCGAAGCATCCGCTCTTAATTTTGCGGATAATACAGATGCCCATCTGGAAACCTTTAAGGAATTGCTGCAGGGCAGCAATGAAACGGGCTGGCTCGGTTACCAGAAGATCCTGGGCTCCAATTTGCACAGAACAGAAATTTAAGGGGCAAAACGCAGATAGCTCTGATGGCAGACGAGAATCTGAGATTCTCGTCGCCCCTTCGCAGCAAAAGCTGCTCAGAAATGGAGATTAAAATGGGAAAAAAAGCGGATATCGGCGTCAGCCATCAGAAAAATGAGATCCTGACGGTGCGGATCGAGGATATCGGCGAAAACGGAGAGGGTATAGGCCGGGCAGACGGCTATACCCTTTTTGTAAAAGACGCCGTGATCGGAGATCTGGTAAAAGTAAAGATCATGAAGACTAAGAAGCACTATGGTTTTGCAAAGCTTCTGACCATAGAAGAGCCCTCACCGGACCGGGCAGAGCCTCGCTGTCCCATCAGCAGACAATGCGGCGGCTGTCAGATCCAGGCCCTTTCCTATGAAAGACAGCTGGCTTTCAAGCAGAGAAAGGTCCGCAATGATCTGGTGCGCATCGGCGGATTTTCCGAAGAATATATAGACAGCATTATGGAGCCTATCGTAGGCATGGAGGATCCCTATCGCTATCGCAATAAGGCGCAGGTGCCGGTGGGAGAAAGGGATGGAGAACTGATCGCCGGTTTTTATGCAGGACATACTCACGTGATCGTGCCAATGACGGACTGCCTCATCGGCGCAGAGGGAAATCAGCAGATTCTGCAGACGGTGCTGACCTATATGAAGGAAAATCATGTCACCTGCTACCACGAAGAGACCGGGAAAGGGATGATCCGACATATCCTCATAAGGACCGGTGTATACAGTGGACAAGTGATGGTCTGCGTCATCGCCAATGTGGATAAACTTCCTCACGAGGAGCGACTGGTGCAGATGCTGACAGAGCTGCCGGATATCTGCAGTATTTCGCTGAATACCAACAAAGAGCGCACCAACGTGATCCTGGGGAAAAAGCTGCGGACACTGTGGGGACAGGACCGTATTGAGGATTTGCTGCACATCCTGCAGACCGGAGAAGAAGTGTTTTTCCGGATCTCTCCTCTGTCTTTCTATCAGGTGAATCCGAAGCAGACAGAGAAGTTATACAGTCTGGCTCTGTCCTATGCGGGTCTTACCGGCAAGGAAGTGGTCTGGGACGTTTACTGCGGCATCGGCACCATTTCCCTGTTTCTGGCCAGACATGCCGGCAGCGTATACGGCGTGGAGGTAGTGCCGGAGGCCATCGAGGATGCCAAAGCCAACGCAGAGCGCAACGGCATCACCAATGTGCAGTTCGAGACCGGTAAAGCAGAGGAAGTCCTGCCGGCGTATTGTGAAAGACGACGGGCCGCGGGTGTGGATACGCCGGTTGACGTGGTGGTGGTGGACCCTCCCCGTAAAGGCTGTGACCCCGTTTGCCTGGAGACGATTCTCTCTGTATCGCCTAAGCGCATCGTCTACGTCAGCTGCGACCCCGCCACCCTGGCCAGAGACACCGCTATATTGACCAAAGGCGGATATACATTGGAAAAAGTGACACCGGTGGATCAATTTGGGCATACGACCCATGTGGAGACGGTAGTATTGATGTCTAAGGTACAGAAGTAAATAACGAGAAAAGGCTTGAAATCAAGGCATTTCCGAGTGTTCGGACGGTTCTTTAAGGACTGCCCGGATGCTCGGATTTTTGCTGTGTGGGAATATATCAACTGGGGGAATTTGGGGGTTGAGTGGACAGGATGAAAATGGGGCTTGCGAGT
>CAVBJS010000061.1:0-15475 GCA_963596015.1 Bacteroidaceae bacterium
TGAAATATTGAATTTTCAAGGTTCAACACACCTTATTGGTGTGGGAAGTTTTAGTTATTAACATTACAAAAGAAGAAAAACTGATGTATGATGTCATGAGGGCAAAGGCAGTGGGAGCATCAAGCAGGCAAATGGTTCACTTTGTTTTTTTCCTTTATAATTAGACCAAGCAAAGAGTTTTTTGAAGGTCGATTGATGTGAAAATATGGGGCGTAATTATGGAGATTAATCATACAGAATCCTATATAGATAAATCGGTTATGATCACACAGGAGCTTCCTGCCAATCTGCAAAATTTTATTGCACAGTTACAGGAAGCTGATAAGAATAATCCGATCAGGTATTTTGACATTTATGATGACTTGGATATAAATGCCAAAAATGCTTATGCTTGTGGATATATTACAAAAGATACCTGGAATCGACTTCAGCGAAAATATTATTTCCGTGCGCTTGCAGTGGAGCATGAAGAAGCTTTGAGCACAGTGATCTATGATCTTGATGATTGTCCTGTCAGTGAAAGAAATAGTTCCTACGGTGGTAATTCCGGCGATAAAGAGGGAATCATCATTGATGGAGAACCATGGCTTGTAAAATATCCCAAGGATGTTTCCTACTTGCATATTACAGGTGGATTAGGTGAAATGTTGACGCCTTTGTCAGAATACATTGGAAGTCATATTTATCAAACACTTGGTTATGATACCCATGAGACTATTTTGGGGGTTCGTGATGGAAAGATCGTTGTGGCTTGCAAAGATTTTCTGGGTGAGCATAGTAAGCTGTTGGAATTTAGAGTCCTTAAAAATACGCATAATAAGGAACTGTCAGAGCAATTAAAATGCATCCATTCCATGCATTCTACAGGCTCGGCCCACATTGTTGATTTGATGGACCTAAAACTTCATTTAGCATACAATCCGGCGCTGCAGGGGATAAATTGGTTAAAAGAACGAGTATGGAACTGCATCATCATTGATGGATTTATCAATAACAATGACAGAAATGATGAAAACTGGGGGATTATCAGAGAAAATGGCAGAGATGAACTTGCCCCGGTATATGATAATGGTGCTGCTTTTTCTCCGAAAGTTTCAGATGAACGCTTAAAGAATAGGCTGTCAAATCCTTTTGATATGTGTAACGAAGTTACGATTTACAGCATAGATGGAGCGAATAATCTTCGTTTTGCAGATCTGCTGAAATTAAATGATCCGGATATACAGGCAGCCATCTGCAGAGTTGTTCCCAGAATTAAGGAAAAACTGCCGGATATGATAGACTTTATAGAACGCATTCCTCATGAATACCAGGGATACGAAATTATTTCCGAGATCAGACAGCAGGAATATGCAGCAGAATTAAAAACAAGAACAGAAGCGCTTCTGCTTCCGGCGTATGAACAAGCGAAAAGCAGGACCAGTCAATAAGAAGCACTCTAATAATGCCGGTTCCACGTTAGGGGGACAGTTAGAAAAGCAGTGGAAATATGAGGAAGAAAAAAAGAGTTGGATCCTATATAAGAGAAGTGCCCTTCAAGATAGCCAACAGAACGTCAACGAGAAATTTGTTACCATGCTCTATGATCTGCAGAAAATAAACCCTCAGCGATATGTGCACTACAGTCTGGCTCCATTTGAAACAGAGAAAAATGGTGATAAGGGATTTTACAGTACATGTCCTCTTTTTACGTCGGAAAAAGCAGAATTATTCAGCTGTTATCAAATTCTTGCGGATTATAAAAAAACAAACGATCAGTCTTATTATGAATTTTACATTGATCGATGTGTGCAGTTAGGAATATCGGAGAGGGAAATCCGTAACCAGATGGAATTACAGACTATGATGGATTATCTGGTTACCAACACGGATCGCCATTTCAGTAATTTTGGCCTGTTGCGAGATCCGGATACACTGAAATTTATCGGCTGTGCGCCTATTTATGATTCAGGAAACAGTATGTTCTGTAATGCCGCGTATGCTCAGTCATATAAGGAATTGACAACCGTTAAAACAAACAGCTTTTTAACAGCAGAATATAAGATGTTGGGGTATGTAAAAAATCGGTCAGTTTTAAATCTTTCTGATATTTTTAACAGTAAGGAAATTATAGAATTTTATACAAATTATTATATATCCAGAGAAAAAGCGACGGCGATTGCCGGAAATTTCCAAAAGAAATTGGAATTGCTGAAGTCTCTTCAGATGGGAGATTCCGTATCGGTGCAGCTGGCAGCAAAAATGGATGATTTGGTCACAGAATAATTGTCAAGAGGTAGTGACCAAATGGCAATAGGTCAGATGACCGTAAAGGAACGCATGGAGACAATGACGACAAAAGAAGAAAAGCCTACTCAGTAGGCATTTCTTCTTTTCCGGGCTGTGCGCCCACAATTCTTCGAATCAAATCCAATATTTCATGGTCGTTATGTCCTTTTTCTTCACACCACTCAATAATAATTTTAATTTCTTCTTTATCTAGTTCTTCCATGTGGTTCTCCATTCTCCAATTCCGTTATTTGTCAGCCTGCCAACCTTTCTTAATTATTCTTAGTATAGCATACATACATAAACGTCGCAAACTTTTGTTCGCACTCCCGTTCGAAGGCTTTTGCTTGACAATATACATTTGTGGATAAAGAGGGAACTAAACAACTGGCAAAAGAGAAGAACGCATCTGACTGTGAAATTTGACTTTTTTTTGTGCTGCTTTAAAATAGTAAGATCGGAGCAAAAACAGAATGAAGAAAGAGGTAAGGCATGCAGCGATTTAGCAATGTATTATTTGATATGGATGGAACTTTGACGGATTCCGGCCCCGGGGTAAAGCGATGTGTACAGCACGCACTGGCGTTATGCGGTATCACGGAAAACGATCAGGAAAACTTAAACCGCTTTATGGGACCGCCCCTGACGTACTCTTTTCATACTTTTTATGGAATGGAGGAGAAGCAGATCAAGATCGCAGTAGATGATTTCAGGGCCCTCTATGAGAAAGAAGGCATCTGGGAAAATTCTCCTTATCCCGGCACCATCGAGATGCTGCAAAAATGCAAGGAAGCAGGCTTACTGTTGGCTGTAGCGTCCAGTAAGCCTCAGATCCATGTAATGCAGGTGCTGGAGCGCTTCGAGATGAAGCAGTATTTTGACGTGATCGTAGGCAGTGATATAAGCCGCGAGGCCGGCGGAAAGATCGTAGCCAGCGACAAGGAACAGATCGTGGCGGATGCCCTGGAGCAGCTCTTCGCATTAGAGAGAGAAAGACAGGGACATGCAGCGGATGAGGAGAAGCCTGGGGAGCGGGAGAGCTTTCATCATCGGACAGCCATGGTGGGAGATCGACGCTTTGACATGGAAGGCGCAAAGAAAAATGGCGTCTATGGTATCGGTGTACAATTCGGATATGGAAGCGACGAGGAGCTTTTAAGCGCCGGCGCGGATGCACTGGCGGCGGATAATGAAGCACTGGCAAAGATGTTGCTGCAATAGGTGGTGATAAGGATGCTACTGCAGGAGATAGTGATAAAGATGCTGTTGCAATAGGCGTTGACAAGGCTACTGCAGTAGATGGTGACAAAGATGCTAATGCAATAAGTGCTGACAGGGATGCTGCAAGTATAGGCAGCATCCTTATTTGATTATGTCGGAGAATTCATCAGGGTTAAATTCTCTTCACGTTGTCGCAGTAGGCTGCGTCATATTAAAAATGGCTGCAAAAGACAGATATTATATGTAGTTATTACAATTACAAAGATGCTTCAAGCACATCCTTGTTTTATTACATCGAAGAATTCAACTACGTGATATTCTCCGTGCGGAGTCACAGCAAGCTACAGCTCATAGAGGTAAAAATGAAAAACAGAATGTTATCCGTCATTGGCCCCACCCTTATTTTTGTATTCATAGAAGAAATACTGCAGACAGCTATGGAAAAACTGTGGCAGCTGGTTGGAACCTATGGTGTGGTTTATGACTACGGCACCGGCCTAAGGGGGCGTTGTCTTACTTTTCTACAGAATATAAGACCATCAGACAGACAGGCTTTGACCATAGCCATGGCCATGTTGTTGGCATTGGTCATTGTAATACCCCAGGTCAGGAAAAGCATCAGAAGCTGGGAGGGCATAGGCTGTCAGATATTTACAGGAAAACAGGGCGGCATAAAGAGCAGCGTTTCCACAGGAAGCAAAGATGGTACAGAAAGCTGGGATGCTGCAGGAAATCTGCAAGATAATAAACACATTCATAATGTAAAAGAAGGAACAAGCGCCGCCTCAGTCGCCTGCTGGTTGTTGATCTGCATCTGTCTCTCCCTCAGTATCAACATTTTCATATTACTATGGAGCTTGCAGGGGGAGAGCGGAGCCGTTACAGGCAGCATGGTCTATGAAAGTACAGGCACAGCGGCGGGCGGCCTGTGGCAGGGAGGTCTGGGGCAGGTGGGAAGCCTGCTTCTCTCCATAGTGGTTTACGGTGTGGTCTCTCCCTTTGCGGAGGAGGCAGTCTTTCGGGGAAGCCTGTTTGGTGAGCTGCGCAGGATGGTGCCCCTGAAAGAGGCAGTTCTTTTTTCGGCACTGGTTTTCGGCGTCTATCATGGAAATCCGGCCCAGGCTTTATATGCTTTTATCATGGGCATTCTCTTTGCGCTTGTCTACGCGGAAAGCGGCGCCTTTGGCACCGCCTGGATGCTGCACGGTATGGTAAATCTGGTGGTGCTTTTGTTTTCCTATACCGGCATAACCATGCAGATGGCATCGCCCCTTTGGGGAGGTACGTTTCTTTTGATTGCGTTGATGGGACTATTCTTTAAATATTCTGAAAACACACTGAGCTACTTCAAATAATCAAATAATCTGACAAATCACCAAAGATTTATTCTTTACAAATAAGTAGGCAAGGTATATATTTGTGTGAAAGAAAAGCGCAAAGGGGCGTATTCTGCAAGGTCTTTTTGCGCTTTTTTCAGTATTTGAGCTTTAGTATTCTCATGGTTTTGCCCTCGGCGGCGAGGAGGCAGGATTGCCAAAGAAGCAGCAAAGAAGCAGCAAAGAGGTAGCAAAGAAATCGCCACGGAATCGCAAAACAGCCGGTCATTTATCCGAAGATATGCAGCATTGCTGTATGGGGTGAGCAGCCGGTACGCTATCGGAAACAGGATTAAAGAAGGAGAACGTTATGTTTGATGTAAAGAAATCCCTCGGGCAGCCGCCCCTTTATGATCCCTCATTTGAGCATGATGCCTGCGGCATCGGTGCCTGTGTGGATATCCACGGCCGCAAGAGCCATCGCAACGTGGAAAACGCACTGAAGATCGTAGAAAATCTGGACCACCGCGCCGGCAAGGACGCAGAGGGAAAGACAGGTGACGGCGTAGGTATCATGACCCAGGTGCCCCACAAGTTCCTGACCAAGGTCATGAAGAAGCAGGGTATCGATCTGGGAGGAGAGAGAGAGTACGGCGTCGGCATGTTCTTCTTCCCCCAGGAAGAGTTGCCCCGCAACCAGGCCAAGAAGATGTTCGAGATCATCTGCGAGAAGGAGGGGCTTACCTTCCTTGGATGGCGGGAGGTCTCCAATGCACCGGACGTACTGGGCAATAAAGCCAAGGAATGTATGCCCTGTATCATGCAGGGCTTTGTGAAAAAGCCGGAGAAGGTAGAAAAGGGCCTGCCCTTTGACCGTATGCTCTATGTGGCACGCCGGGTATTCGAGCAGTCTAACGACAACACCTACGTGGTCTCTCTCTCCAGCCGCACCATTATCTACAAGGGCATGTTCCTGGTAAATCAGCTGCGCACCTTCTTCCTGGATCTGCAGGACAAGGACTATGAGTCAGCCATTGCCATCGTGCACTCCCGTTTCTCCACCAATACTTTCCCCAGTTGGGAGAGGGCTCATCCCTATCGTTTCATCGTCCACAACGGTGAGATCAATACCATCCGGGGCAACATCGATAAGATGCTGGCGCGAGAGGAAAATACGGATTCCGAGCAGCTCCATGATCAGCTGCCTAAGATCCTGCCGGTGGTAAATACCAATGGTTCCGACTCCGCTATGCTGGACAATACCCTGGAATTTCTGACCATGAGCGGCATGGATCTGCCGCTGGCAGTTATGGTGACCATTCCGGAGCCCTGGTCCAATAATAAGGCCATGAGTCAGACCAAGAAGGATTTCTATCAGTATTACGCTACCATGATGGAGCCCTGGGATGGCCCTGCCTCCATTCTTTTCACCGATGGTGACATTGTAGGCGCCGTGCTGGACCGCAATGGCCTTCGCCCTTCCCGTTATGTGATCACGGAGGAAGGTCAGCTGATCCTTTCCTCTGAGGTAGGTGTGCTGGATCTGGAGGAATCCTCCGTGGTATTAAAGGATCGCCTTCGTCCCGGTAAGATGCTGCTGGTGGATACCGCAGCAGGCCGCATCATCGATGACAATGAGATCAAGGAAAAATATGCGAAGCGCCAGCCCTACGGCGAGTGGCTTGACAATAACCTGGTGCTGTTAAAGGATCTTAAGATCCCTAACTGCCGGATCCCTTCCTTTACCCACGAGGAATGTCATCGCCTGCAGAAGGCCTTCGGCTATACTTATGAGGAGTTTAAGGACGGCATTCTGCCTATGGCCGTTAACGGTTCAGAGGCTATTGCTTCCATGGGTGTGGACACACCGCTGCCGGTATTAAGCCCTGCTTACCATCCGCTGTTCCATTATTTCAAGCAGCTTTTTGCCCAGGTGACCAATCCGCCTATCGATGCCATCCGTGAGGAGATCGTTACTTCCACTACCGTTTATATCGGTTCCGAGGGCAATCTTTTAGAGGAAAATCCCAAGAACTGCAACGTGCTGGAGGTACATAACCCCATCCTGACCAATACGGATCTGTTAAAGATTAAGAACATGAAGAAGGAAGGCTTTAAGGTAGAGGTGATTCCGATCACTTACTATACCCACACAAGCCTGGAGAAAGCCATCGATCACCTCTTTGTGGAAGTGGACAGAGCTTACAGAGACGGTGTCAACATCATGATCCTCTCTGACAGAGGTGTGGATGAGAATCACGTGGCGATCCCGTCCCTGCTGGCGGTTTCTGCCTTAAACCAACATCTGGTCAATACCAAGAAGCGCACCAATGTAGCGCTGATCCTGGAATCCGCAGAGCCTCGTTCCGTGCATCATTTCGCTACCTTGTTAGGTTATGGTGCCTGCGCCATCAATCCTTACCTGGCCCAGGAGACCATCCGGGAAGCCATCGAGGATCACATGCTGGACAAGGATTACTATGCCGCTGTGGATGATTACAACAATGCTATCCTGCACGGCATCGTAAAGATCGCTTCCAAAATGGGTATTTCCACCATCCGTTCCTACCAGGGATCCCAGATCTTCGAAGCTATCGGTCTGGATAAGAGCGTTATCGACAAGTACTTTACCAATACAGTCTGCCGTGTAGGCGGCATCACCCTGAAGGACATCGAGCGGGAGCTGGAGAATCGTCACAGCCAGGCTTTCGATCCGTTGGGACTGTCCGTAGACTTAAATCTCAACAGCATCGGTGATCATAAGATGCGCAGCGGTGCCGAGGAGCATATGTACAACCCGGCTACCATCCATCTGCTGCAGACATCCACCAGAACCGGCAGCTATGATCTGTTCAAGCAGTATACCGCGCTGGTGAATAAGGAAGATTCCATTCGTAATCTTCGTGGCCTGATGGAATTCAACTTCCCGGCTAAGGGCATTTCTATTGATGAAGTAGAGAGCGTGGATTCCATCGTGACCCGCTTTAAGACCGGCGCTATGAGCTATGGTTCTATTTCCAAGGAGGCCCATGAGACCCTGGCTATTGCCATGAACATGATCCATGGTAAGTCCAATACCGGTGAAGGCGGTGAGGAGGAAGAGCGTCTGACCATAGGCAAGGACGGAAAGAACAGATGCTCCGCCATCAAGCAGGTGGCATCCGGTCGATTCGGTGTAACCAGCCGCTATCTGGTAAGCGCCGAGGAGATCCAGATCAAGATGGCCCAGGGCGCAAAGCCCGGTGAAGGCGGCCATCTGCCGGCAGGTAAGGTTTATCCCTGGATCGCCAAGACCAGACATTCCACACCCGGTGTGGCACTGATCTCTCCGCCGCCCCATCATGATATTTATTCCATCGAGGACCTGGCAGAGCTGATCTATGACTTAAAGAGCTCCAATACCCAGGCAAGGATCTCTGTAAAACTGGTTTCCGAGGCAGGCGTAGGTACGGTAGCGGCCGGCGTTGCCAAGGCAGGTGCACAGGTTATCCTGATCTCCGGTTATGACGGCGGTACTGGTGCAGCACCTCGCAACTCCATCCACAATGCAGGACTTCCCTGGGAGCTTGGACTGGCGGAGACCCACCAGACTCTGATCATGAATGGCCTGCGCAATAAGGTACGTATCGAGACAGACGGTAAGCTGATGAGCGGCCGGGATGTGGCTATCGCCGCTATGCTGGGCGCCGAGGAGTTCGGCTTTGCTACGGCACCGCTGGTGACCATGGGCTGCGTGATGATGCGTGTCTGCAACCTGGATACCTGCCCGGTAGGCGTGGCTACCCAGAATCCGGAGCTTCGCAAGAACTTCACCGGCAAGCCGGAATATGTAGTCAACTTCATGCGTTTCATCGCCCAGGAACTGCGGGAATATATGGCAAAACTGGGTGTCCGCACCGTAGATGAGCTGGTAGGACGCAGCGACCTGTTAAAGGTAAGAGAGGATCTGACCCCTGCCCAGAAGCAGATCAGCTTAGGCAATATCCTGGATAACCCTTATGCAGGCAGAAAGGATGTAGCCGTTATCTACGATCCCAAGCAGAAGTATGACTTCCAGCTGGAGAAGACGCTGGATGAGAGCGTATTGCTGCGGCAGATGGGCAAGTCCATTGCAGCGGGCAAGCCTATGAGCATGGAGGTAGAGGTTAAGAATACGGACCGTGCTTTCGGTACCATTCTGGGCTCTGAGATCACCAGAAAGCTGGGAGAGCATGTGGCAGAGGATACCTATCGGATCCATTGCACCGGCGCAGGCGGACAGAGCTTCGGCGCCTTTATCCCCAGCGGCCTGACCCTGGAGCTGGTAGGCGATTCCAACGACTATTTCGGAAAAGGCCTCTCCGGCGGCAAACTGATCCTGTATCCGCCTAAGAGTGCATCCTTTAAGCAGGATGAAAATATCATCGTAGGCAATGTGGCATTGTACGGTGCTACCAGCGGTAAAGCTTTCATCAACGGTGTGGCCGGCGAGCGTTTCTGCGTCAGAAATTCCGGTGCCATTGCTGTAGTAGAAGGCGTGGGAGACCATGGCTGTGAGTACATGACCGGTGGACGTGCTGTCATCTTAGGACGCACCGGCAAGAACTTTGCAGCCGGCATGAGCGGCGGTATCGCCTATGTGCTGGACGAGGAGAACGACCTGTATCTGCGTCTTAACAAAGAAATGGTTTCCTCTTATGAGCTGACAAACAAGTACGATGTCCTGGAACTGAAGGAGATCATCAAGGAGCATGTTTCCCTCACCGGTTCTGTAAAGGGAAAAGAAATCCTTGATAACTTCAAGGATTATCTGCCTAAGTTTAAGAAGATCATTCCGCACGACTATGAGAAGATGCTCTCTGCCATTGTGGAGATGGAAGAGAAGGGGCTTTCCGCAGAGCAGGCACAGATCGAGGCCTTCTATGCAGTTAAGAGCGGCAAGTTAGACTAAGGAGAGCAGGAAGAAAGGAATCGACTATGGGAAAGCCTACAGGATTTATGGAATATCAGAGGGAGGTATCTGCGGATATCGCCCCCAAGGAAAGAATCAAGAATTTTAATGAATTTCATCGTCATCTCTCCGAAGAGGAACAGCGCCGGCAGGGCGCACGCTGCATGAACTGCGGCGTGCCCTTCTGCCAGTCCGGCATGACCTTAAACGGCATGACCAGCGGCTGCCCGCTGCACAACCTGATCCCGGAGTGGAATGACATGGTCTATACAGGGAACTGGAAGCAGGCCTATGAGCGGCTGACCAAGACCAATGTGTTTCCGGAATTTACATCCAGAGTATGCCCGGCTCTTTGTGAGGCGGCCTGTACCTGCAGCCTTCACGGCGAGGCAGTGACCACCAGGGAAAATGAATATGCCATCATCGAGAGAGCCTATCAGGATGGTTATGCCAAGGCCAATCCCCCTAAGACCAGAACCGGCAAGCGGGTGGCTATCGTAGGAAGCGGCCCGGCAGGTCTCGCAGCGGCAGATAAGCTCAACAAGCGGGGCCATCAGGTAACGGTCTACGAGAGAGAGGACAGGATCGGCGGCCTTTTGATGTACGGTATCCCGAACATGAAGCTGGACAAGGCCATCGTGGATCGCAAGATGCGGATCATGGAAGAAGAGGGCGTGGAGTTTATCACCAATGCGGATATCGGAAAGGATATCAAGGCAGAGGAACTGCTGAAAAAGTACGACAGAGTGATCCTTGCCTGCGGTGCCAAGAATCCCAGGGATATCAACGCACCGGGAAGAGATGCAAAGGGCATTTACTTTGCTGTGGATTTCCTGGGCAGAAATACCAAGAGCCTGTTGGATTCCGGTCTGCAGGATGACGGTTATACCAGCGCCAAGGATAAGAATGTGGTGATCATCGGCGGCGGTGATACGGGCAACGACTGTGTGGGTACGGCTATCCGCCACGGCTGCAAGTCAGTGGTGCAGATCGAGATGATGCCCAAGGCACCGGATGAGAGAGCTGCAGATAATTCCTGGCCGGAGTGGCCCAGGATCTGCAAGACCGATTACGGCCAGGAGGAGGCTATCGCTGTCTTTGGTCACGATCCCCGGATCTATGAGTCCACAGTAAAGGAATTTACCAAGGACAAAAACGGCAACTTAAAGAGCGTGACCATTGTGAAACTGGCCTGGAAAAAGGACGCTAAGACCGGCAGACTGGTATCTTCTGTGGTAGAAGGCAGTGAGCAGGTGCTGCCCTGTGAATTGCTGCTGATCGCAGCCGGATTCCTTGGCACCGAGAAGTATGTGGCAGACAGCTTTGGCGTGGCTCTCAATGCCCGCACCAATGTAAACACCGAGGCAGGACAGTATCAGACCAGTGCAGAGCGGGTTTTCGTAGCCGGCGATATGCACAGAGGCCAGTCTCTGGTGGTGTGGGCCATCCGGGAAGGCTTAGAAGCGGCCAGAGCCGTAGACAGAAGCCTGATGGGATATTCTAATATCATGGTGCAGTAACTGTAGTATATTGCGGCTCGCCTGTACTATGTTTCGGAACTGATGTCTGTTTTCCATCGGATCAAGTTCCCCTGCAGACAGAGGATAAGCTCTTGGCTGCAGGGGAACAGCAAGGAGCTGCCTATGGGGAAAAAGCCTGCAGGACGTTTGTCTACAGGATTTCTTATATGCTGTATACTGGCAGGGCTTGCGGCGGCGGTGGCGGCCGGCAGCCTTGTCTTTAAGGAGGTTGGCGCCTACCGTCAGGCTCGGGAGGAGTATGCCAGGCTGCAAACTTCTTATGTGAATATAGAAGGAAAAGAAGACGGCGAGGCAAGTGAAGAAAACCGGAACCGGTCGGGAAGCATGGAAGAGGCATATCCCCGGCTGGAGATCGATTTTGCCAAAATGCAGCAGATCAACCCGGATCTGGTGGGGATTCTTTATATCCCGTCCCTGGAGCTTTGCTATCCGGTGGTGCAGGGAAAGAGCGATACCGAATATCTGAAGAAGACCTTTTACGGCACAGAGAACAGCAGCGGCTGCATTTTTATGGATACAGCCACCGGCAGGGATCTTTCGGATGCAAATACCTTCCTTTTCGGCCACAATATGAAGGACGGCAGTATGTTCGGAAGCCTGAAAAGATTTTATCAGGAGGAAGAGCTGTGTAAAGAAGATCCCTATCTCTATTTCTACACAGATAAGACAGTCCGCAGGTATGAGATCTTTTCCTATTATGAGACGGAGGCAGACAGTGATGCCTATCAGGGCATTACGGATGATGCAGGCTACGATGCTTATGTGCAGAGGGCAAAGAACAGATCTTTATATACACCGGAGGAGGACATAAATCTTACCGATGCAAGACCGGGCCTTCTCACTCTGTCCACCTGCAGCGGTCCTGCAGGCGGAAAACGGCGGTTTTTGGTACACGGTTTTTTCATTAGCGAATACCCTATATAAATAAGAGGGGCGGAGAGCAATTTATGAGGCTTTCTTTGACTATTTAAGGAAACTCTCACAAAAAAGAAAACGTAAAAATGCCTTTTTGTTAATTCACATAGTCCTCGGAGCCAATCGCTCCGGGGACTTGTTTTATGGGTAAACATCAAATCATGCGCCCTGCCGCCCGGTTGTTGTCGGAACAGTAGCCAACTTTTTTTATAAAAATTTAAAAATTCAGGTGTTGCTTTTTTTGATGTACGTGTTATAGTTTCAGTAGAACAAAAAAGAAAATGTTCTTATCTGAAAAGATACGGACAGAAAAAGCACAAAAGCGAAAGGTAAATGTGTAAGCCAAATGTATAAGCCAAATGTCCAGCAGACGAGAGGTGGTATAAATAATGTCTGCAGAATGGCAGAATATACTGCATAGTGTTGTGTGTATACTGTCTGCGTCGGAAGATCGAGAGCACATCCGAAAAAGAAATGGTGCTCCGAGAGAGGAGGCGAGTTTATGAATATTCAGAAATTTACACAAAAATCTGTGGAAGCGGTGAACCAGTGCGAGAAGCTGGCTTACGATTACAGCAACCAGCAGATTGAGCAGGCGCACCTGCTCTATAGCCTGCTGACTATTGAGGATAGTCTGATCTTAAAGCTGATAGAAAAGATGGGCATTGATGCCACGGAGTTTCAGCAGCAGGCTCAGGAGGCAGTGGCTTCCCTGACCAAAGTCCAGGGCTCTTCCGCCCAGGTCTATGTAAGCGGCGGTCTTAATAAGGTATTATTGGATGCCGAGGATGAGGCAAAGAACTTAGGTGATGAATATGTGTCCGTGGAGCATCTGTTCCTGTCTCTGTTAAAGCATGCGGACAGCCAGATGAAGAAGCTGTTTTCCACCTACGGTATTACCAGAGAAAAGTTCCTGCAGGCTTTACAGAGTGTCCGGGGCAATCAGAGAGTCACCAGTGACAATCCGGAGGCTACCTATGACACCTTGGCTAAGTACGGCGAGGAGCTGGTGGAAAAGGCCAGGGAGCAGAAGTTAGATCCGGTTATCGGCAGAGATGCGGAGATCCGCAATGTGATCCGTATCCTTTCCAGAAAATCCAAGAATAATCCTGTACTGATCGGTGAACCCGGCGTAGGCAAAACCGCTGTGGTAGAGGGACTGGCGCAGCGGATCGTTAGAGGTGATGTGCCCCAGGGCCTGAAGAATAAGAAGATCTTTTCCCTGAATATGGGCTCTCTGGTAGCCGGTGCCAAGTACAGAGGTGAGTTTGAGGAACGTCTGAAGGCTGTGCTGGAGGATGTAAAGAACAGCGACGGAGAGATCATTCTTTTCATCGATGAGCTGCATACCATCGTAGGCGCAGGTAAGACAGACGGCGCTCTGGATGCCGGCAACATGTTAAAGCCTATGCTGGCCAGAGGTGAGCTGCACTGCATCGGTGCCACGACCCTGAATGAATATCGCCAGTATATCGAAAAGGATGCGGCCCTGGAGCGTCGTTTCCAGCCGGTTATGGTAGAGGAGCCTACGGTAGAAGATACCATTTCCATCTTAAGAGGTCTGAAGGACCGCTACGAGGTGTACCACGGCGTCAAGATCATGGACAATGCCCTGGTCAGCGCCGCCGTGCTTTCCGACCGTTATATTACCGATCGTTTCCTGCCGGATAAGGCCATCGACCTGGTGGATGAGGCCTGCGCTCTGATCAAGACAGAGCTGGATTCCATGCCCACAGAGTTGGATGAGCAGCAGCGCAAGATCCTGCAGATGCAGATCGAGGAGGCTGCCCTTAAAAAGGAAGATGATAACCTGAGCAAGGAGCGGCTGAGTGATCTGCAGAAGGAACTGGCGGAGCTGCAGGATGATTTCGCAGTGAAAAAAGCACAGTGGGAAAATGAAAAAGCCAGCGTGGACAAGCTTTCCAAGCTGCGTGAGCAGATCGAGGCTGTCAACGGAGAGATCCAACAGGCCCAGCAAAGCGGTGACCTGAACAAGGCGGCAGAGCTGACCTATGGCAGACTTCCTTCCCTGAAAAAGGAGCTGGAGGAAGCAGAAAGTAAGGCCAAGGACGAAGATCTGTCCCTGGTACATGAACGTGTTACCGAGGACGAGATCGCAAGGATCATTTCCAGATGGACCGGCATTCCCATCAGCAAGCTGACGGAGAGTGAGCGCAGCAAGACCCTGCATCTGGCAGATGAGCTGCACAAGCGTGTCATCGGTCAGGATGAGGCGGTGGTGAAGGTCTCCGAGGCCATCATGCGCAGCAAGGCCGGTATCAAGGATCCCACCAAGCCTATCGGTTCTTTCCTGTTCCTGGGACCTACCGGCGTAGGTAAGACAGAGCTGGCTAAGGCACTGGCGGCAGCCCTCTTCGACGATGAAAAGAATATGGTCCGTATCGATATGAGTGAGTATATGGAGAAGTATTCTGTATCCCGTCTGATCGGAGCGCCTCCGGGATATGTGGGATACGAGGAAGGCGGTCAGCTGACAGAGGCTGTGCGTCGCAGACCCTACAGCGTGGTGCTTTTCGATGAGATCGAGAAGGCACACCCGGATGTATTCAACGTACTTTTACAGGTGCTGGATGACGGCCGTGTAACGGATTCTCAGGGCAGGACCGTGGACTTTAAGAACACCATCCTGATCATGACATCCAACATCGGTGCCCAGGATATCCTGGATGACCTGGCAGGGACAGAGGACGGTACGGAGAAGCCGGAGGGTGAAGAGATCTCTGCAGCTACAAGACAAAGAGTCATGGACCAGCTGCACGCTCACTTCCGTCCGGAGTTCTTAAACAGACTGGATGAGACTATTCTCTTTAACCCGCTGACCAAGAGTAACATTACCGGTATTATCGATCTGATCATCACCGACCTGAATAAGCGGATGGCAGACAGAGAGATCCATATCGAGCTGACACCGGAGGCTAAGCAGTTCGTGGCCGACGCTGCCTACGATCCTTCTTACGGCGCAAGACCTTTGAAGAGATATATCCAGAAGTACGTGGAGACATTGTCTGCAAAACTGATCCTTTCGGATGAAGTGGAGCAGGGAGATACCATCCAGATCGACGTACAGGAGGGCGCTCTGGGCGCCTATGTGGTAAAGACACCGGAAGTGATTTAGGATACAGCGGCAGGAAGTAAAAAGATTAGAAAGAAAAAAGCCGGAAAGTAAAAAGATCAGAAGGTAAAAGGTCGAAAGGCAAAAAGGTTAGAAACTAAAACTTCCCATACCCAAAATGGGGGTAGCACCTTGAAAATTCAATATTTCA
>CAVBJS010000062.1:0-14637 GCA_963596015.1 Bacteroidaceae bacterium
TGATATGCTCTTTATCTATCTTGGCGATATATGGATACTTATTGAGCAGTGCCTCATTATTTTCCTTTAGCCACTTGGGAAACCCCTCATCAAAGCCCTCGTCAAATAAGCCTCCCACGTAACCCAGATAAGCTGTATCAAAAATTGCGGCTGCGGACGATTCCGTCCCGGTGGATGACGCTGCATCTACTACAAATTCATCCGGCATGGTTTTGCCTGCCCCCAGGAGCGGCAGATACCAGTCGCTGTAATGGTCCGGCAGATTCTCCTCTGTCACATCGTCCCAGATCTGTCCCCACGGACGCATGAGACAGGCATATTTATATCCACCTTCCTCGCCCTCGTACTGTCCCTCGATAAGGATCGATTCTTCCAGATCTATAAGTCCCGGATCAACGATCCAGTCTGCATGATCTATGGTGCTCCCCCAGAACCAGCCGGATTCGGAATACAGGGTTCCGTGTTCTCCGGTGCCGTTTGCGCTCAAACTGACATTAACTATAGCCATGGGCTCTCCGCGGTGCATATTCTCTTCCCATAGAGTAACAGTGCCCCCTGCATCTTTAAGATCGATCTGTCCGCAGATATCCCAATAGGCGCCCTCTATATCCTCGTATATGCCTGTGCAGTCTGCTACGATCCGGTAGCCATACCAGTTACCGTTCCACCAGTCCAGCAGAGGATCTTCGGAAGACGCGGCAGTTTTGCTGTCCCGGTTAAACGCGACACGATTTAATGTGGACGGATCTACCGTCATGCTATACTTCTTATTAGTGTCATCTACCAGCACAAAGGCCACCTCCACAGGACTTGTGAGATCTGTGATCACAAATGCGGACTGGATCTCTATCGTCTCTCCGGGTGCGATCTCCTCCATCTGAGAGTCCATTGATGTAACATAAGTATCCAGATCGGTAATAACTGCGGCAGGCTCCAGCTCTTCGCCGTTTTGTATGCCGATCTCTATTATACTATATAGGAATGCAGCATTTTCCTTGCTGTTATTAGTGTAATCCGAAGTTATGACAAGTGCATCAGTGCCGTCAAAATTCTCCATGATGCACACGTCCTTTACGCGCAAGGAATGATCTCCGATCTTGATCGGCTTGGCGTCCTCCTCTGTCTGTGCCTGTGTCAGCGTCTGTGTTTTGTCCTTGCCGCCGCAGGCAGCCATTATAAGCATGACTGTGATGATACCCGTTACGGCAACAAGCTTTTTCATCTTGCCGGCAGTGCCGAATGCAGCTTTAATAAGTTCCAGCTTCTTCATAGCTTCCCTCCGATCTGTCGCCAAAGAAATGCAGCTAAAGAAATGATATAAATACTTCATTTACATCTTATCAATTTTCTTCCGTATCCTCCCCCGCCGATCGGATAGGGTTTGAATGAAAAACTTGGTACACAGACACTATCATTCCTTATAAAAAGAACCCCCGGGAAACCGTATCTAGAAGGTTTCCCGGGGGTTTACATTGTTTTTGACTGCAGTTATATACTGCTTTTTCCAAAGATTGCTGTTTATATTACAGCATCAGCTGTCTATAACAAAAGCAGCTATTACTTAACAGTTCTTGGTTAGCTATTCTTACTTAGCAGCTCTTACTTATTCTCAGGTGTATGCCACTCCCAGTCACGGATCTCATCCATGTCTAAGCCATACTCTGCGATGTACTGCTTGTGCTCAACCAGCTTGTCGTTCATCTTCTGGATCAGGTAGGAGCCGCGGTTGCCCAGCTGAGGCAGGTGCATGATGGCATCCTTTACCAGATTGAAGCGGTCGATCTCGTTCTGTACACGCATATCGAAAGGTGTGGTGATGGTACCCTCTTCCTGGTAGCCATGTACATACATGTTCTGATTGTCACGGCGATAGGTCAGTTCGTGGATCAGGGTCGGATAGCCGTGGAATGCGAAGATGATGGGCTTATCCTTGGTGAAGATAGCATCGTACTCTCTGTCGCTGAGGCCGTGAGGATGCTTGTGGTTGGACTCTAACTTGAACAGGTCAACCACGTTGACTACGCGGATCTTCAGCTCCGGCAGCTCATCCCGCAGGATGGTGACAGCAGCCATGGTCTCCAGAGTAGGTGTATCACCGCAGCATGCCATAACGATATCCGGCTCCTGGCCTTCGTCGTTGCTTGCCCACTCCCAGATGCCAACGCCCTGGGTGCAGTGCTTAACAGCCTGCTCCATGGTCAGCCACTGATAGCTGGGGTGCTTGGATGCTACGATAGCATTTACATAGTTCTTGCTGCGGATGCAGTGATCGAAGCAGGATAACAGGCAGTTAGTATCCGGCGGCAGATACATGCGGACCACGTCTGCCTTCTTGTTGGCGATGTGATCCAGGAAGCCGGGATCCTGGTGCGTAAATCCGTTGTGATCCTGCTGCCATACGTTGGAGGTCAGGATGATGTTCAGAGAAGCGATTGGCTGTCTCCAGGTCAGCTGGTTGCAGACCTTTAACCACTTAGCGTGCTGTGCAGCCATGGAATCTACTACGCGGATGAATGCCTCATAGCTTGCAAAAAAGCCGTGACGTCCGGTCAGCAGATAGCCTTCCAGCCAGCCTTCGCACATATGCTCACTGAGCATACTGTCCATGATGCGGCCTTCTCTTGCCAGGCAGTCATCAGTATCGATCATCTCGGCATTCCAATCTCTGTTCTCTGCCTCGAATACACGATACAGACGGTTGGACATGCTCTCATCGGGTCCGAAGATACGGAAGTTGCGGCTGTCCTTGTTGAGCTTGAAGATGTCGCGTACATAGCCGCCCAGCTCGATCATATCCTGCGCCTTGGTCTTACCGGAATCTACTTCGATGCCATAGGTGCGGAAATCAGGCAGGCGAAGCTCCTTTAAGAGCAGACCGCCGTTGGCGTTGGGGTTTGCACCCAGACGGGCATTTCCCTTAGGTGCCAGTTCAGCCAGTTCGGGGATCAGACGTCCGTTCTCATCAAACAGCTCTTCCGGATGATAGCTCTCTAACCAGGTCTTTAACAGCGGCAGATGCTCCTTGGGATTCTCCATGGAGATCGGCACCTGGTGCGCACGGAAGGAGCCCTCGATCTTCAGGCCGTCTACTTCCTTCGGACCGGTCCAGCCCTTAGGAGAACGAAGGATGATCATAGGCCATACCGGACGCTCGGGATCGTTGTTCTCACGGGCATTCTTCTGGATAGCCTGGATCTTCTCTACGGCATAGTCCATAGCCTTTGCCATCTTCTCGTGCATGGTCATGGGATCTTCGCCTTCTACGAAGATAGGCTCCCAACCGCAGCCTACAAAGTAGCTTTCCAGCTCTTCGTGGGAAATACGGGAGAAAATGGTAGGATTGCTGATCTTATATCCGTTTAAGTTAAGTACAGGCAGTACGGCACCGTCTGTAATGGGATTCAGGAACTTATTGGACTGCCAGGAGGTAGCCAGAGGGCCTGTCTCTGCCTCGCCGTCACCTACGATAACGGTAGCGATCAGGCTGGGGTTATCAAATACAGCACCAAAACCATGAGCGATGGAGTAACCAAGCTCACCGCCCTCGTTGATGGAACCGGGGGTCTCCGGTGCGCAGTGGCTGGGCACGCCGCAGGGGAAGGAGAACTGCTTGAACAGCTTCTTCATGCCTTCCACATCCTGGCTGATGTTGGGATAGATCTCACTGTAGCTGCCTTCCAGGTAGGTGTTGGCGATCATGAAGTTTCCGCCGTGTCCGGGACCGGAAAGAAGGATCATGTTAAGGTCATAGCGCTTGATGGCACGATTGCAATGCACATAGACGAAGTTCTGTCCGGGAACGGTTCCCCAGTGACCTACGATCTTCTTCTTGATCTGATCCATGGTCAGAGGCTCTCTTAAAAGCGGATTATCCAACAGGTAAAGCTGACCTGCAGACAGATAGTTCGCAGCGCGCCAATAGGCATCCATCTTTTCCAGCATTTCCTGGGAAAGGGGCTGCTTCTCGAGACAAGTATTTTCTGCCATATTTCCTCTTTCTGCCGCAGCTTGTCTGCGGCTACGTGAGGAGAATTTCGCGTAGGCGAATTCTCCGATACGATCCAGTAAGGATGAGGCTTGCCCTCATCCTTACAATGACTGCAAATGATATCGATCATTTGCAGTCATTTACCCTCTTTCTGCCGCAGCTTGTCTGCGGCTACGTGAGGAGAATTTCGCGTAGGCGAATTCTCCAGTATAAAATAAATGAAACGGCAATGGTCTCATTTCATTCCACTGCTTTCATTCTATCATAGGCAATGTGATTCGTTAAATAAATTGTTTTGATGTTATCCATATCAATTTGATATATATGTGCAATAAAACAGCCGCCGGCCAAGGGAACATATCCTGTCGAAGAAATCTGCTCTCTTAGCCGACGGCTGTACACCGCATTAATGATCGATTCTTGTTTTTATGATTCCGATGCATCCGCCGCATCTTCTGTGCCCTCTGCGTCCTCTTCTTTAACAGACTCTTCCTCCTGCATCTCCTGCACTAACTGTGCCCGGACCACAGGCTGAATAGCACTCTGCATGGTGCGCCGGATCAGATCCGGAGAGATCTGGGACATGATGCCGTTGACAATGCTGCCGGTATTGCCGCTGCCCATGGTGATCATCTCCAGGGTATCGGCGATGATCATATTGCCGGGTATTTCATCCCAGTGCAGCTCCAGCTGGTGGTCGTTTAAGAATAGGATCTTCAGCCGACGCTCGGTAGCTTCCTCAATGAAGGCGATCTGCAGACTCATGACAGGGACACCGTCCTCGTTGGTATGGATCCTTCCCTTTACACCTACGAAATACTCTTCCCCGTTCATATTGATGATGGAGTGGCGGCCCTTGGTAAAGCCCACCGGCAAGCTATGGGTCTGGGCACCCTCCAGGAAATCGATATAAAACATGCCATCCTGCATGCGGAAACGCATTTTGGAAATGCCATGGGTATAGTTATTATGCACCACCTGCATGATCAGCGGGAAAAGGCCGATGCTCTTTTCATCCATTTCAAAGGTCTTGCCGTCCAGACCCCGGAGCATTCCCTGCCAGGTATTGCGCTGGGAGGCAGAGGCATATTCATACCGGCCATAGGCATCTGCTGTCAGGGCACTGCCTCTTTTTCTTCTCTTAAGGGGCTGCTTATCACTTCGCAGTGCCCAACCGCCCTTCTGAATCCTGCTGCCTAACTGGGCGGTGCATTCCATCTGTGCCTTTACCTGAGAAAGACGGCGGCTGGCCGGGATATTCTCAGGCAGCGGCTCCGTGGAAGGCTGCCAGGGAAGAGCACAGTATTTCCGAAGGATAGAGGTCATATTGCCTGTCTGGAACACTTCCTCATTGCCCGCATTGGTGATGACGATCATATCAAGATCGGGGTAGACATGGACATTTTGTCCCAGCATGCCGTTGTAGCAAAAGCTTCCGGGACGGCAGTCCATCCAGATCTGGTAGCCGTATTCCGGATTTCCCGGCTTGTCAGTCTGGATCTGAGAACTGGTGGAGGCCTCCACCCATTCTCCGGAGATCAGCTGCTGTCCGTTCCACATGCCCTTATGCAGATACAAAGATCCCAGTTTGGCGGCATCCTCCTGGGTGATGAACATGCCCCATCCTGCCTTGGTGATCCCCTTGGGGCTGCTTTCCCAGAACACCTTCTTGATGCCCATGGGGGCAAACAGCCTCTCCTTCAGGAAATCAAACATAGTCATGCCGGTGATCTCGGAGACGATGGCGGAAAGGATGAAGGTATTCATGCTGTTATATTCGAATTTGGTCCCCGGGGTAAATTTAAGGGAGGAATCAAAATAGCCCTTCACCCAGTCATTGCCGGAAATGGCCCCCACCTCATTAAAGGAGACACCGGTGGACATGGTCAGCAAATGCCGCACCGTGATATCCTTAAACCACAGGATATTTAACAGCTGCAGGGCACTGAAACGATTGACCAGCAGGTCTACCACTTTATCCTCTAAGGAAAGCTTACCCTCATCCACCAGAAGGCCGATGGCCATATTGGTGAAGCTTTTGCACATGGAGTAGGTCACATGCCAGATGCCTGCCGGATAGGGATCAAAACCGCACTCGAAGATCACGTGATCATGGCGCAGGATCATCATCTGATGCATGTGCACGTGGGGATTTTCGCCCATTTCCTTTACAAAATCAGCAACCCAACCGGAATCTACGCCCTGCTCCTCCGGTGTGCTCCGGGGAAAAGGCTGCTCCATGGGCAACTCGTAGTCATAGGCCGGCTTCTGGGGAATAAAATCCACCTTTCCCAGTTCGCCGGTGCGCCGGTTCATCAGGTCCCAAAAAAGCTGCATGAAAGCGATGTTCTCTTTTCCAGCCATATGTGCTGCTGCCTCCTCTTATGATCAATCCTGTCTCTTTACCACGATGGTCTTCTGTTCCTTGAAAATATGATGGGAAGGGATCATGCCTCTGACACTGGAAAGGGGATAGACATTGGTATCCCGTCCGATCACCGTGCCGGGATTTAATACGCTGTTACAGCCTACTTCCACATGGTCTCCCAGCATAGCGCCCATCTTTTTAAGACCGGTCTCCACCTTTTCGCCGTCAGCCAGATCATGGAGTACCACCAGGGTCTTATCACTCTTTACATTGCTGGTAATGGAGCCCGCCCCCATGTGAGACTTGTATCCTAAAACCGAATCTCCCACATAGTTATAATGGGGCACCTGCACCTTGTTAAATAAGACCACGTTCTTAAGCTCTGTGGAGTTGCCTACCACGGCACCTTTACCCACGATAGCCTTGCCCCGGATAAAGGCACACTGTCTTACCTCTGCTTCTTCGTCGATGATGCAGGGGCCGCCCAGATAAGCGCTGTCAAACACCTTGGCAGACTTGGCTACCCATACGTTTTCCCCTCTCTTTTCGAATCGGTCCCGGGGCAGGGAATTGCCCAGCTTTATGATAAACTCCTCGATCAGCGGCAGCACCTCCCAGGGATAGGTCACATCCTTAAAAAGCTCTGCTGCAATGGTCTCGCTAAGGTCGTACATATTCTCTATCTGAAAATCTTTAATAGCCATTTCTTTCTCTTTCTGCCGCTTGTCGCGGCGGTTTGCGGAAAACTATTCTGCCTTTACTATAGGCTTCTTCCTTCGGTTTTTCCACCCACAAAGGAAGTAAATTGTTTCTTTTTCGTTCTGCCGCCTCTGGCGGTGCCGGTGGCTTTCTGTCCCGCCTTATTTGCACTTACCTTATCTGCGCTTGCCTTATCTGCACTTACCTTATCTGCGCCTGCCTTCTTAGCGGCAGCCTTCTCCTTCTGCGGATAGTACTGGGCAGTCTGCCGGTACATGCTCATAAGCTGCCGGCGGTAATCCGTTTCCTTCACATGGTTGGTGCGTCTGGTGACGAAATCATTCAGCTTTTGCATATACTCTTCTTCTGTCACCGTTCCCTCCGCCACCCGGGAAAGTCCCATTTCCCAGCTGGCGGTGAGCTTGGGATTTAAAAGGGGCCGCAGGGAACAGGCCACCGTATCGTAGATCATCTCTCCCAACTGGGTAGGGGTAATGATCTGTGTCTTTTTATTCAGGGCCAGATAGCGGTTGGCCACCAGCTTTTTTAAGATCTCGGCTCTGGTGGCACTGGTGCCGATGCCGCTTCCCTTGATCTGCTCCCGCAGCTCCTCTTCCTCGATGAACTGGCCGGCATTTTCCATGGCCAGAATCATGCTGCCGGAGTTATAACGCTTGGGCGGTGAGGTCTCTCCGTCTCGGATGCTGTATTCCTTTACGGTCAGCGTATCTCCTTTTTTAAGACTCTCCAGTGCCTTGGCCAATTGTTCATTGTCCACGCCGTCCTGCCCGTTTTCGTCCGCGTCATTTTCCGACGTCTCCGCCTTTTGGGCTGTCGCTTCCGGCTGCGTTGCCTGCTTACCTGCTCCTGCATTCTTTTTCCGGAAAAAGGAATACTCCATTACCTCCAGATAACCCTTATCCCTGCAGGTCTTGGCATTGGCACCAAAAACCTCCGTGTTTACCTTGATCTGCAGCGATAACTTGTCATAAACCGCAGGGCCGTAGAAAATGGCCAGAAATCTTCGGCAGATCAGTTCGTATACCTTGGCTACCGTAGGAGAGACGGAAGAAAGCGCCCGCTCTCCCTGTCCCGTGGGAATGATGGCGTAGTGGTCGGTGATAGCCTTATCGTTGGTATAGCGGCTTTTGCCTATCTTAGCCGGCGCATCGCTTTCTAAGATCTTCTGCACATAGGGCTGATACATGGACTGATTGCCGATGCCCCGGAGATTTTTGGTGATCTCCTTGGCCACTGCCGTGGATAAAACTCTGGCGTCGGTTCTGGGATAGGTGGTCAGCTTTTTCTCATACAGCTCCTGGGCCGCCGCCAGCGTCTCGTCGGGACTGATCTTAAAGAAACGGGAGCAGTCATTTTGCAGCTCTGCCAGATTATATAAAAGGGGCGGATTCTTGTTTTCCTTTTTGCGGGTAATGCTTTGGATCACCGGCGGATCAGCCTGGGCATCGGCCTTTGTCAGATGGGTGATGAGATTCTCCGCATCCTTCCTGTCTTTAAAGCCGTTTTCTTTATAGAGGGCCGGGGTATTGGCATAGATGCTCTGCTCCTGCACATGCCACTCCGCATCAAAGCTGCCCTGGTCCCGGGCACCGGGACAAAAGCTTCCGATCACCCGGTAAAAAGGAGTTTTTACAAAGCTGCGGATCTCCCTCTCCCGCTCTACCACCATGCCCAGAACGCAGGTCATGACCCGGCCCACCGCGATGACGCAGCGATCCATCTGCAGATAATCCCGGATGCCGTTTCCGTATTTCAGCGTCAATGCTCTGGAAAAATTGATACCCATCAGGTAATCTTCCTTGGCCCGCAGAAAGGCAGCGGCTCCCAGATGATCGTATTCCCTGTCATCCTTTGCTTCTTTGATGCCCCGGATGATCTCTTCCTTGGTCTGGGAATCGATCCAGACACGGCGCTGGTTCTTACCCCGGACCCCTGCCTGCATGGCCACCAGACGGTAAATATACTCACCCTCTCGTCCGGAGTCGGTACAGATGTAGATATTCTCCACCTCCGGACTGGTCAGAATGCCCTTTACGATCTGAAACTGCTTCTTTACCCCGTCGATGACCTGATAGCGGTATTCATCCGGAATAAAGGGGATGGTGGAGAGAGACCATTTCTTATATTTCTCATCGTAGGCATCCGGATAACTCATGGTCACCAGATGCCCCACGCACCAGGTCACGATGGTATTGTCTGTCTCCATATAGCCGTCCCGCTGCCGAAAAGGCAGGGATAAGGCGTTGGCAAATTCTCTGGCCACACTCGGTTTTTCTGCAATAAAAACACTTTTTCCCATGCTACCTCTATCTTGTGCTGCGCCTGGTAAGGAAGGATCCCGCGAAGATGAATCCTCCTCTGTTGCTGTAAGAGCCAACCCTATTGTTTACAGCGTCGTTGATTTCTATTCCAATTATATACAGGAAGTAATTTGCCGTCTGAAAAATAAAAGGAAGCGATGCCGCTTCCTTTTAAACCCGTCAGACAGGTATACAAATCCTTGCCTGACAGGATTTTTCCTGATGTGCAATGTAACTGCTGCTCTTCACTGCATTTCATACTGTCTTTATTATTCAGAATGCAGCTTTTTGCAGTTTTCTGCAGACTGTTATATCTGCGCTTTGATCATAACTGCTTACTTTGCTGTGATGTAACCCTGGGCCTTTAAGAGCTCTGCGCACTCTACGGCACCGCCGGCTGCGCCGCGGATGGTATTGTGGGAAAGGCCGATGAACTTCCAGTCATAGACGGTATCCTCACGGAGACGGCCGATGGAAACGCCCATGCCGTGCTCGTAGTTTACATCAGAGAGTACCTGGGGACGATTGTCCTCTTCCATGTACTGAATGAACTGCTTGGGAGCGCTGGGCAGCTCCAGCTTCTGGGGAACTCCGGAGAAGTTGACAAGCTTCTCTACCAACTGCTCCTTGGTAACCTTCTGACGGAACTTAACGAAAGCTGCTGCGGTGTGGCCATAGAGAACCGGTACACGAACGCACTGGCAGGTGATCACCGGGCTGGTGGCGGGAACGATCACGCCGTTTTCGATATGACCGAAGATACGAAGGGGCTCCTTCTCGCTCTTTTCTTCCTCACCGCCGATATAGGGGATGATATTGCCAACCATTTCCGGCCAATCCTTAAAGTTCTTGCCGGCACCGGAGATAGCCTGGTAGGTAGTAGCCACTACTTCGTATGGCTCAAATTCCTTCCATGCAGCCAATGCAGGGGCATAGCTCTGGATGGAGCAATTGGGCTTTACAGCGATGAAGCCTCTGGAGGTTCCCAGTCTCTTCTTCTGATACTCGATAACATCCATGTGCTCCGGATTGATCTCCGGCACTACCATGGGAACATCCGGGGTCCAGCGATGAGCGCTATTATTGGAAACTACCGGTGTCTCGGTCTTTGCATACGCTTCCTCGATGGCGCGGATCTGATCCTTGGTCATATCTACGGCAGAGAAGCAAAAGTCTACGTCCTTGACCATGTTCTCTACGTCTTCTACGTTCTTGACTACAATATTCTTAACGGCTTCCGGAATGGCCTCATCCAGCTTCCAGCGGCCTTCTACTGCCTCTGCATAGGTCTTGCCTGCAGAACGGGGGCTGGCTGCGATCTCAGTCACTTCAAACCAGGGATGATTCTCTAACAGAGAAATGAAGCGCTGGCCTACCATGCCGGTGCCTCCCAGGATGCCTACACGTAATTTTTCACTCATTTTCTCTTCTCCTCCTTCTGCCGCTGTCTGGGCGGCAAGACACCGGGGATGGTTCATGGATGTGAATCCCGCGGCGTATTTATTAAAGAAAGCTGCGCTAGTTTACAGCCCTTCTTCCTCCAGATGCTTTCTGGCATTGGCGATCTCCTGCTCCATAGCCCCTGCGCCGGGTGCACCCATGGTCAGTCTCTTATCGATACAGGTCTTTAAGGAGACAGCCTCATAGATATCTTCATCAAAGGCAGGGCTTAAAGAGCGGAATTCCTCCATGGTCAGCTCGTCGATGCTCTTTTTCTGAGCGATGCAGTACAGCACCATTTTTCCTATGATACCATGGGCATCCCGGAAAGGCACGCCTTTTCCTACCAGATAATCTGCAGCGTCCGTGGCATTGGTAAAGCCGTGGGCGGCGCTGTTCTTCATTACATCCTTGCGGAAACGCATGGTGGAAAGCATGCCGGTAAAGAGCTTTAAGGAATCCAGTACCGTGTCGATGGCATCGAAGGTGCCTTCCTTGTCCTCCTGCATATCCTTATTATAGGCTAACGGAATGCCCTTCATAGTGGTGAGCATGGCCATTAAAGCGCCGTATACACGGCCTGTCTTGCCCCGCACCAGCTCCGCGATATCCGGATTCTTCTTCTGGGGCATGATGCTGCTGCCGGTGGAGTAAGCGTCGTCGATCTCCACGAATTTATACTCGTCGCTGTTCCAGAGGATGATCTCCTCGCTGAAGCGGCTTAAGTGCATCATGATAACGGAAAGCGCGGATAAAAACTCGATGACATAGTCACGGTCGGAGACAGAGTCCATGCTGTTTTCCGTAGGTCCGTAAAAGCCCAGCTCTTTGGCTGTAAAAGCCCGGTCCAAAGGATAGGTAGTGCCGGCCAGGGCACCCGCTCCCAGAGGGCAGTAATTCAGTCGCTCATAGATATCCTTAAGGCGCTGTCTGTCTCGGCGGAACATTTCAAAGTAAGCACCCATGTGGTGAGCCAGGGTTACAGGCTGTGCCTTCTGCAGATGGGTAAAGCCGGGCATGCAGGTATCCACGTTCTCTTCCATAATGGTAAGGATAGCCTTTAAGAGATCCTTCACCTCTGCGTCTACTGCCTGTACCTCTTTGCGCACATACATGCGCATATCCAGTGCCACCTGGTCATTGCGGCTGCGGCCGGTATGGAGCTTTTTGCCGGCATCCCCGATCCGCTCTGTCAATACAGCTTCCACGAAGCTGTGTACGTCCTCATATTCGTCTGTGATGGGAAGCTTATCTGTCCCTGCCTCTTCCAGGATCTGTGCCAGACCGGTCAGAATGGAATCCACTTCTTCCTGGGTCAGGATCCCCTGCTTACCCAGCATCTTCGCATGCGCCATGCTTCCCTGAATGTCTTCTGTCAAGAGACGCTTGTCAAAATGGATCGATGCGTTAAAAGCATTAACCAGCGCATCTTCCTGCTTCTCAAAACGTCCGCCCCACAATTGTGCCATAGTTACCTCCTTATGCCGCAGCATGATTTTCCATTATACCCGATTCTTTGTATCTGTCAAAGCTTATACAGGATCAAAGGTACTTTTTTTATTGGAAGGTTACTGCTTCACTGCCTACTTTTTCTTTCCGGCGGCCAGCTGCTCCTTAAATGCGGGAATAGCCGCCTGGCCCTGCTCGGTGACGGGTTTGATCCACTTTCCGGTGGCGGTATAACGCAGCTCTACGATCAGTCGCAGGATCTCGTCCGTATATACGAAGGAAAATACAGCCAGGAAGGGAAGATGCAGTGTCATGCCGGCGATCCAGGTGGCGGGGACGCTGATCAAAAACAGACAGGTGATCTCCAATACGGTACCGAACACGGACTCTCCCGCCGCCCGGTATCCTTCATTCTGAATGTAATTGCAGGTACGGATGGTACCGAAGAGCAGGTAGATCAATAGCATATATTTGCCATAGGCCAGTGCGGTATCCCCCAATCCGAACAGGCCAAGGAGCGGTCTGTTAAACAGGGTACAGGCCAGAACGATCATAAAGGTGATGGCTGGACAGGTGATAATGGATTTCCAGGCAAACTCGTAAGCCCGCATAGGCTGGCCGGCGCCTACTTCCTTGCCGATCACTACACTGGTAGCGTTGGAGAGACCGCCGAAAAAGGCATAGACGAAGCCCTCACACACACGGAAAGCTGCCATTGCGGCGATGGCAGAGGCATCCTGGTGGCCGATGACGATATTGATGATCATCTGTCCTACGCCGTAAAAAAGCTCATTGCACATAATGGGAAAGCTTTTTATCAGGTAGCTGCGCAGGAAGCCGGCATTAAAGCCAAACAACTGGGTAAGATGGAGCCTTACTTCACATTTAGCCTGCAGTGTATAGACTACCAGGATCAGCAGGTTCACAATACCGGAAGCCAGTGTACCCACCGCCGCACCGGCGACGCCCATCTTAGGGAATCCGTAATAGCCGTGGATCAGCACCCAGTTCAGGCAGAAGTTTACCAAAAGGGCGACGATGGAACTGATCAGAGGCGGCTTTACCCGCTCTGTAGCCCGCAAAAAGAAGCTGAAAAGCACCGCCAGTACCTGCAGCGGATAGGCAAAGCCTACGATGCGGATATAGGGCGCGCCCATTTCGATGATCTCCTGCTTATCCGTATAGATAGACAGCATCCATTCCGGATTGGAGATAGCTACCGCCGAAAACAGCGCGGAGACGATACACATGAAGATAAGGGTAATGCCGAAGGTCTGGTTGATGCCCTTCTCATTCTTGGCACCCCAATACTGTGCAAAAAACAAAATGGCCCCGGAAGCAAAGCCCCAATAGCAGGAAAAGAACAGGGAACTGATCTGGGAGCAGATGCCCACTGCCGCCACCGCCAGCTCTCCCTGGGAGCCGATCATGATGGTATCCACCATACTGGCTGTGGTAGATAAGAGGTTTTGCAACGCAATGGGAAAAGCGATGGAAAAAAGGATGGAAATAAAGTATTTCCATGTGATCTTGCCGCTGTTTACAGCACGGGTGTTCATGATGTACTCCATTCTCAGTATGCCTGTGTGTTTACCTGTGAAATTGGTGATCGAAGAAGTGTTTGTATCTGTTCAACCCACATACAGGATTTCCTGCAGAAATCCTGTATGCGGCTAGCCAGAGGCGCTTCTCGTCTTGGCCAGCTTCCATTATATAAGACGAAAGGACCTGCAAGCAGTCCTTTCGTTTTGTACTATGACAGGTGCTAAGCAGATACAAAAAAAGCCCGCATTACGCGAACTTTTTTGATTCCCGGTTATTGCGGGGCATTTACAGAGCTGGAAAAGGGACTTGAACCCTCGACCTACTGATTACGAATCAGTTGCGCTACCAACTGCGCTATTCCAGCATTTGTGATGCAGGCTGTACTGCTCTCAAATTTATCTTGCCATAAGAGAAACTGCCTGTGGACCGATCTGCGGTTTTACCGCATCAGCGTTTCTTATTATACAGGCAGTTTCATAGTTTGGCAAGAAGATTTTTACAGTACAGAACCACACATCCGGACACAAATTACAATTCAGACAGTATTCGGACACAAATTACAGTTCAAACAGCATCCGGACACAAATTACCGTTCAGACAGCACCTGGACACAAATTACAGTGCAAACAGCATCCGGGCGGTAGGGATCTGCACTATAACGATTTTTACAATTTAAGGGAGTTCAAATCAATAACAGAGCGTATAGCATAGCATAAAACGTAATGCACCGGAGCGCGGCAGAATGTCTCGCATCCTTTGCACTGCGCGCCAGTTTTGCATGATCTGCATCGAAGCCGCAGGATGGTATCGGGCACGCTTTCAGAGCG
>CAVBJS010000063.1:0-14555 GCA_963596015.1 Bacteroidaceae bacterium
AAACTGGCGCGCAGTGCAAAGGATGCGAGCCATTCTGCCGCGCCCCGGTGCATTAGGTTTTGCTTTCTGCTATCGATCCAAACGCCAAAAAATTGTAACGTAACGATACAGCCAGATTACTATGATATTTTGGTGTCGCCCGGTCATGCACCGGAGCACGGCAGAATAGCTCGCACCTTGCACCTTGCGCCGTTTTACTATAATCTGCCTCTCGCCTGCGAATGGCACGGCCCGAACTCGCATCCCCGCCTGATGCGGGGATGCTCAGACACCTCGGGCCTATCGGGCCCGCTCTGAAAGCGTGCCCGATACCATCCTGCGGCTTCGATGCAGATCATGCAAAACTGGCGCGCAGTGCAAAGGATGCGAGCCATTCTGCCGTGTTCCGGTGCATTACGTTTTGCTTTCTGCTATCGATCCGCCACCTAAACTGTAATGTCCGAACAGTAACACGCACGCAGCTTTAAGTTATGTTTTTTTGATGGCCTGTGTTGACAGTATACAGGTGGGTTTGTTATCATTTGATAGGGAAAAATTAATAATTTTGTAACAACTATTAACATGTTTGTCAAAATTATCTCTAAAGCCCAAAAGACAGACAACGAAGGAATAGCCGGAAAATAACAGATAATAAAATAACAGGTAATAAAATAACAGGTAGTGATCAGAAAAGAATATTCCGGCTAAATGTGTCATAAAGGAGTCATCACAAAGGAGTTTGCATGATTCGCCATAAGACAGCAGATTGGTCTAAAAAAGAAAAAGTAAATAGCAAGGAGAAAAAGCAATACACCAGAGCGCAGAACAGAGCTTACTTAGCCGGGACACTCGGCACTGCATGCGCTCTTTTACTTGTGTCCGGCGGTATTCTTTTCTATGACGGACAGGCGCAGCAAGCAGCTGTTCAGGCTGCGGCCCAGAGTGAGAGTGCAAGCACAGCACTTTCCATGACAGAGAGTAAACAGGTAGCGGAGACCGGCGCAGTAAATTTTGACAGCGCAGAGGGCTCTGACAGAAAAGTAGCAGTCTCTTCTATTACTAAAGAAGTGATCGGTGCCATGAACCTTTTAAGGAGCACGTTATCGGAAGATGAGTATGTGGCCAAGGCTAATACGGCAGATGAGATCTTTTCCGATTATACGAATCTGGGTATCGCCAAGGTATCCGATACCTTGAATATCCGTAAGTCTCCCTCCGAGACAGCGGATCTGGCAGGAAGACTTCCCAGCCAGGCGGTCTGTGAAGTGGTTTCCCAGGATGGGGAGTGGTCTTATATCGTTTCCGGTGAGGTAGAGGGCTATGTAAAGAGCGAGTACCTGGCAACGGGGGCAGAGGCAAGACTTTATGCCCAGAAGGCGATCCAGACTGAGGCTACCGTTAATGTAGAAGATGAGGAGCTGACCGTCCGGGTGGCACCCAGCACCAATGCAGATGCCATTACTACCATTCCCAACGGACAGACTATGGATGTCATCAGCAAGCTTGGCAACTGGGTAAAGGTACGTATCGACAGCGAGGTGGCGTACGTTTCTTCCAAATATGTGACCCTGAGCCATTCCCTTCGCAATGCTATTACCATCAGTGAGATCATTTACGGACCCGGTGTGACCAATATCCGGGCAGAGCTTTGCAGCTATGCTTTACAGTTTGTAGGCAATCCTTACGTATGGGGCGGCACCAGCCTGACCAATGGCGCAGACTGCTCAGGTTATGTACAGAGCGTATTTGCTCACTACGGCGTCTATCTGCCCAGAGTGGCAGCAGCCCAGGCAGGTGCAGGCACCACCATCAGCCAGTCCGAGGCACAGCCCGGCGATCTGTTCTTCTACAGCGGAAGCGGCGGTATCAATCATGTAGCTATCTATATCGGCAACGGACAGGTGGTCAACGCCAGCAACGAGAAGTACGGCATTACCGTATATAACAGCAACTACCGCACCGTTACTAAGGTGGTCAGAGTATTACAGAGCTGAGAATGTTACGGTTCAGATGTCACTTAGGCAACAGGCTACGCCGCTTGGTTGGCTCCTGAACTGTTATAGTCTTGACGATGAATCATACAATACAGAATAAAAAAGCGGTTTACAGTACGGGCAGATTATGATATAATCTGTCCGTTGTGTTTAAGACCGATACTTGGGAAACGGACACTCCGACCATTCCTCAGTATACGGCGCATAGTCCACCATGGACAGAAGGAGAAAAAATGATTTCTAAAGAGAAAAAGACAGAGATTATCAATACCTATGCCAGAACCGAAGGTGATACCGGTTCTCCGGAAGTACAGATCGCAGTTCTGACCGAGAGAATCCGTGAGCTCACCGAGCACATCAAGAAGAACCCTAAGGACAAGCATTCCGGACGCGGCCTTCTGAAGATGGTTGGTAAGAGACGTGGTCTTCTGGATTACCTGAAGAAAACCGATCTGGATACATACCGTACATTAATTGCAAAGCTGGGTATCAGAAAGTAATAGATACGGATATTAAAAGACGGCCTCATACTGGGATTTACCGGTACGGTGCCGTCTTTTTTACGCGAGCAATGAGCCAAAGCCCGTGCTTGCACGGGGCCTTGGCGAATGCCGCGATAGTGACGAAGCGAGCGCCGCGCGCTTCGGAACCTAGGCGAGCAATGAGCCAAAGCCCGTGCTTGCACGAGGCCTTGGCGAATGCCGCGATAGTGACGAAGCGAGCGCCGCGCGCTTCGTTACAGAATTAAGAAGAGACGTTAAGACGAACGAGAAGAGAAGAAGGAGAGAGAAGACATGTACAAGACGTATGAAATGGAACTGGCCGGTCGTACACTCAGCATCGATGTAGGCAGAGTGGGCAAGCAGGCAAATGGCTGCGCTTTTATCCATTATGGTGACACCACACTGCTGTGCACCGCAACAGCATCCGAGGAGCCCAGAGAGGGAATTGATTTCTTCCCCTTAAGCGTAGAATATTCCGAGAAATATTATGCCATCGGCAAATTCCCCGGCGGCTTTATGAAGAGAGAGGGTAAGCCTTCTGAAAATGCTATCCTGACCAGCCGTGTTATCGACCGTCCCATGCGTCCCCTTTTCCCTAAGGACTATCGCAACGATGTGACCTTAGAGTGCATGGTAATGAGCGTAGATCCTGCATGCCGTCCGGAGCTGGTGGCTATGATCGGTGCATCTGCAGCTACTTCCATTTCCGATATTCCCTTCGCAGGTCCCTGCGCAGCTACCCAGATTGGCAAGGTAGACGGTGAGATGATCATCAATCCCAGCCAGGAGCAGTGGGACAAGGGCGACCTTCGCCTGACCGTAGCCAGCACCGCAGAGAAGGTCATCATGATCGAGGCCGGTGCCAATGAGATCCCCGAGCAGGAGATGATCGAGTATATTTACAAGGCACATGAAGTAAACCAGCAGATCATCGCCTTCATCAACTCTATCGTGGCAGAAGCAGGCAAGCCCAAGAAGGCTTACGACAGCTGCGCGATCCCGGAAGAACTTTTCGCTGCTATCAAGGAGATCGTTCCGCAGGAAGAGATGGAGACTGCCGTATTTACCGACGAGAAGCAGGTCCGTGAGGCTAACATCCACGGGATCAAGGAAAAGCTGAAAGAGGCTTTTGCTGAGAACGAAGAGTGGCTTGGCCTTTTGGATGAGGCTGTTTACCAGTATCAGAAGAAGACCGTGCGCAAGATGATCTTAAAGGATCACAAGCGTCCGGATGGCCGTCAGATGAACCAGATCCGTCCCCTGGCAGCAGAAGTGGACATTATTCCCAGAGTACACGGCTCTGCTATGTTTACCAGAGGCCAGACACAGATCTGTGATGTGGTTACCCTGGCACCTCTCTCCGAGATGCAGCGTGTAGAGGGATTAGATCCCAACATCACTGGCAAGAGATATCTGCATCAGTACAATTTCCCGGCTTATTCCGTAGGTGAGACCAAGGTAAGCCGCGGACCGGGACGCCGCGAGATCGGTCACGGCGCACTGGCAGAGCGTGCACTGCTGCCTGTACTTCCCAGCGAGGATGTATTCCCTTATGCGATCCGTGCCGTATCCGAGACCTTTGAGTCCAACGGTTCTACTTCTCAGGCTTCCATCTGCGCATCCTGCATGGCTCTTATGGCAGCAGGCGTGCCCATCAAGAAGCAGGTAGCAGGTATCTCCTGTGGTCTGGTTACCGGTGAGACAGACGATGATTTCATCCTTCTTACCGACATCCAGGGTCTGGAGGACTTCTTTGGTGATATGGACTTCAAGGTAGCAGGTACCCATGACGGTATCACCGCTATCCAGATGGATATCAAGATCCACGGCCTGACCAGACCTATCGTAGAGGGCGCTATCGCTCGCTGCAAAGAGGCCAGAGAGTACATTATGAACGAAGTAATGTCCAAGGCCATCGCAGAGCCTCGTACTGAAGTGAACCAGTATGCACCCAAGATTATTTCTCTGCAGATCGATCCGGAGAGAATCGGTGATGTGGTTGGCCAGCGCGGCAAGACCATCAACGAGATCATCAAGCGCACCGGCGTACAGATGGATATCAGCGATGAAGGACAGGTTTCCATCTGCGGTACCGATAAGGCACAGATGGAGAGAGCCTGCAAGATGGTGGAGATCATCACCACCGACTTCGAGGAAGGTATGGTCCTGGACGGTGTGGTTGTCAGCATCAAGGAGTTCGGCGCATTCGTAGAGTTTGCACCCGGCAAGGAAGGCATGGTACATATCTCCAAGATCACCAACCATCGCATCGAGCATGTAGAGGATGAGCTGACACTGGGCCAGAAGGTCAGAGTGGTATGCCTTGGCAAGGACCGCATGGGCAGACTGAGCTTCTCCATGAAGGACGCTCCGAAGAATTAAGATATCTGCTTGGTATCTGCTGTATTGCAATGTGAATTGACTGTTTGCAGGCAGATTTACGCTGCAAACGGCAGGCGGCTGAATAGTTACAGAATAAGTCTTTTTAACTGCACCCGAACTTGGATGAAAAAAGGACGGGTGCAGTGTAGTTACAAATGAAGTGTATAAGCTGCAATGATCTGCAGTTTTATGAGGTAATAATGAGTAAGATAGCAGAGGAAATCGAAAAAAGACGGACATTTGCCATCATCTCTCACCCGGATGCCGGTAAGACCACGCTGACAGAGAAATTCCTTCTCTACGGCGGAGCCATTAATCAGGCCGGCAGCGTAAAGGGCAAGGCTACAGCCAGACACGCCGTTTCCGACTGGATGGAGATCGAGAAGCAAAGAGGTATTTCCGTCACCAGTTCTGTGTTGCAGTTTTCCTATGGCGGGTGCTGTGTCAATATCCTTGATACCCCCGGCCACCAGGATTTCTCGGAGGATACTTATCGTACTCTGATGGCAGCGGATTCCGCGGTCATGGTCATTGATGCCAGCAAGGGTGTAGAGGCCCAGACCAGAAAGCTCTTTAAGGTCTGCACGATGCGTCATATCCCGATCTTTACCTTTATCAACAAGTTGGACCGGGATGCCATGGATACCTTTGATCTGCTGGATGATATCGAGAAGAATCTGGGAATTGCCACCTGTCCTGTAAACTGGCCTATCGGTTCCGGTAAGGAATTTAAGGGCGTTTATGACCGTGAATTGCAGGAGGTCATTACCTATGCAGATACGGAAAAGGGAACCAAGGAAGGTCACGAGACCCGCATTCCCTTAAAGGACGAGGAAGCCTTGCGCACCCAGATCGGGGAAGAGAAACTGGCCAATCTGCAAAGTGAGATCGAACTCTTAGACGGTGCCAGTGCAGCCTTTGATCTGGAGGAAGTACAGGCAGGTATGCTGACGCCGGTATTCTTTGGTTCTGCATTGACCAATTTCGGTGTAGAGATCTTCCTGCAGCATTTCCTGAAGATGGCATTGCCGCCTACAGCCCGGACTTCCGACCAGGGAGAGATCGATCCCGTAGAGAAAGATTTCTCCGCCTTTGTGTTCAAGATCCAGGCCAATATGAACAAGGCGCACAGAGACAGGATCGCTTTCATGCGTATCTGCTCCGGACGATATGAGGCGGGTATGGAAGTAAAGCATGTACAGAGCGGAAGAGTGCAGCGCCTTTCCCAGCCCCAGCAGCTTATGGCCAGTGACCGCAAGATCTTAGAGGAAGCCTATGCCGGAGACATCATCGGTGTCTTCGATCCGGGCATTTATTCCATCGGTGATACCCTTTGTATGCCCAAGGAGAGTTTTCGCTATGAAGGTATCCCTACTTTTGCACCGGAGCATTTCGCCAGAGTGCGGCAGGTAGATACCATGAAGCGGGACCAGTTCGTCAAGGGCGTCAGCCAGATCGCCCAGGAAGGTGCCATCCAGATCTTCCAGGAGTACAATACCGGTATGGAAGAGATCATCTGCGGCGTGGTAGGTATGCTGCAGTTTGATGTACTGAAGTTCCGCTTAAAGAGCGAGTACAATGTGGAGATCTACTTAGATCCCCTGCCTTATGAGCATATCCGTTGGATCGTGAATAAGGATATAGATGTATCGAAGATCGTAGGCACTTCCGATATGAAGCGCATCAAGGATCTGAAGGGCAATCCGTTGCTTCTGTTTGTAAATCCCTGGTCTGTGCAGATGGTACTGGATCGGAACAAAGGACTGGAGCTGGCAGATTTTTCCAAGTAATACGGATAACGGCTTATGATATACGATAGCCATGAAAACGGCGAAGAGAGAATTCCGGAAGAAAAAGTCGTAGGAGACCGAAAAAGAACCGGAAAGAAAATAATAAGAACCAAAACCGGCAGACAGGACGGTACGCCAAAACGTGCTGTCCTGTCTGTTTTGCTGTGCTTTCTTCTGGCTGGAACTGTACCGGGAACCCTGACAGGTTGTGGGTCACCGGGAATACAGACGGAAAATACGGCGGAAAACGGCCAGGATGAATCCGCCAAAGAGGGATATTCCGGGAAGGAATCCTCCGAGGATGCCGAAGAAGCGGTGACCGGAGATGAACCGTCGCAGGATACCGACGAAGACACCGGGGAACAAGGTGAGGATGGAAAGGAAAGCCAAAGTAAGGATGCCGCTGCAGAGCAGACAGCAGTTCTTTCCTTGGATGAAATTCACCTGGGAGAAAGCTCCCTTTCCGCTTCCCAGGCTATCCAGGCTATGGAAGAGGCTAAGTCTCTGGCAGCTTGCCTGAATACAGCCTCCACAGGTCAGGTAGAAAACTGGGAAGGCGCCGGGCTTACCGCTTCTGTATTTGTGGAGCTGGCAAGTTCTCAGGCGCAGAGCTATTACTTTTCCCAGTTGGTGGAAAAGAACCAATATCAGAGAGAATTGATCTATCTGGTGCTGCAGTATATGGCACAGGAGAGGGCGGAAAAGATCGAGATTCCCTGTAAGGATACAGAGGAGATCACCGAGATCTTTACCATGGTGACCGACGATCACCCGGAGCTTTTTGATGTGTCTGGGTATCAGTCCCAGATCTATACGGATCAGAATGATGCTATCACTCATATCACACTGACAGGTAAATATACCATGGACGCCGAGGAACGACGGCAGCTGCAGGAAAAAATGGCACCGGTGGTGCAAAAGGTATTGCAGGAAGCGCCCAATGGGGACGATGATTATGAAAAAGTGCGCTATGTCTATGACTATGTGATCCGGCAGACGGATTACGACGAGAATGCCTCCTATAATCAGACTATGTGCTCAGTCTTTATCTACGGAAAGTCGGTATGCCAGGGATATGCCAGAGCAGCCCAGTACTTGCTGCAGCAGATGGGTATCCCCTGCGTTATTGCCGCCGGAGAAGTCCATGACGGCGTGCGTCATGCCTGGAATGTGGTCAAAGCCGACGGAGAATGGTACCATATGGACCCCACCTGGGGGGATCCTTCCTACGCTTCGGACGAGGAAGCAGTGTCTATGGAGACGTATGTCGACTACGACTATCTGCTGATCACGTCGGAGGAGATCGCCAGAACCCATGTCCTCTATCAGGAAGAACAGTTGCCGCTATGCACGGCTACCGCGGATAACTATTATGTGCGAGAGGGAAACCTGCTGGAAAAATGGGACAGAAACGTCTTTAAATTGATGTTGGCCGTCCAGGAGCAGGAAGGCAATGCCTTTCCTTCTGTAAAATGCATCTCACAGGAAGTCTTTGAGGAGATGAAGCAGGATCTGGTGAACCAGGGCCATCTGTCGGAGTGTCTGCCGGCCGGCACCGGGGCAGGACGGATCCGCTATACGGAAAATGCAGATTTATATACCATGACGGTATTTTTGCCCCAGTGAGATCATTAATGTTCAGAAGCCGGCCGACAGCCCGGTGCCTGGATGCCTTGCATAAGTCTGACAGGCTTCGCTGCTTGACCGGAGCAAAGCAAAAAGAGAGGTTGCCGCAAATTTCTGCAAGACGGCGGCAGACGTTGAAAACATAGGGCAAAGAGAGTAAAATACAAAGGATTGTTGTTTAATGCCGCAGCAAACTGCGGCAAGAAAGGCAAATCACCCCACATTGCCTGATGGCAATGCAGGTTGATAACACCATGCAGCAGACTGCATGGTGTATGATCACATCGGAGAATTCGCCTGCGCGAAATTCTCCTCGTGTTGCCGCAGACAAGCTGCGGCAAGAAAGGAAACTATGACATTGATCAAGAAGCCGGTTACCGGCATGAAGGATATTCTTCCGGCAGAGATGCAGATCCGCGATTATGCCATTTCTGTTATTAAGAAGACCTACGGGGAGTTTGGTTTTCAGTCCATTGAGACCCCCTGTGTGGAAAATATCGAGAACCTGACCAGCAAGCAGGGCGGCGATAATGAGAAGCTGATCTTTAAGATCTTAAAGAGAGGCGAGAAGCTGAAGTTAGACCAGGCAAAAGCGGAGGCAGACTTGACAGACAGCGGCCTTCGATACGATCTGACGGTGCCGTTGGTACGCTATTATTCCAATCACGCCAACGAGCTGCCTACTCCCTTTAAGGCATTGCAGATGGGCAATGTATGGAGAGCGGATCGTCCTCAGAAGGGACGCTATCGTCAGTTTATGCAGTGCGATATCGACATTATCGGTGAGCCCACCAATCTGGCTGAGATCGAGCTGATCCTGGCTACCACCACGACCCTGGGACGTCTTGGCTTTAAGGGCTTCCAGATCCGCATCAACGAGCGCCGGATCCTGAAGGCTATGGCTGCCTACAGTGGCTTCCCGGAAGAGAGCTTTGATACTGTATTCATCATTTTGGATAAGATGGATAAGATCGGCAGAGACGGGGCTGCAAAGGAACTGATCGAAAGTGGTTTCTCCCAGGAGAGCACCGACCGCTATCTGGCTCTGTTTGACGGTCTGGAAAAGAGCGAAGATCCCCTTTCCTATCTGGATGAAAAGCTTACCGGTGTCATTGAGCCGGATGTGATCCCGGGACTTCGTGAGATCATCCAGAGCGTAGAGCAGACCAAGGAAGCGGATTTTAAGCTTGTCTTTGATCCTACCATTGTTCGGGGCATGTCTTACTATACCGGCACCATTTTTGAGATCGCTATGCCGGAGCTGGGCATCAGTTGTGGCGGCGGCGGCCGCTATGACGGCATGGTTGGCAAGTTTACAGGCAATGATGTGCCTGCCTGCGGTTTTTCCATCGGCTTTGAGCGTATCATCCTGATCCTCTTAGAGCAGGGGTATGTCATTCCCGGTCAGAGAGAGCGCGTTTGCTACCTGATCGAAAAGAACATGCCTTCTGAGAGACTTTGCGAAGTCATCGCCAGTGCGCAGCAGCAGCGCCGGGAAGGCAAGCAGGTACTGATCGCCCGCATGAACAAAAATAAGAAATTCCAGAAAGAACAGCTGGCAGCTCAGGGATATGAGAAATTCGAGGAATTTTATAATACACCTCGTACCTGAGCAGCTTGCTGCGAAGGGGCGACGAGAATTTCAGATTCTCGTCTGCCATAAAGGCAATGTGTTTCAGAAGGAAACATATTGCGGTGCGAAAAATACGCTATCGAGCGTATTTTTCACACTGACCTCGTACCTGAGCAGCTTGCTGCGAAGGGGCGACGAGAATTTCAAATTCTCGTCTGCCATAAAGGCAATATGTTTCAGCAGCAGATATAAATAATCACAAGATTCTGGGGAATGGAGTTTACAATGGCTGAATCAATGAAGGGTTTAAAGCGCACCTGCCGGTGCGCAGAATTGTCCGAGGCCAATGTCGGACAGACCGTCACCGTCATGGGATGGGTGGCAAAGCAGAGAAATAAGGGCGGCATCGTATTCGTGGATCTGCGCGATCGCAGCGGTGTGCTGCAGCTGATCTACGAAGAGGCAGACTGCGGCAGCGAGAATTTTGAAAAAGCAAACAAGATGCGTGCTGAGTTCGTAGTAGCAGCTGTAGGTGTGGTGGAAAAGCGCTCCGGCGCCGTTAACGAGAACCTGGCTACCGGTGCTATCGAGATCCGTGTCAAGGATACCAGGATCCTTTCCGAGGCACAGACACCGCCGTTCCCTATCGAGGAGAATTCCAAGACTAAGGAAGATCTTCGTCTTAAATACAGAAGTCTGGATCTTCGCCGGCCGGATCTGCAGCGCCGTCTGATCCTGCGCAGCCAGATCTGCCAGTATATGAGAGAGTTCATGAGCAGAGAAGGATTCCTGGAGATCGAGACCCCGATCCTTTGCAAGTCCACACCGGAAGGTGCCAGAGATTATCTGGTGCCCAGCCGTGTACATCCCGGCAACTTCTATGCATTGCCTCAGTCACCTCAGCTTTTTAAGCAGCTGCTGATGTGCTCCGGCTATGACCGGTATTTCCAGATCGCCAGATGTTTTCGCGATGAGGACCTTCGGGCAGACAGACAGCCGGAGTTCACCCAGGCAGACATGGAGCTGTCCTTCGTGGATGTGGAGGATGTGCTGGATCTGAATGAGCGTCTGCTGCAGTATGTGGTAAAGAAGGCTATCGGCCTGGAGCTGACACTGCCTCTTCCCCGTATGAAGTGGATCGATGCCATGAATGATTACGGCTCCGATAAGCCGGATACCCGTTTTGGCATGAAGCTGGTAGATGTATCTGAGATCGTGAAGGACTGCGGTTTTGGCGTATTTACCGGCGCCCTGGCACAGCCTAACAGCTCTGTCAGAGGTATCAATGCCAAGGGGCAGGCGGCTATGCCCCGCAAGAAGATCGATGCCTATGTGGATATGGCCAAGGGTAACGGTGCCAAGGGTCTGGCATATCTGGCCATCAACGAGGACGGCAGCTACAAGTCTTCCTTTGCAAAATTCATGACCCCGGAGCAGATGGATGCCTTAGTGGCAGCTATGGGCGGCGAAAAGGGAGACTTGCTCTTCTTCGCAGCAGATAAGAATACCATCGTATGGAGCGTACTCGGTGCCCTGCGTCTGGCACTGGGAGAGGCTATGGGCCTGATCGACCATGATCAGTTTAACTTCCTGTGGGTAGTGGAATTCCCGCTGTTAGAGTGGTCTGAGGAGGAAAATCGTTTCGTGGCCATGCATCATCCCTTCACCATGCCTATGGAAGAGGACTGGCATCTGATCGATTCCGATCCCGGCAAGGTGCGGGCAAAGGCTTATGACATCGTGTTAAACGGTGTAGAGCTCGGCGGCGGTTCCGTCCGTATCCACCAGGATGACATCCAGGAGAAGATGTTCGAGGTCATCGGTCTTACCAAAGAAGAAGCCAATGAAAAGTTCGGTTTCCTGCTGACCGCGTTTAAGTACGGCGTTCCGCCTCATGCAGGCTTAGCTTACGGTCTTGACCGTGTGGTTATGCTGCTGACAAAGGCAGAGAGCATCCGGGATGTTATGGCATTCCCTAAGAATAAAGATGCAGTGGATCTGATGAGTGAGGCACCCAATGTGGTAGATCCCAAGCAGTTGGAGGAACTCTCCATTGCTATTACGGAAGCCGCACCCGAAAAAGAGGATGTACAGGCCTAGAGGCTCTGACACCTTATATGAGAAGAGCCGCATGAAAGATTTGCCCGACGACAGACGAGGATCTGAGCTCCTTGTCGCCGCTTCGCAGCAAAAGCGGCTCAGAAATGGAGACTAAGATGAAAACAATGAAAAAGAGAAGTGCCATTGCGGTACTGGTGATCTTTCTGGCCGTGCTGCTGGGACTGGGATATCTGTCCGTCTACGGCACTGATGAGCTGGGAACCGGCTCCGCATCCGATATCAAGTTAGGTCTTGACCTGGCGGGCGGAGTCAGCATCACCTATCAGGTGGCAGGAGATCAGAAGCCTTCTGATGAGGATATGAATGATACAGTCTACAAGCTGCAGAAGCGTGTAGAACAGTACAGCACTGAGGCTCAGGTTTACAGAGAAGGTGATGACCGGATCAATATCGAGATTCCCGGCGTGTCCGATGCCAACCAGATCCTGGAAGAGCTGGGAAGACCCGGTTCTTTGTACTTTATCCGTCAGACCGACGAGGACGGTAATGCCAACTACCAGTACGATTCCTCTTCCGGCAGCTACGTGCTGACCAAGGATCTGGATGAGATCATTGCCGACGGAGATGCAGTGCTCAGCGGTACCGATGTATCCAATGCGACAGCAGGCTATCAGTCCGACAGCATGAATAACCAGGAGATCGTGGTACAGCTGACCTTCACCGATGAGGGAACCCAGAAGTTTGCAGATGCCACCACCAAAGCCTATGAGGCAGGAGAGTCCATCGGTATTTACTACGACGGCTCCTTCATCAGCGTTCCCAGAGTTTCCAGTGCCATCACCAACGGACAGGCTGTCATTACCGGTGAGTCCTCTTTAGAGGATGCACAGACCCTGGCTTCCACCATCCGTATCGGTGGTCTGAAGGTAGAACTGCAGGAGCTGCGCTCCAACGTGGTAGGTGCACAGCTGGGTGAGGAGGCTATCCACACCAGCCTGATCGCCGGCGCCATTGGTCTTGGTCTGGTAGTTCTGTTTATGTGTGCCGTTTACTGGCTGCCCGGTGCTATGGCCAGCCTGGCATTACTGCTTTATTGCGAACTGGTAATTTTGGTTGTTAATGCTTTTGAAGTGACCCTGACACTGCCCGGTATCGCAGGTATCCTGCTGTCCATCGGTATGGCAGTAGATGCCAACGTTATTATTTTCGCCCGTATCCGCGAGGAGATCGCTGCAGGCAAGTCCGTACAGTCTGCCATGAAGATCGGTTACGACAAGGCACTTTCCGCCATCATCGACGGCAATGTGACCACCCTGATCGCCGCTGCTGTATTGGGCCTGAAGGGCTCCGGTACCGTCAAGGGATTTGCACAGACCCTGGCTATCGGTATCATTCTTTCCATGTTCACTGCACTTTTCGTGACAAAGCTTTTGATGAATGCCGTTTTTGCATTAGGACTTAAGAGCGAGAAACTCTATGGCCGCGGCAAGACCTTAAAGCAGGTTAATATCTTAAAACACAAGAAGGTATTCTTCACCATTTCTGCAGTATTGATCCTGACAGGCTTTGTGGGCATGGGTGTTTACAAGGTAAAGGACGGAGCAGCTTTAAATTACAGCCTGGATTTCGTGGGTGGTACTTCTACCAACGTTACGTTTAATGACGATCTGAGTCTGAAGGACATCGACGCGCAGGTAGTACCGATCTTTGAGGAGATCACCGGCGATGCCAATGTACAGGTACAGAAGGTAGCCGGCAGCAAGGAAGTTATCTTTAAGACCCGTACTCTTTCCGTGACAGAGAGAGAAAACCTCAATTCCCAGTTGGTGGATCAGTTCGGCGTCAAGGAAGAGAAGATCACTTCCGAGACCATCAGCTCCACTGTCAGCTCCGAGATGAAGAGCGATGCCGTCGTGGCAGTGATCATCGCCATGATCTGCATGCTGTTGTATATATGGTTCCGCTTTAAGGACATCCGTATCGGCGGTGCAGCCGTGCTTTGTCTGATCCACGACGTGCTTATTGTGCTGACCTGCTATGCAGTGCTTCGGGTATCCGTAGGTTCCACCTTCATTGCCTGCATGTTGACTATCGTAGGTTACTCCATCAACGCCACCATTGTTATCTTTGACCGTGTAAGAGAAAATCTTAAGATCAAAGGCAAGAAGGCAGATCTTGTGCAGGTGGTGGATGAGAGTATTAATCAGACACTCTCCAGAAGTATCTTTACCTCCCTTACCACCTTCTTTATGGTATTGATGCTCTTTATTCTGGGTGTTTCATCCATTCGTGAATTCGCACTGCCTATCATGGTAGGTGTTGTTTCCGGTACTTATTCTTCTGTATGCCTGGCAGGCTGCATCTGGTATCTGCTGCGCACGAAGATCAAGGGCGGAAAGGATACGTACCTTCCTCCGGATAAGCCGGCTAAGAAGATGACAGCCGAGGAGAAGAGACAGGCTAAGATCACGGTATAAGATAAAATCTATGGCAGGAATCCTCTGACACAGATTTGAGAAAAACAGAGGGAAGCGGGATGTATATCCCGCCTCCCTTTTTGGGTATGACGGGCATGCCGTCAATCTGTGGTGTAAGTCCACGAGGGGCGTAGTTGCCGACGAACCCCAAAGCGACTCCCAAGGTTTGC
>CAVBJS010000064.1:0-13804 GCA_963596015.1 Bacteroidaceae bacterium
ACAAGAAATTTAAAATATTTTTTTGTACTTGTATACAGGTATCCTGCCTATTGACAAACTTATCACACTAAGGTATAACATAAACAAATTTAATAGTTTACGTTAGTTCTTATGGTTTGAGAGCTTGATTCCGTTTATACATATTATATATATTTAAGTGAGATAATGTAGAAGTACTATAGTACAGAAGTAATGGATGCAGAAGTAATATAATGCTGAATACGGAATCGTCAGATAGTGCATAATGGAGTGCAGCCCCCGGGCGCACTCTTTTTTTTGCAAAGAAAAGGGAAAGAGGATACGGGATGAAGATTGCAAAGATTGAAATGGGGATAGTCAGGGTCCCGCTGATCACGCCATTTAAGACAGCCCTTCGCACGGTGGACAGCGTGGAAGATGTGCTTCTTAAGGTAACGGCAGAAAGCGGGGAGGTCGGCTTCGGTGAAGCGCCGCCTACCAAGGCTATTACAGGAGAGACCCTGGAGACCATTACAGAGACCTTGCAAAAGAAGATCGCACCGGCCATGCTGGCAATGCCGGAGAGTGAGCCGGAGACATTTTTAAAGAAGATCCAGGCCTGCTGCGCGGGTAACTCTTCCGCCAAGGCAGCCATGGATATTGCCATCTATGATCTGGCCGCCAGGGAGGCGGGGGTGCCGTTGTACCGGTATCTGCTGCCAAAGGTGAGTGAAGCGGCAGCCAGACGAAAGCTTGGTGTACCTGCCGGACCGGCGAAGCCTCAAAAGGTGCAGGCGGCAGAGGCTTCTTCCTATGGAAAGAGTAACGGCGCTGCAGCAGCTTCGGTATCCGGTGCAGATAAATGGGAGAGTGCAGAGATCTATACAGACCTGACCATCAGTGTCAATCCGGTACCGGAGATGGTAAAGGATGCCAAGATCGCCGTGGAGCGAGGCTTTAAGGATATTAAGATCAAGGTTGGCAAGGAAGGGGAAAAGGATCTGGAGAGGATCCGTGCCATCCGGGATGCGGTAGGTACGCAGATCGGTATCCGGGTAGACGCAAACCAGGGATGGACACCCCAGGAGGCGGTACAGATCCTGCAGAAGGCAGAAAAGCAAAAGCTGGGCATCTCCATCGTAGAACAGCCGGTAAAGGCAGAAGATCTGGAAGGCATGGCCTTTATCAAGGCTAATGTACAGACGCCGGTGGTGGCAGATGAAAGCTGTTTCCATCCGGAAGATGCCGCTGAGATCTTTAAGAAGGATGCGGCGGATATGGTAAATATCAAGCTGATGAAAGCCGGCGGCCTTTACGAGGCCGGCAGGATCGCAGCCATCGCAGAAGGTGCAGGCAGACAGTGCATGATCGGCTGCATGTTAGAGAGTAAGGTGGCGGTCAGTGCGGCAGCCCATTTTGCGGCAGCTCATACAGTGGTGACGGTGGTGGATCTGGACGGACCGTCCCTGTGCGCCGAGGATCCTTACATCGGCGGGCCTTCCTTTGAAGGGGCCTGCATCCGCATGAATGAGACACCGGGACTCGGTATCGTTGGTGTGAAGGATGGCTATGTGGAAAGCTGGCAATCCATAGGCGAAAAGACGAGCGTTTCTCCTAAAAAACAAAAAGAGACAAAATAAGTATAAAGAAAGAATACGAAGTCATACGATGATTTTTAAAGCTGTGACACAAAGAGGTACAAATGACAGATCGTGTTTTACTGAAAGTAGAAGATTTGGAAGTGGCCTTTAAGGGCAGAAAAGGGGACATCCCCGCGATACAGAAGATCAGTTTTGATGTGCATGAAGGAGAAGTGTTAGGTATCGTAGGAGAGTCCGGCAGCGGTAAGTCGGTTTCCACCCATTGCATCTTAAGACTGCTTCCTTCCAATGGTATCATCAAAGGCGGCAGGATCCTTTTTGAGGGAAAAGATCTGCTGCAGCTCTCCGCTAAGGAGATGGCAGAGGTCAGAGGCAATGACATCGCCATGATCTTCCAGGATCCCATGACCAGCTTAGATCCCCTTTTCACGGTAGGCTATCAGATGGGCGAGTCCCTGAAAAAGCATACCGACTTAGATAAGGCGGGGCGACAGGCCAGAATGATTGAACTGCTGGAGATGGTAGGCATCAATCAGCCGGAGAAGCGTATCAACCAGTATCCTCATGAGTTTTCCGGTGGTATGAGACAGCGAGTCATGATCGCCATGGCTCTTAGCTGTTCTCCTAAGCTCCTGATTGCCGATGAGCCCACCACGGCCCTGGATGTGACCATTCAGGCGCAGATTGTGGATCTTTTAAAGGAATTAAAAGATAAGCTGAACATGTCTGTTATTTTCATCACCCATGATCTGGGTGTGGTAGCGGATATCTGCGACAGGATCCAGGTTATGTATGCCGGTGAGATCATTGAGTCCGGTGATAAAAAGCAGATCTTTTATGAGCACAGACATCCCTATACCCAGGGCCTTCTGGAATCCGTGCCCAATATTGAAGCAAGCAGAGAGATTCCCCTGCAGCCTATCGAAGGCAATCCGCCGGATCTGCTGATGTTAGGAGAGGAATGTCCCTTCGCCCACCGGTGTAACTGTGCCATGAACATCTGCGCAGCCCATAAGCCGCCGGTGATCGAGGTGCAGGAGGGCCACAGCGTGCGCTGCTGGAAGGAATACAGAAATACAGTAGAAGAAGGATAAGAATCCTATGGAAGAAAAAGACATCCTTTTGGAAGTTAAGAATCTAAAAAAATATTTCACAGTTCGCCAGGGCGCCTTCGGAAAAGCGACCGTAAAGGCTGTGGATGATGTGAGTTTTCAGGTGAGAAGAGGAGAGACGCTGGGTATCGTAGGAGAATCCGGTTGCGGTAAGACCACGCTGGGGCGTACCATCCTTCGACTGATCGAGCCCACCGACGGCGATATCATTTATGACGGACAGCGCATCAATGATGCCAATATGAAGGAGTTCCGTTCCCGGATGCAGATCGTTTTCCAGGATCCCTATGCATCTCTGGATCCCCGCAAGACCGTATCCGATATCATCGGTGAGGCACTGGATATCAACAAGCTGTGTGCCACCAGAGAAGAGAGAAAGGAAAAGATCCTTTCCCTGATGGATCTGGTAGGCCTTAGCAGAAAGTTTTACAACCGCTATCCTCATGAGTTCTCCGGCGGCCAGAGACAGAGGATCGGTATTGCCAGGGCGCTGGCAGTCAATCCGGAGTTTATCGTCTGCGACGAGCCGGTATCGGCCCTGGATGTGTCCATTCAGGCACAGGTCATCAATATGCTGGAAAAGCTGCAAAAGCAAAACGGCCTGACCTATCTGTTCATCGCCCATGATTTGGCAGTAGTAAAACATATCAGCGACCGCATCGGCGTCCTTTACTTGGGACATCTAGTGGAGTTGGCGGAGAGTGAACCTCTTTGCAGCGCACCGATTCATCCTTATACCAAGATGCTTTTGTCGGCTGTGCCGGTGGCTGATCCGGAGCTTTCCGCCGCTAAGGTGCGCATCAAGGCAGAGGGAGAGATCCCTTCTCCCTTAAATCCCCCGTCGGGATGTCCTTTCCAGACCAGATGTCCGTATGCGGATGGCAATTGCAAGGAGAAGAAACCGCCGCTGACAGAGAGAGAGCCGGGACATTTCGTGGCCTGCTTTAAATTCTAAGATGCAGAGCATACAGATCATTGTTGATCGCAGAAGGCAGAACAGGCAGCAGATTGCAGATCTCCTCACAAGACTATAAGAGTTCTGTAAAACACAAGAGGGAGAACGGGAAAGCAATGCGGCGACGCAGAGCTGACAGATCGATTTCTCCGGACATAGCCGCTTTCAAAACGGCGTCATAAAGAGGTAGGCATGGAACTAGTAAAACGTATTCTGAAAAAAGTGCTTCTGGCGCTTTTGAGTTTATTTATCATCATCAGTATCACCTTTTTCCTGATGGAGCTTTTGCCCGGTGATCCGTTCATGTCAGAGAAAGCTACCGCAGAGCAGCAGGCGATCCTGCGGGCCAAGTACGGACTGGATCAGCCGGTATACATCCAGTATATCCGCTATCTGGGCAATCTGTTAAACGGTGATATGGGTAACAGCTACGTGCTGCAGAAGGGCAGAGCCATCAGCACCATCGTTACGGATGCCTTCGGCGTTTCCCTTCGCCTGGGACTGATCGCCATCTGCTTCGCCCTGGTCATCGGCGTAACACTGGGATGTGTGGCTGGCTTTCGCAAGGATAAGCTGGCGGATAATATCATCCGTATCATTACATCCATCGGCATTTCGGTACCCGGCTATGTAATAGCGGCGGTGATCATGTTAGTCTTTTCGGTACGGCTGGGCATCCTGCCCACATCCTTTAATAAGCCTATGGGCTGGGTGATGCCGGTGATCGTGCTGGCGGCTTATCCTACCTGCTATCTGGCCAGACTGACCAGAGCCAGTATCCTGGATGTACTGGGACAGGATTACCTGCGGACGGAGCGTGCAAAGGGTATGAGTGAATTTACCGTTATCTTCGTACATGCATTGAAAAACTCCCTGATCCCCATCATTACCTATTTAGGACCTCTGACCGCCAGTATCCTGACCGGTGGTTTCGTGGCAGAGTCCGTGTTCAATGTGCCGGGCCTTGGCCGTTACTTCGTCAGTGCCATCAGTGCCAGAGATTACACGCTGATCATGGGCACCACCACTTTCTATGCGGCATTGGTAATTTTAATGAACCTGATCTGCGATATCCTTTATCAGATCGTAGATCCCAGGATCAAGATGGATTAAGTTGTCGCAGACAAGCTGCGACATGAAGAGGCAAATCAACATGGATTGCCTGATGGCAATCCATGTTGATAAGAACATGCAGCTTGCTGCATGTTCTTTGATCACATCGGAGAATTCGCCTGCGCGAGATTCTCCTCGTGCTGTCGCAGACAAGCTGCGACATAAAGAGGTAACTATGGAAGAAACTATCAAAAAACCAAAGATACTGGGAAGTCTGCAGGTGAAAGTAGATGCAGATTCCTTTAAACCGTTGCCTGCGGATTATTTCGCAGACAAGGAAGAGCAGACGGAGGAGATCGGCTTCTGGAAAGCCGCTATGCAGACCCTGGTGAAAAACAGGATCGCCATGGCGGCGCTGGTGGTGATTCTGCTGATCGTGATCTTCGCTTTTGTGGGACCGCTTTTTTCTCCTTATACCTATGATCAGCAGATCCGGGGAGATGAGAATATGGCACCCTGTATGCTCCATCCCTTTGGAACGGACAGACTGGGCAGAGACCTTCTGGTGCGCTGCATGATCGGCGCCCGAATCTCCATTATCGTAGGTCTGGTCTCCGCCATCATCGTATTGGTGATTGGCTGTATCTACGGCGCTATCTCTGGTCTGATCGGCGGTAAGGTAGATACCATCATGATGCGTATCGTGGATGTGATCTACTCCGTGCCGGAGATCTTGCTTATCGTAGTCATCAAGCTGGTTATCGATGAGCCGCTGACGAATCTGATCGAAAATGTGGCCATTTTCCAGCCGCTGCAGAAGATCGGCTCCGGCCTTCTGGCTATCTTTATCGTTTACGGATGTCTTTACTGGGTAGGTATGGCCCGTATCGTCAGAGGCCAGGTATTGCAGTTAAAGGAAATGGAATATGTGACGGCGGCCAATGCACTGGGCGCCTCCAAGGGAAAACTGATCCGGGAGCACTTGCTTCCTAACTGTGAGGGTCAGCTGATCGCCACGGTGATGCTGCAGATTCCTTCCGCTATCTTTACGGAGGCATTCTTGAGCTTCCTCGGTATCGGCGTCAATGCCCCTATGGCCAGCTTAGGTTCTCTGACCTCTGAGGCATTGGCCAGTGTTACGGTAACACCGTACCGATTATTATTCCCGGCAGTACTGATCAGTCTGATCATCCTTTCCTTTAACCTTTTCGGCGACGGACTGCGGGATGCACTGGATCCGAAGATGTCATCCAAGAGATAAGCAGGTGATGATCCAACGGTGATCAAAAACGTTTAAAAGATGATTTAATACGATCATAAAACGTTGAAAAGATGATCCAAAGACGATCAAAATAAAATGATCGAAAGAAAAGCTCAATTTGTGGGTAACATTTCCGGGAGAGCGGGAGTCACTGTTTCCCTGCGAAATGTCTCAATAAAAGAAAGCGGAAGTTCCGCTTCCGCCATTTTTCATTAAATGGCGTTCACTTCACAAGAGGAGGAAAAGTTATGAAGAAAAGAGTATTATCCCTGTTACTCTGCGGCGTCATGATGGGCGCACTGCTGACCGGCTGCGGCAGCTCTTCTTCCGGCACCGATGCGGCTGCTGATGAGAGCACTACTGCAGAGGAGAGCGCAGATGGTGCTCCTGCGGAGGCTGCCACAGAGGCTCTGTCCTACAATGTATGCGTAGGCAGTGAGGACTCCATGGTAGTTAATACCGCACTGTCCGGCACACTGGAAGGATTATCCGCCTGCCGTCACCTTTATGAAGGTCTTTACAAGATCGGCCCTGACAATGAGCCGGTTTTAGGACAGGCAAAGGATGTACAGGTTTCTGACGACGGACTGACCTATACCTTCACCCTGCGTGATGACATCACCTGGTCTGACGGTGAGGCAGTAAAGGCCGGCGACTTTATTTACGGCTGGCAGTATCTGGCAGAGTCCGCCGGTGATTACAGCACGCTGCTGAGCATGATCTCCGATGCACAGGCTACCGATGATCAGACGATCGTGATCACACTGGCATACCCTTGCGCATACCTTCCCAGCGTACTGGCATTCCCTTCTGCTTACCCTGTAAGACAGGATTATGTAGAGCAGTACGGCGATTCTTACGCTACCGATCCGGAGAAGGCAGTTTACAACGGCGCTTATGAGATGACTTCCTGGACACACCAGCAGGAAATGGTCATGACCGCAAGAGCAGATTACTATGATGCAGCCAGCATCACCACCGGTCAGATCACCTGGGACCTGATGACTGATTCTTCCACCATGCTGGCTTCCTTCCAGAGCGGTGACATCATCTACTCCGATACCTATCCGGCAGATGCTGTGGCAACTGTAAAGGATAACGGCATGCAGACTGCATCCGGTTACAACACCTACTGCGTAATGTTCAACGTAAGCGAGAGCGGCCCGGAGGTATTAAAGGATGCCAAGGTTCGTCAGGCTATGAGCCTTGCTATTGACAGAGATCGTCTGATCTCCATCCGTGATATGGGCGATGAGCTGGCAACCACCTACACGCCTTCCGGTCTGACCAACGAGGACGGCACAGAGTTCAACAGCACCGTAACCCCTTGGTTTGATTCCGCTGATTACGAAGGCAACTGCGAGAAGGCAAAAGAGCTGCTGAAGGAAGCTGGTTATGAGAACGGCGCAGGCTTCCCTAACATGACTTACATCGTAAACAACGATGACCGCAAGGAGATTGCAGAGGCGATCGTCAGCGACTGGAAGGAAGTACTGGGTATCGATACCATCACGGTTGAGACGGTAGACGGTTTCTATGCACAGAGAGAGAACAAGGATTATGACCTGGCTTACTTTGGCTGGTACATGGACTATCCGGACATCTCCAACATGCTGTATACCATGACCACCGGTTCCAACGATTCCGGCTATTCCAATGCAGACTACGATGCAGCTTACAACGATGCTATTTCCCAGTCTGATGTAGCAACCCAGTGGGAAGATTATGCAAAGTGTGAAGATATGCTGGCTGCAGACGTACCGGTGATCCCGCTGCTGCACTCCATGAACACCTATCTGTTCGACGATACCAACTATGACGGTCTCGTTTACTACTGCGGCAACGTATACTTCGGTTACGTACACCAGAAATAAGAATACAGTTTGTCAGCAATGACCGACAGCGCGGTACATGCAGGCGCAGGCAGCGCCTGGGTGTACCGCGTATTTTGCATGATAAAAACTTGCATCATGATAAAAACTTGCATTAAGAAAATTTGAAACTTGCTCTGCAATCTCTAAAATGTAACAATAGCGGAATGAAGATCAGGATGGAGGCCGGTATGGAAAAAGAAAAGGAGCTGCAGCAATATCTGGAAAAAGAGGCGACAGCCTTTGCGGGAAAAGTGGCCTGGCTGTGGGTGGATCTCTCCGAAGATAAAGGAGAGGAAAAAGCAGGAGAGGCGAAAAAAGAAAAAGCGGAAAAAAGGAAGACCTGTGTTGTGAGAAGCCATGAAGAGGAACAGGTTATTTCCGCCAGCACTATTAAGGTCCCGGTCATGCTGTGTCTCTTTGACTATCTTAAGGAAAATAATATTTCCGTGGAGACCAAAGTAGAAGTGAAGGCAGAGCAGATCTGTCCGGATTCCACGGTCTTTGAATATGGTCCCCGGGAAGCCTCCCTCTACGAACTGACTGTGTGGATGATCATCAACAGCGACAATACAGCCACCAATGTGCTCCTTGATTATCTGGGATTTGATCGCCTGAATGCCTATTTTCAAAGGATAGGACTTACCAATACCCTGGCCCAGAGGCATATGCTGGACTACGAGGCGGTGGCGGCAGGGAAGAATAACTATATTTCCGTGGTGGATTTCTGGTACTGCATGGAGTTGATCTGGGAGAAAAAAGAATCCGATCCGGCTATGGCCATGGCATGGGAGATCCTGACTTGGAACCGGGATGATGAGAGCCTGCTTCGCTATCTGTATGAAAATCCCCGGTGCGGCCATAAGAGCGGAGAGTTGGATCAGGTGGAACACGATGCAGGGATATTCTGCTGTGAAAAGGGTAATTATTTTCTGGGGATCTTCGTATCGGAGATGTCCGGGGAAGAAGCCCGGCTTAAGGAAGCGTGCAAGCTGATCGGGCGCATGTCCCGGGCAGTCTATGACTATTACAATGGCAATGCCGGGAGGTAATCTATGAAGTACGGAATCATAAAGACAGGCAGTGCGTTTTTGTATGAGACCGCAGAGGCGGTAAGAGGCTGGCAGCCGGAGGGGGGCTGCGCCGATGAGGCATTCTTGGGATGGACAGCCAAGATCTTACAGGAACGGGGACACAGTTACTATGTCCGGATGTTTTACGGTTATGAGGGATACCTGCCAAAGGAAGCTTTGATGCCCTGCAAGCGGAAGGATTTAAAGAAAAGATATACAGAACAGAATACCTGGATCGTGACAGCACCGGCACTGGATGTATTGGCCCAGCCCCGGGTACAGGGACGGATCCTGGTGCGGGTGCCCAGAGGCGGCCTGCTTACTGAGATCAGCCGGGCGAATGAGGAAAAGGATAAGGTGGAAAATTGTAGAAAAGAGCAGGAAGCAGAATACCTTCCTGTGTTCTTGCCGGATGGCCGAAGAGGCTATGTTTCCACAGCCCATGTAGCGCCGGCACCGGATTTCCCTGCGCTGGTATTTCCTAAGAAAAAGAATGCGGAAGAACAGGCAGAGGAGGGCTATCGTCCGGCGCAGCGCTTTGCGGCTGCAGATGCAGACGAGGCAGCTGTCAGGGATAAAATCCTGCAGACCGCATTATCCTACCTGGGAACCCAGTATTGTTGGGGTGGCAAGTCGCCGGCAGGAACAGATTGCTCCGGTCTTGCCTTTATGAGCTATTTTATGAATGGGATCCTGATCTACCGGGATGCCCAGATCGAAGAGGGATATCCGATCCGTGAAATCCCTTATGAGAATGTAAAACAGGGAGATCTGCTTTTCTTTCCCGGTCATGTGGCGATTTCCGTGGGAGAAGATAAGTTCGTACATTCTACGGGACATAAAGGGGATTTTGGCGTGGTGCTCGGCAGCTTCCGGGAAGGAGAAGAGGGCTATCGCCCTGACCTGAAGGCTTCTTTGCAGCACTGCGGCAGTGCGTTTTAGAAAGTAAAATTTGCCTTTTGCTGCAGCATCGTTTAAAATGATTTTCATCTGTTCAGCACCTGCCATAGTTTAAATTGAATTGGCTGATTGCAGTCAAATTCAATTTAAACTATGGCAGGCGGCCAAGGCGCGATGCGCCTCTGGCCGGCCGAACCTGGGTTTTCCGAAGGAAAATCGAGATAGGTGCTGAACAGATAGGCTGTCATTTATGGTTTAAGTTGCATTGGCTGCTTGCAGACAAATGAAATTTAAACTGCGACAGTGTTAAAAATAAAACAGTGCAACAAAGGTAATACAGGCAGACATCACCAATAGACCGGATCACAAAAGTAAATTACAAATTTGTTTTAAGAAAATCTGAAATTTTAAGCAAATCTGAAATTTACTTCGCGGTTTCTCCGGTGCAAAGTGTCTGCGGAATGGAGAGTAGTATGTGCGGAATTGTTGGCTATACCGGTAAAAAACAGGCAGCGCCCATTTTGTTGGACGGCCTTTCTAAGTTAGAGTACAGAGGATATGATTCGGCAGGATTGGCAGTGCGGGACGGCGAGAGTGACATCCGCATCGTCAAGGCCAAGGGCAGACTGCATATTCTGGCAGAGAAGACCAATGAAGGACAGACCCTTCCCGGAACCTGCGGCATCGGTCATACCCGCTGGGCAACCCATGGGGAACCCAATGAGACCAATGCCCATCCTCATTGCTCCGATGATCACAATGTAGTGGGTGTTCACAACGGTATCATTGAGAATTACCAGGAGCTGAAGGATAAGCTGGTGCGCAAGGGATACAGCTTCTATTCCAACACGGATACGGAAGTGGCCATCAAACTGGTGGACTATTATTATAAGAAGTATGAGCATACGCCGGTGGATGCCATCAACCATGCTATGGTGCGTATCAGAGGTTCCTATGCACTGGCTGTCATGTTTAAGGACTATCCGGAGGAGATCTACGCGGCCCGCAAGGACAGCCCGCTGATCCTGGGCTTTAGTGACGGTGACAGCTTCCTTGGCTCCGATGTGCCGGCTATCCTGAAATATACCCGCAGCGTATATTATATCGGCAACATGGAAATGGCACGTCTGGCTCCCGGCGAGATCCAGTTCTTTAATCTGGACGGCGATGAGATCGAGAAGAAGCCTACGGAGATCAAATGGGATGCAGAGGCAGCAGAAAAGGGCGGCTATGAGCATTTCATGATGAAGGAGATCCATGAGCAGCCCAAGGCCGTGGCGGATACCATCAATTCCGTGATAAAAGATGGCAGGATCGATCTTAGCGAGGTAGGCCTTACCGAGGAGAACATCAAGGATATCTCCCAGATCTATATCGTAGCCTGCGGCTCTGCCTATCATGTGGGTGTAGCTACCCAGTATGTCATGGAGGACCTGGCGCGGATCCCTGTGAGAGTGGAGTTGGCTTCTGAATTCCGCTATCGCAATCCTATCCTGGATAAAAAGGGACTGGTGGTCATCATCAGTCAGTCTGGTGAGACGGCGGACAGTCTGGCAGCCCTTCGTCTGGCTAAGGAAGAGGGACTGCGTACCCTGGCCATCGTCAATGTAGTGGGAAGCTCTATTGCCAGAGAGGCGGATAATGTATTCTATACCCTGGCAGGTCCGGAGATTGCCGTAGCTACCACCAAGGCTTACAGCACCCAGCTGATCGCAGGTTATTGCCTCTCCTTACAATTCGGTCTGGTGCGGGGAGAACTGGAAGAGGCTCGCTATGAGGCGTTGGTAGCAGAGATGCTCACCCTTCCTTCCAAGATCTCCAAGATCCTGGAGGACAAGGAGCGGATCCAGTGGTTTGCTTCCAAACAGGTCAATACCAAGGATGTGTTCTTTATCGGCCGTGGCATGGATTATGCCATGAGCTTGGAGGGCAGTCTTAAGCTGAAGGAGATCAGCTATATTCACTCAGAGGCTTATGCGGCAGGAGAGCTTAAGCACGGTACCATCAGCCTGATCGAGAACGGCACGCTGGTTATCGGTGTTCTGACCCAGAGTGATCTTTATGAAAAGACTGTCAGCAACATGGTAGAGTGCAAGAGCCGCGGCGCGTTCCTGATGGGGCTGACCAGCTACGGCAATTACAGCATCGAGGATACGGTGGACTTTACTGTATATATCCCTAAGACGGAAGAACACTTTGCCGCCAGCCTGGCGGTGATCCCGCTGCAGCTTCTTGGTTATTATGTCAGCGTCAGCAAGGGTCTTGATGTGGATAAGCCCAGAAATCTGGCAAAGAGCGTAACGGTAGAGTAAAGATCTACAGGAATTCACAGTACTATAAAAAGAGTAGAATGGGGTAATTTATGTCAGCAGATACTTTAAAAATTCTACTGGCGATGATCGGCTATATGTTGGTTGTCATCGGTATCGGACTTTATTTTGCAAAAAGAGCGCAGGCCAGCTCAGAAAACTATTTCCTGGGAGGGCGCTCACTGGGCCCCTGGGTAGCGGCTATGAGTGCAGAGGCATCGGACATGAGCGGCTGGCTGTTGATGGGACTGCCCGGCGTAGCCTATTGGTGTGGCTTGGCGGATGCTACCTGGACAGCCATTGGTCTGGCGCTGGGTACCTATGTAAACTGGCTGGTAGTGGCCAAGCGTCTGCGTCGTTATTCCGCAGTGGCAGGGGATGCCATCACCGTACCGGATTATCTGAGTAATCGCTTCCACGAAGAAAAGAAAGTGATTCTTGGCATTTCTGCTATTTTCATTCTTATTTTCTTTACGGTATATGCCGGCAGCTGCTTTGTGACCTGCGGCAAGCTTTTTTCCACACTTTTTGGGACATCCTATCATTCCATGATGATCGCAGGAGCTATCTTTGTGGTGATCTATACTTTCCTTGGAGGATTTCTGGCAGAGAGCACTTCTGACTTTATGCAGGCAGTGGTGATGATCATTGCCCTGGTGGCTGTCCTGACTACCGGCACGGTAGCCGCAGGCGGCATAGACCAGGTACTGGAAAATGCCAGACAGATTCCCGGCTATCTTTCCCTGTTTACCACAGGAACGCCGGTGACAGACGCGGCCGGCGTGCAGCAGGTGGTAGATGGTGCGCCTCAGTTTGGCCAGGCGGCAGAGTATGGACTGCTGACCATTATTTCCACCCTTTCCTGGGGCCTTGGCTACTTCGGCATGCCGCAGGTACTGCTTCGTTTTATGGCTATCCGCAAGGAAGAAGAGTTAAAGCTCTCCCGCAGAGTAGCTACCGTATGGTGCCTGATCTCTCTTTGCGCTGCTGTTTCCATCGGCGTTATCGGACGTGCACTTTTCCCGGCAGAAGAGAGCCTGCTGACCAAGAGCGGGGCGGAGAACGTATTTGTCATTCTCTCTCAGCATCTGATGCCGGCTGTAATCGCCGGTGTGATCATGGCAGGTATTCTGGCAGCTACCATCAGCTCTTCGGATTCCTATCTGCTGATCGCTTCCTCTGCGGTATCCAAGAACCTGTATGAGGGCATACTCAAAAAGGGCAAAGCAGATGACAAGGTAGTCATGCATATGTCCAGGATTGTATTGCTTCTCATTGCCCTGGTGGGCATGGTCATCGCATGGGATGAAAACAGCGTCATTTTCACCATCGTGTCCTTTGCATGGGCCGGTTTTGGTGCTACCTTCGGTCCCATTATGCTGCTGTCTCTTTTCTGGAAGCGCACCAATCGTACCGGCGCTATTGCGGGCATGATCACCGGCGGTGTTATGGTCTTTGTATGGAAGCTTTGCCTGAATCCTTTAGGAGGCATCTTTAAGATCTATGAGCTGTTCCCGGCCTTTGTACTTTCTATGGCAGTTATTATTGTGGTTTCTCTGCTGACAGAGGAGCCTTCGGAGGAAATGAAGGCGGATTACGAAAAGGTGCTGCGGGGCGATATTGCGTAGATCGCTATGATGTTTAGTGTCACCCGACCATGCACCGGAGTGCGGCAATTACGGCAATGGGTGGAAGATGAGCATTTCGGATA
>CAVBJS010000065.1:0-13360 GCA_963596015.1 Bacteroidaceae bacterium
TAGGCCCGTAATGTCTGAGCATCCCCGCATCAGGCGGGGATGCGAGTTCGGGCCGTGCCATCCGCAGGCGAGAGGCAGATCAAAAGCAAAACGGCGCAAAGTGCATGGTGCGAGACATCTGCCGCACTCCGGCGCATGACCGGGCGACACTAAAATGTCATAGTGAACAGTAACCAACCAGCCAACCAACCGGAATACATGAATACCAATTTGCATCTTTTACTTGCAATTTGCATAGAAAATGCCTATAATGCAACGAAGTGTATGTAAAAGCGCATATTTATGAAAAGCGCAGAATGGAGGATATTATGAAAAAAGCATTAGCATTAGCACTGGCAGGCATGATGGTACTGTCTCTGGCAGGATGCGGTTCTTCTGCATCTACTACCACCGACACCGCTGCAGAGGAGACTTCCGCAGCAGCAGAGGAGACCTCCACTGAGGAGAGCACCGAGGCAGAGAGCACCGAGGAGACCGCTGAGATCTCCACACTGACCGACGGCGTCCTGGTAGCAGGCACCAACGCAGAGTTCCCTCCCTTTGAGTATGTAGGGGATGACGGCGAACCGGACGGCTTCGACGTAGCACTGATCAAGGCCATCGGCGAGAAGCTGGGCCTGGAAGTACAGATCGAGAACATGACCTTCGATTCCCTGATCTCTTCCATCGGTTCTAAGATCGATGTAGCAATCGCAGGCATGACCGTGACCGACGAGAGAAAAGAGACTGTTGACTTCTCCGATTCCTACTATGATGCTGTACAGTATGTACTGGTAGCAAAGGATTCCGAGATCGCTACAGCAGACGATCTGAAGAATAAGAAGATCGGCGTACAGCTTGGCACCACCGGTGATTTCCTGGCTGAGGAGATCGAGGGCGCTGAGGTTTCTACTTATGACAAGGCTGTAGACGGCGTTAACGATCTGGTAAACGGCAGACTGGATGCCGTTATCATCGACAAGAACCCTGCAGAAGTATTCGCAGGTAAGTTCGCAGACAGCATCAAGGCCATCGACGGCGCTGACTTCGATTTCGAGGTTGAGCAGTATGCTATCTCTATGAAGAAGGGCAACACCGGTCTGCAGGAAGCTATCAACAACGCGCTGGCAGAGATGAAGGAAGACGGCACCTTTGATGCACTGGTTGAGCAGTACATCAACAGCTCTGATGATGGCTCTTCCTCTGATGCTGAGACTGCAGCTGCAGAGACATCCGATGCTGAGGCAGCAGACGACTCCGTAGAGACTGTAGTAGCAGAGTAAGCGGATTTCGGGCATTTTTGCCGGAGATTTTTCTAACAGGATCTATTGCTGCGAATGTACGGGAACAGCCGGCGGTTTCATACCGTTATTTCACACGGCCGTTTTATAAGAAATGCATATCTATGCAGAAAGTACGGGATAAAGGCTGATTTAGCTTGTTAGAAGAGCATAAAGAAAGTATAATAGAGGATCGTAGGAATACAAAGCAGTGTTCCTGCGATCCTTTTTGTTTTGATGATTCTGCGGCATCCATGGTGGATGGCATGATTGCGATCCCCCTTTGCAAAGGCTTGTGCACACGGCCGCAGTGCACTGTGGCGTAGGAGGTAAGTATGACAGAATGGTTTATAGAGGTACAAAGGAAATTTATCGCAGCCTTTGTGACCGGTGACAGATGGAAGCTGTACTTTAAGGGTATGGGACTAACTCTGGAGGTGGCTTTTTTTGCAGCGATCATCGGTGTTATCTTTGGTACGGTGCTGGCGCTGATGGAATTATCCAGGACCCGTAGCGGCAAGAAGACAGCTATGACCATCATTGCAGATATCTATATCGATATCATCCGCGGTACCCCCTCGGTACTGCAGCTGCTGATCATGTGGTTTATCGTCCTTAAGAATTCCCAGAACGGCATATTCGTGGCCAGCCTTACCTTTGGTCTTAACAGCGCTGCCTATGTGGCTGAGATTATCCGTGCCGGCATTCTGGCCGTGGATGCGGGACAGATGGAGGCCGGCCGCAGCGTTGGCCTGTCAAAGATCCAGACCATGCGTTATGTGATCTTGCCCCAGGCTTTTAAAAACGCACTGCCGCCCCTTTGCAACGAGTTCATCACACTGTTAAAGGAGACCGCTATCGTAGGTTATGTGGGTCTCTCCGACTTAACCCGTACAGCCAATCAGATCTCTTCCCGTACCTACGAGGCATTTATGCCCCTGATCGGCGCAGCCGTTATGTATCTGGTGGTCGTGAAGGCACTGAGTGTAGTATTTGGTCTTTTGGAGAGGAGGATGCGTAAGGGTGATTACCGTTAAGAATTTACATAAAAAATTTGGTGATAACGAAGTCTTAAAGGGCATCGACTATCAGGTAAACAAAGGAGAAAAGATCGTTATCGTAGGTCCCTCCGGTTCCGGTAAGAGTACCTTCCTGCGGTGCCTTAATCTGTTGGAGGTGCCCACAGAGGGCGAGGTATGGCTGGAAGATACCTGCATCACAGATCCGAAGGTGGATATCAATAAGGTGCGCCGCCATATGGGCATGGTGTTCCAGCACTTTAATCTTTTCCAGAATCTGACCATTATGGACAACATCACCCTGGCACCGGTGAAGCTGAAGATAAAGAGCAAGGAAGAAGCAAGAGAGGACGCCATCCGGCTTTTAAAGCAGATGAAGTTAGAGGATAAGGCAGATGCCTATCCGGGACAGCTCTCCGGCGGACAAAAGCAGAGAATCGCCATCGCCAGGTCCCTGGCCATGAACCCGGATGTCATGCTTTTCGATGAACCCACCAGTGCTCTGGATCCGGAAATGGTAGGCGGCGTTCTGGAGGTTATGAAGGATCTGGCAGAGAGCGGTATGACCATGGTAGTGGTAACCCACGAGATGGGATTTGCCAGAGAAGTGGCCACAAAGGTGCTCTTCATGGACGGCGGCGTCATCATGGAAGAGAATACCCCCAAGGAATTTTTCGAAAATCCCCAGTGCGATCGCCTGAAGGATTTCTTATCCAAAGTTTTGTGATCGTTTTATGTATCTGCCCGGCAGACGGCTATGGTTCGAAGTGCCTCTGACCATCCACGCCTTGATTTTCCAAAGGAAGATCAAGACGGGCGTTGCATAGTTATGGTTTTATACAGAAAAGGAGTACCCCATGTCCTGGGAAGATAATATCAGAAGAGTGGAGCCCTATGTGGCCGGTGAGCAGCCTAAGGACCCTAAGATCATCAAGTTAAACACCAACGAGTGCCCTTATCCCCCGGCCCCCGGCGTAGAGCTGGCCGCCAAAATGCTGGCGGAGAAAGCGGCTGACTGCCGGCTGTATCCGGATATGAATGCCCAGCCCTTAGCCGGCGAACTGGCAAAGCAATATGAACTGCCGGAGGACTGGATCTTTGTGGGAGATGGCTCCGATGATGTGCTGGCCATGTGCTTTATGACCTTCTTTAACGGAGAAAAGCCCATCCTTTTCCCGGATATCACGTATTCTTTCTATGATGTCTGGGCTTCCGTATTCCGGATCCCCTATGTGACAGCCCCTCTGAAAGAGGATTTTCATCTGCAGATCTCCGACTATATTCCTGCAGAGGCCGGACGCAGCTACGGCGGCATTATCTTCCCCAATCCCAATGCACCTACCGGCGTGGAGGAGTCTCAGGAGCATATCGAGCAGATCGCCGCAGCCAATCCGGACTGCGTAGTCATCATCGATGAGGCCTATGTGGACTTTGGCGCCACCAGTGCCCTGCCTTTGACCAAAAAGTACGACAATCTGCTGGTAGTACAGACCTTTTCCAAGTCCAGAGCCATGGCTGGTATGCGCATCGGCTTTGCCATGGGCAATCCGAAGCTGATCGGCTATTTAAAGGATGTGAAATTCTCCTTTAACTCCTATACCATGAACCTGGCCGCTATCGAAATGGGCACAGCGGCGCTTAGGGACGAGGCGTACTTTCACAGCATTACCTCCAAGGTCATCCGGGAGAGGGAATGCTTCGAGAAGGAACTGGAAAGAATGGGATTCCAATTCCCGGTTTCCAAGACCAACTTCGTCTTTGCAAAGCATCCCCGGATACCGGGACAGGACCTGTTTGACGCACTGCGGGAACACAAGATCTGTGTACGTCACTGGAATAAGCCCCGGATCGGAGACTACCTGCGCATCACCATCGGCACGCCCCAGCAGATGGCGGAAGTGGTGAAGGCACTGGAAGAAATTCTCAAAGAAAAAGGAATCATGGTGCAGTAGGCTTGCATCTATGCTATACTGGCGTCTGAACTGTAACGAGAATAGCATCCGCAAAGGGAGGTTTTTTAGATGGAAGCGTTGGCAACATGGTTTGCAAATACACTGGGACAGCATATTTCCGCACAGCTGGTGATCTTTATTGTTTCACTGCTGCCGATCTTAGAGTGCAGAGGCGGTCTGATCGTAGCTTCATTACTAAAGGTAAATATGTGGCAGGCTATTCCCATCTGTGTGGTGGGTAATGTGCTCCCCATTCCTTTTATCCTGCTCTTTATCAGAAAGATTTTTGCATGGATGAAGAAGTTCAAGATCTTTCGTCCTCTGATCGAAAAGCTGGAAAGCCGTGCCATGAATAAGAGCGATGGCATGAAAAACGGAGAATTCCTGGGACTTTTGCTCTTTGTGGGCATTCCCCTTCCGGGAACAGGTGCATGGACCGGCTCTCTGGTGGCTTCTCTGTTGGAGATCGACATTAAGAAGGCAACGGTTGCCTGCTTTTTGGGCGTACTGTTAGCTACCGTGCTTATGTCCATCTTTTCCTATGGACTGTTGGGAACTATCCTTCACTAAGAAGAGCGAAGCTGTTCGGGCAGCGAAAAGGCAGGGGAACAGCGGCGCCGTGAGGCGGCCGTGACCTCTGATACTGGCGATGGGTACGGCTGCCCGACCGGTGCAGAAGCAATAACGACAATAGCTGTAAATGCAGACGGCATTGTCTGCAGAATGAGTGATTTATGCAGGAAGAATTTGTAGGATTACAGGACAACGGGCAGGTGGAAGCAGAGCCTGCCTATACTTCCTTTGCACAGGTATATGATACATTTATGGATGAGACGCCATACCGGGCGTGGGCCGCGTATATTCGTCAGCTCATAGACCGCTATGGCGTCTCGCATCCTGTAAAGGAAGATAATGAAAAAGAGGCAGACGCTCTGGAGACAGAGCGGGATCTGGTGGTGGACTTAGGCTGCGGCACCGGAAAATTCACGGAGTTGATGGCTTCCTACGGATACGATATGATAGGGATCGATGCTTCCGGGGATATGCTGGCAGAGGCTATGGAACGCCGGGATAAGCTGGGGCACAAGACTATGTACTTAGAGCAGGACATGCGGGAATTTGAGCTCTATGGCACCGCAGGCACCATGATCAGTGTATGCGACTGCGTCAATTACCTGCTGACCACAGAGGATCTGGAGCAGATGTTCCGGCAGGTGAACCTGTTTTTGTATCCCGGCGGCCTTTTTATTTTTGATTTTAATACCCTCTATAAATACAGAGACCTGATCGGAGATACCACTATCGCCGAAAACAGAGAGGACTGCAGCTTTATCTGGGAGAACTGGTTCTACGAGGAGGATCATATCAATGAATATGATCTGACCCTGTTTACGGCCGTGCCGGACCGGGGCAAAAGCGGACAGGTGCTCTTTGAAAAGCACGTAGAGACCCATTATCAGCGGGGCTATACCCTGCAGGAGATGCGGGACGCAGCCCAAAAGGCCGGCTTGGAATGGGTGATGGCGGTAGATGGGGATACCCATGAGGAAGTGAAGGATACCAGCGGACGGATTCTGGTGGTACTAAGAGAAAAGAATAAGCTGCGTCATAGGGAGGTGTAAATATGACTGAATATGAAGATTACGTAATATCGGCGACCTGTGCGCCTAACGAAAAGGGAGAGCCTCAGGTGCGGGCTTTTGGGGCTACCACGAGAGCGCTGACAGAGATGGCCAGAGCAGCCCATGATACCAGCCCGGTGGTGACAGCAGCGTTAGGCAGACTGATGACCGGCGCTGTCATGATGGGGGACATGCTGAAAAACGACGACGATCTTCTGACCATTCAGGTCAAAGGCGACGGCCCGGTAGGGGGACTGGTGGTGACAGCCGACAGCCACGGACAGGTGAAGGGCTATGCTTACAATCCTGCAGTGGTGCTGCCGGCCAATGCCAAGCACAAATTGGATGTGGGCGGCGCCGTAGGACACGGCACTATGAGTGTCATCAGAGACTTAGGGTTAAAGGACCCTTACGTGGGTACCGTGGATCTGCAGACCGGCGAGATCGCAGAGGACCTGACCTGGTACTTTGCATCCTCTGAGCAGGTACCTTCCGCAGTGGCACTTGGTGTATTGATGAATAAGGAGAATACCGTCCGTCAGGCCGGTGGCTTTATTATCCAGATGATGCCTTATGCGGAGGAAGAGACCATCGCAAAGATCGAGGAGAACCTCTCCCGCCTTCCGCAGATCACCAATCTCTTAGACAGCGGCATGACGCCGGAGGAGATCCTGATCCTGGCCATGGAAGGCATGCCGGTGAAGGTGACAGGCAAAAAGCCGGTGGCATTTCACTGTGACTGCAGCCGGAAAAAAGTAGAGAAGGTGCTTTTAAGCCTTGGTCATACGGAGCTTAAAAAGCTGGAGGATGAGGGAGAAGATGTGGAGCTGCGGTGCCATTTCTGCAACAAGGCCTATACCTTTACCCCCGGGGAGATCCATGAGATGATAGAAAGCGGCGCTACAGGCATGCCGGTAGCGAAGGATTAAAGTACGGCTTTAAGGTCAGCATTATAGTATAGGTTACAGTGCAGATACCGGTCAGGTATCTCGGGGCCCGGATGCTTTAGGCAGGACCCGTTGCCCGGCCGGAGATGAATGGTAACCGGTATAGAGGTAGCTATGAGAGATGGTTTTATAAAGACGGCGGCAGTGACACCGGACGTACATGTGGGAGATCCTGTCTACAATGCTTCCCAGATCATAAAAGGATATGATGAGGCTCTTGGCAGAGGGGCAAAGATCATCGTTTTTCCGGAATTGTCTCTGACAGGGTATACCTGCCAGGATCTGTTCCTGCAGACGGTCCTTTTAGAAGGGGCTTTAGAGGCTTTAAGGACGATCAAAGCGCATACCAGAGGACAGGACGCTTTGTTGTTTGTGGGACTTCCCCTGCAGCAGCGGGGAAAGCTTTACAATGTGGCCGCTGCCTTGCAGGATGGGAAAGTACTGGCACTGATCCCTAAGCATTTTATCCCCAATTATGCGGAATTCTATGAGAGAAGACACTTCGCACCGGGACCTCAGGAGCCCTGCGAGATCCTGTTAGACGGCGAAAAGGTGCCCTTTGGCATGAATATCCTGCTGGAAGTGGATGCAATGGAAGGTTTGACGGTGGCCTGCGAGCTATGTGAGGATGTATGGGTGCCGGATGCTCCGGATATTCATCACGCACTCTCCGGCGCTACCGTTATGGTCAATCTCTCCGGCTCCAATGAGACCATCGGCAAGGACAGCTACCGCCGGCAGCTCCTTTCCAGTGTCAGCGCCAGAACCATCACCGGCTATATCTATGCCAGCTGCGGCATAGGAGAGTCCACCCAGGATCTGGTCTTCGGGGGCCATGATCTGATCGTGGAAAACGGTACCATCCTGGCAGAGAGCCATCGCTTTGAAAACGGTATGGTTTGCGCAGATCTGGATATCCAGCGTCTCTTGCTGGAACGTCGCCGCATGAGCACCTACGCCAACGCTGCGCAGCCGGATGGCTATTGGCATATTTCGGTACATATGGAAAAAACAGATACGGCGCTGGAGCGGGTATTTGATCCCCATCCCTTTGTGCCGGCAGACAGACAGGCCAGAGAGCGGCGCTGCGAGGAGATCCTGCATATCCAGGCAGGCGGACTGGCAAAGCGCTATGCCCATACCGGCCTTCGCTCTGCCGTCATCGGTGTATCGGGCGGACTGGATTCCACCCTGGCCTTGCTGGTGACCGCCAGGGCTTTTGAGAGCCTGGGCATTTCACCGGAGAATATACTGGCAGTGACCATGCCCTGCTTTGGCACCACAGACCGGACCTACCGCAATGCCTGTGAACTGGCCGGGGCCCTGGGGGCTTCCTTAAAAGAAGTGGACATCAAGGCATCGGTGATGCAGCATTTTGCAGACATAGGACATGACCCGGCGGTTCATGATGTGACCTATGAAAACGGACAGGCCAGGGAGCGGACCCAGGTACTGATGGATCTGGCCAACCAGACCAACGGCCTGGTCATCGGCACCGGCGATATGTCGGAACTGGCACTGGGATGGGCTACCTATAACGGTGATCACATGTCTATGTACGGCGTCAATGTGGGGGTGCCCAAGACTCTGGTGCGTCACCTGGTAGCCTATGTGGCGGATACCGCATCGGATAAGCACTTACAGGAAGTGCTGCGGGATATTTTGGACACCCCTGTGAGCCCGGAGCTCTTGCCGCCTACGGAAAACGGCAAGATCTCTCAGAAGACAGAAGACCTGGTGGGACCCTACGAGCTCCACGATTTCTATCTCTATCATATGCTGCGTCTGGGCTCCGGCCCGGCCAGGATCTATCGTCTGGCCAAGGCGTCCTTTGCGGGAACCTACGACGATGCGACCATATTGAAGTGGGAAAAGACCTTTTACAGGAGATTTTTCTCCCAGCAGTTTAAACGTTCCTGCCTGCCGGACGGACCCAAGGTGGGCTCCGTGGCCCTTTCTCCCAGAGGAGACTGGCGCATGCCCTCAGACGCCAGCGGTGCACTGTGGCAGCAGGAACTGGAAAGACTTTCGTAGTCAAAAGCTTAGATGGGTGTTAATATAATGGCATAAACCGTGAAGAAGGATACAAAACGGATCACAGAAGGGAGAAGCGCAGATGGAACATAACACAAAAGAAGATATTATGAGGCTGGCCCAGGAGGAGGATGTGGAATTTATCCGGCTGCAGTTTACGGATATATGCGGCATGCTGAAAAATATCGCCATTACCTCCAGCCAGTTGGAGAAGGCACTGGCCAACCGGTGCATGTTTGACGGCTCCTCCATCGACGGCTTTGCCCGCATCGAGGAATCGGATATGTATCTGTATCCGGATCTGGATACCGTGGCGATCTTCCCCTGGAGACCCCAGCAGGGCAAGGTGGCCAGACTGCTGTGCGATATCTACTTGCCGGATGGTCGTCCCTATGAGGGAGATCCCCGCTATATTTTAAAGAAGGTGCTGGGAGAGTCCCAGGCCCAGGGCTATACCCTGGAAGTAGGACCGGAGTGCGAGTTCTTCTTATTCGAGTCAGATGACAATGCCCAGCCCACCACCATTACCAATGAGCAGGCAGGTTATTTCGATGTAGGTCCTCTGGATTTCGGAGAGAATGCCCGCCGGGATATGGTCCTCACATTAGAAGAGATGGGCTTTGTGGTAGACGGCACCCATCACGAGAATGCGCCGGCCCAGCATGAGATCGATCTGCACTATGATGAGGCGCTGCGCACGGCAGATAACATCATCACCATGAAGCTGGCAGTGCGTACCATCGCTAAGCAGCACGGCCTGCATGCCACCTTTATGCCCAAGCCTAAGTCCGGTGTCAATGGTTCCGGCATGCATTTAAATCTTTCCATGAAGAAGGATGGAAAGAATATTTTCGCAGACAGCACCGATGCCAACGGCTTAAGCCAGGAGGCATACTGGTTCATCGGCGGCCTTATGAAGCACGCCAGAGCCATTACTGCCATTGCCAATCCCCTGGTAAATTCTTATAAGCGCCTGGTGGCCGGTTATGAGGCACCGATCCATGTGGCCTGGAGTGCCAAGAACCGCAGTCCTCTGATCCGCATCCCTGCTGTGGCTGATCCGGACAATGCCCGCATTGAGCTCAGGAGCCCTGATTCCGCCGCCAATCCTTACCTGGCGATCGCTGCCTGCATGATCGCGGGTATGGACGGCATCAAAAATCAAATACAGCCGCCGGCACGGACAGACGGCAATATTTATGAAATGAGCAATGCGGAGCGACAGGCCAGAGGCATTCAGGATCTGCCCATGACGCTGGCAGAGGCCATTGAGGCACTGGAGCATGATGAGGTTCTTTGCAAGGGCCTTGGAGAAGAATTTGTCCAGAAATACGCAGAGATCAAGCGCAGCGAGTGGAATGCCTACCGGGCACAGATCTCCCGGTGGGAGCTGCAGGAGTATCTGAATAAGTATTGATCATCGTTTAAGAGAGAGGGAGATAGCTTTTGACGAACATTATCGTAGCTTTCCGAAAAAGCGATGACGCCAAAAATATCAGAAATCTCCTGGTCCGCAGCGGTTTTTCCGTGACGGCCGTCTGTACCACCGGAGCCCAGGTACTGGCTCAGGCGGACGGACTTACCGACGGTATCGTGGTCTGCGGCTATCAGATGACAGATATGCTTTATTCAGGCATACGGGAGAGCCTTCCGGCAGGCTTTGAGCTGCTGCTCTTAGCAGGCAAAGCAGTGCTGCCGGGCTTTAGGGAAGAGGGCGTGCTGTGTCTGTCCATGCCCTTAAAGGCACAGGAGCTGGTGGATTCACTGGCCATGCTGGACAGAAACCTGTCCATGCGCCGAAGAAGACGGCGCAGCCAGCCCCGCAAACGCTCCGAGGCGGAAGAGAAGCTCTTAAAGCAGGCTAAATCACTTTTGATGGATCGAAATCATATGAGCGAGGAGGAAGCGCATCGCTATTTACAGAAATGCAGTATGGACAGCGGCAACAGTATCTGTGAGACGGCCCAGATGGTGTTGACGGTCTACAGATAGCAGAGCAAGAGGGGGTATATGTGAAAATTCATTTTACCAAAATGCACGGCTGCGGGAATGATTATGTATATATCAACGGCTTTACCGAAAAGATTCCCCAGCAGGATAAACCGGAACTGGTCCGCAGGCTCAGTGACCGGCATTTCGGCATCGGCGGAGACGGGGTGATCTTTATCAATCCCAGCGAGAATGCGGATTTCGAGATGGAAATGTACAATATGGACGGCTCCCGGGGCGAGATGTGCGGCAACGGCATCCGCTGCGTGGGAAAGTACGTCTATGACCATCATATGACGGACAAGGCAGAGATCTCTGTGGAAAGCTTCGGAAAGATCAAATATCTGACCATGACAGTCAAGGATGGAAAAGTAGAAAAAGTAAAAGTCAATATGGGAGCTCCCATTCTGGAGGCAGAGCAGATCCCGGTAGAAGCGGATGCATCTCCCGTGGTGGCAGCGCCTATTGCGGCACAGGGACAGCAGCTGCAGATGACCTGCGTCTCCATGGGCAATCCCCATGCGGTATTCTTTGTAGAGGATACGGAGAATATGGATCTGACTGGCATCGGCCCGGCTCTGGAGTGTCATGAACGTTTCCCCCGCCGCACCAATGTGGAATTTGTCCAGGTCATAGACAAGGGACATGTGCGCATGCGGGTATGGGAGCGAGGCACCGGCGAGACACTGGCCTGCGGCACCGGATGCTGCGCTACCTGTGTAGCGTGCGTCTTAAACGGACTGACAGAGGATAAGGTTACTGTAGATGTGCTGGGAGGCGCTCTGGAGATCTTCTGGGACCGGGAAGAAAACCTGGTCTATATGACAGGCCCGGCTACCACCGTATTTGACGGGGAGATAGAGGTATAGCCTGAAAGGGGATCCCCCCGCCTGTATCCTAACCTTTTTGGAGGCGAAAATACATCGGCGATACAGCTATGATCGATATATGTCATCAGATCATGTACAGACAACCCGTACAGACATCATGTACAGACAACATGTACAGATAACACGTACAGAAAATATAGCAGAAGGAGATAGATACATGTTTACAGCAAATCAGGACTATTTGAAACTGCCCGGCAGCTACCTGTTTTCTACCGTGGCCAAGAAAACCAATGCCTTTATCGCAGAACATCCCGAGGCTAAGATCATCCGCCTGGGCATCGGCGACGTGACCAAGCCCCTGCCGCCGGCTGTCATCAAGGCGCTGCACAGCGCTGTGGAGGAGCAGGCACAGGCCGAGACATTCCGCGGCTATGCCCCCGACTTAGGCTATGATTTCCTGCGCACTGCCATTGCAGAAAATGATTACAAGGCAAGAGGCTGTGATATCGAAGCCGATGAGATCTTCGTCTCCGACGGTGCTAAGAGCGATTCCGCAAACATCCAGGAGATCTTCGAGAAGGATTGCAAGATCGCCGTTTGCGATCCGGTCTATCCCGTATATGTAGACAGCAATGTAATGGCCGGCCGTACCGGTGTCTATGACACTGCCACCGAGACCTGGAGCAATGTGATCTACATGCCCTGCACCCAGGAAAACGGGTTTGCTCCTCAGCTGCCCTCCGAGACACCGGACCTGATCTACCTGTGCTTCCCCAACAACCCTACCGGCGCAGCCATCACCAAGGCAGAGCTGCAGAACTGGGTGGATTATGCCAACAAAGTAGGCGCAGTGATCATTTTTGATTCCGCTTATGAAGCTTATATTTCCGAAGAGGATGTGCCTCACAGCATCTATGAGTGTGAGGGCGCCAGAACCTGCGCTATCGAGCTGCGCTCCTTCTCCAAGAATGCCGGTTTTACCGGCCTTCGTCTGGGTGCGACCGTTATTCCCAAGGAGTTAAAGGACAAAAACGGCACCGCTCTTCACAGCCTTTGGGCAAGACGCCACGGCACCAAGTACAATGGCGCACCTTACATCGTACAGAGAGCCGGCGAGGCTTGCTACAGCGAGGAAGGAAAGAAAGAGATCGCTCAGATGGTAGGGGAGTACATGAAGAATGCCCGTTTCATCCGGGAAAGCCTGCTTTCCTTCGGCTACGAGGCATCCGGCGGTGTCAATTCTCCCTATATCTGGCTGAAAGCACCGAAGAATATGACCAGCTGGGAGTTCTTCGATTACCTGCTAGCTAACGCCAATGTGGTAGGTACCCCCGGTTCCGGTTTCGGTCCCAGCGGTGAGCATTTCTTCCGTCTGACAGCATTTGGTACTTATGAGAACTCTGTAGAGGCCATGAGACGCATTAAAGAAATGGGACTGTAGACTGGAATGAAACTGCCTGAGCGTTACTGCTCAGACGCCGGCTAGGCGACAGGACCTACTGCCTACGCTACCAGCCTTACCTGTTCTTCATTTTCCCGCTCAGACGTCGTCCAGGCGATAGGACCTACTGCCTGGTTAGGGGTAAAAGTTTTCGATAGCATAATGAAAACGTAGTGCACCGGGGCGCGGCAGAATGGCTCGCATCCTTTGCGCTGCGCGCCAGTTTTGCATGATCTGCATCGAAGCCGCAGGATGGTATCGGGCACG
>CAVBJS010000066.1:0-12924 GCA_963596015.1 Bacteroidaceae bacterium
AGATAATGATCTGGTGGAGCACTGTATTTGCAAGAATTATTTCAGCTATATTAGCGTTATTACTGACAAAATTAAATAAAGGATTTTCTAATTTATAGCTGTTTGATAATGAGGCTATTCCCTTTGCTACGTCCAACATGATAGCCTCTAGCTTTTTTATCGCCACCCATTTCACGAACTTTCTGCAGAGTATCAATGATGATGAGTGTAGTATCGGGATGCTCCCTTACGAAGTTCTCAAGCTGCTCACTAGCTGCGCCAACAGCGGGAATTTGGGCAGTTTTTTCTTTTGTCTCGCTCATGCATTTTCTCTTTTCATGCTGCCTGGTATGAACAGGAAGAGAAGTACCGGAATGGTGAGATCACCAAGGAAGAGTATGACCGATGGAGATACAATTATCCGAAATATGATCCCTATAGCCGTCGGGCAAAGGTTTCTTCCCAGGAGATTTCTGATCTTTTCACTAAGTAAAAATCCTATAGACGAAAAAATCCCTTGCCGAGATTGTTCTCAGCAAGGGATTGCTTTTAATATGAATACCCTTCGAACACCTTTTGGAATCATTCTTTACCCCCAAACCACTTGGTATAAAGAATAATGACTCTTCAGAGTTCTGTTATCAAATTGTTACCAGAAGAGATGTTGCATTTCAGAAAATCCAGTGTTTTCAAGACTTTCCGGTATTTTCGCGATTATTCCAACTCAATAGTTCCCGGGGGCTTGCTGGTGAGATCGTAGAGTACGCGATTGACACCCTTTACTTCGTTGATGATACGGTTCATGACGATCTGGAGCACATTCCAGGGAATCTCGGAAGCCTCCGCTGTCATGAAATCAGAAGTATTTACAGCGCGGAGAGCGATGGCATAATCGTAGGTACGCTCATCTCCCATAACGCCCACGCTGCGCATATTGGTCAGGGCTGCGAAATACTGGCCAAGGCTCTTGTCTACCCCTGCCTTGTGCAGTTCTTCCCGGTAGATAGCATCTGCATCCTGTACAATGCGGACCTTATCTGCCGTTACCTCGCCCACGATACGGATACCCAGTCCGGGGCCGGGGAAGGGCTGACGAAATACCAAATGCTCCGGAATGCCAAGCTCTAAGCCTGCCTTGCGGACTTCGTCCTTAAACAGCATGCGAAGGGGCTCTACGATCTCCTTGAAATCCACGTGATCCGGCAGGCCGCCTACGTTGTGATGGGACTTGATGGTAGCGCTCTTGCCCAGTCCGCTCTCGATAACATCCGGGTAGATCGTTCCCTGTACCAGGAAGTCTACTTTGCCGATCTTCTTTGCCTCTTCTTCAAAGACATTGATAAATTCTGCGCCAATGATCTTGCGCTTCTGCTCCGGCTCTGTCACCCCGGCCAGCTTTTCATAAAAGCGTTCCTGTGCATTGACACGGATAAAGTTAAGATCATAGGGACCATTGGGACCAAAAACAGCCTCTACCTCGTCTCCTTCGTTTTTGCGAAGCAGACCATGGTCTACAAAGACACAGGTCAGCTGCTTGCCTACTGCCTTGGAAAGCAATACCGCTGCTACGGAAGAATCCACACCGCCGGAAAGCGCACACAGCACCTTGCCGTCGCCGATCCTCTCCCGCAGTGCTGCCACGGTGGTATCCACAAAGGAAGCCATCTGCCAGTCTCCCTTGCAGCCGCAAACCTTATAGACGAAGGCGGAAAGCATCTTCTGACCTTCCACGCTGTGCATTACCTCCGGATGGAACTGGGTCGCATACAGCTTTTTCTCCGGGTTCTCCATAGCTGCTACGGGACAGTCTGCCGTGTGAGCACTGATGGTGAAACCTGCCGGTGCCTGGGCGATATAGTCCGTATGGCTCATCCAGCAAATGGTTGTGGAAGATACTTCCTGGAAAAGCAGGGAATCCTTCTGATCGATCAATACCTCTGTTCTTCCGTACTCACTGACCGGCGCTGTTGCCACCTTGCCCCCCAGTAAATGGGCCATCAGCTGGGAGCCGTAACAGATACCCAGTACCGGAATGCCCAGATCAAAGAGGGCAGGTGAATAGGAAGGAGAATCCTCCTTATATACGCTGTTGGGACCACCTGTTAAAATGATGCCCTTCGGCTGCATTTCCCTGATCTTCTCGATGTCCATCGTATAGGGATGGATCTCACAGTATACATTGCATTCCCGCACGCGCCGTGCGATCAGCTGGTTATACTGTCCGCCGAAGTCCAGAACTAATACCATTTCCTTTTCCATCGGTTTTCTCCTTCTTTTCTTAATTGATGATTCTTCGTATACAGATAATGGGTCTGTAGGAGACCACGCTGTATTTAATACCTGTCGCCGCCGTGGAGGCGTGAACGATCGTACCGTTACCTATATAGATCGCCACGTGTCCTGCGTAACATACCAGATCGCCGGGACGGGCATTCTCGATGCCGTCCACGTTGGTACCCGCACCTCTTTGGGCCTCTGCGGTCCTGGGAATGCTGATGCCAAAGGCTTTATAGACACTCTGGGTAAAACCGGAGCAGTCTGCACCATTGGTCAGGCTGGTACCGCCCCATACATAGGGATTACCCACGAACTGGCAGGCGTAATTGGCCACATTCTGTCCTGAGGCAGAGCCTGCTGCGGCATAAGTCTTCGTAGATGCAGTGGAAGAAGACTCTGTGCTGCCGGAGGAGCTAGAGCTGGAAGAACTGGAACTGGAAGAACCGGAGCTGCTGTCCGAAGAGCCGGAAGCCCCGGAACTACTCTCTGCCGTGGTGGAGCTGTCCTTGGAGGATTCCTGCTTTTTCTTATCCTCTTCTTCCTTCTTCTTTTTCTCTTCCTCTTCTTTTTTCTTGGCTTCTTCCTCAGCCTGTTTTCTGGCGGCCTCTTCGGCTGCCTTTCTGGCTTCCTCGGCCTTTCTGGCTTCCTCTTCCTGGATGGCATTGATCTGGGCGGTCTGCTGCTTGATCTTAGCCTGCAGCTGAGCCGCTTCCTGCTGTGCCTGGGCTATCCGTGCCTCATAGTCGGAATACTCCCGCTGCATTTCATCGATCCTGCTCTGCAGCGCGCTCTGCTCTTCCTCCAGGCCTTCCTTGGAAGCTTCCAGATCCGCCTTTTCACTCTCTAAGGCCGTCTTAGCATCTGCCACTTCCTGCTTGGTCTTCTGGTATTCCTCTAACAGCTTGCGGTCGTATTCATAGAGCTTTTCCACGTACATGGACTTATTGAGCATATCACTGAAGGACGTGGCTGTCATGAGGATCTGCAGATAATTCATGTTGCCCTGCTCATACATGTAGCGCATACGGGTCTTCATGGCCTCGTACTGCTCTTCTTCCCTGGCCTTCGCCTCATCGTATTCCTGCTGTTTAACCTCGATCTGCGCCTGGGTCTGGTCGATCTGATCCTCCAGAAGCTGTACGCTGGCCATGTTCTGCACCAATTCTTCATTGGTCTCATTCATAGCATCGCTGATCTCTTCCTGGGCTCCCTCCAGCGAGGAAACCTTGCCCTGTGCGGAGTTAAGCTGACTTTGGGTCTCGCTCTTCTGCTGCTGCAGTTCGTTGATCGTCGTGGCATAAACCGGCTGTATGGTCCCTGCTGTCAAGACTGCTGACAACAGGATCGCTATTCCCATTCTCTGACAGGCTGCTGTCTTTCTATATCTCACAGCAACAGCTTTCACTGTTTTTTTCTGATCTTTACCGTATTTCCTGAATTTCAAATCTGCTCCTGTCCTGTTTGCTGTGGATCTTCTGCTGCCTTTGGGAAAGTTATACAAACCATCCTGTTTTTAGACTACATCTTTAAATTATACTGTCCGCCATTCGCATGTGCAATGCTTCTGCCCGAAATGAAGCCGGAAAATTTTCTTTTGATACAGTTCTGGCACCGGCCGGGCGGGTGGCGGAACGTGCCCGTGCAGCGCAATAACAAATGTATCCGGGAAACAGCGTGACCAGTGTGTCCTGGGAACAGAATGGCAAATGTATCCTGGAAATAAAATGGCAAGTGTGTCCTGGCAACAAAATGGCAAGTGCGTCACGGCAACAAAAGGACGGCGTGTATTCGGGCAATAAAAGAGAGCAGGCGCTACACTGCTGTGTGCACTGCCTGCTCTTGTGATCATAATCCTTATTCTGCAGATGCGGCGTCTGTCGCCTTTTCCTCTGTGCTGCTCTGGCTTGCGGAACTCTCTTCGGAAGAAGCGCTCTCGCTGCTCTCTGTCGCAGAAGTCTCTGCATCAGCTGTCTCCTCAGTAGATGCGGACCCTGCAGCGGTAGCATCCTCTGCAGAAGCGCTCTCTGCAGCATCCTCCGCAGTGGTATCCTCTGCGGCAGTTTCTTCAGATGTGGTATCCTCTGCGGCGGTCTCTTCTGTATCAATCTCCTCATCGGAAGGCTCGCTCACCACCACATTGGCGGTCAGCAGCTCTAAGACCTTCTGCTCCATCATGTATTCCTTGTATGCCTTCACATCCACTTCCTTGCGATAGTCATCTAAGGAGCTGTAGCCTGCGGATGCTGCCGCATTGGACAGGGCTGTCTTTAACTGGCTCTTGGAAATGGAGATGTCCTCCTGATCTGCAATGGCCTGCATGATGATATAAAGCTTTGCAGCACTGGTGGCATATTCCTTAATGTCATCCTCATAGGTATCCTCGGAGGAACCCATGTAAGACATGTAGGTAGCCAGATCCAGTCCGTAAGCCTCTGCCGTAGCAGTGATATTATCCGTATAGGTGGTGTTCCAACGGTCTACCATTTCCGTGGGCGGATCCTGCTTGAAGGTGGTATTGTCCTCCAGCCAGCTTACGATCTTGTTCTGAATGTCGCTGTCATAGGTGCTCTGGGCCTGTTCCATCAGATAATCGTAGCAGTACTGTCTGTACTCATCTATCGTGCTGACGCCGTCAATATTCTGGCTCTGTACGAAGGCATCGTCTAACTCCGGTGTCTGATTCTCCTGGATCTTATTGACCGTGACATCGAACTGTACGTCCTTGCCTGCCACGTCCTCATTGGAATAATCATCGGGGAATTTCAGGTTCAGAGTCACTGTCTCTCCAACCTTTGCGCCGATCAGGCCGTCTTCAAAGCCGTCGATAAAGCTGCCGGAGCCGATGGTCAGGTCATAACCGGTGGCACTGCCGCCGCTGAATTCCTCGCCGTCGATCTTGCCGGTGTAATCGATGTTGGCAATATCGCCTTCCTGTACATCATCCCGGGAGGTGATCTCTACCTTCTGGGTGTTGGCAGTAAGCTGATACTGAATATAAGTATCCACATATGCATCGGAAACAGATGGTGCAGCCTCCTCAATGGGAATAGAGCTGTAATCGGGAAGCTCTACGTAATCTGCTGCCGTGATACCGCTCAGATATGCAGGGTCCTTCTTGCCGCAGCCCGCCAGCAGGCCTGCCATGGTCAGCACCAGCCCTGCAGCGATTATACTTTTTTTCATTTGATACGTACTCCTTTCATCCCGGCGCCCTTTGCCGGAAATAACATAATGAAATAGTTTACCACATTGTTCGGGTATAGAAAAGTGTTTGTTGCTGTTCAGGCGCCGGCCAGGCGGCGGGGTGAACTGTAACGCATAAGAACATGTCTTGCTACACTTTTCGGTTCATGCTACAATATTTTCTGCATATTAAATTTCATATTCGGAGGGCTAAAAGTGAGACCAGTAACCATCGTATTGCTTGTCATCCTTGCCATTCTCGTTGCTGTGCTGATCGCTCTGTATTTTTTCGGTAAAAAGGCACAGAAGAGACAGGCGGAGCAAGAAGAGAAACTAAATGCCACCAAACAATCCGTCTCCATGCTGATCATAGACAAGAAACGCATGAAGATCAAAGAATCGGGTCTGCCGCAGATGGTCATAGACCAGACGCCGAAGTTCCTGCGCTGGCAGAAGCTTCCTATCGTCAAGGCCAAGGTAGGACCCCAGATCTTAAGTCTGGTCGCTGATGAGAAGATCTTTGATTCCATCCCGGTAAAGCGGGAGGTCAAGGCTATGGTAAGCGGCATCTACATCGTGGATATAAAGAACATCCGCGGCAAGGCACCTGTTGCACAGGAGACCAAGAAAAAGAGCGCTTTCCGCCGCGCTATGGACCGCTTCCAGGAGCGCACAGGCAGCAAGCCGGTGAAGTAAGCAGATCAAGAATTTCACGCCTATTAAAAAGACAGAAAAAGCACCGTCTCGGGAATTTCCTGAGGCGGTGCTTTTTACTGTCTAAAAGATTTTGCTATCTGACGAACTCTGTCATCCAGCACGTTCCTCTATCCGGACGATCCTGCTGCATATTGCGTTCTACTGCCTGCCATTTTTCCTACTTAACAGGCTCTATCCGGATCGTCACTGCGCAGTCTGCGATATAGGCGCCTTCCAGGGCCAGGGTATATTTGGCTCTGGCGTGGATCTTGTCCTCTGTTTCCAGGCAGTTCACCAGTCCCGTGCGAATCTTCATAGGGAAAGCGCCGTAGGGTGTCTCGTAGAGGCAGGCATGTTCTTTTTCCCTTTCCATGATCATGCAGCTCTCTATCATCCCTTTGCGGCTGATCTCGATCCGTTCTCTTTCTATGAGCAGACGACTGTGCGTAGGCTTATCTCCCGTTTCGCCGGTCTCCTCGTACTCCAGCACATGCTGCGCACCGTCCCGGGTATACCTGGCCCGGCATTTTGTCTGGTTCCGCTCCTTTTCTCCCTCCGGAGAGGTCTGCTCCCCGATAATGGTCAGCCATACTTCTTCTGTCATGGATTCCTCTTTTATCTGAATGTCATTGTATCTGTTCGGTAACTGCAGTATTGCTTGGTCAACTACCCACGACCTAAAGGTCATGGGCTTGTAACTGCCCAGTCGTAATGAATCAGCCGCTTACAGGCAGGTTCCCTTTAAAATGCAGTAGGCGACCAAAGTACAAAACGCCTGGCTAGGGTCTGCACTGTAATGATCGTTGCCCTTAGTACTTATCGATCTGCACCTTTTTGGCAGACAGCACGCCGTACTTGATGATGGAATTGGCAAAGCGGATGAATTTCTGTGCCATATCGCTGACATAAAAGCGGTATTGATTTTCCCCGCTGCCAAGAGCCGGTCTTCCCTGGGCCAGCAGATCATTTTCTGCCAGCAGCTCTTTTAATTCCATGGCTGTCTCGTAGGCCGGGTTCACCAGAGTAACTTCCTCTCCCACAATGCGACCGATGGTCTTTCGGATCAGGGGATAATGGGTGCAGCCAAGGATCAGGGTATCGATTCCTTCATCCATCAGCTCCGCCAGATAACGTCTGGCGATCTCATCCGTCACCGGATCCTCCCAGAGTCCCTCTTCTACCAGAGGGACAAACAGGGGACAAGCCTTACCCAGCACTTTCGCCTCCGGTTTAAGTTCCCTGATATAGGAGGGGTAGATGCCGCTGGAGATGGTCCCTTCCGTGCCGATGACACCGATCTTTCCGTTGCGGGTAGTCTGGGCTGCTGTCTTTGCTCCCGGCTTAATTACGCCGATGATCGGCACCGGTGTGGTCTTTTCCAGACTTTCCAACGCATAAGCGCTGGCGGTATTGCAGGCCACGGCGATGGCCTTTACATCCTGTTCCAGCAGGAAACGGACGATCTGCTGGGAATATTTAAGAATGGTCTCGCCGGACTTGCTTCCATAGGGAACCCGGGCTGTATCTCCGAAATAGACGATTCTCTCGTTGGGCATCTGGCGCATGATTTCTCTGGCTACCGTAAGTCCTCCCACACCGGAATCGAAGACACCGATGGGCGCCGACGCCCTTTTCTTTGTGTCCATGACCGCTTACTTCCTTTCCTGCCGTTTCAGGTCTTTTGATAATCGCAGCTGTTGGAGGATGGATTCCTCCTGATTGTCGATATGCACCTTGGCCGCGGCTCCGGCCGCCTGGGCATCTCCCTTGATAATGGCATCACAGATCTCATAATGCTCTTTCACCAGCTGCTGATAGCGCAGATCATCCTTGATATATTCAAAGCGATAGCGATACATCTGGTCTGCCAGACTGTTCAGGATCTGCAGCAGCCGTTTATTCTTGGCTGCCTCCGAGATCACATCGTGGAAATCCACATCGGCACTGGCTACCCCCACCTGATCACCGGTCTGGGTCATCTGCTCAAAATTCTTACAGCATCGCTGCAGCCGTTCCTTTTCCTCCGGCGTAATACGCTCGCTGGCCAATCCGGCGCAGAGGATGTCCAGAGAACGGCGGATCTCCAGCACATCCTTTAGATCCTGCTCTGAGATCTGGGCCACCTGTGCCCCGCTTCTGGGGATGATCTTTACCAGCCCCTCCAGCTCCAGCTTTCGGATCGCCTCCCGGATCGGTGTCCTGGAAACCCCCAGCTTATTAGCCAGGTGGATCTCCATAAGTCTCTCTCCCGGTTTTAATTCCCCTGTCAGAATAGCTTTGCGCAGTGTATTAAAGACTGATTCACGCAGCGGCAGATACTGTTCTTCATTTGGTTCCAGGTAATCCTGCATACTTTTCTCCGTTTCGTCAGGCATCCACGTTGTGAAGTGCCGTTCTGTAGATTGCAAAAGAATTATAATTAGGGTCCTTGCGCAGCAGGTCATAGGCTCTGTCTGCGTCTATGGATTCATCAAAGACACCGAAAACGGTGGGGCCGCTGCCTGTCATCATGGCCCGGCGGGCACCGTGGCTGATCAGCGCCTCCTCCAGCTCTCCGATGACCGGATACTCTGTTCCGGTGGCCAGCTCCAGCACGTTGTCTGCCAACGCCCACATTTTCTCCTCATTGCCGCTTTTCTCTGCCTTGATGATAGCCTCCATATTGGGGTGTTCCTTGATGGTCATGCCGTCGATCTCCCGGTAGGCCCAGGCGGTGCATACGGCAAAATCCGGCTTTATGATCACCAGTTCACTGTCCGGTACAGCCGGAAGCGGGGTCAGTATCTCTCCGATCCCCTGTGCCCGCATGGTGCCGCCTGTCAGGCAGTAAGGTACATCCGCCCCCAGCAGGACCGCTCTTTTTTCCAGGTCTGCGATGGAGCAGGGAAGATCAAAAAGGTCCCGCATAGCCAGCAGGGTAGCTGCCGCATCTGCGCTGCCTCCGGCCATTCCCGCTGCGGCAGGCAGTCTCTTTACCAGTGTGATGTTCATGCCCTGCCTGATGCCGTAGCCTTCCCGCATGCTCTCCACGGCTTTAAAGACCAGATTATCCTTTCCAATGGGCACTGTGCCGGCTGCGGCGCTGTCCCCTTTTCTGGCATCCCGTCTGTCGTACTCCAATAAGAGACGCACCTCTTCGTCGCTTCGCTCCTCAAAGGTCAGGGTATCATGCAACTCTACCGTCTGCATCAGCATATCCACCAGATGATAGCCGTCCTCTCTTTTGCCTGTGATATCCAGTGCTATATTGATCTTGCCATACGCCCTTTTCGTTACCGTTCTCACCTGTCTGTGTCCTCCCCCATTTTACTCAACACAGCCTGTCAGTTCGCTGACATGCTCTATATGATGCCGCACCAGATAATCCCGCATGCCGTCGATCACTTTTTCTGTGGTACGGGGCTCATGGAAATTCATGGCACCTACCGCCACGGCGCTGGCACCGGCCATCATAAATTCTATGGCATCCTCTGCGGTCCCGATGCCGCCCATACCGATGATGGGAATCTTCACTGCATGAGAAGCCTGATAGACCATCCGTACCGCCACCGGCTTAATGGCAGGACCGGACATGCCGCCGGTGCGGTTAGCCAGCACAAAGGCTCTGCGCTCGATATCGATCTTCATGCCTGTGATGGTATTGATCAGGGAAAGGGCATCTGCGCCGCCTGCCTCTGCCGCTCTGGCCATCTCAGTGATGTCCGTCACGTTAGGGGACAGCTTCATGATCACCGGCTGCTTCGCTTTTTTCTTGATCTCCTGGGTGATATTAAAAAGGGCATCCGCTTTCTGACCGAAGGCGATGGCACCCTCTTTCACATTGGGGCAGGAGACATTGATCTCCAGCATGTCCACCACTTCCTCATCTGCCAGCCGCTCTGTCACTTCCAGATAGTCTTCCACGGACTTGCCGCAGACATTGACGATCACCTTGGTATCAAACTGCTTTAAAAAAGCCAGATCTCTCTCAATAAATACGTCGATGCCGGGATTCTGCAGGCCGATGGCATTGAGCATGCCGCCGTAGACTTCCGCCACTCTGGGGGTCGGATTGCCGGGCCAGGGCACATTGGCCACGCCCTTGGTCACCACGGCTCCAAGACGGTTTAAGTCCACAAAATCACTGTATTCCATACCGGACCCAAAGGTTCCGGAGGCTGTCATTACCGGGTTCTGAAATGTAATGCCGCACAGCTGCACCGACAGATCCGGCTCCTGTGTCTGTATATCTTTCTGATCCATGTTTTCCTCCCTATGCCGCAGTCAGACTGCGGCATCCGTGAGGAGAATTTCGCCCAGGCGAATTCTCCGATACGATCCGCAATGATGCCGTTCACGACATCATTGCAGTTTGCAAGAAATGTTATCGAACATTTCTTGTAAACTTAACCTCCCTATGCCGCAGTTATATTTTTCTCAGCCGATCTCCACATCCCCGGCTGCAAATACCGGTCCCTCTGTGCAGATCCTCGTATTGTTCACATGCGAATGGGCGTCCTTCGCGGTGGTCTTGCATACACAACCCAGACAGGCGCCTACACCGCAGGCCATCCGCTCCTCCAGAGAAATATAGCAGGGCACCCCTGCCTCCTGCGCAAAATGTTTTACCGCCCGCAGCATGGGCATGGGCCCGCAGGCACAGATGGCGTCAAAGGCGGGCTGTTGCTCTTTGATGGCATCCAGCACGGTGCCCTTTGTGCCAACGCTTCCGTCCTCTGTGGCGATCAGCACCGGACAGAGGGCATCAAAATCCTCTTTTAAAAACAGGTCCTGGTTTCGATATCCCAAAACTGCGGTAGCCTGGGTATCGTCTCCGGCCTCCCTGCAGGCCGCTGCCAGCTGCAGCATCGGCGGAATGCCGATACCGCCGCCTAAGAGCAGTACCTTTTTCCCTTTCAGCGCTTCCATATCGTAGCCGTTGCCGAGAATGCCAAGGACATCCACGCTGTCGCCGGCCTTTAACTGCGTAAACTGTCCGGTTCCTTTTCCCACAGCCCTGTATACCAGCCGAAGGGCTGCTTTTTCGGCGTCCCAGCGGCAGATGCTGATGGGTCGGGGCAGAAGTGCCGTGCCATCCTTGGTATATACCCCTACAAACTGTCCCGGCTTTACCTGCGCCGGTCTGTCCTTTTCTTCATACTGCAGCCAAAGGCTGTATACGCCCTCTGCCAGGCAGGTGCTCTCTGTGACCTGCATTGCTACTTTTGCTTTTTTCATGTTTTCCCTTTCTTGCCGCAGTTTACTGCGGCTACACGAGGAGAATTTCGCGAAGGCGAATTCTCCGATGTGATCTTGCATTGATGACGTTTACGGCATCAATGCCGTTTGAAAGAAATGCCATCAGGCATTTCTTTCAAACTTTTTCCCGTCTTTCTATATTGCCATTTATTACAGCAGCTTCTTGTCCTTTTCATAGGTCTCGGCGATGATATCCCGCACGTACTCGGCGATGTGTTTCTTTTCCTCCGGCGTAAGCGTTGCCGGATCGATGGGCTTTCCGTACTCCACGATCACATGCACTGCCTTGATCTTCGGCCAGTGATCCTCGAAAATATCTCCGGTATTCACCAGTGTTACCGGAATGATGGGGCACTTTGCCTTAGTGGCCACCTTAAAGCTTCCGCCATGGAAAGGAAGGAGAACTCCTTCTTCCTTGCAGCGGGTACCTTCCGGGAAAATAAAGATGGAGTGGCCGGCCTTGATCTCCTCGATGGCGTTTAAGATAACCTGCAAGCCCTGTCTGATATCCTCTCTGTCCAGGAACAGGACATGGAGATTATGGGCCCACTGCTTCAAAAGCGGTATTTTGGAAAGCTGGATCTTCGCCAGATAGCCTGTAACGGAAGGGAGCTGCATGATGGTGATCACAGCATCAAAGATGCTGCGGTGATTGCCGATATAGAGCACAGCCTGATCCCTGGGGATATTCTCCTTGCCGATGACTGTCAGTTTACATCCCGTAAAGAACCATATAAAGTGAAGACCGCCCTGGATAAACCGAAGGCTGGCCATATCCTTTGCTTCCTTGGAAAATTTTCCCACGATCCAGAGGATCAGGTAGACAGGGATACTGATGATCAGAAAAAGCACAGCCGCCAGTAAGGTCAGGCCTGCACGCAGCCACATTAACATAAGTGAAAGCTCCTTTTTATAGTCTGTGACAGAAGATCCTGCGAGGAAGACGGCTGCCATCCTAACGCCGCTTCCTTTCGCCGGCATGCACACCGGCAGCAGCTTCTGTTTTGTATACAGGATATTGTAACACACCGGGCCTTGGCTTGCCATAGTGCTGTATGTTTATGCCGCATGGCCGGCGTCTGCACTGTGACCGATAGTTTGCTGTGATAATTTAGTGCCACCCGGTCATGCACCGGAGCACGGCAGATGTCTCGCACCATGCACTTTGCGCCGTTTTGCTTTTGATCTGAACATCCCCAAACACCCGTAAACTGTAAAAAAACATTATAGTTCAGGCTCCCGCCGACTGACCGGCGTCTGGACAGCAACTCTTTCTCCGTTTTTTCACAAATCCTTCAGCAAAAGTTCATTGTAAGAAGGTATAGTTTCTGTATATAATCATTTTGTAGTATCCAGCACCTGTCATATATCAAGGTGAATTGTCCTGCAAGCAGTCCATTCACTTTGATATATGACAGACTGACAAGGCGCGTAGCGCCTTTGGACGTCCGCATCAAGGTTTTCCGCAGGAATACCTTGATGCGGACTGAATGATCATACATTGACAACTACCCTCAGCCACTGCAAAAAGGCTTTTTAGACATAGACATA
>CAVBJS010000067.1:0-12760 GCA_963596015.1 Bacteroidaceae bacterium
AACTTTTCTTTTTTCAGCACTTGACAGCAGTAAAGCATGGGGTTATCATGATTTCAATTTCATGAAACACAGATAAGCCTGTGACGAAGAAGAGTACGCAAGTTGCGAAAGCACAGAGAGCTGCCGGTGGTGGGAAGGCGGTATGGAGTGATTTGCCGAATGGACTTCTGAGGTGACCCGGGAACGGAACCCGTTATCAATCACGAGCGCATGATTGTGCGTGCAGAGTGGCCTTTACAGGCAATTTGAGTGGTACCGCGATAGTTGACGATGATTTTGCTCATTCGATTTCATTGTTTATTAACGCCTCAAGGATAGGAATATCCTTGAGGCGTTTTTTGTTTACATCGGAGAATTCGCCTTCGCGAAATTCTCCTCGTGGTGTCGCAGGCAAGCTGCGACACAGAAAGGGGATAAATTATGAAAAAGAAATTACTGGCACTTGTACTTGGCACCTGTCTGACGGCAGCTATGCTCACCGGCTGCGGCAGCAGCTCTTCTTCGACTGCTACCAGCGCAGAGGAGACCACCGCTGCAGAAGATGCTTCCGCTGCAGAGGCTGATTCCGCAGAGGATGCAGAAGCTGCAGAGAGCACCGACGCAGAGGCTGACACCGCCGCAGCTGCTGTAGAAGGCGATTATACCATCGGCATCAATCAGTTTGCAGAGCACGGCTCCCTTGATAACTGCCGGGAAGGTTTCCTGGAAGGTCTGAAGGAATCCGGCTTCGTAGAGGGCGAGAACCTGACCGTGAAGTACAACAACGCCGCTGCTGACACTTCTACCAACCAGCAGATCTCCCAGAACTTTGTTTCCGATAAGGTAGACCTGATCTGTGCCATCGCTACACCTTCCGCACAGGCTTCCTATAATGCAGCCATGAGCACAGACATTCCTGTCATCTATACCGCTGTTACCGATCCCGCTACTGCTGAGCTGGCTGATGCAAACGGCAATCCGGTAGGTGAAGTCACCGGCACCAGCGACATCCTTCCTGTAGAAGCACAGCTGCAGATGATCCGCGAGGTTCTGCCGGAGGCCAAGACCATCGGTATCCTTTATACCTTAAGCGAGGCTAACTCCGAGTACAGCATCTCCATCTATGAGAGTCTGGCAGAGAAATACGGCTTTACCATTGAGACCTCCGGTATCACCAACACCTCCGAGGTACAGCTGGCCGCTTCCAACCTGTTAGAGAAGGTAGACTGCATCACCAACCTGACCGATAATACCGTGGTAAGCGCACTGCCCACCATCCTGGCTCTGGCCAATGACAAGAACATCCCGGTATTCGGCAGTGAGATCGAGCAGGTAAAGCTTGGCTGCGTAGCTGCAGAAGGCCTTGACTACTATCAGTTAGGTATCGATACCGGCAAGATGGCTGCCAAGGTACTCTCCGGCGAGGCAAAGGCATCCGAGCTTCCTTTTGAGACCATCTCCGAGAGCAGCCTGTACGTCAACACCAAGGCCGCTGCTGATCTGGGCATCGAGCTCTCCGACGATTTCCTTTCTCAGGCCGCTGAGACCTTCGATACCATTTCCGAATAACATTTGCAAAGCTTGCAGACAAAGCCGCCCTCTTTTTAAAAAGGGTGGCTTTGTCCTATGAAAGGTTAATTCTCATGGACTTTTTACTGAATATCATTGAGCAGGGGCTGATCTACGGTATCCTGGCACTGGCCCTCTACATCACCTACAAGATCCTTGATTTTCCCGACCTGAGCGTGGACGGCACCTTCCCCTTAGGAGGCGCAGTGGCCGCCCTCTGCATCACCGGCGGCATGAATCCTTATCTGACATTGCCCATATCTTTCCTGGTGGGTATGGCTGCCGGCTGTTTCACAGGTCTGGTGCACGTCAAATGTCATGTCCGTGATATGCTCTCTGGTATCGTGACCATGACCGGCGCCTACTCCATCAACCTGATCGTGGCCGGTTCCAACAATGTGCCTCTTTTTTCCAAAGAGACCATTTTTGACAATGCCATGCTGACTTCCCTCTTCGGCGAGAAAGTGCCTTCCTGGTTTGAGGTGGCACTGCTAGTAGTCCTGCTGCTTCTGTTAAAGCTGCTGATGGACTGGTATCTCCAGACCAAATCCGGCTATCTGCTGCGGGCTGTAGGCGACAATCCGGCCATCGTCACCTCTCTGGCCAAGGACAAGGGCAATATCAAGATCCTGGGCCTGGCCATCTCCAACGGTCTGGTGGCTTTAAGCGGCTGCGTATTTACCCAGCAGTCCCGGGTCTTCGATATCTCCTCCGGTACCGGCTCCATGGTCATCGGTCTGGCCAGCGTCATCATCGGCACCAGCCTGTTCCGCAGCTTCCGGTTTATGAAGAGCACCACCGCTGTTATCATCGGCTCTATTTTCTATAAAGCCTGCATCGCAGCTTCCCTGCGTCTGACCGGCAATACTTCCTTTGGCACCAAAGCCACCAAGCTGATCACCGCGCTGCTGTTCCTGTTGGTCCTGATCATCGGAAAAGAAAGAAAGAGAAAGGTAAAAATCCATGCTGGAACTGAAGCAAATTCATAAGTATTACAATCCCGGCACCGTCAATGAAATGTGCTTGTTTGATAATTTCAACCTGAAGATCGAGGACGGTCAGTTCGTCTCCATCATCGGCAGCAATGGCTCCGGCAAGACTTCCATGCTGAATCTGATCTGCGGCAGTATCGATCCGGAAGCCGGCCAGATCCTGTTAGACGGCAAGGACATTACCAGGGAAAAAGAATTCGTCCGCAACCGTTACATCGGCCGTGTCTATCAGAATCCCGCTCTGGGCACCTGCCCCAGCATGACCATTGCCGAGAACATGTCCATGGCCGATAACAAAGGCAAGCGCTACGGTCTGGGTCCCGGCCGCAACAAAGCCCGCCTGGACTTTTACCGGGAGTCCCTCAGGGAACTGGGACTGGGACTGGAAGATAAGATGGAAACCAAGGTCGGGGTGCTCTCCGGCGGTCAGCGTCAGGCGCTGGCTATGGAGATGACCACCTTAACTCCCATTCGCTTCCTTATTCTGGATGAGCACACTGCAGCTTTAGACCCCAAGACCGCCGAAGTGATCATGCAGCTCACCGACCGCCTGGTCAAAGAGAAAAAGCTCACCACCATCATGGTCACCCATAATCTTCGCTATGCTGTGGAGTACGGCGACCGTCTGATCATGATGCACCAGGGAAAAGCTGTCATGGATCTGGCCGGACAGGAGAAAGAAAAGGTCGGTGTTCAGGATCTCTTAGGGCAGTTTAATGCCATCAGTATTGAGAGTGGTAACTAAGAAAGCTAAAAAACTGCAGCAAAAGCAGATCAAAATGACTGACAGAACGTAATTAAACAACCAAACTGCTCTAATGTTTGGTGATTTACGGAAACCATCAGCAGTCAGACGGTATGATCAATGTTGTTAATTCGAGAACGTTCTACCGGAATGTTTCAGTTTAAAAAAGGAAGAGAGGAGTCGGTTTCCTACCGGTTCCTCTCTTCCTTTTTGTTTGCGGGATCCTGCTTTATGTAACGATTGCTGTATATTTCCCACCGGGAAACAGACATGTTCCAACAACAACCTATTTTCTTTTCTTTCCGGATCCGACCTTTTCAGGTCTTTAATTTATCGCAAAGTCCAGCCTTTTCAGGTCTATCGTTTATCGCAAAGTCCAGCCTTTTCAGGTCTATCGTTTATCGCAGCTGCTTTTACTCTGCAGCCTCTACCCGAATGCTCTCCATTACCTGGGGCTCTACCGGGCGATCGGAATAATCGGTGCGCACGGTGGCGATCTTATCTACCACATCCAGGCCCTCAGTGATCTTGCCGAAAGCTGCATAAGCACCGTCTAAGTGAGGAGCGTCCTTGTGCATGATGAAGAACTGGGATCCGGCGGAATCAGGATTCATGGAACGGGCCATGGAGAGAACGCCTGCGGTATGCTTTAAGTCGTTCTTAACGCCGTTCTGTGCGAACTCGCCCTTGATGCTGTAGCCGGGGCCGCCCATGCCGGTGCCTTCCGGGTCGCCGCCCTGGATCATAAAGCCGCGGATGACTCTGTGGAAGATCAGTCCGTCATAAAAGCCGTCGTTAGCCAGCTTGGTAAAGTTCTCTACGGTGATAGGGGCGATCTCCGGATAAAGCTCACCCTTCATGATGCTGCCGTCTTTCATGGTCACTGTTACAATAGGATTTGCCATTATATCATATCTCCTTTTCTATGTTACAATCTTAGGGAATCTCTTCCCTGCCGGTTCAATGGCTTTCATCATACCACAAAACGGAAAACTGCGCAGTGAAAATTCAGTATCTTACAGAAAGGCAAGATTACAACGTAGTACTGTTCCAACGCCGGCCAAGGCCGCAGGTAGCGGAGTGTGTCCGGGTGCAAGGGCCTTGCGGAAGTCACAATACGTAAACTTGCGTCCTTTGCCAGGTCTCCCGGATAGGACCGAGAGATGCCCGCAAATCCGGATACCGACCGCAGGACCCGTGCCCTTGGCCGGCATCTGAACAGTAATATAGTAGTAATTACTCTTTATGCTGCAATTACTTTGGATTTTTATGGAAAACAGAGAAGACACGCCCGCGCAGCACAGCGCTTTGCAGGCCGCCTGCAAGGCCTGTGAGCTTCTGAATACCGCCTCCCCCATCACTTTTTACGGCAAACTTACCTTGCTGGAAAAAGGCACTGTGCCGGATGAATCGCTGCTGCAACCGTTGACAGAACCCATCGCCGGCGGCGGCGACGTTCCTTCTCATATTCTCTTTTTAGCGGACAGCCGGGCTGTTTTTCTGGCATTGCAGGGCCTTGGGCTTCCCACCGCCTGCTTTCGCCACGGCGCCAACCGGAATGAGGATTTTTCCGGTGCTGCCTATGTCATAGAAGAGCCGGAAGAGGTGGAAGATGAGGATTTTGAACGGATCTACCGGCGCCTGGCGGGCTGTCCCTGGACCATCCTTCACACAGACCGCTGCACCGTCCGGGAATTTACAGCGCAGGACGCCCATCCCCTCTGCCATATTTATAAAGACCCTCTGATCAGGCGCTTTCTTCCACCTCTGCCGGAGGATCCCGATAAGGTAAAATCCCTGCTGCAGGAATACATTCAGAAGATCTACGGTTTTTACGGTTTTGGCGGATGGGCCGTCACTGACCGGCACACCGGCGCCCTCATGGGCCGGGCAGGCTTCGCCCTCTGGGATGACCCGGAGGATTCCTCTAAAAGTGCTATCGAACTGGGATATCTCCTGGATGCCCCTTACAGGGGACAGGGCATCGCCAAAGAGGTCTGCTCCGCGCTCCTGACTTACGCCAAAGAGCACCTGGATTTCCCTGTCATCTACGCCCGGGCTGCTCCGGAAAATACCGCCTCATGCTGTCTTCTTAAACAGCTGGGTTTTGAAGAAAAGGACATTTTAAAGGAGCATGATAACGTTTACAAACTGTTCATATTTCTTTAAATAAAACTTCAATTCCTTCTCATTTTTTCTTCACGATTGCTTTTTATAATAAAGCCATAAGAGATGAGGAAAACAAAGAGCAAAAACTTCCCTTCATCCTTATGAGACGGCGACAAGCCAATACAGTTTAATCACTGATAACTTTTTCATAATGTGCCGGGTAAACAGAGTTTACCCGGCATCCTCCCTTTTATGGGATTTTTTCTGTGTGGATTTGCCTGCAAGCAGTCAATTCATATTGCAATATGGCAAGTGCTGAACAGATACAATTTATTTTTTCTTGACACGTCCTCCATAATGTGTATAATGGTTTTCATAAAGAACGAAGGCGTTCCCGAGTGGGAGCGCCTTTTTCTTTTGCTTTCATCCTAATCCCTTAATATTTTATGAGAAATGAGTTCCGGTATACAGTCAGGTGCTTCCACCACCTGGCTGTACGCGGAACTCATTTCATTCGTCAGCAAGTTACTGTTCCATCACCGGATAGGCGACAGAGCGGCAACCACAGGGCCCGCCGCCCGGCCGGCGGCCAAGCAGTAACAACAGGAACGTTTTATCCTTCTGTCTGCGATTCTTCTTCTGCGGCAGGCACATACATCTCCACGGCCTGCTTTTTATTTTCCAGGATCACCTGCTCATGGATTCCCCCGTATTCCCCATCTCTGGTCCAGGGTACAGGATCCTGGGAGGTTACCTGGATATGGGCCGCCTTAAAGCTGTAAATATACGGGCAGTCCAGATCCTGGCTGGTCAGCGATGCAATGATCTGATTCAACTCCACCGGATTGCGGGGCATCTTGATAAAGGTAGCTTCGAAGAGGCCGTCATCCAGGTCCACATATTTTCCGGTGATATTGCGAAAACCTCCCACCGAGCGGGAGTTGGTGACCATGCCGATGGCGAAATCATCTTCGATCTGCACTTCATCAGCCTCCACCTTTACATGATAGGTCTTTAAGCTGCTCAGGCTCTGGATGCCCCGCAGGACATAGGCTGCATGGCCCAGCATATTTTTCATATCCTGAGGCGTGTCATAGGACACCTCTGTAAAGATGCCGAAAGCCGCCACATATACGAAGTAGTCCTCTTCGTTAAAGCCCCCGATGTCGCACCGGAAGGTATTCCCTTCTACGATCATCTGGGCCGCCTCTGTCATTTCCTTGGAAATGCCCAGACTGGCGCCAAAATCATTGGTAGATCCTGCCGGAATATAACCAAGCGGCAGCAACGGCTTTCCTTCGTAGCGAGCGCCGTCCAAAAGGCCGCTGACAGCCTCCTCCAGCGTCCCGTCACCGCCGCTGCAGATGATGCTCTCAAATCCTTCTCCCCGGTCTCTCACATATGTCCTGGCATCTCCCGCCCCTGCTGTAGGGAGGCAGGTAGTCTCCCATCCGGCATTCGTAAAGATCTGCAGGATGTCGGAAAGTTTGGTCTTGATCTGCTGGGTACCGGCATAAGGATTGTACACAAAAAGTGCTTTTTTTCTTTTCATACTTACCTTCCTATGCCGCAGCTTATCTGCGGCAACATGCGGAGAGTTTTCAACCAAAAAAGGACCTCTTCTCTAGAAGAGGTCCCTTCCTTTGTCTGTGTTATTTGGAGGTTCCGTTGTGCAGGAAGTTCTCTACACCCTGCATAGCTTCCTCTTCGTCCTGACCATCTGCAGAAACGGTAATAGCCTCGCCGCTGCCTAAGTCCAGAGTCATCATCCCCATGATGCTCTTGGCATTGACACGCTTGGAATCTGCCTCAATATAAATGCTGCTGTCATATCTGCTGGCGATCTGCACCAGTTCCGCTACGGGTCTTGCCTCTAATCCATTCGGCAGTGCCACCGTCATAGCCCTTTTGATCATAATTCTCCTCCTTACAATAACTACGGCCCGTCTTCCCCCAACACACCTTCATCATTATAAGTTTTCCCTACCCATTTGCTTCTTTTCTCAGACTGTCCGCGAATTCGGAAAGCTTCCGCAGGCGATGGTTCACCCCTGATTTTCCGATGGGCGGCTCCAAAAGATTCCCCAATTCTTTTAAAGCGGCCTCCGGATACTGGAGCCTTAACTCCGCCATCTGGCGCAGGCTCTCCGGAAGATTCTGATATTTGCGGCTGGACTGAATATAAAGAATGTCTTCAATCTGCTTATGTGAGGCAGTCACTGTCTTTTCGATATTGGCCATCTCACAGTTAACACGTCGGTTTACGGAATTGCGCATTTCCTTGAGGATTCTGGAATTCTCCATATTCATCAAAGCCACATGCGCCCCTATGATATTCAGAATCGTCACGATCTCTGCAGAATCTTTTACGTAAACCACATGGTATTTCTTGCGCTGGATCTCTCTGGCCTCTATGCCCTGCTCCCGCAATACTTCGCGGATCTGGGCGGCCTGCTCCCTGCCGGCGCACACATACTCCAAATGATACTCCCGGTCGGGATCACTTACCGATCCTGTACACAAAAACATGTCACGCAAAAAAGCCCGCTGACAGCAGCTGTTCTTGAGCAAAAGCGGAGAGACCCCTCTCTCCCTTCGGCGCAGCGTACCATCTTCCTGCAGAAGCTTGAGCATCTCTGCCAACTCCAACAGTGCGGCCTGTGGTTCCGTGATCTTCTGAACAAAGCGCCCCGTCTGCTCCTCATCGTTTGCTTCAGGGCACTCCCCATTTATATTAAGTGTTTTACTTAATAATGTAAAGTACTTTCTGCGAGCTTCCTGATTATCCGTGCGGATCGTCAGGCTGATCTCGCCGCCCGGTGCTCTTTCGAACTCTCCTATACAGCTGAGGATCGCTGCCAATGCAGCGATCCGACAATGCCTGCCGGATGGGATCTGCCCCACCAGTTCTTTCTTCACATCGCTGGAAAAAGACATGTATACCTCCGCACGTACCTGTAAATTTAAGCCAATGTTCGGACTACTGTGCCGACTAATGCTTCGGTGCATCTCGGTGATAGATCTTCAGCCCATAGTCACCCTTGTCCTTCAGACTTTCATAAAGGGCGTTGGCCAAAGTTACGCTGCGGTGCTGTCCCCCGGTGCAGCCGATGGCGATCACCAGCTGGTTTTTCCCTTCTTTTACATAATAAGGGATCAAAAAGGTGATCATATCCTCCAGCTTATGTAGGAATTCTTTGGTCTGGGGGAAAGAGAGCACGTAATCCTGCACCGGCTTGTCATTTCCGGTCTGGTGCTTTAATTCATCAATGTAAAAAGGGTTGGGCAGAAACCGTACATCAAAGACCAGATCCGCATCGGCCGGTATGCCGTGCTTAAAACCAAAGGACATGACGGATACCATCAGCGAATTATACTTCTTGTTGTCCAGGAAGATCTTGACAAGTTCTTCCTTCAGCTCTCTGTTCAGCAGGTTAGAGGTATCGATGACATAGTCGGCTCTCTGTTTGATCTTCTGCAATGCCTTTCTCTCCTGGGCTATGCCGTCCTCTACCCGGCCGTCCGGCGCCAGCGGGTGGGCCCGTCTGGTCTCCTTATAGCGCTTGATGATAGTCCTGTCGGAAGCGTCCATAAACAGGATCTCATACTGATATCCTTTTTCCTTCAGCTTATCCAGCACGTTCTCCACGTATTGAAAGGACTTACCCGCCCGCATGTCAAGCCCGAGGACTACCTTGCTGACCTCCGAACCGGGGGAACTGAGCAGTTCCATAAATTTATCAATGAGTCGGACCGGAAGATTGTCCACGCAATAATAGCCTTCGTCCTCCAGCATTTTGATGGCTGTATTCTTTCCTGCCCCGCTCATACCTGTCACAACTACAAAACGCATATCGCAGCTACTCCCCTAAATAGATCACTTCTCTCTGCAATTCCACGCCGCTGGTCTCTTTCACTCTGCGCTGCACCTCGCTGATCACCTGCCGCAGCTGGGTGGCACTGGCCTGTCCTTTATTGACCACAAAGCCGCAATGCTTCTCCGATACAGCTGCATCACCGATGTGAAATCCCGCCAGTCCTGCATCCATGATCAGCTTGCCGGCGAAATGTCCCTCCGGTCTCTTAAAGGTAGAACCGGCACTGCCATACTCCAGAGGCTGTTTGGAACGACGTTTCTGCGCCAATTCCTCCATCTCTTCGGCTATGGATGCCGAGGAAGCCGGCTGCAGCCGGTACACTACCTGCACCGCCATCAGATTCTGTTCCTTCAGGATACTGTGCCGGTAGCCGAAGTGCAGTTCTTCATTGGTATACCAGACGATCTCTCCATTCTCCTGCAGCAAAAGGGCACCGCAGACCACCTGCCTCATCTCGCCTTCATAGGCCCCTGCATTCATCACCAACGCACCGCCCACAGAGCCGGGAATGCCGGCAGCAAAAGCAAAGCCTCCCAGGCTGTTCTCTCTTGCTGCCGCCGCCACCCGGCTTAGGGAAGCACCGGCACCGGCCAGGATGTACTCCCCCCAGACAGCCACTGCATGCAGTGACGGCAAAAGGAGGTGCTCTGTTACCGGATCCTCGTTCTTCTCATGACACGCCGTCAGCCAGTCCTTCACCCCGTCGTCCTGTACAAAAGGCACCTGGGCCTCTTCGCAGGCATCTGTCACGGAAGACTGTGCCGGATCCGTCATGGTAATGACAACGCCCGGATATCCCTGATCTCCCACCAGGAGATTGGTACCCCGCCCCAGCATGTAATATTCTGTATTTTCCTCCTGCAGGATCTTCCTTACTTCCCTTAATTCCTCCAGGGTCTTTACCTGCACCAGGGCACCGGCAGCACCTCCTGCATGAAAGGAGCAATGCGCCGCCATCGGTTCCTCAAACCGGAGCTGCTCCCTGGGCAACACCGTTGCCAGCCTCTTTTTCCAATCTCCCATAAACCTATCCATCTTTCCCTTATAACGATCGCCTATTATTGGGTTACTGTTCAGACATCAGCCGGGCGGTAGTGTGGTTGGCGGCCGAACAGTAACAGTATCTGCCCACTGTTATAAAAAAGCCCGCTGCCGGTATCCTCTGCGTAAGGACACCGGCGCAGGCTTTGGTTCCTATCCTATAAAGCTCTACAGGACAAGCTTGGCTGCGCCGTACATGCCTGCATCATTCCCCAGCATGGCCATAGCGAATTTGCACTCGGATGCTCCCGGAAATACGCTCTTTTCAAAAGAAGGCTTAAGCAGCTCCAGCAAATAGTCTCCGGCCTTTGCCACGCCGCCGCCCAGTACGAAGATCTCCGGGTTTATGACGCTGGCGATCATGCCCAGACCCTTGCCCAGGTAGTAGCCATATTTATCCGCTGCCTTTTTTGCCACAGGATCGCCGGCCTTTGCGGCATCGAAGATATCCTTGCAGGTGAATTCCTTACCCCGCAGTACGCTGTCTTCCTTAGAAGCTTCCAGCACCCGCTTAGCCACGCGAACGGCACCGGTAGCAGATGCATATTCCTCAAAGCAGCCATACTGACCGCAGTTACATGCCTCTTTCTCGCCGTCCTCTATGTGCATGTGGCCGATCTCGCCGCCTGCACCGGTAGCACCTACCAGAAGGTTACCCTTGCAGATGATACCGCCGCCGATACCGGTACCCAGTGTCACCAGCACCACGTCTTCAAAGCCGCGGCCGCCGCCTTTCCACATCTCTCCCAGAGCAGCCACATTGGCATCATTGCCGGCCTCGCAGCGAATGCCGTCCATCAGATCCTCCATGATGGCCTTTACATTAAAGACACCCCAACCTAAGTTAACTGCGCGCAGTACCACGCCGTCGCTCTGTACCGGTCCGGGCACGCCGATGCCGATGCCGATGATGTCTGTCTTCTTCCATTCTTTTTCTTTGATCTTATCCTTTAAGGATGCGGCTACATCCGGTAGGATCTGACTGCCGTTATCCTCGGTCCTGGTGGGGATCTCCCAACAGTCCAGCTTGGTTCCGTCCTTATCGAACATACCGATCTTAACGGTGGTACCACCGATATCTACGCCAATCGCATACTTTCCCATTTTCTTTAACTCTCCATTCCACTCACTATATGGGCCGCAGGAATGCCTGACAGCCGCCTTATCATCGGTCAGAGGCCCTTCGTCTTTACCAGCTCTTCCTGTGCTGTGCCCTGCTCTGACTCTGTTCTAATCGTCCTCATCCTCGTCATGCCGTCTCGCCAGGGACTCCTGTACTCTGGTATAGAGCTCCTGTGCCGCATTGTAGCCCATCTTCTTCTGACGATGGTTTACGGCTGCAGACTCACAGATCATGGCCAGGTTACGGCCGGGACGGATGGGAATCCTGTGGCAGGCCACCCGATTTCCCAGATACTCTGTAAACTCTTCCTCTAAGCCAAGGCGATCGTACTCCTTGTCCTTATCCCACTCTTCCAGCTGGATGACCAGATCGATATTCTGGGTCTCACGGACACTGGAAATACCGAACAGTGCCTTAACATCGATGATGCCAATACCACGCAGCTCGATAAAGTGCTTGGTGATCTCCGGTGCGGCACCGATCAACGTCTCCTCGCTGACACGGCGGATCTCTACCACGTCATCGGAAACCAGACGGTGTCCTCTCTTGATCAGCTCCAGGGCTGTCTCTGACTTACCGATGCCGCTCTCGCCGGTGATCAGCACACCTTCGCCGTAGACATCCACCAGTACGCCGTGAATGGAAATGCAGGGTGCCAGGCGCACATTCAGCCAACGGATCAGCTCTGCGGTAAAGGCACTGGTAGCCTTCTTGGTCAGCAGCAGCGGTACTTTATATTTGAGCGCATATTTCCGGAAGGTCTCATCCGGCTGCAGCTCACGGCAAAAGATCACGCAGGGAAATCCCTTGGAAAAAAGCTGGTCATAGATCTCTTCCTTTTTCTCCTGGGGCATGCTCTGCATATAGGTATATTCTACGAAGCCCACCACCTGAATACGGGTGGTCTCAAAGTGCTCAAAATAACCTGCCATCTGCAGGGCCGGTCTGTTGATATCCGGCTGCAGGATCTTGATCTTGGAGACATCTACCTCCGGTGTCAGGTTTTCCAGCTTCATCTTCTCGATCACATCGCTTAAACGTACACTCGCCATATCCTTCCGCTCCATTTCTGCGCCCTTAACTTAAGTTGCGCGCTTTCCATGATTTTATCACAACGGGGCGTTAAAGTACAGTTTGCAGTGTGGGGCCGGGCAGTAAAAACACGTTGGTTACTATGATAATTTAGTGTTGCCCGGTCATGCACCGGAGCGCGGCAGATGTCTCGCACCATGCACTTTGCGCCGTTTTGCTTTTGATCCGCCTCTCGCCTGCGGATGGCACGGCCCGAACTCGCATCCCCGCCTGATGCGGGGATGCTCAGACA
>CAVBJS010000068.1:0-12468 GCA_963596015.1 Bacteroidaceae bacterium
TGTCTGAGCATCCCCGCATCAGGCGGGGATGCGAGTTCGGGCCGTGCCATCCGCAGGCGAGAGGCGATCATAAGCAAAACGGCGCAAAGTGCATGGTGCGAGACATCTGCTGCGCTCCGGTGCATGGCCGGGCGACACTAAATTATCAATGTAACACCATAGCGGTATTATACAGCCACTATGAATATTACTCTTGTAAAATACAGATACGATGTTGTATGATATTGCTTAGTTTTGCAGAATAAAAAGATCCATATTGAAGGAGGATTCACCGACATGAATTTAACAGGTATGATGCTGACATCCGGCAGTTCCACAGGCAGCATGGGAATGGTTTCCATCATTTACATCGTTGCACTGGTAGCTTTTTTCTATTTCTTCCTGATTCGTCCCCAGAGAAAAGAAAAGCAGAATAAAGAGAACATGCTCTCCACTCTGGCAGTGGGAGACAGCGTTCTGACTACCGCAGGATTCTACGGCATCGTTATCGATATGACGGAAGATACCGTTATCGTAGAGTTCGGTAACAACCGTAACTGCCGTATCCCTATGCAGAGAGAGGCTATCGTTCAGATCGAGAAGCCTGAGGATGCTGTAGAGGCTGCTGCTGCAGAGGATAAGAAGGACAAGAAAGAAAAGAAGTAAGAAATGCCGCGGGTCTGCCGCACAGACTAAGAAACCGACACAGGAGGAAGGCGCGGGTTGACCGGCCTTCCTGCTTTTATATTGCGAAATTCTACCTCACGTGCCGCAACAAATTGCGACAAGAAAGAAGGATAAAAATGAATCTGAATATTGCCTGCATTGCCGGAGACGGCATTGGACCTGAGATCGTAGCGGAAGCCAGAAAAGTACTGGATGTGGTTTGCAAAAAGTATGGCCATACCATCGAATACAAGGATATCCTGATGGGCGGTGCCTCCATCGATGTTTACGGTGAGCCTCTGACCGATGAGACCATCGCCATCGCCAAGAGCAGCGATGCGGTACTGATGGGCAGCATCGGCGGTGATGCGGCTACCTCTTCCTGGTATCAGTTACCCCCGGAAAAGCGTCCGGAAGCCGGCCTTTTAAAGCTGCGCAAGGCTCTTGGGTTATATGCTAACCTTCGCCCTGCTTACCTTTTCAAGGAGCTGGCTGATTCCTGCCCCCTGGCAGCCAAAGAGGGCGGCCGTTCCTTTGATCTGGTCATCGTTCGCGAGCTTACCGGCGGTCTGTACTTCGGTGCCCGCCATACCGAGGAAAAGGATGGCCTGCTTACCGCAGTAGATACCGCTGTCTATAATGAAAACGAGATCCGCCGCATCGCAAAGACCGCTTTCGAGATCGCTATGAAGAGAGATAAGCGGGTCACCAGCGTAGATAAGTCCAACGTGCTGGATACCTCCAGACTCTGGAAAAAGGTGGTAACAGAAGTCTCCGCTGATTATCCGGAAGTTACCTTAAGCCACATGCTGGTAGATAACTGCGCTATGCAGCTGGTAAAGGATCCGGAGCAGTTCGATGTCATTGTCACCGGCAATATGTTCGGCGACATCCTTTCCGATGAAGCCAGCATGATCACCGGTTCTATCGGCATGCTGTCCTCCGCTTCCTTAAATGAGACTAGCTTTGGCCTGTATGAGCCCAGCCACGGCTCTGCACCGGACATTGCAGGCAAGAATATCGCCAACCCCATTGCCACCATTCTCTCTGCAGCCATGATGCTGCGGTATTCCTTCTCTCTGGAAGAAGAGGCAAAGGCTATCGAGGATGCAGTACAGAAGGCACTTTCCGACGGCTTCAGAACCACCGATCTGGTAAGAGGCAGCCAGGAAGGCATCACCAAAGTAAGCTGCACCGAAATGGGAGATGTGATCGCCGCAAGAATTTAATTGCTGTATATTGATAAAGTGACAGCAAGACAGAAGATGATAAACTGTAGAATGCTGCAGTATAAGGAGGTTAGGTATGAACAGTGATTCTGTAAAGACAGGTGTCTCTCAGGCACCCCATCGCAGCTTATTCAACGCCCTGGGCTACACAGAGGAAGAGCGCAGACGCCCTATGATCGGTATTGTCAGCTCCTTTAATGAGATCGTTCCCGGCCACATGAACCTGGATAAGATCACGGAGGCTGTAAAGCTGGGCGTGGCCATGGCCGGCGGTATGCCGGTGGTATTCCCGGCCATCGCTGTATGTGATGGTATCGCCATGGGCCATATCGGTATGAAGTATTCTCTGGTGACCAGAGATCTGATCGCAGATTCCACGGAATGTATGGCCAGAGCCCACGGTTTTGACGGCCTGGTAATGATCCCTAACTGCGATAAGAACGTTCCCGGTCTGCTGATGGCAGCTGCCAGACTGAACATCCCCACTGTTTTCGTATCCGGCGGTCCTATGCTGGCCGGCCATGTGGAAGGCAGAAAGAGAAGTCTTTCCTCCATGTTCGAGGCAGTAGGTTCTGTGGCAGCAGGCACCATGACCATGGAGCAGCTGTGTGAGTATGAGGAAAAGGTTTGCCCTACCTGCGGCTCCTGTTCCGGTATGTATACCGCCAATTCCATGAACTGCCTGACCGAGGCCATCGGCATGGGTCTTAAGGGCAACGGCACCATTCCCGCTGTTTATTCCGCCAGGATCCGTCTGGCAAAGCATGCCGGCATGAAGATCATGGATCTGGTGCGCGACAATGTCCGTCCCAGAGATATCATGACCAAGGAAGCTTTTGAGAATGCCCTGACCGTAGATATGGCACTGGGATGTTCTACCAATACCATGCTGCATCTGCCCGCCATCGCCCATGAGGCCGGCATCGAGATCAACATGGAGATCGCCAATGAGATCTCTGACCGCACTCCGAACCTGTGTCACTTAGCGCCTGCCGGTGCTACTTACATGGAAGATCTGAATGAGGCCGGCGGTGTGTATGCAGTCATGAACGAACTGTCCAAGAAAAACCTGCTGCACTTAGAGCTTCCCACCGTTACCGGCAAGACCGTAGGAGAGAATATCAAGGACTGCGTAAATCTTGATCCCGAGACCATCCGTCCCATTGACAATCCCTACAGCCAGACCGGCGGTATCGCCGTATTAAAGGGTAACCTGGCACCGGATACAGGCGTGGTAAAGCGCAGCGCCGTAGTGCCGGAGATGATGGTACATGAAGGACCGGCCCGGGTATTTGATTGTGAAGAGGATGCCATTGCAGCCATCACCGGAGGCAAGATCGTAGCAGGAGACGTAGTAGTCATCCGCTATGAAGGCCCGAAGGGCGGCCCCGGCATGAGAGAGATGCTTAATCCCACCTCAGCCATTGCAGGCATGGGCCTGGGTTCCAGCGTAGCACTGATCACCGACGGACGTTTCTCCGGTGCTTCCAGAGGCGCTTCCATCGGACACGTTTCTCCCGAGGCGGCTGTAGGCGGCCCCATCGCCCTGGTACAGGAAGGCGATATCATTTCCATCGATATTCCTGCCAATAAGCTGGAGCTTAAAGTTTCCGATGAGGAACTGGCAGCCAGAAAAGCAGCATGGAAGCCTCGTCAGCCTAAGGTAACCGACGGCTATCTCCATCGTTACTGTGCACTGGTCACCAGCGGCAACCGCGGCGCTATCCTGGAGTTGCCCAAAGAACAGCAGTAGGAGGAGACGGATATGCAGCTGACAGGAGCAGAAATCGTAGTAGCCTGCCTGGAGGAACAGGGTGTTGATACCGTGTTCGGTTATCCGGGCGGCACGATCTTAAATGTATATGATGCCCTTTATAAGCAGGATAAGATCCGACATATCCTGACATCCCACGAGCAGGGCGCAGCCCATGCCGCTGACGGCTATGCCAGATCTACCGGCAAGGTAGGTGTATGCCTGGCTACCAGCGGCCCCGGTGCCACCAACCTGGTGACCGGTATCGCTACGGCATATATGGATTCCGTGCCGATCGTAGCTATCACCTGTAACGTAAATCTGCCGTTACTTGGCAAGGATACCTTCCAGGAGGTAGATATCGCCGGCATCACCATGCCTATTACCAAGCACGGTTATATCGTCAAGGATATCAATATCCTGGCAGATACCATCCGCAAGGCGTTCCGCATTGCCAGATCCGGCCGTCCCGGCCCGGTACTGGTGGATATCACCAAGGACGTGACCGCTGCTGTCTGCGAATTTGAAAAGCAGACACCCCAGCTTACACTGCCCAAGAAGACCGGCTTTACCACCCAGGATCTGGAAAAAGCAGCCCGGATGATCAACGAAGCCAAGCGTCCCATGCTTTATGTGGGCGGCGGCGCCGCTATTTCCGGTGCATCGCAGCAGGTACGGGAGCTGGCAGCGCGCATGGATGCAGCCGTATGCGATACCCTGATGGGCAAAGGCGTCTTTGACGGACATGACAGTCATTATACCGGCATGGTAGGCATGCACGGCACCAAGACCAGCAACTACGGCGTATGCGAGTGTGATCTGCTGGTGGCTTTAGGTGCCCGGTTTGACGACCGCGTAACGGGTAACGCCAGCAAATTCGCTGATAAAGCCAAGATCCTGCAGATCGATATCGATGCGGCAGAGATCAATAAAAATGTAAAGGTAGATCATTCCGTCGTAGGAGACCTTAAGGAAGTACTTACCGCCTTAAATCCCATGGTGGAAGAGACCCGGCATGAAGAATGGCTGACTCATCTTGCGGAATATAAGGAAAAATTCCCGCTGGTATGCGATGACAGCAAGCTGACCTGTCCCCTGATCATCAGTAAGCTGGATGAGCTGACACAGGGTCAGGCTATCATCACCACCGATGTGGGACAGCATCAGATGTGGGCTGCACAGTTTTATACTTTCTCCCAGCCCCGCACCTTCTTAACCTCCGGCGGCCTCGGTACTATGGGCTATGGCCTCGGCGCCTGCATCGGCGCGAAGACCGCCCATCCGGAAAAGACCGTCATCAATATCGGCGGTGACGGATGCTTCCGTATGAACATGAACGAACTGGCTACTGCCAGCCGTTACGATATCCCGATCATTCAGGTTGTCATTGACAATCATGTGTTAGGCATGGTAAGACAATGGCAGACTTTATACTACGGCAAGAGATATTCCCAGACCGTTCTCCACGATAAGGTAGACTTCTGCAAAGTCGCTGAAGGACTGGGCTGCCGTGCGATCCGTGTAGAAAAACCCCAGGAACTGGAAGGTGCCATCAAAGAAGCACTTTCCTGTAAGGGACCTGTTGTACTGGATTGCATCATCGATGACGATGATAAGGTATTTCCGATGGTATCACCGGGAGCATCCATTGCGGAGGCTTTTGATGCTTCCGATCTGCAGGAGCAGTCATAAAGCAGGATATTAAGAGGGAGGACGATTCCATGAAGAGGATTGCCGCACTGATTTTGGGGATGTTACTGACTATTTCCGTGGCCGCTTGTCCGTCTGTGACGGTATTTGCACAGGAAGGGCTGCCGGATGGTCCCAACTGCAATATCATCTATGATCTGGGAAACGGGCAGTACTACGCCATTACCAAACCTATTGCCATGTCTATGATGATGACCAATCCCGATGGCAGCTATTATCTGGATCCGAATACCCAGTATTATGTGGTGGATGAGGCCAAGGTGGATGCTTTTCTCTCAGGCCTTGATTCTCTTTATGCCGGCCCGGAGAGCAATACTCTTCTTTTCCATGCCACAAGAGGAGAGGATGTGCAGGTAGAGGGCGGTACCATGACCAAGCGCTTCCTGGATGAGGATACGGAGTTTAGTTATCTGGGACAGGCCATCATGGAGCAGCGCCAGGAGGTGCACGTGCCCCAGTATGGTATCGGTAAGACTTACATCGAGTTGGATATGACCACCCAGAATCTCTATTACTATAAAAACGGCACCCTGGTGCTGGAGACCCCTATCGTGACAGGAAAGGTTTCCAGCGGAAACGGTTCTCCCACAGGTGTTTACTATGTCCGCGGCAAGAGCCGCAATGTGACCCTGATCAGCAGTAAGCCCAAGAATGATCCGGGTTACTATGAGTCCTTTGTCAATTACTGGGTTCCCTTTGTGGGAAATTCCGTCGGCATTCATGACGCCACATGGCGTTCTAATTTTGGCGGCAACATTTATCAGAGCAGCGGTTCTCACGGCTGTATCAATGTGCCCCTTTCCAATATGGAGAAGCTCTTCCCGGAGACCGAAGTCGGTACCCCGGTTGTAGCATTTTATTAAAGGAGGATATGAAAAAGTGGGACGTGTATTTAACTTTTCAGCAGGTCCGGCCATGCTGCCGGTAGAAGTACTGCAGGAAGCTGCAGATGAGATGCTTGATTATCGCGGATGCGGTATGTCTGTTATGGAGATGAGTCACCGCAGTAAGATCTACGATGACATCATCAAAGAGGCAGAGAAGGATCTGCGTGAACTGATGAACATTCCGGACAACTACAAGGTGCTGTTCTTACAGGGCGGTGCCAGCCAGCAGTTCGCTATGATCCCCATGAACCTTATGAAGAACCGCAAGGCCGCTTATATCATCACCGGCCAGTGGGCAAAGAAGGCATGGAAGGAAGCACAGAAGTACGGCGATGCCGTTGCAGTGGCTTCTTCCGAGGATAAGACTTTTTCCTATATCCCCGATTGCTCCGATCTGGATATTCCGGAGGATGCAGACTATGTCTACATCTGCGAGAATAATACCATTTACGGCACCAAGTACAAACAGCTGCCCAACACCAAGGGCCACATTCTGGTAGCAGATGTTTCTTCCTGCTTCCTTTCCGAGCCCATCGACGTATCCAAATACGGCGTCGTTTACGGCGGCGTACAGAAGAATGTAGGCCCTGCAGGCGTGGTCATCGTCATCATCCGTGAGGATCTGATCAGCGAGGACGTGCTGCCTGGCACTCCTACCATGCTGTCCTATAAGACCCATGCAGACGCAGATTCTCTTTACAATACCCCGCCGGCATACGGCATTTACATCTGCGGCAAGGTATTTAAGTGGTTAAAGAAGCAGGGCGGTCTGGAAGCTATGAAGGAGCGCAATGAAAAGAAGGCTGCTATCCTTTATGATTTCTTAGATCAGAGCAAGCTTTTCCACGGCACCGTAGAGCCCAAGGATCGTTCTCTGATGAACGTTCCCTTTGTCACCGGCGATAAGGACTTAGATGCCAAGTTCGTTAAGGAAGCAGAGGCAGAAGGTCTGGTAAGCCTGAAGGGTCACCGCACCGTAGGCGGTATGCGTGCCAGCATTTACAATGCTATGCCTCAGGAAGGCGTAGAGAAGCTGGTAGAGTTTATGAAAAAATTTGAGAAGGAGAACGCATAATTATGTTTCGTTATGCTTGCTTAAACCCTATTGCACAGATAGGTCTTGACCGTTTTAACGACGATTATGTAAAAACAGAGGATGTAAACGAAGCCCAGGGTATCCTGGTGCGCAGTGCGGTGATGCATGACATGGAATTCTCCGACGAGCTTCTTGCCATCGCCAGAGCCGGCGCCGGTGTCAATAATATTCCCTTAGAGCGCTGCGCTAAGCAGGGTATCGTGGTATTCAACACCCCCGGCGCCAATGCCAACGGCGTTAAGGAACTGGTATTAGCCGGCATGCTCTATGCATCCAGAGACATCGTAGAGGGTATCGACTGGGTTCGCAGCCAGAAGGACAACGGCGACGTGGCTAAGGCTGCCGAGAAGGAAAAGAAGAAATTTGCCGGCACAGAGATCGAAGGCAAAAAGCTGGGTATCATCGGTCTGGGTGCTATCGGTGTCAGAGTAGCCAATGCCGCTGTAAATCTGGGCATGGAAGTATACGGCTATGATCCCTATGTATCCGTAGATGCAGCCTGGAACTTAAGCCGCAGCATCCACCACGTGCTGGATGTGAACGACATCTATGCTAACTGCGATATCATCACCATCCATGTACCCCTTCTTGACTCCACCAGAGGCATGATCGGACAGGATGCCATCGACAAGATGAAGCAGGGCGTGATCCTGATCAATATGGCCAGAGACGTTCTGGTGGACGAGCCGGCTGTATTAAAGGCTATCGATGAGGGCAAGGTACGCCGCTATGTATCCGACTTCCCCAACAGCACCGTGGCAGGTCATCCCGGCTGCATCACTACACCGCACCTGGGTGCTTCCACCGAGGAGTCCGAGGACAACTGCGCAAAGATGGCAGTATCCGAGCTGAGAGATTATCTGGAAAACGGTAATATCACCAACAGCGTTAACTATCCCAAGTGCAACATGGGTGTTTGCGAGACCCCCGGCCGTATCGCTGTCTTCCACAAGAATGTGGCCAACATGATCACCGCTTTCACCGCTATCATCGGTGAGTCCGGCGTTAACATCGCGGAGATGGCCAATAAGTCCAAGGGTGATGTGGCTTATACCATGTTCGATCTGGACAGCCCTGCCGCAGAAGATATCGCCCAGAAGCTTCAGGCTGTAGAAGGCGTCTTCCGTGTAAGGATCGTGAAATAAGCGGATTTAAACCCATAGGCCCCGTCGGCGTGCTTTGCCCCTCGGACGGTGTCCGGACAGAAACAAACAGTAACAATATAAAAAAGACTGCATGTTTTCCATACAAAAGTGGGACATGGCAGTCTTTTTTCTGTATAATAGACTATGTTGGTATGAATTTGTCGAAAAGAAAAAATTACAAGAAATGCCACACAAAATGCCACAAAAAAGCCGCACAAGGAGGTAAATATGGCAGTCATAAAGCCATTTAAAGCGTTCAGACCAGCGAAAGGGTCCGAGGAGCGCATTGCTGCGCTTCCCTATGATGTTTATAACAGCCGGGAGGCAAGAGAAGTAGTAGAGAAAAATCCTGCATCCTTTTTAGGTATTGACCGGGCGGAAACCCAGTTTCCTGCCGGTACCAGTCCTTATGAGGACCGGGTTTACGAGAAGGCAGCCGACATGCTCCATACAGCCATGGCGGATGGCACCTTTGTGCAGGAGCAGGCACCTTGCTACTACATTTACGCCCAGACCTGGCAGGGACGGACCCAGATCGGTATCGTAGCCTGTGCCTCCATCGATGACTATGAGGCCGGGATCATCAAAAAGCATGAGAATACCCGGGAAGAGAAGGAACAGGACAGGATCCGTCATATCAGCACCTGTCAGGCCCAGACCGGTCCTATTTTCTTAGCATATCGCAACAGGGATGAGATCGATCGCATTGTAGAGAAGGTCACAGACGGCGCGCCGGATTGCGATTTTATCTCCGATGGGGATGTACGAAATCAGGTATGGACCATTCGGGATGGGGAGGATATTGCTGCTATCGCCGCTGCCTTCGCCGATACAAACGAGATCTATATCGCAGACGGCCATCACCGCTGCGCCTCTGCGGTAAAGGTGGGATTGCAAAAGCGCAAGGATGATCCTGCCTATACAGGGGAAGAGGAGTTTAATTTCTTCTTATCCGTACTTTTCCCTCAGGACCAGCTGGAGATCCTGCCCTATTACAGAGTACTTCGCAGCTTAAACGGCCATACACTAGGCAGCCTTTTGACTGCTATCAAAGAGGCGGGCTTTGCAGTAGAAACCTGCGGCCGGACACCGGTGGCTCCTTCCCGGAAAGGAGAATTTGGTCTGTATGTAGAGGATCAGTGGTATCGCCTGCAAGCGGATCCGTCTCTTTGCAGTGATGATCCGGTAGAAGGACTGGATGTATCTATTCTGCAGAAGCATGTTTTGGAGCCAGTCTTTGGCATTCAGGATCCCCGCACCGACGGGAACATCGATTTTGTAGGGGGAATAAGGGGCCTCGGAGAGCTGGAGAGAAGAGTGCATACTGATATGAAGGCTGCATTCTCTACGTATCCCACCTCCATTGCGGAGCTTTTTGCGGTGGCAGATGCCGGAAGACTGATGCCGCCTAAGTCCACCTGGTTTGAGCCTAAGTTATTGAGCGGTCTTTTTATTCATACTCTCTAAAGATCCATGCGTACACAGGGACACAGATCGGTTTTGTGAATTTTTATTTTTCAAATAAAGTCTCTTTATGCAGCAGACGCCATAAAGAGGTTACATGGTCTATAGCGGCTCAGGCAGAATGTATATTCTGCTTTTCAGAAAATCTTTTAAGAAAAGCGCCTGCGGAATGGAGATCCTATGGATAAGAAGCTCTACAAAATGATGAACTGGGCTGACATTGAGGCAGTGGTCTATGCGGATACCGACTGCCCGGAGAAGGTCTTAGGTGCCAAGCAGCGCCGCAACGGCCTGCTTTTACAGCTGTTCAGGCCGGATGCGGTCCGGGCCTGGGTGGTACCAGAGACAAAGAATGGGGAGCCTGTCCCCATGGAACTGGCGGATGAAGAAGGCTATTTCGCGGTGCTTGTTCCGGGGGCAAAAAAGGATGCCTTCCCCTATCATTACGAGATCGAGACCCAGGATCAGCAGAAGATAGAGATACCGGAGCTTTACTTTGACGACAGGGCTGCCGGGCTTTTTTCCAAGGCAGATGAAAATGCCTTTCACGCCGGCGTAGCCTTTGATTGCTATGAAAAACTGGGGGCACATCCCATGCAGCTGGCGGGCCGGGATGGATGTGTATTTACTGTTTGGGCACCCCATGCTGCCAGAGTCAGCGTTATCGGCAACTTTAATAACTGGGACGGGAGATTTTGTCCCATGAGCCGTCCGGCAGGCAGTGAGATCTTCCGTTTATTTGTGCCGGGCATCGGCCCCGGTGATCTCTATAAATTCGAGATCAAGCTTCGCTCCGGTTTGACTTTCCAAAAGAGCGACCCCTTTGCGCAGGCGGCAGAGCCCTCGAGAGACGGGGCCTCCATCGTACCGGAAGCCGGCTCCGGCAAATTTACGGACAGCGCTTTTATCAAAGAAAGAGGACGGCTGCAGCAGGAGAGCGGACCGGTGTCTATCTGTACCCTTCCTCTTTCTATGCTGGAAGGCAAATATACCTATGGTGAGTTGGGCATCCGCCTGGCAACGCAGATCGCACAGCTGGGTTATACCCATGTGCTTTTGACCGGCGTGCAGCAGTCTTTGGAAGCAGCCGGCGGGGAACGTATCCCCAAGGATTTCTTTGCCCTGACAGCGGCCGCTATTTCTCCTGTTCCCGCGCAGAAGCGGGCGCAGCAGCTGAAGGCGGCCATCGAGCTTTTACACAGCAAAGGGATCGGCGTTCTGACAGATTTTGCACCCGCACGGTTTATCAAGAATGAGGCCGGCCTTTGTAATTTTGACAGCGCCCCTCTGTTCGAGACAGGAGATCCTCGCTGCGATGAGACGCCGGAGGGAGATACCCAGTATTTTGCCTTTGGAAAACCGCAGGTCCAGAGCTTTTTGCTTTCCAACATGCTCTACTGGGTGGAGAAATTCCACTTTGACGGCCTGGTGGTAAAGGATATCGCTCGCATCCTGTATGCCGATTACGGCAAGCAGGAGGGGCAGTTTTGCCCTAATATTTACGGCGGAAGAGATAATCCCGATGGGGTATCCTTGCTTCGCCGCATGAATACTCTGATGCAAAAGCGCAATCCCGGGGTGCTTATGATCGCCCAGGATTCCTCCGGCTGGGCCGGACTGACAGATCCGGTAGAGGAGAACGGCGTGGGCTTTTCCATGAAGTATCACCTGAGCTGGCAGTCGGAAATGGAGACCTATTTCCGACAGGATCCTCTGTTCAGACAAGGCTACCACAATCTGCTCATTGACCATATGACATATCAGTATGCAGAGCAGTTCCTGCTGCCGGTGATCGACAAAGACCTTCCTGCCTCCTTCCCGGGAGAGGCAAAAGAAAAGTATGCCAACCTGCGTCTCCTTCTTGCCTTGCAAATGTTCCATCAGGGCAAAAAGCTGCAGTCTCTGTCCTATGTAATGCCGGCAGCCCCTGATGCCAAGGAGCCTGTCACGCAGGAGGAGAAGGAGAAAAAAGAACTGGCCCAGGGACTGGAGACTATGCTGCACGATCTTCATAAGCTGTACTGCAGCCAGTCCGCTATGACAGCCAAGGATCTTATGCCGGACGGCTTCCAGTGGATACGGCAGATGGCTAATGACCATTGCGTCATTTCTTTCCTTAGAAGGGGAAGACGGCCTGATGATTTCCTGCTGATCGTATGTAACCTGGCCAATGCCGCCTGGGAAGAAGAGATCGGAGTCCCTTATGAGGGAACATACCGGGAGATCTTCAATTCCGATAAGGCTGTCTACGGCGGATCCGGGCAGAGCAATCCCAAGTCCTTAAAGAGTAAGGCACAGGCTAGGGACGGAAGATCCGATTCCATTTGTGTCACTTGCCCGCCGCTGTCGGTGATGGCTTTTGCGTATAAGCCGGAATAAAGACAGGGTACTATGATGATTGGGTGTTGCCCGGCCATGCACCGGAGCGCGGCAGATGTCTCGCACCTTGCACTTTGCGCCGTTTTGCTTTTGATCTGCCTCTCACCTGCGGATGGCCCGGCCCGAACTCGCATCCCCGCCTGATGCGGGGATGCTCAGA
>CAVBJS010000069.1:0-12295 GCA_963596015.1 Bacteroidaceae bacterium
GAACTGCCCTGTTATTTGTAAAGTAGACCCAAGAATGCTGTGCATTTGTTTTCCCAGAAAAGAAAGGTGGTGAAACTAATGGTTGAATTAGACCAGATCAAGATTGATCTACAGCAATACGAAACTCCATTAGCGGAAGTGAGGGATTCACTTTGACCTCGCTCGCAAAGAGCAAAGAATAGAAGAGTTACAAAGAGAAATGGAAGCCCCGGACTTCTGGAATGACGCCGACAAGGCCAATGGAAAGATGAAGGAATTAAAGGATCTGCAAAAGACCGTAGCGGATGCGGATGACTTAGCCTCCCGCTATGAGGATATCCTGACATTGATCCAGATGGGCAATGAGGATAATGATCCTTCCGTCATCGGTGATGTGCAACAGGAGTTTGAGGACTTCAAAGAAAAATTAGAGACGATCCGGCTTTCCACCCTGTTAAACGGGGAATATGATGCCTGCAATGCCATCATCAGCCTGAATGCAGGCGCAGGCGGTACCGAGAGCTGTGACTGGTGTTCCATGCTCTATCGCATGTATACCAAATGGGCAGAGAAAAAGGGCTTTACCGTAGAAGTGATGAACTTCGTGGACGGTGATGAAGCGGGCATCAAGTCCGTGGATTTCCAGATCAATGGTCTGAACGCCTACGGATACTTAAAGTCAGAGAGAGGTGTCCACAGACTGGTGCGTATCTCCCCATTCAATGCCCAGGGAAAGCGCCAGACCTCCTTTGTTTCCTGCGATGTGATGCCGGATATTGAGAAGGATCTGGATGTGGTGATCAATCCCGATGACATTCGCATCGATACCTATCGAAGCAGCGGCGCCGGCGGTCAGCATATCAATAAGACTTCCTCCGCTATCCGTATCACCCACTTCCCCTCCGGTATCGTGGTGACGTGCCAGAACGAGCGGTCTCAGTTCCAGAATAAGGACAAGGCCATGCAGATGCTGAAGGCAAAGCTCTACCTGCGCAAGCAGGAGGAGGAAGCAGAAAAGCTTTCCGGCATCCGAGGAGAAGTGAAGGATATCGCCTGGGGCAGTCAGATCCGCTCCTACGTGTTGCAGCCCTACATGCTGGTGAAGGATACTCGCACCGAGGAAGAGACAGCCAACGCCAACGGCGTGCTGGACGGCGATATCGACCGCTTCATCAATGCTTACCTGAAGATGCAGGCTAATCAGGCACGGGGTGAGGATACGATCTAAAAAGGTTAATATGCGATCGGTTCTGCCGGCAGGAAAGGATTTTATCGGTATGAAAATACTGGAGCAGCTGGGCAGGAAGATTACTAAGGATCAGCAGCTCTGCTTTTTTAGCGGGCTGCTGTTCGGCTTCCTGACCCATCTTTTTATGATGACCAATAAATTGTCCAACTGGGATGACCTTAGCAACTTCAACAGCTACGGTGTAGGCGGTGAGCTGGGCCGTTGGGTGCTGCGCTTTGTGCATCCTCTGGCCGGGAAGCTGAGCAATCCCTGGATCAATGGCAGCATGGCGATCCTGCTGATCAGCATTACCTGTGTGATGCTGTATGGGATCCTGAGACTGCAGACGAAAGTATCGGCGGTGCTGCTGCCGATGATCTTTATGACATTCCCCAGTCTATGCAGCACCATGACCTTTATGTTTACGGTGGATCTGTATGCCATCGGGCTTTTTCTGGCGGTATTGGCGGTATGGCTGACGCTGCGGTGGAAGTGGGGCTTTCTGCCGGCCATGATACCTTTGATCTTAAGTCTTGGTATTTATCAGGCCTATATCTGCTTTACCATTTCCCTGCTGCTGATCAGGTGGCTGCAGGATGAGATCAGTGACAGCGCCGAGAGCAAACCGTTTTCTGTAAAGGATACCTTTTTCCGCGCCCTGCGGTATGTGATCATGCTGGGGGTGGGTGTGGTGATCTATATCGTGATCGCCCATCTGCGTTATCCTTTGCTGAGTCAGGAGACCCATAACGGCGTGGGCAATATGGGTAAGATCAGCCCCCTGCGGGTACCGGTTTACTGTGCCAAAGCCTATCTGCGGCTGATCCGGTATTTCCTTCTGGGTAGCTATAGCTTTCAGACCGATTTTGTAAAAGTCATGAACATTGCCGCTGTCATACTTTTGGCAGTGATGCTGGTGGTGATCCTGCACCGGGCAAGACTGCTGCAAAATAAGCTGCGGGCTCTGTGGACCGCGCTGTTGCTGTTGGTATTGCCGATTGCGCTGAGTTTCATCGATGTGATGTCACCGGATGCCTATTTTTCCATGCTGATGATCTACCAGTTCTGCCTGGTCTACGTGCTTTTGCTTTGCCTGGGTGAAAAGCTGGAAAGAGAGGAACAGGGCAAAAACATGGCAGCACGCCTTTTGTCCCTGGCTGGGATTTTGGTGGTACTGGCCACAGGATACAGCGATTATATCATTACCGGAGAGGCTTATTTCAGGATGAAGCTGTCCTATGAGCGGGTGTACAGCTATTTTGACCGCATGATCACCAGAGTGGAGGACCAGCCGGGCTATGATGCGGAGGATAAGCTGATCATATTGGGTTCCTTTGATGAGGAGACCATCAATGATTTTCCCTTAGAGGAAGAGCGGTTTTACGATCTTTCCGGTGTGGCTCTGGAGTATGGCCTGATCACCTCAGGCACCAGAGAGCGCTTCTTGCAGATCTATCTGGGGAAGACCGCAGAGAATTCCATGGATGAAAATGCCCAGGCCATCAGAGAAAGTCAGGAATACAAAGCCATGTCCGATTATCCCTCCGAGGGCTGTATAAAAAAGATAGGCGATACCTGGGTGGTGCGGATCAGCGAATAAATTCCTTGCAGTTTGCATGTGCTTATGGTAAAATTTAAGAGCTGTTGATTTTCTACAGTGCATACGTAGCCATACATTTGTTGTCCGGCTGCGTGGAAACGTGCTTTAAGAGTAAGCAGTAACGTTGATTTGAGCCGGCTGATTTTTGCCGGAGAGACGATTTAGGATACAGGAGCAGAGAAATGGGCGTTGTACGTTTGATTCTGACAATTGTGATGATCATCGTCAGTGTGGCATTGGTCATTCTGGTGTTGATGCAGGAAGGAAAGTCTCAGGGACTGGGCGCTATCAGCGGCATGGCAGACACCTACTGGGGAAAGAACAAGGGTCGTTCCATGGAAGGCCTGCTGGTAAAGCTGACCACAGGTCTGGCAGTGGTATTCATGGTGCTGGCGGTTCTCTTAAATATGAAATTGTTCTGATCGCAAAATGTGCGGCGTTCCGGCCAGAAGCTGGGACGCCGTTTTGTTTTGTCGGGCTTTGCAGGATAGAAGACAGGAAAGACAGCGCTTTGCAGGATGGAAAACAGGAAAGATAGCTCCTTACAGGATAGAAAACAGGTAAGATTATGGAATATACAAGAAATATGGAAGAACATCTGAAAAAACAGATAGAAGAAAAAGAAAAAAAGAAAAAGAAACAGGAACAAAGAAAAAAACAGAAATTGAAAGAAAAACAGAAGAAAAGCAAGAAACAGCCTAAGGTACAGGCTTATGAATATGATATAAAACCGGAAGAAGAACAAAATCAATACCAGGAAGAGGAAGAGATCTTTGCCCAGACTCCTGCAGAAGAAGTGAAGGAGGAATCCGGGGAGGCGTCATACAAAAAGTCCGGACAAAGGAAAGCAAAACTTCTCACCGGCACTTATTTAAGTACTGCCAAGGGATTTGGCTTTGTGCGGGTCGAAGGAATGGAGGAGGATCTGTACATTCCCATCGGCAAGGGCAAAAATGCTTTCTACGGCGATACGGTAGAGGTACAACTGGGGCCGGTACAGGCCAGGGGCGCCCGCCGGGAGGCGGAGGTATTGCGGATCCTGGAGAGAGGCACCACAGCAGTGGTGGGCACCTATCAAAGGAGCGGTCGTCACGGCTTCGTCACCCCGGACAATACCAAGATAGGTGTCGATATCGTCATCTCCTCCGAGGATGCCATGCAGGCCGTAGACGGTCACAAAGTAGTAGCCCAGATCACAGACTATGGGGCAAAGAACAGACCGCCCCGTGGCCGCATTACAGAAATTTTAGGACATATGGATGATCCGGGAGTAGATATTCTTTCCATCATCCGAGCCTTCGATCTGCCGGGAGAATTTCCGGAGGAAGTAAAAAAACAGCTGCAGGAGATAGATACCGATAAGATCACCGAGCCGGATATGGACGACGGGCGCCGGGAAGATCTGCGGGATCTGTTGATGGTTACCATAGACGGAGAGGACGCCAAGGACTTAGACGATGCGGTTTCCCTGAAAAAGCGAGGGAGTCTTTGGGAGCTGGGAGTGCATATTGCTGATGTAAGCGAATATGTGACAGAAGGCAGTGCCCTGGACAAGGAAGCATTAAAGCGGGCCACCAGCGTCTATCTGGTAGACCGGGTCATTCCCATGCTGCCTCATGAGCTGAGCAATGGCATCTGCTCCCTTAACCAGGGAGAGGATCGCTATGCCTTAAGCTGCCTGATGACGTTGGACGCTAAGGGGAAGGTGGTAGATCACCGGATCGTGGAGTCGTTGATCCGCACCGATGCAAGGCTTAGCTATACCGGCGTGCAAAAGCTGCTGGCTCATAAGGATACCGGCGAGATCGAAGAGATGCTGCACCGTCAGGGAATGCGGGGGGTAAAGACCAAGACAGAAAAGATCGCCCGCATGCTGCGAAACATGGAGAGACTGGCCAAGATCCTGCATAAGAAAAGACAGGAACGAGGCTCCATCGACTTTGATTTTCCGGAGTCCAAGATCATACTCGACCGTGATGGTCATCCTGTGGATATTTACCCCTATGAGCACAATGACGCTACCAATCTCATAGAGGATTTCATGCTGCTGGCCAATGAGACCGTGGCGGAGCACTGCAATTGGATGGAGATGCCCTTTGTCTATCGTACTCATGGGGCACCGGATCCGGATAAGATCATGCAGCTGGCAGAATTCGTCCGAAAGTACCATGTGACCTTCAAGTGTGCCAACGGAGAAGTACATCCCAGGGAAATCCAGCAGTTACTGGATAAGATCAAGGGGACACCCCAGGAGGATATGCTGTGCCGCATGGCGCTGCGGAGCATGCAGCAGGCCAGATATACCACTACCTGTGAAGGACATTTTGGCCTGGCCCTGCAGTATTATTGCCATTTCACATCCCCCATCCGCCGCTATCCTGATTTGCAGATCCACCGCATTATCAAGAAATCCCTGCGGGGTGAACTGACAGAGAAAGAGAGCAGCAGACTGCGGGAACTTCTGCCGGGGGTAGCTAAGCAGTCCTCGGATATGGAGAGAAGAGCCGCAGAGGCAGAGCGGGAGACCCAGAAGCAGAAGAAATGCGAGTATATGCAGGAGCGCATAGGTGAAAGCTATACCGGTAAGATCTCCGGTGTGACCGGATGGGGCCTGTATGTAGAACTTCCCAATACCGTGGAAGGTCTGATCCATGTCACCAATCTTCGGGATGATTACTATGCATTTGATGAAAAGCAGTATATACTGGTGGGAGAGCGCACCGGACATGCCTACGCACTGGGACAGAACATAGAAGTAACGGTGACAGGCACAGACCTGCTGGCCCGTACCATTGATTTTTCTCTGAAGAACCAGGAGACTCCCTTGACCGGAAAAGAAGATCCGGACAAAGCAGAGAGATCCGTGAAGGGAAAACAGGACATACCGGGAAGATCCGGCAAGTTAAAACGGAAAAAGAAGGGAAAGAGCGAAAACGCCAACCGGGAAAAAGCCGGGAAGAGTGAAAAGAACGAAAACGTCACTCGTGAAAAAGCCGGGAAGAGCGGAAAGAACAAGAAGAAAAAGAACAGAAAGCCGGGAAAAGTAAAGAAATAGCTGCGGCTTAAAAGAGGTGAAATGAAATCAAATGACTGATGTCATTTGATTTCATTCTGCGGATGATGCAAGCCTCATCCGCGAGGAATCGTATCGGAGAATTCGCCTACGCGAAATTCTCCTCACGTAGCCGCAGAAAATCTGCGGCTTAAAAGAGGTAATATGAGCGCAAAAGAGCCTATGAAGCTGGTGGCCAATAATAAGAAGGCCTACCACGACTATTTTATAGAGGAAAAATATGAGTGCGGCATCGAGCTGTACGGAACAGAGGTAAAGTCTCTGCGCCTTGGCAAGTGCAGCATCAAGGAAGCCTTCGTCTCTGTCAATAAGGGGGAGGTCTTTGTGGAGGGGATGAACATCAGCCCTTACGAAAAAGGCAATATTTTCAACAAGGATCCCCTGCGTGTGCGCAGACTCCTGCTGCACAAGAGAGAGATCATGAAGCTGGCCGGACAAGTGCAGGTGAAAGGATATACCCTGGTGCCGCTGCAGGTGTACTTTAAAAACGGCAGAGCCAAAATAGAGATCGGCCTTGCAAGAGGCAAAAAGCTCTATGATAAGCGGGAAGATAAGATGAAGAAGGACCAGCGCAGAGAGACAGAGAGAGACTTTAAGGTCTATCTGAAGGGGTAAGAGGCTAAAAGTATTTTAAGACTATACACAGAATAGGCAGTTGCTGTTCATCACCAGCCAAGCGGCGTGTTCTGTCAGCGCCTCAAAAACCAAACCTTTAAGATCCTTCAGTCCGACTGTTCAGCTACACCCAAGCGGCGAGTCCTATCAGGGGATCCGGCTCCGGGGCTGACTTTCAGTTCTGTCCGGGAGATCTGGCGGTACATAAGCCTGAAAAGAACACAATCCGGTTACCTTGGCCCCTGCAAGGTCTCCTGCACTCGGACACACTTCGCTAGACTGCTATTTGACTGACGTCCGAACAGTGATCATAAATGTAGAAATAACAAACAGAAATAACAAACAGAAATAACAAACAAAAATAACAAACAATAGAAAGGAAAGATAAAAATGGGCGTAAATTCAATTGATGCAGAGGATGACCAGTTTGCGTATCGCTATGATACCCAGCTTTTGATCGACAGACGGGATGTGGATCTGGATGAGGATGAGATCGCGGATTATATCACGGAGCATTTTGAGGGCAACAGCCTGATCGCTGCCGGAGATGAGGACCTGATCAAGATCCATTTCCATACCAACGAACCCTGGAAGATCCTGGAGTATTGCAACTCCATCGGCGAGATCTATGACATCGTGGTGGAAGATATGATCCGACAGACCAATGGGCTGCAGGGCTAAAACGGACGCAGCAGAGAGAGTAGAGAGAAGCGAAAAGAAAAAAACCGAACTCACAGGAGTTCGGTTTTTTTCTTTGGAGTGCGCCTGGCGGCGCACGTTTCTTGACCTGTCTAAGTACTTCGACGCGCTGAATCATGAGTCGCTGATAAACATCCTGCGCAGAACCGTGAAGGATGAAAGGGTGATTCAGATGATAAAGCGATATCTGAAGAGTGGCGTAATGGAAAACGGTGTTGTTATGGAGACGGAGGAAGGCTCACCGCAGGGAGGGAACATTTCTCCTTTGCTTGCCAACATCTATCTCAATGAGTTTGACCGGGAATTCAACAAAAGAGGAGTGCCGTGTATTCGCTATGCAGATGACATTGTACTGCTGGCGAAAAGTGAACGCGCATCCGAAAGACTGATACACTGGGGCTTTTATGATCTGGCCGCAGCATATCAGTCAGTGCACGTCAACTATTGAAAGCGCCGTATACCGAACGGTACGTACGGTGCTGTGAGAGGACGGCGGTTAGTCACCGCCTCCTACTCGATCTCATTCTGTTATATGAGGTAAGAATACGGAATATTTGCAATCAGCTTCAGCCAACCTGTTCCAGAGAAATTTGGCCCGCCTTCTCCAACATCTGGAATTTACCTTTGCAAACAATGTATCGAGCAGGGATTTTCTTTTCCAAACCGGAACTTAGATTGTAAAATCAGTCTCAAAGGGATAGAAACTAATAAAAATGCTATGGCAAAACAAAATAAAAGGAGAATCTGTGAGAAATTAACAAAAAACGTAAAAATAATGTTGAACACAAAAATGAGCTGTGATAGTATAGACGTGAAGAAGGAGGAAATAGACATGTTGCTTCAGTTTCTGGTTGAAAATTTTGCATCTATTCGCGATGAAGTTGTCCTGAGTTTGGAACCATCGGTGGATAAGGAGCACGAAGAAAATATAGTAAGCAAGGGAAAATATAAGGCAAATAAACTGGTTGCTATTTATGGTGCTAATGCATCAGGAAAGACTGGCGTATACAAAGCCATGACGATGGCTCTGATCATTCTGCGGGCATCTAATATCAGACAGGTTAACGATAGAATTCCTGTAATGCCATTCAAATTTGATGAGGAGAGTGTCAATAAACCAACTCATTTTGAATTTACATTTGTAGCAGAGAATGGTCTGAAATATATTTATGGTTATTCTGCAGATACCATAAAAATTCATGAGGAGTATTTATATTGCTACAAGAGTTCAAAGCCAAGCATGATCTTTGAACGTACAGAGGAAGGCTATAAATTTTCACGCTCCGAAAAAAAATTTTTAGAACCTTTGGTTCGGATGAATACCGAAAATAAGCTATTTTTGGCTACTGCTACAGCGTGGAATGTTGAAAGCACAATGATCCCTTATAAGTGGCTGGCAGAAGGAATAGATGCATATACAAATGATGACAACATTCCGAATATAGCTCTGAACATGTACCGCACGGATGAAGAGAAAAATGTAGCTTTTACAAAAAAAATATTGAAACAGGCAGACATTAACATTAGCGATATACACGTAAAATCGGAGAAGGTTAAAACCCCTCAGGCAATGCCGATTTTAGGCGGCATTATGATCGGTGGACAGTTGATTCAACCCCAGGAACAATATGAAATTAAGATTGCTGCCGGACATACTGTAAAGAAAGAAGGAGAGGGAGAAAAGACGTATACACTTGGTCTGAATGAAGAATCTTTGGGAACGCAGGCATTATTCTTTTTGGCACCTCTTTTAAGACAGACTTTCGATGAGGGAAAAGTGCTGGTTATCGATGAAATTGATAATAGCTTGCATCCATTTATCGTAAAGTTTCTGATAAATTTATTTCGCAATGAAGAAATCAATAAAAACGGAGCACAGTTGGTTTTTACAACCCATGAGACAACATTGCTTTCGTTGGATACATTCCGTAGAGATGAAGTGTATTTTACAGAAAAAGATGCAGAAACAGGTGTGACAGATCTGTATTCGCTGGATGAATTTGCTGTGAGAAAGGATGATAATATCGAGAAGGGATATTTATTGGGAAGATATGGAGCAATACCGTTTCTTCATACGGAGGAGATTATTTGATGGGAAGAAGATCTTTTAACACTCATAAAAAGAAGAGCGGTAGTCGCAGACAAAAACCGATAATTCTGATAATAGCAGAAGGAAAGAATGTGACCGAGTCACAGTATTTCAGATCTCTTCAAAATAAGAACTCGGAATACAATATAAAAGTCTTGATTCCTGGACATATAACGGATCCGGTTGGGTTGAAGGAGAGAATCGAGAAATTCTGGAGAGAAAATGATATGGATGAAGAAAAAGGTGATCTGGCCTTTATTGTATTGGATCTGGATTGCGATGCAGAAAAAGCAAAATTGATCAAACGGTTATCTGCACAAGACAACATATCAAAATTTGTGGTGTCAAATCCTTGCTTTGAAGTTTGGTTCCTACTTCATTTCAGATATTCGACCAAAGAATACCATAATAGCGCCGAAGTTGTCAGAGATTTGAGGAATTTTATCCCTGATTATGAGAAGAATACAGAGGTTAGCCCTGTTATTAAAGAATCCTTACAGAATGCCTGCAGAAATGCAAAGAAGCTTGAAAAATATTTTGAGGAGCTGAAGTATGATTGGCCGTCAGAAAAGTGTAACCCACGGACTGACGTGCCAAAGATCATAGATGCAATAGAGTCGTTGAATGACAATTCGCAATAATTAAGTTTGAATGCCTTTAATGCAGAAAATGAAAGGGGGAATTAAATTGAAAGTATGCAAGAAGGTAAAAGAAAAAGCACCATATGTAGCTGGAACTACAATACGGTGCTGCCCGAGCACTTTGACTCGAACCTGAACAACTCATCAGGAATACAAACGAATACTTCATGGTTTACGAGAAAATGGAGAGAGCTTCAGAAATGACAAGACCTTGGATAGTCAATATAGGAATTTCAAGAGAGCGTATTGGAAATGGAGAGCCCAGCAATATTTAGGAGGAAAAAAATAATGAATGATCACATTCTCAATATGATAAAAGAATATGAACAGCCCGGAGATTTCACGCATGCAGTGGTTACGGATGAGATGATAAGTGATGCTGAGCGCATACTTAATGTAAAGCTTCCGGAACAATATATTTCGTTTTTGAAATTATTCGGACATGGGGGAATTGGTGGTATTGAAACCTTAGGGATTGGTAAAACGGGAAGATTCATTTTTGCTGACATGACGATGGATTATCGAGAGGAAGATTTGCCGGCAAATCTAGTCGTGATAGAAAATGTGGATGAATGGTTGAATTGTATAGATTGCAATACAGAAAAGATTGTTTCATGGGATTTTAGTGGATATATTAAAGAAGATTATGAATGTTTTGATGATTACTTGATCGATCAGATGGAAAGCGCCATTGAAAATATGTAAAAATGGGGTGGTTGATCATATGATCAACCACCCCATTATGGAGTGCGCCTGGCGGCACACGTTTCTACCGGGTGAAAGTCCCGAATCCACCCGGTAGTGGGAAGGATATAGCCGAAGGCAAGGGTGTCCGCTGTGAGGCGGAATCTGAAGGAAGCCGGATGTGGGAACAGACTAACCACGGGCAAATCTCTGGTCTGACGAACAGAAATCACATATAAGGTCTCGTATGAGGGTAAGACTGCTAATCAAGTCGAAGCCCAATAACTACACGGAATCATGCGGGATAAATGTGGCAGATGGATGGAGAGAAAGAAACGTGTGGTACCCGGGGAGACCTGTGTGGAACGCTTTGAAAGAAGTAACCACCGCTCAAGCGAAAGCAAGACGGTGCTGAGCACACAGGAGTCAGCAGAGGCCATAGTAAGCTGAAATGCAGAAATGCAAAGTAGGACGAAGGGCTGAATCAATAGGAGTCCTTAGTACGACCCGGAAAACTGAAAGTCAACAGAGAGAAAAGTCGTACGGTCAGCGTGTTTGCAATCCGAAATTTTAAGTACCTTGGTTTCTGTCTTGGGAAGAATGGAAAAGGAGTATGCGTTCGTGTACATGCCAAGTCATGGAAGAAAGCCAAGGATAAGCTTCGACAGCTCACTTCCCGGAGCAAGTGCGGAAGCATCATAGGAGCTATGAAACGCATAAAAGTATATATGCGCGGATGGCTGAACTACTATGGCATTGCAGATATGAAACGCAACATCGAGAACCTCAACGGATGGCTATACCGAAGAATACGGATGTGTATTTGGAAGCAGTGGAAGCTGCCAAGGACGCGCAAACGAAAACTTATGGGATTAGGACTTCCGGAATGGGCAGCCTGTGAAGGTGCTTATAGCCGGAAATCATACTAGAGAATGTCAAATGCGGGTGTGGTCAAAAGAGCATTAACAAAAGAAAGACTGATACACTGGGGCTTTTATGATTTAGCCACAGCATATCAGTCAGTGCACGTCAACTATTGAAAGCGCCGTATACCGAACGGTACGTACGGTGCTGTGAGAGGACGGCGGTTAGTCACCGCCTCCTACTCGATTTTAGTGGAATAGGCGGGAGTCGAACCCGCGTCCAAAGACCCATTCAATGTACTTCTACTATCGTAGTCTGTTATACCGGGTTACCCCGCATTCCCGCGTTCTGTGAGGAAACAGACAGCCCCACAGAGTTGGTAGCTTCATGATACGCCCATAGACGCAAAGCTTAGCCTATGTCGTTTCCCGCCTTCATGATGTCGTATCGAAAGGTGGCAGGTGCCCCTCCGGCGACAGGCAGCGCTTAGGCTGCCAGTGCTAATCTATTGTTGTTAGCGTTTATATTTAGGTTTGCCATTAACGTGTGGCGACGGATAGCTTCTCCATCTGCAAGACCCCTGTCGAAACCTTTACTATCCCGTACAAAGTGTCTTTAGTAGACTATTTCTATGATATCACAAACAGAACCGGATAACAAGAGGTGTGCTACCGCGCTGGTGTATTGCCGGGCGACACTAAATTATCATATAAACACTCCGCCACCTTGCCGCCTGGACTATAACGTTTTTTTTAGTTTATGGGGGCAGATCGATAGCAGTACACAAAACGTAATGCACCGGAGCGCGGCAGAATGGCTCGCA
>CAVBJS010000070.1:0-12271 GCA_963596015.1 Bacteroidaceae bacterium
GCAAACCTTGGGAGTCGCTTTGGGGTTCGTCGGCAACTACGCCCCTCGTGGACTTACACCACAGATTGACGGCATGCCCGTCATACCTAAAAAGTGCCCACCATGCGGCAGGCACTTAGTTTATTAAAATAATGCATTTCTTTATTAAGAAAGTGTTGCCGTAGAGAATGTTCTGCCAAGATCTCTGTTTGCCCAGTCAGCATCGGAAGATGTCTTAATGACGCAAGTGCTTGCATCAAGAAGCCAAGTTCCGTCGGACTGCTTCGTTAACGAAGGCATAAGCTTCATTTCCGCAAAACTCATGCTGCCGGCAGTCCAATTAGAAACATACTTCAGCTTGACAGAAGCCGCCGATTTTCCGGCAGAATATCCGCTATTGTATCCAGATGTATAGCTTGCACTGCTGGTGCTGACTCGCGCATCTGCAGCCGCCACGCCTGCATTGTATCCGGCAGTATAGCCGCCCTTATAGTTGGCCGTGCTGGAGTCTACCCGCGCATCTGCGGCCGCTACGCCTGCATTATATCCAGCGCTGTTGCCTTTACTGTATCCGGTGTTGTAAACGTTCTGCAATGCGTTGGTGACTGCATCAAGAGTCTTTCCTGACGGGGTAACTCCCAGAGATACGCACTTGTTATACAGCGCATCAACCCCAGTCTGAAAAGACGCTACTTTAGAGCTAAGCGTGGACACATCAGATTTTACCGCATCGATCTCGTCGCCGTGGGTCTTCACGATCCGGGCGTCTGCCACATAGCCGTCGTTTGTGGTGGTGTCATTGTTGGCTACTTCCTTAAACGCGGCCGCTTTTAAATCTCCAAACCACTTTGCAATCTTGCCCATAATGGTGGCAAGACTCTCTGTGGATGCGATATTGTTCCGACTGGATGCCGTGGAGAATGTAACCGTGTTCTTACTGCCGTCTGATGTGCTGGTCTGCATATTCTGCAGATAGGAATCCAGCACTTCAAAGTTGTCTGTGATGTCGGAAATATCAACAGGATCCTTTCCTTCCGGCAGTTTCATTCGAAGATTAGTTGATGTTTTCATTGCTTAGCCTCCTTTAGTTGTGTGGTGGTATTCCAACTTTCTGTTTTTAAGCTGCGCCAGCTGGGTGCCTCTGCCGCCAGGGAATCCCATGATACATATGACAATTCCTCACCGATACGCAAGCCATCCCATGTATACTTGCTGATGTCATCCCATGATTTATCTGCTACGTCATTCCATGTTACGTAGTGATACGTGTAGTCAAATACAAGATGTGCCGGCTTTAGCGCTTCAATCGTGCGTTTGAAAAGCTTGACATGGTTGGGGATGCCGTAGGAGCCGGTAAACATAACAATGACCTTGTATTCTTCCGGCACTTCCTTGACCACCACGCTCTCTCCGGTGATGTTCTCTGCGATCTCAACGATCCTTGCGGCGGTCAGTGTCCTTGTTCCTGCCAGCTTCTCAACAACAACCACCTGTCTTGTCTCGTCGTCTACATCCTCGCTGGCACTGATGCCAAGAAGCCGCTCCCAGTGCTCCAAGCCCCATGTGGCCTGTGAGGGGATAGACTGCACAAACATGGAATCCATCAGGGCGTGGGCGGTGCCGATTTCAAAGCCCTGTGCTTTGTAAATGGCCGCCATCTCCTCATATTCCGGAAGGTAAGGCGGCACATACTTGGTTAGGTCTGTGAAAGTATCCGGCAGGGTATAGACGCGTTGTTTTTTCAGTTCCTCGCCATATAGCGACTCGCCGTATAAAGTAGTTCCGAACATGTCTTACTCCTCGCTTGTTATGCCCATAAGCCTGTTCCAGGTAAAACCGCTCACATCACCTTTGATTTCCAGATTTATGGCGTTTATTTCCTTCTCGATCTTGGTGATTTCCGCCCCCAGTTCGTTGACGTCGTCTGCTTCCACCTCGTCGCCCTGGAACTCGTAGGAGATGTAAATAAAAGACTCCGAAGATTCCACGTGGATCTCTCTCGCCCACGGCCTGCCATTGGGTGTCTTAGTGGTATAGGCCAACTCCTGCCCGGACTGCTTAGGGCCTGTACATACCGTTAGTGTGTCATCATCGATGTTGTCATGCAAAAGCTCGCCGATATAGATCCCGTTCTCCGGCATCTCTATCGTTTCCTCGATGGCGTACATGCTCCCTTGCGTCTTATTCTGTTTTGTTATAAATTCCTTTACTACCATTACGCACTCACCTCCAAGGTTATGGTGCCAAGCACAGCCACCTGCGTATCTGCCACATCTGCACTGGCCTCACTGCCATTGATGGTCAGGCCGGTGTAATCTTCCACACCTTCCGTATCCAGCAGGAGCTTGCCGATCATGGATAGATTGATCTTCTTGCAGGAATAAGCCACGCTCTCCAAGTACTCCGTGAGGGTGTTGGCAAACTTATTCTTGATGCTTGCCAGATTCTCGCCGGTTCCCATGGTGATGGTGGCGCTTATGTTGATTGCCAGCTCTTCTGCTGATTTAACCGTTACTTTCGCGCCTACCGGGCGGACTGTCTCGATGTACTCGTATACTTCGCTTACCAGTGCTGTGTCGGCGGCGTGCTTATCCTCATCCATGATCACTACCGTAACCGTACCGGCTCCGTCTGCCAGAGGATAAACTTTGGCGGCGCCCACACCATCAACAGACATTGCCCAGTTGTAATAATCATTGGCGTTGCCGCTGGCCGCCGGCTGTCGCAAAATGGCCAGATACCGCGCCCGGAACTCTTCCGTGCTTTCCTCATCTGTTCCTGCACTGATAAGCTTGGTGAGGGTGGCGGTTCGTAATCCGTTGATATAGCTGACCGGCGACAATGCGCCGCTTAATACGTTTCCGGCAGAGCCTGCGCTTTCGCAGGTTAGGTTATAGACGCCTGCTTCCACCCGCGCCGTAACGGCTAAAACCTCATCACCGCACCGGAATCGTTCTCCGATGGAGATGGAAAGCTCCGCCGGCACAAAGGTAGCCTGCCAGATGGCGGCGGTGGCCTCTTTAGGTTCCACGCCTCTCTCTGATGCGTGGGCGATCAGATATTCCCTGGATGCGGTATCAGCAAACATTTCTTTTTCCAAGGTCTCCATATCGATATAGAGAAGCTGATGTTCGATAGCTGTTGGGGCCAGTGCGTCATAGATCACAGAGCCCTCCCGCTTGTCATATTTAGAGGATACGTTTTCCAGCATCCTCTCCAATATGTCCTTAAAACCTGTACTAAACATTGCCATTTGTAAATTCCTTCCCGGACAGAACATCTCCAAAGGTGGTATGTGCTGTAAATTCTACATAGATGCTGTTTTTCTTCTGATGGGAGAAGGAAAAGCCGTCCACCGCTGTGATCCTGTCATCCGTTAAAAGTGCCTCTTTGATCCTCCGCTCCAGCTCTGCCTCGATGTAAGCCATATTCCGTCCAAAGAGATCCTGCAATTCTATTCCGTAATTCCAGGAATAGATAGGGTACATAAAACGCTCTGTCATCAGGATCTTGTAAATAGCCTGCACCATGGCATTCTGTCCGTCTGTGGTGCTGATGATCCTGTTCCGGTCGATCAGCATCTTGTAAGTAAAGGACGGGTCAGTCTCAAAGGTAAGCGCCCGCAGCACTTCGTGGTTATTAGTTGTCGGAATCATTACCCAGCCTCCCTGATATGGTGAATTTCTGGCCGCCCTGCGCCTGCGTGATGATCACGGAATCCCCCACCTTTAAAAAGTCTTTGATGGTGACAGAGATCTCATCCTCTGCGCAGCCATCGTCCCGGCATAGCTCATACGTGCCGGAAAAAACCTCCCTGCACTTCTCAGATGTGTTGATCTCCTCAAAAAGCTTTCGAATCTCTGCAAAGAGCGGATGCTTGATAAGCATTTTTCTTTCCTTATACTCGGATGGCGTATCGATCATCAATTCCGCCTGGTCTTCGTCAAACTCTAGATCCTGGTCAATCTTCACTCCCAGAATACGGCCTGTTTTCTCATCAACACCGGTGATCGTTCCGTACATCAACCTGGTGGGGTCGCTTTCTTCCACCGCCTGGCAGGCGGCTTGTTTGATGGTTCTTAATATGTCGTTAGAATTAAGCATCGCCCCTCCTATGCCGTAAATTTGCCGCCTCGTACTGTCAAATCCATGGTATGCAGTCCTTCCTGATATGTGTGATCTGCTTTTTCCACAAGCATCAGGTTGCTGATACTGATGTCGTCAAACTCCAGCTTCACCGCCAGAAGAGATCCGGCGCGGATGTTGGAATCGCCGAAAGCGTCGCTTATGGTCAGATTCCTTGTTTCCTCGTTATAAAGGTTAAGCAATGCATCGGCCTTGCTGGGGCCATCCTCTGCCTTGTCTACTGTGTCCGTGTACTGGAGCACACCCCACTTGTTCATATTCTCGCCGGACTGCGCAATGTAAACCTGTCTACCGCCGGACGAAGAGTCTTCGTAGGTAAGCTTCACCTTGTTGTATGTATTAGAGTCTATAGACCTTGAATATGTGAAGTCCTGCGCCGTTTCCTCGTCGATCAAGAGGTTGTATTGCATGTCTCCGATGTTCTTTAGGGTGAGACTTCCAAAGTCGTCGTATAAGACGAACAACTGCCCTGTAGCCTGCACTGTGCGGTCGAGAGAATTGCCCACCATATCAAACAAGGTTTTGTCCTTCTCTGTTCTGGTAAGCGGATAACCGGTAGAAGATAACTCGCCGCAATTAAGCCGGAAGTCCTCTGCCATCATCCGGATCAGATCGCCGGTCTCCTTCTCTTTATAGTTGTACGTGTGCTTGTTCTTTAAATACCGGAGCTGATCGTAGGCGGTTATATCAAGCACGTGATCTTTCTTCTGCTTTATAGTGAATACAAAGCCATAAAAGACCTTTATATCCCCATCCTTGAAGTAGACCACATCGCCGTTGGCAATGGTGGCGGAGCCATCGTTAAATACGCTAAAAGTAAGAGAGCCGGGGGAACCGGCTCTCTCTGTGCTCCATTTTACCTTGTCTTCTACGATGGGAAGGAAGCTTCTCCCTTCGTGCACGATCATAAGTGTGTAACTGCTTTCCGCCATGTCTTTACTCCTGCTGCGGCAGTGTCAGCACTTGCCCCGGATAGATCTTGTTAGGGTTTGCACCGATGGTGTCCGTGTTCGCATTGTAAATTTCCCGCCAACTGTCCGCTGAATTGTAATATTTCTGCGCTATGGTGGTCAGATTATCTCCGGACTTGACTGTATACTGCGTGCCGGAAGGCTTGGAGGCTGTGTCCGTCGCCCTTACCGTCTCCGCCGCCGCCTTTTGCTGTGCTATCCGGACATTACGTGTCCCGTATGCCTTGTACTGCTTCAGTGTAATGTCAACGCTGTAATCTATGCCGTAAGACTCCGCATCCTCGTTTATGGTGTACTCTTCTAAGGATACAAGCATAGACGTTCCATTCAGCCTGCTGTTTGGCAACTGTCTGGTTACCGTAAAGGAAAAAGGTTCCTTCGATACCTTTAAGTTTTCCAGCAATGACAGGTAAGAAGAGGCCGCCGCACTCCCTCTGGCGAAGTGGTAACTCTGGTTTGGGAGCAGGGCGGTAAAGCTGATCTGCGTAAGCCCCGGTTTTTTTAAGATATTCACGTCCCCTTCGTTTATCAGGTTGACCGACTTGTTATTGTTGTCAATCTTCACCTTTAGCTTGCTGGGCGTTACCGGCAGCAGGGTTCCTGCTAAGTAAAATTCATAAGCCATCAGTAATGACTCCCTTCTGCTACCTGCGCCATAGCGTTGTTAAGCCCCACGGCAAGGTCGTTCATGATGCCGTCGAGGTCAAGACTGCTGTTCACCGTGTTGTTATTGGTCATATCTACGGTAATGGCTGCTGTGGTGAAGCGGTTGATCGCATCCCTCTCTGCGATGTCGCAAAGGTACGCGATGTCATCTTCCGTGTCGTCTAAGCTATCCTTGATGCTTCCGGCACTGCCGGCCGTATCTGCCGTGTTGGCCGCTGTGGCCGCGCTGTAATCTCCAAGACTTCCCCAGTCATTCGTCTGCGTCGCGGACTTAAACTTGCTGGATATCTTGCTGGATACACCGTCGCCCCACTCCGCGCCACTCTTAAAGGCATCTGATGCCCAGCCGCTTTGGAAGGTTTCGTAGGTTGAACTTCCTTTTTTGAATGCGGCGCCAACATCCTGATAGGACTCTTTGTTTCCTGCCGCCTCGCTTGCCTTTGATGCATATTCACTGGCCGCATTGGTGATCCCTGAATAATCAAAGCTTACAAACGGCAGTTGGTTGAGCGCCTCCGCGATTCCCGCAATAACCGAACACGCGGTTGATAGTAAGCCGTAAAACCACGACTGCACATTGCTGATCGCATTGTGAAATGCTGCCATCATATTGGACGCCAATGCCGTAGTAGCGCTTTTGATTCTCAGAAAAATATTTTCGACGGAAAGCCATAGATTTTTAAGGAACTGGACAACGACATTTATTGCCCCTGTAACCGTACCGAACGCACTGTTCGCCATGCCGGCCGATACCGCCGCTTGCGTTCCGAAGTAGATCAGCGCCGCCACCGCTGCCATGATCGCGATAACGATCCATGTGATAGGGCACGCCAGAAGGGCCGCGTTAAATCCTTGTTGCGCCGCTATAGCCGTGAATGTCTTCGTGGACAACAGCAAATCTGCCATCCCCTTTATGCCTTCTGCAGCAGCCTGCGCCAGTGTCAATACCTTCCCAATTGCCATAACGCCGGCATAAGCTGTAAACGCTCCCACCAGTGTCCAAACGATAGGCTCGATCCAGGAAAGATTCTGCTGTACCCAGTTCACGGCATTGCCAAAAGCATTTATCGCATCCATGGCGACATACGCCGCGCCGGCCAGTGCGTCAAAGATGCCCTGTAACACCGCCTGTCCCTGGCTTGAATTAAGAACACTGCCTATCTTATTAAGAACAGGCTGAAAAGCTTGTAGAGCGTGATTCTGAATAAGGGTCATTGCCTGCCCAAAGGTATAGGGCATCTGTTCAAACTGGGCGTCTATCTCGTCACCGGCACTCATGACGGCATTCTTTACAATGTCTGCCGACAGTGCTCCCTCTGACGCAAGGCTCCTGATCTCTCCGACACTGACACCCATATAATCTGCTATGTTCCGGATCAGGCTGGGCGCCTGTTCAAAAATGGAGTTTAACTCATCTCCTCGCAGTACGCCGGAACCCAGTGCCTGTGACAGCTGCAGGATGGCGTTTGATGCCTCCTCCGTGCTCGCGCCGGAAATGGTCATCTGCTTTTGCACCAGTTCGGAGAACCGGACTACCTCGTCCGTAGAGCTGAATGCGTCCCTTGCGTTATTACCAAACCTTGCCACCACGTCCATCAGGTCGCTGACAGAAGCTCTGGAAGCGTTGGCAGATGCAAAGACCTTATTCTGTAAAGCATCCGTCTGGGCGCTAATCTGGTCGGCCGCCGTGGTATCCCCCGCGAAATTTTGCACCATCATCTGGAGCCTTGCAGTGTTGCTGGACAGCTCATCCGACGCACTGATGATGGCCTCTACGCTTTTCATGGACACGTAAGCCATCGCAATGCCTTTGATCTTGCCAAGCAGTGCGTCACCCTTGTCCTTTCCTTCTGCCAGCTTCCTGTTAAGCGCCTCCTGCTCGTCAGCCGCTTCGGATGCCTTGGCTGATACCTTATCCATAGCCTGTGCTACCTGTTCGGTATTCCTGGCGGATAAGGACTCCAGCGCACTGTCTAGCTTTTCCATATAACCTACCAGCTTTTTGGCCTGCTCCGCGCTGGCTTTTAGCTGTGAGGTCATCATGTCATTTAGTTTTATCGCTGTTTCTATGGTTGCCATAATTACCTCTTGGTTTTCCGTTTTATTTCTTTTTCCTGGGCTTCCTTATCCTTTGCCCTTTTCCTTATAAAAGCTATAACAAGAGCCTTTTCGTTGGTCTCCAAGCCATCGAACGTACTGGGAAGCATGCCAAACTTACGAAAGCAAAAATAAGCATAGATCGCCATGGGGTCTGCTTCCGGCCCCTCTATTAGTTTTTTGCCTCTCCCGCCTTATCTTCCATGGATGTATCAAAGCCGCACACCTTATTTACGAACATCAAAAGCTCTGTAAACTCGCCCGGCAGGTCAACCATAGCCGTCAGCAGATCCTCCGGATTTTTAACGCCGTAGGAATCCTGCAACTCTTCGTTCTGCAGGTCAGGCTCAACAGTGCATCTTGCGATCAGCATCTTGTTCAGCTTGTTGGAATTGATCTTCTCGGTATACTGGCCGTACTTTCCTGTTACCGGCACCTGCTTGGTGCATTCCTCTCTGATCTCGTTTAACTCGTCAGATGTGATGGGTTTAAAAGTCCACTCCAGTGGGTTGCCCTTGGTATCCACCATAGACTTGGTGGGTGCATATTTTACATTCCCAGCAGGCTTCTTGTTTGCCTTTAAAAACAGTTTTAAGCTTGTAGCCATTAAATCTACCTCCCATCGATTTATCCCCCAAAATAGCGGACGCCAGAGGCGGAGGATTACCCTTTTCGGATGCGCTATCCTATGCGCCCGCTGTATCTTACATGCCTTCCAGTTCCGTGAAGCTCTCCGGCATCTCTACGCTGTCAAAGGTGAAATCGAAATCCTCATCCAGTGTGTCGGCGTCTGCATCGAACTTTGCAAGGATCATGCTGTCAATGTTGCAGTTCTTTAAGATGACGGACTGTCTGCCTGCCGCAGAAGTAGGATCATCGTTAGTTACCTGCATATCGAAATAGAAGTCTTCTCCATTTTTGGCATACTCCAACATCTTTTTGCGGAATACGGAAGAACAGTAATGCAGAGTGGCGGATCCGGATCCCTTCCAGCCGGTGGCCTTGTTTGCCTTGCCGGTCTGTCCCAGAATCGGCACCTCCTTCTTGGTCTTCTCGATCTTTGCCTCGACAGAGATGAACTGCATGCCGTTGTAACGTCTGCCGTCCATAGTGAAGTAGCACTCACCAAGAGAGCCGGAAATAGTATCCCGGCCTTTCATAAGCGTGTTAATATTTGCCATTGTTTAACCCTCCTTAGGATACTTTGACGGTCATGTACAGCTGTTCCATGGTGCCGGTAACGGTGATAGCATCCGTAATGACTACGGCGTTTTTCTTATCACCCTGCTCTACGGTGATGCTGTCGGAATCAAAGTCCTCGATGGCTCTGATCCTGGCAAGAGCGTTATGGAGATCCACCACATCATTCCACAGAGATACTCTGCCGGAGGCGTCGTTGGGAATCTTGCCCATATACTTGCCATTGAACAGGGTGGCGATGTCATTGCCCAGCTGATCGCAGACACGAACGGTCTTGTTATCAGCGAACACCTCGCCCTTATCGGTGGTATAGGTGATCAGGGAGTTGATATCCCTCAGCACCTTCACGTCACCGTTGACGTTATGCATGATGAATTTACCAGCATCCAGCGCAGTCTTTAACGCGCTCTGGCTATAGGCCACATCTACGTCAAACTCTCCGTCGTAGGTCTTATTCATCAGGGAATCTTCCACAGCACAGCCAGCCTCAGCACCGGTTACCCAGTAAACAAGAGAGGAAGCGCTGACGCCGGAATTATTCACGGCATTCTCTACGTTGATGATGCCTTCGTAGTCTGCTTCGCACTGGTACAGCACCACCTGGAACTTAACGCCCACGTCATCGCGAAGCCGCTTTGCAAAAGCAACTGCCATATTCTTGGTGGCTGCATCATCCGTAGCAATGCCCATGACGTTGAACTGGTAAGACTCGATAGCTGCAAGGTATGACTGGTAACTGCTACCGGTCACCTCGCTGTTTGTGCCGCCCACCAGATTGGTACCTGCGGTCTCTTGCAGGGTGGCGTCCGCCTTCCAAGTCACGTACTCATTATCTTTAAGATCAGATGCCTTGGTGGCATTCTGGGAATCTACCTTGGTAGATCCCAAGTAGAGAACCACGTCAAAAGAGGCGGTGTCCACGCTCTGGGTAACCACGTATTTTAAATCATTGCCTCTGCTTCCTGCGCACTTAGCCGTTGCCAGCCCGCTGCTAGCCTTCTCGCCGCCGCCCTGCAGGTTGTAACCATAGAGCACGGAAGCGTTCTTGAAGAGATCCCGCAGGCCCTTCATGGCGTCGTCTGAATAGTCGTGTCCGAAGATTGACAGCGTATCCTTGATAAACTCGTCCTTTGTCACCTTGAATACGCCATTCGGTGCCCAGTCAAGAGTAAGGGGCATGGTTGCCACTCCTCTGGAAGAAAGGGCGTTGCCGCTGGTGCTGACAGATACGAAGTTGATGTAACTGCCGGGAAGCGGCTTGTTCTGTGCTGTAAAAGTACCTCCACCTAATGCCATTTAATACACCTTTCCTTTCAAATACGTCTGCATGGCAGCATCGGCTTCTGCTATGCTGTACTTCTTGTCTTTATCAAGAACAGCGCAGGCTACGTCTCTAAGGTCTGCAAACCGCGCCGATCTCATCAGTTGCTCGCCGGTAAAGACCGCCTCTGCCTGTTCTGTCTTTTTCTTAATTGCCATTATGTAACCTCCATAGTGGTCTTTTGCGTCTGCATGGCCTCTGTCTCCTGCGCCCGGACTTCATAAGCGTGGACGTTGAACGTCATCACCAGAACGCCGTCGTTTATGGTCGCTTCTTTGTCCCTGGCGTCTATGTACCCATCGCCCACCTTGAACACGTCAAGACAAGCGAACAGTCGCTCCGATACCTCGTTGCATTCTCTGTTTGGCTCATAGGCCTCCCCCAATACTTTCTCATTAGGGAAGTAATAGACGCTGATCAGCCACGTCCTGTAATACCGCCGCCAGAAGTATCTGCCCACGGAAGGCCGGACACATTTCACATAAAAACAGGGCCCTTCAAAGCCCTGCTCGTTGTTCTCTGTGCGTATGGGATACTTCTCGCCAAACTCCTCATAGATAGCGCCCACCACGCCTGTAATAAGCTGTTCTGTTGTCATAGTGATGTATGCTCCTTTAAGAATCTGGCGATCTTTCGCTCCAGAATGGCGCTCGACATTCCTTGCAACTCTATTTCTGAGATGGTAAGCATGAAGTGACCTTCCACCCATCCTTTGTGATTGGCCGTCCGATGGCCGTACTCTACATAAGGCGCGTAGTATACCGGGTTGGAAACCGTTATCACGTAGCTGTTTCCCTCTTTATGTACGGGTAAGGACTGGGCATAAGCCGCCGCGTCGCCGTTTTTCCCTGCCGTCCATCCTCTTCGCAGGGTGCCGCCCTTCTTGACGGAACTTGCCGGGTATACGCCTACAGGTGTGCGCTCGATGACAATCCGCAGAAGCCTTGCCGCCAGTTCCTTTGCGCAGTCCTGGTAGAACCGTTCCAGGACGACGGTATCCTCTGCCAGCTTCTCCAGTTCCTGCTGTAGCTTTTTGAGGTCTCTGTAGTCTACAAAGCCCATGCCACTCATACGTATACCTCCATGGGCGACAGCATGTACTCACAGTGGGTGCTGTAGGATGCAGGCACACCGGACATACTCCAGTCACTGACCGCTCCGCTCGCTCTCACGATATGCAGGCGGCTTCCCGGCTTGATCTCTACGTCCGGCGCTGTAAACACCTTCACGCTTTGGGTTGCCTTATCAACTCCGTCACCGGAGGACGCGGCGGATATGCCGGAAAAGGAAAGGCGGCAGGGAATATCCTCAGCCACCGCGTGCCACGTTTTCCTCGTCCTCTTGGTCTCCGGATCCATCTCCTCCGTCTGGGCGTATACCGTGCATACGTCTTCATACAGCATAGAAAGGGCCGCCCCATACCTTACCAGGTTAGTTTTCGGAATCGTAGCAGTTCACCTTCCTTTCCATCAGTCAGCCCGGAGATAATGGCCAGGACTCTTGCGTTTGCTCCGCTTCCATCCTCTGTATAGTTGACCTGCGTATCTCCCAGTTTAAGAGAGGATACAGCGCCCGCCTCAATGCCGTATACCTCATCAAGCTTGCCTGTCTCGTACATATCCCGCAGGAAATACCCGCAGGCCATATCTGTCAGCGGATAACAGAGCTGATCAGGCACCTCTTGCAGGTTGCAAAAGTTCCGGATGTACTGGTTTGCTCTTTCCAAAGCATCTTCCAGCGCGTCGGCGACCTCTGTATCCTCCTCATCTACGAAGAATCCCTTTACTTTTAAGGTTCGCTTCATTACCTTTATCAGCTCATCCGTTTCCATGGTCACTCCTTTGCTTTTGCCTTTGTGTTCTTCTTTTTCGGCTCTGCCTTTTCAGTATAG
>CAVBJS010000071.1:0-6753 GCA_963596015.1 Bacteroidaceae bacterium
GGTGCGAGACATCTGCCGCGCTCCGGTGCATGGCCGGGCAACACTAAATCATCATAATTGAGGGGAACTTAAAAAAACAGCCCCGCATTTCTCCCTTAGGATTCCTGCGGGGCTGTCCCCTTACTGTATAAATCTTATAAATGCAGCACTCTGTCCTTGATCTCCTGGGTGCGTCCCTGGTTCCAGAACTGCGTACCGATGTAGCCGCAGGTACGGCGGGCCACATTCATGGTCGCCTGATCCCGGTTGCCGCACTTAGGGCACTCCCAGACCAGCTTGCCGCTTTCCTCAACGATCCGGATCTCTCCGTCATAGCTGCACTTCTGGCAGTAATCGCTCTTGGTATTAAGCTCTGCGTACATGATGTTGTCATAGATAAATTTCATGACTTCCAGTACCGCAGGGATATTGTCCTGCATATTGGGCACTTCCACATAGCTGATGGCGCCGCCGGTGGACAGGGCCTGGAACTGAGACTCGAACTTCAGCTTGTCAAAGGCATTGATGTCCTCTGTCACCTTAACATGGTAGCTGTTGGTGATATAGCCCTTATCCGTTACCCCCTTCACGATGCCGAAACGACGCTGCAGGCACTTGGCAAACTTGTATGTGGTGCTCTCGATGGGGGATCCATAGATACTGAAACCGATGTTGGTCTTCTCTTTCCAGGTATCACAGGCCTTGTTCATATACTCCATTACTGCTAAGGCAAAAGGAGTAGCCTCCGGATCCGTATGGGATTTACCGGTCATATACTGTACACATTCACACAGTCCGGCGTAGCCTAAGGAAATGGTAGAATAGCCGCCGTACAGCAGTTTATCAATGGGCTCTCCCTTTTTAAGGCGTGCCAGGGCACCGTACTGCCACAGGATCGGCGCTGCATCGGACAAGGTACCCCGCAGACGATTATGACGACACATCAAAGCCCGGTAGCACAGATCCAGACGTTCATCAAAGATCTTCCAGAATTTATCCATATCACCGCCGGAGGAAAGAGCCACATCCGGCAGATTGATGGTCACTACGCCCTGGTTAAAGCGGCCGTAGAATTTATAATTGCCATTTTCATCCTTCCAGGGAGAAAGGGCACTGCGACAGCCCATCACCGGGAAGCAATTGCCTTCCTTGAGCTGCTTCATGATCTTCTCGGAGATATAATCCGGCACCATGCGCTTGGCCGTGCATCTGGCTGCCAGCTCTGTCAGGTAGAAATACTCGGTTCCTTCTGTGACATTGTCATCTTCCAGAACATAGATCAGCTTGGGGAAAGCGGGGGTGATCCATACACCCGCCTCGTTCTTGACGCCCTGGTAGCGCTGCTTGAGCATTTCCTCGATGATCAGCGCCAAGTCCTTCTTTTCCCGGTCGTTGCGCGCCTCATTTAGGTACATGAAGACGGTCAGGAAGGGAGCCTGTCCGTTGGTGGTCATCAGGGTGATCACCTGGTACTGGATGGTCTGGACACCCTTTTCGATCTCACGGTGCAGACGATCCTCTACGATCTTATCGATGATCTCCTGGGCTGCCTCACATCCTAACTCCTTGATCTCCGCCTGCACTTCCTTCTGGATCTTCTGTCTGGAGACCTGTACAAAGGGTGCCAAATGCGTCAGGGAGATGCTCTGTCCGCCGTACTGGTTGCTGGCCACCTGGGCGATGATCTGAGTGGCGATATTACATGCGGTGGAGAAACTGTGAGGCTTTTCGATATAGGTTTCGCTGATCACGGTGCCGTTCTGCAGCATGTCATCTAAATTGACCAGGTCACAGTTGTGCATATGCTGGGCATAGTAGTCCGAATCGTGGAAATGGATCAGGCCTTCCTTATCCGCCTCCACAATATCCTGGGGCAGCAGAAGACGCTTGGTGATATCCTTGCTCACCTCGCCGGCCATATAGTCTCTCTGGACACTGTTGACGATGGGATCCTTATTGGAATTCTCCTGCATCACTTCTTCATTATTACACTCTAAGAGGGAGAGGATCTTATCATCCGTGGTGTTGGACTTTCTGACCAGAGAGCGCTGATAGCGATAACGCACATAGCCACGGGCAATGTCAAAGGCACCCTTGGCCATGATCTGATCCTCTACCATGTCCTGTACTTCTTCCACGGAAACCGTGCGGTTCATCTTGGCACAGCGATAATCAATATACTCTGCGATATCCCGGATCTGTGCCTCGGTCAGTTCCCGGCTGACCCCCGCATTATTCGCTTTAGAAATCGCTGCTACGATCTTTTCCGGATCGAATTCAGCTTCAGAACCATTTCGTTTGATAATCTTCATGCTACACCCCTTTTCTGGGCAACGCACCCTCTTGTGCATTGCGCGTGTACGACTACTATAACACAACCACAGGTAGAATGGAACTGCTATTTTTGCACAAAAAATACAATATATGGGTGTTTCTAATTTGAGGAGCACCAAATATTGTATTTTCTATTTTCTTGTGAAATTGTGTGATATTTGTTCAGCACCTGAAATATTCCAACGTGAATTGACTGCTTGCAGGCAATTTCACGTTGGAATATTTCAGATATCTGTTTCCTACTGATGCGTAAAGCCCTTTTCTTCCAATCCCTTCAGGACAGCTTCCGCCGCACTCTGGATATCACCTTTGGAACAGTCGATGGTCAGGTCGCTGTAGCGGTGATACAAAGGCAGGCGTTCTTCATAGGCATCCTCGAAGGTATTGCCATGACGGAGCACGATGCCCCGGTTGTCCGTGCTGCGCAGTCTGGCCAGGATATTGGCACAGGGCACATCCAGGTAGACTACCACGCCGTCTGTCTTTAGGGAAGTCATGGCTGCATCGGAATAGACAGCGCTGCCGCCGGTGGCGATGACAGTATTGTGGTAGGTTTTGCCTGCCTCCACCAATACCTTCTCCTCTATCTCCAGAAAACGGTCTACGCCGTTGTCATCCAATACCTTCTGCAGCAGCTTTCCTTCCTGCTTCTGGATCAGCAGATCCGTGTCCACAAAGCTAAGGCCCAGTGCCTTGGCGATCAATACACCGATGGTGCTCTTACCGGCACCGGACATGCCCGTCAGTACTACGTTAGATTTCATATTATTCTCCATTCCGCAGGCGCATTGCGCCGGAGGAATCCCGGGGCAAATTTCAGATTTGCACCGGGATCAGAGCTATTTGTGACGCCTGCGGCACAAATAGCTGTGTGAAAAATGCGACATCGGCCGTATTTTTCACACTATGCTCCATTTCTGATTCTAAGCAGCCACGCTGCAAAAAGGCGACGGGAATATCGGATTCTCGTCTGTTAACAAGTCTATTTTTTCACATAGAAACAAATGCTATTTTCTCATCATGCTGGGGCTCTTGCCATAGAAGCGGCGAAAAGCCTTGGAAAAGGTGAGCTGGTCTCCGTAACCCACTGCTTCCGCCACCGCCCCCACCGGCATGGTGGTCTCCTGCAGCATCATAGCTGCCCGCTCCATGCGCAGCTTTAAGAGAAACTCCTGGGGCGAGAGGCCTACATTTCTGCGAAAGATCACTGTAAGATAGCTGCGGTTGACGCCGATATGCTCTGCCAGGTCTCCGATCCGGATCCGCTGGTTATAGCATCTTGCCATGTATTCGATGGACTGGCGCACGTACTCACTGCCGGCCACCCCATCCCGGTGCAGCACTCCTTCTTCTCCCGTCTGCTGTCTGTAATCCTCCATGAGCTGGGCAAAGGCCAGCATCAGCAGTCCGTTTCTTCGCCACTCATTGGCCTGACTGGACTGGCTGGCTTCCATCATCTGCTCAATATAGCCATGGATGATCTCCGCACAGCTTACCTGCCGCACCGGACTGCGCATGGAAAAACCGGCATTGCCGGCACACTCGTCGGCCTTCAGTCCTGCAAATCCCATCCACATATAGGCCCAGGGATCCTCCCGGTCCGCCTCGTACCATGCCTCGGCCCCTGCCGGCAGCAAAAAGGCGTCATTTTTCTGCAGCTCGTAGACCCGGCCGCCCATTTCCAACGTTCCTTTTCCTTCCAATACGATATGCAGCACCCAGGAAGGACGCCTGTTAGGGCCGAACCGATGCAGCGGTGCACAATATTCCCACCCGCAATAGGTCAGACAAAGCTCCACCGAGTCCCCCTGCAGGTCCTTAAGCTTGTGTATTCTCTCCATCATAGTCTCACACCGCACTGCCCTGTTTATTCTTCTTTTTCACACACAGCCAATATACCGCCGCCCACATGCACAGCGCCGTGATGGTCCATGTGATGGGGTAGACCACGTATAGACTTTTCAAGGTATGGACTCTGGCAAAGACCGTCGCCAGCCATACCAGACGAAACAGGCAGGTTCCCACAATAGAGATGACCGCCGGCACTGCAGAATAACCCATGCCCCGCAGGTATCCTGCCGGCACTTCATAGAAGGAGCACATGCTCTGGAGCAGCACCAGGATCATCATGCGAAAGCAGGCCTGTTCGATCACGGCACTGTCGCTGGAAAATAATCCTACAACCCTCTCTTTGTTCAGGATCAACGCAGCCACGCCGATAGCGGAAAAAAGGACCGCATACCCCAGGCATCGTCTCAATACCTGCCCGCACCGTCTGTCATTGCCGGCTGCATGGTTCTGTCCCGCAAAGGTAGTCGCCGTCTGGGCAAAGGCCGTAATGATGTAGTAGTCAAGGTATTCCAGATTCAGCGAGATAGCACTGCCGGCTGTGGCATTGGCACCAAAGCTGTTGATGGCTCCCTGCACAAAGATATTGGCGATGCAAAAGACTGCCCCCTGAATAGCCGCCGGAATGCCGATCTGCAAAACCCTGCGGATACATCTGGAGCTGACATCTTCCATCTTCCTGTATCCCCGCAGATCCAGATGGAAAGTATCCTTCTCCCGGATCAGCAAAAGCACCACCATTACCGCCGACCACAGGGTGGAGATATCCGTGGAGATGGCCACGCCGGCCACCCCAAGGCCGCATACGATCACCAGAAACAGATTCAGGATCACATTGATCACACCGGAAATGGCCAAAATGATAAACGGCCTTTTGCTGTCTCCTTTGGCCCGCAGGATGGCAGCGCCAAAATCATAGACCAGCAGTGCCGGGTATCCCAGCAGGTAGATCCGCAGGTAGACCTCTGCCAGATCCAGCACCTCCCGGGGTGTCTGAATAGCTGTCAGCAGCGGCACCGCCACAGGCTGGGAAAGCAGTGTTACCAGAATGCCGAAAATAAGAGCCAGCAGCAGACTGCTGCTGATCACCTTCCGGATGCTGTTTTTCCGGTTTTCTCCGATATATCTGGCCAGAAGTACATTGGCACCTACCGACATTCCGCTGGAAAAAGCCACTAAAAGCCCCACGATCTCCGCATTGGTTCCCACGGCCGCCAAAGCATGGGCATCCGCAAATCTGCCCACCACTGCCGTATCCGCCGAGTTAAAGAGCTGCTGCAGCATGCTGCTGGCTGCGATCGGCAGAGCAAATTTTATCAGATTTCCATCTAACGGGCCATGGAGCATGTCCATTTCTTTTGTTTTCGTTTTCCCATCCATTTTCCATTCCCTCTCTGCAGCGCAATGGCATAAGACACTATCTTACTTTATCCTATATCCTGTGTCATCTGCCGATGCAACACCTTCTTCCGAAGCATCCGGAAGATCACAGCCAAAGCCGACTGCAGCTATATAGCTGCCCATCAGCCAATGGCTCCGTACATCGACGATCGTTCCTGTCGGCATATACCATTTCTCTCAAGAATATAATCGCTTTCCTGCTGTTTCGCAATGGCAATTTTACCCATAAAAAATACCGCCTCCCTGTGGGTAAGCGGTATTCTTTGACAGACTCTCTGTCAGACTATATTCAGTTTTCTAACTTCCATTTATTCACTATCCGCCGACGTCGCTGCATTTTTCCTGTAAAGCAGCTCTAAGCCTTTTAACAGCAGCTCCGGCTCATAGTGCACCTCATTTTTCAGCCAGGGCAGGATCTGGTTGGAAAGGCCTCCGGTGAGCACCACCGTAAGCTTCTCTCCCTCCCGGCAGATCTGCTCCTGCACTCGCTCCGCAATGCCGTCGATCATGGCGGCGGTACCGATGACAGCGCCGCTTATCATGTTGCTGACGGTATCATTGCCGATCAGGGTCTCTGCGCCGTCTGCCCAAAGAGCCGGCAGCTGGGCAGTATGCTCTGCCTCTGCATCCAGAGAAAGCTGGATGCCGGCGGCGATCAGGCCGCCGATAAAATATCCCTGGGCGTCGATCACAGAGGTGGTCGTACAGGTTCCCATGTCCACCACCATCAGGGGACAGGGATAGTAAGTCCTGGCCGCCGTCATGTCCACCACCCGGTCCATACCCAGGCAGGACAGATCATAATCCCGCACCTTCAGACCGGTATGGAGGGTAGGGCTCACCAGAATAGGTACCTTCCCCGTCAGCTTTCGCAGCGCCTGGGTCAGCAGCGGATTCATCTCCGGCACCACCGAGGAAATGATGCTTCCCTCAATGTCTTCCCTTTCCAGGCCATGCTTCTCCAGAATCCGACGCAGTTCGTCCTGCACTGTATTCTTTTTCCAGTTATCGTGGGTCTTAAAACGCTCCATAAAGGAGACGTTTCCCTCCTGGATGGCTGCTGCCACCACATTGGAATTGCCCACATCGATGGTGATTATCTTTCCCATAGATACCGCACCCCGCTGCACTTTTTCATTGTACAGATCATACCGATCCGATCGCCCTATACAGGTCGCCGCTTATGTGATG
>CAVBJS010000071.1:7548-12228 GCA_963596015.1 Bacteroidaceae bacterium
GCTGTAAAAAGCAAGAAAGTGCACGCCTGCGGTGTGCACTTTCTTGTATACAATGCTGACCAGTCAGCCACTCATCTTATTTTCTCAATTCCAGCAGTGCATCCAACAGCGCCATGGCTGCCTGGTGCTTGGACAAAAGAGGCAGCTCCTTCTCACTCTCTTTTGTGATCAGTGTCAGCACGTTGGTGTCCACGCCAAAGCCGGCGCCCTCTACCTTGACATTGTTGGCGGCGATCATATCCAGATGCTTCTTCTCCAGCTTTTTGCGGGAATTCTCCAGCATATGCTCTGTCTCCATGGAAAAGCCGCACAGCAGCTGGCCTTCCGGCTTATGTTCTCCCAAATACTGGAGAATATCTCTGGTGCGCTCCAGCTCCATCACCAGATCGGAGCTGTCGTCTTTCTTTTTGATCTTTTCATCCGCCACTTTGGCCGGTCTGTAATCCGCCACCGCAGCTGCTTTGATGATGATATCATTCTCCTGCTGCCTTCCGGTGACGGCGTCATACATCTCCTGGGCGCTGGTGACAGAAACAACGTCCACACCTTCCGGCTTCGGCAGAGATACCTGTCCGCTGACCAGGGTCACCTTTGCCCCTCTGCAGGCTGCTGCGACAGCGATGGCGTATCCCATCTTGCCGCTGGAGTGATTGGTCAGAAAGCGCACCGGATCCACGGCTTCTCTGGTGGGGCCTGCCGTTACCAGTATCCTCTGTCCCTGCAGATCCTTTTCACAGGCGCACTGCAGCAGCACATGCTGCAGGATAGTCTCAGGCTCCGGCATTTTCCCCTTGCCGTTTGTGCCGCAGGCCAGATGGCCGGTGGCCGGCTCTAAGATATGCCAGCCATATCGGCGCAGCCGCTCCAGATTATCCTGTACTACAGGATTTTCGTACATGTGCGTATTCATAGCCGGCACCAGGATCTTGGGGCAGGTGCAGGCCAGTACGGTGGTGGTCAGCATATCATCTGCCAGACCGTAGGCAAACTTGGCGATGATATTGGCGGTGGCCGGCGCAATGACTACGCAGTCCGCCTTTTCCGCCAGGGCGATATGCTCCACTTCCCAGGGATGGTTTCTGTCGAAGGTATCCGTTACCGTTTTTCTGTGGCAAAGACTCTCGAAGGTAAGAGGCGTGATAAACTGGGTGGCATTTTTCGTCATAATGACGTCCACTCCTGCGTGCTGCTTTACCAGCCGGGAGCAAAGATCCGCCGCCTTATACGCAGCGATACCGCCTGTCACTCCCAACAATATATTCTTTCCCTTCAGCATATCCCGTCCTCCCTGTTTCGCGCTGTTATGATAAACTTACTCAAATGCTATCGCAGGCCGGCGCACTTTGCAACAGGGAAATCCCGGATCGCGATCTATCCTGAAAGTGGATCGTTACGGTTTACGAGGCGTCACCCTGCCGCCAGGGCATCGTCTGTGCAGTAAGTATCCACGTATGATTTCATTATTTTACTTTCTCGCCATTCACATACAGGTGATATCCGTTGGTGGTCACGTTGGTCAGATCACCATCGAAGCTGGTAATATAGCTGTCACCGGTAAGGGTCCAGGTCGCGCCCTTTGCCAGCGTCACCTTCACCTCTCCGGCCTCTCCGGTGGAATTGATGGTGCCGGTAAATTTCGTGCCGCTGTTCATGGTCAGATCCAGACCGGAGATCTCATCCACGATGATATCGCCTTCCATTGTCTGATCCTGGGTGGTCATGGTCACCGTTCCGCCGTTTTTACCTTCTGTTCCCCAGCCCCGAGAACTGTCATTGCCGGCAACTCGCAGCAGTACTCCATCCTTATCTTCTATTTTCAGACTGGTATTCGTAAGACTTATGCTGCAGGAGGTATTGGTCACATAGAACAGGTCACCCTTTTTGACAGTTATGCTGCCGCCCTCCGAAGAGAAGCTGGCGCTTCCTTCCTCTGCGTCTCCCGACATACTCTGATAGATCATAATGCCGTGGATATTTTCATTTTCATCGCCGTTATAGGTATTGTCCATGCTGGAGACCACGGTGCAGTTCTTCAAGGACACGGAATTTTTGCCTTCCACCACCACGCCCTCACTGGCATTGGCGGTAAGTGTCGCATCCTCCACAGAAATATCGGCTGTGCAATACACTGCGGGGCTGCCGGTTCCGTTGGTGGTATAGGTGCCGCCGGTCACATTCACATCACCGCCGCCCCGGTCGCTGCGGATGGCTGCCGCAGAATTTCCTTCCGTCTCCACATCCAGGTCCTCAGCATTCATGGTGCCGCCGCCTGTAGTATGGATACCGCCGGAATTATTGCCTGTGGTGCGGATCTTGGAATCCGAGATATTCACCGTCGTACCCTCACCGTAACTGAATACGCCGTTGCCGTTTTGAGTGCCGGTGGTGATGGTGGCTCCGGTGATATTGACAGTAGCTCCGTTTAATGCCAGCAGTCCCGCATTCTGTCCATACCAGTCGCCGTCCTCTGTATTGGAAGAGCTTCCTGCGGTCTTCTCCACGGTAATATTCGTCAAAGTCGCCTTCGCACCATCCACCCGCAGGGCATTCTCATCATCCCCTGTAGAGGAATAGGACTCATTTTCTACTGTAGTATCTTCACTGATAGTATTGGCAGAAGTACCGTTGGTAACCTCACTGCTGCCGCCGAAGCCGCCTTCTCCCGGCTTACCGCCCTCCGGCTTCTCACCATCCGGCTTTTCCCCGTCAGGCTTCTCGCCGTCAGGTTTTTCTCCATCCGGCTTCTGACCATCGCCGTTTTCTCCATCCGGTGCATCCGGCGGTGTCTCTCCATCCTGTCCCGGGCCTTCCTTCTTTTCCGCGCCGGCATCACTGGCCGTCGTATCCTCTGTTGCCGATACGTCGTCATTTTCCTCTGTGGTCTCCGCAGAGCTCTCTGTTGATGCTGCGTTTGTCGCAGTCCCTGTCCCGCTGCAGCCGGTGATCGTTACTATGCTCAATCCTATAGCCATACATAAGGCAGCTACTTTCTTTCTCTTCATAAACTGGGTTCTCCTTTTCTTTTGTATGTAGCCTATAATAGGATGAAATTTTGATCATAAAGTGGGCTTGCCGTGAAAAAAATGTGAAATCCCGGATCTTCTCGTATCCGTTCTTGATCAGAAAAATCTCCGGCAGCAGGTACAAACGCCAGTCAGTCGGCAAAAACCATCCAGTTCCTCTGTTCCAAAAAGCATCTTTCTTTCCATAAAAAAACGCAGCCTTTCTTAATGAAAGACTGCGCTTGCGTTGTTTTTCTATGTACTCCCTATAATAACTATGCCTTCTGCTGTTTCTTCTTGCTGACCTGGATGAAATAGCAGGGAATACCTACGAACACCATACCGCCGATGATATTGCCGATGGTCACGGGGATAAAATTGTGCAGACTGTTTAACACATTCAGCTGCTGCAGCTGCTCTGCGGTAATGCCATAAGCTTCCTGGGCTTTTGCCGCATAGGTAGGATTGGCTGCTGCCATGATGCCGGCGGGAATATAGAACATATTGGCCACACAGTGTTCAAAGCCGCCTACTACAAAGGCCATGATCGGGAAAAAGATAGCCCATACCTTACCGGCAATATCGGAAGCTGCTGCTGCCATCAGCACGGCGATGCAGACTAAGATGTTGCAAAGGATACCGGAGGTAATGCCACGAAGGGGTGTAATGGAAATTTTCCCCAGAGCTACTTTGATGGTATAAGCCCCTAAAAGGCCGTCGGAATAATCCAGATTACCGGAGTAGCAGACCAGCACGTCGATGATCAGTGCTCCCACCAGGTTGCTGAGATAAACGATGCACAGGCTCCGCAGGCAGGCCTTCCAGGATACCTTGCCGTCGATCACGTCCATCACCATCAGGCAGTCACCGGTAAACAGTTCTCCGCCTACGAAAACGATCATCATAAGGCCTACCGGGAAAATGCAGGCTGCCAGTGCTCTGGCCAGTCCAACATTGGGAATATTGTGGGCAGCCGTGCTGCTGGTGGCACCGCCCAGAGCGATAAATGCGCCGGCCATAATGCCTAAAAGGATCATCTTTCCTAACGGAAGCTGGGATTTACGCTTTCCGCCTTCCAGGGTTGCAGAAATCACCTCTGCAGGGGTATTGAAATGCTGTTCTGTCATTTTTTTCCTTTCTATGCCGCAGCTTGTCTGCGGCAACGTGAGGAGAATTTCGCGCAGGCGAATTCTCCGATATGATCTGCACCTATGACGTTTACGGCACAGGTGCCGTTTGAAAGCAATGCTATCAAGCATTGCTTTCAAACTTTTCCTTTCTATGCCGTAGCCTATCTGCGGCAACGCATACCGCACTTTCTACTTGTCTTTCATTATCACAAAACAACATCAAAATGAAAATAGGACAGATTGTTTTTTATTTCGTACTTTCCTCATCGGGTACTTTTTTCCTGCGCCGACCGGGCGGCAGGGACTGAACCGGGACCGACAGGTTACTATCCTGGAGAGCTATGTTTGCAAGAAATGCCGGAAGATTTTTCAAGGCGACATAGAGAGGTAATTAAAGAAGCAGCTAGGCGAGAAGATCGTCCGGCTGCTTCTTTACGGTTTTATGCTGTTTGACTCTTGGCCAACAGTTTCCTTTTTTTGTCTCATTTTTAACATACACCATTATGCAGACATACCCAGTTATTTTCAAGGTGTGATAAAACGGTAAC
>CAVBJS010000072.1:0-11043 GCA_963596015.1 Bacteroidaceae bacterium
TGCGAGCTTAGTACCGCTAGGTCCGAAGGATGGAGCCGAGAGGCGTCCCCTCACCTGGATACCGACCCCAGGGCCCATCGCCTGGCCGGTGTCTGAACTGCAACAGTGAAGCAGTAACTCACAGAAAGGGAGAGTATGGAAAAGAAAAAGTTTAACTGGAAACCGCTGGCTGCAGTCATTGTATTTGTGGTACTGGCATGCGTTATGTTCTTTGTATGGAAAAATAACCAGCCGTCCACCAATGCAGGCGCAAAGACCATTACAGTGGAAGTAGTGCACAAGGATGGCTCTGTCAAGGAGTTTACGTATCAGACAGATCTGGAATACTTAGGGGAACTGCTGACCCAGGAGGGCCTGATCTCCGGTACAGAGAGTGAATACGGATTATATGTGGAGACCGTAGACGGAGAGACCGCAGACTATAACGCAGACCAGAGCTATTGGTGGCTCAGCTGCAACGGTGAGGATGCACAGACCGGTGCCGATCAGGTAGTGCTGGCAGACGGAGATCAGTACACCTGGACCTATACCGTTAACTAATGAAACGCAGGTTATTTTCCGTCAGGGAAATGGTGATATTAAGTCTTCTGGGAGCCATGACCTTCTGTGCAAAGATGGTGATGGTGCCCCTGCCAAACGTAGAGCCGGTATCTCTGATGGTCATGCTGCTGGCAGTGACCTTCGGGTGGAGAGGATTTTATGCCGTAATGATCTATATCGGTCTGGAATTTGCCACCTGGGGGCTGGGACTGTGGTCCTTTTGCTATCTGTATGTATGGCTGATCCTATTTACACTGGCCATCCTGCTGCAGAAAATGAGATCTGCCTTCGGATGGGCGGCACTGTCGGGATTTTTCGGACTGACCTTTGGGGCTTTATGTGCCATTGTATATTGGATCGCAGGAGGGATCGGCGCCGCCATTACCTGGTGGCTGGCGGGCATCCCCTTTGATCTGGTGCACGGCGTCATGAATTTCGTCATTGCCCTGCTGCTCTTTAACCCGCTGCGAAAGCTGCTGGCCAGACTGAAAAGGCAGGAGGTTTTGTAGCTTACGTACCGCCGGGCGGAGACGAAGTTGGTGCGAATATCATGGCGACGGCCTCATAGGTACTCATAAAGAAAAATAAAAAAGCTCATCATTCCTGTACATAGAATGTGCATGGATGGTGGGCTTTTACAGTTAGAAAGAATTAAGTGCTACTTCCTGTGTCCAATATGGGGTATACTGTGAGAAAAGAAGTTATCGCTTAACAGCAAGGGGAGAGTACAAAGCACAGCAGTTCGGAGATAAATAGCCCTGATCTCAAAGTCATATTACCCTTTGGGATTCCCCCGGCATAAAGCAACTGTGGAAAGGGAATAGTATGGAAGCAAAGCGTAACGGACAAAATTACAGAGAGCAAATAGAGCGCCTATTACATAGCCTGGATCTGTTTTTTCTTAATTTTGAAAAAGTAGACGGGGCGGTACTTAAGTATATTGCGCTGCTTACTATGGCCATTGACCATATCGGCTTTTGTCTGGTGGAGACACAGGAAGGGGTGGATGTGATCATGTCCGCACCGCATGGTCCTTTTCTGTATATGCTGACCAGGGCCATCGGCCGGCAGGCCTTTCCGATTTTTGCTTTTATGCTGGCGGAAGGATTTGCCCATACCCATGATCGGCGTAAATATTGCCTGCGTCTGTTCGTCTTTGCACTGATCTCGGAGATCCCGTATCGATTGATCTCCTGTACCGAAGGCTTAACTTCGAACGGCCAGGGCTGCAGCGTCATCATGACCATGTGGATCGCCTTTCTGGCCATGTGGGCGATGGAACGGATACGAGCCTTGCCGGAACAGTCTTTAACCCGGTGGCAGCGCTGGATCCTATGCGGCGTCGTTGCCGCCGCAGCCTGTGGGCTTGCCTGGTTTTTAAAGACGGATTATCAGGTCTACGGTATCCTGGCGGTACTTATTTTTTATCTTCTTCGCAGACACAGATGGCTGGCCGCCATTCTGGTGCAGCTGCTGCTTGCATACGCAAGCACCCTGGAGTGGTACGCAGCGGTAGGCATCTTCCTGATCATCTGTTACAATGGGAAAAAGGGCCATTCGCCCAAGTGGCTTTTCTATGTTTTCTATCCGGCTCACCTGATGATCTACTATCTGATCAGACTGGCAGTGCTGGGAAGCTAAATTGCATCGGAGAATACAAAGTACGGCGGCAGAAAGCGTCTCTTCGCAGCGCAGCTGCTCAGAAATGGAGATTAATTTGGAAATAGAATTTATCGGTGCCGATCATGAAGTAACGGGAAGCTGCCATTATCTGTGCGTGGCCGGTCATCATCTGCTGGTGGACTATGGCATGGAGCAGGGTATCAATTATTTCAAAAATGTGGGACTTCCGGTGGAGCCAAGGCAGATCGAGTATGTCTTTGTGACCCATGCCCACATCGATCATACCGGCCTTTTGCCAAAGCTGCACAAGGATGGTTTTCGCGGTAGGGTCATCGCCACAGAGGCCACAGCCCAGCTGTGCGAGATCATGTTAAAGGACGCAGCGGACATCCAGGAGTCAGATGCAGCCTGGAAAAACAAGCACGACTATCGCACAAAGAGCGGCCAGCCCATAGAACCCCTTTTTACCATGGAGGATACCAAAAGGCTGCTGCGGCGTTTTGAGGGATTTCCTTATGACCGCAAGGTGCAGCTCTGCGAGGGGATAGAGTTTCGGTTTACGGATGTGGGACATCTGCTTGGCTCTGCCAGTATAGAGCTGTGGCTGACAGAGCAGGGACAGACCAGAAAGATCGTCTTTTCCGGGGATATCGGCAATGTGGATCAGCCGTTGCTGAGAGACCCTATTCCCACCAAGCAGGCTGACTATGTGCTGATCGAGTCTACCTATGGAGACAGACTTCACAGCCCGGGAATGGGACAGATTCACACAGAGGACTATGTACAGGAGCTGGCAGAGATCATCCGCCGCACCTTTGCCCGGGGCGGCAATGTGCTGATCCCTTCTTTTGCGGTGGGACGCACTCAGGAGATGCTGTACTTCCTGCGCTTGATCAAAGAGAAGAAGCTGATCAGGGAACGTCCCCATTTTCCGGTATATCTGGACAGTCCGCTGGCGGTGGAGGCTACCGGTGTCTTTACCACCAACGAGCGCAGCTGCTTTGACGAGGAAGCCATGCAGATGGTGAAAAAGGGCATTAATCCTCTGGATTTTGAAGATCTTTATCCTCTGGTGACCACAGAGGAATCCAAGCAGATCAATTATGACAAGACACCCAAGGTAATCCTGGCGGCTTCCGGCATGTGCGATGCAGGCCGTATCCGCCATCACCTGAAATATAACCTGTGGCGGCCGGAGAGCACCATTCTTTTCGTGGGATATCAGTCCAAGGGGACGTTGGGACGCCAGATCATAGAGGGCGCCAAAGCGGTGAAGGTCTTAGGAGAGACCATAGAAGTAAAGGCAGAGATCGCCCAGATGACAGGCCTCTCCGGCCATGCAGATAAAAACGGACTGCTGCAGTGGTTCGATGCCTTTGATCCCAAGCCCCGGCAGACCTTTGTGGTGCACGGCGAGGATAAGACAGCGGATCGCTTTGCCGCCTGTTTACAGGAAAAATTCGGTGTGTTGGCCTATGCACCTTACAGCGGCACCAGGTATGATCTGCTGGAGGGAAAGTTTACTCAGGTGAAGCAGGGGGTGCCGGTAGCAGAGAGAAGAAATAAATAGTTTTTTTCCGGAGAAAAGAGAGTATACTCCGGAGAGCTTAGTCTGCCATCGCCCTGTCAGGGAGCAGAGGACGTCTGAGGGTGGTATAGCCCCACAGGCAATACCGAAAGCATAACTGTGCATCATTGTACTTAATTTTATTACACTGATGCAGTAAAGTGAGAAATAGGATTGGGATAAAAAGGTAAAAGTAAAAATGAGTAAAGCAGACGAGATTTTCATACATATGTGCAAGGATATCCTGGAAAACGGCACCAGCACGGAGGGAGAGAAGGTACGGCCCCACTGGCCGGACGGCACAGCCGCCTATACCATCAAGAAATTCGGCGTGGTGAACCGCTATGATCTGCAGGAGGAATTTCCGCTTTTGACCCTGCGTCGCACAGCCTTAAAGAGCGCGGTGGACGAGGTGCTGTGGATCTGGCAGCAGAAATCCAATAATATCAAGGACCTCCACAGCCATATCTGGGATGAGTGGGCAGACGCCGACGGTTCCATCGGCAAGGCTTACGGCTATCAGATGGGGGTGAAGCACACTTATAAGGAGGGCATGTTCGATCAGGTGGATCGGGTGCTGTATGACTTAAAGCATAATCCCTTCAGTCGCCGGATCATGACTAACCTCTACGTGCATCAGGATCTGCACGAGATGAATCTGTATCCCTGTGCCTACAGCATGACTTTTAATGTGACCCAAAAGCCGGGAGATGACAAGCTGACTTTAAATGCCGTCTTAAACCAGCGCTCTCAGGACGTGCTGGCGGCCAATAACTGGAATGTGGCTCAGTATGCAGCTCTTTTGATGATGTTTGCCCAGGTAAGTGATATGCGGGCGGGAGAGCTGCTCCATGTGATCGCCGACGCCCATATCTATGACCGGCATGTGCCTTTTATAAAGGAACTGATCGAAAGGACGCCCTATCCGGCACCGAAGGTGACTTTGAACCCGGATATCCACGATTTTTATGAGTTTACAAGGGATGATTTTGTGGTAGAAAACTATCAGACCGGAGAGCAGATCAAGGATATTCCCATTGCAATCTAGAATTTCAAACGGCACCTATGCAGCAAACGTCATAGGTGCGGAGCGCATCGGAGAATTCGCCTACGCGAAATTCTCCTCACGATACCGCAGACAAGCTGCGGCATGGAGAGGTAAATATGAACGCAATCGTAGCAGTAGATAAGAACTGGGCAATCGGCAGCAAGGGACAGCTCCTGGTGAGCATTCCCGCGGACCATAAGATGTTTCGACAGGAGACCATGGGCAAGGCCATCATATACGGAAGAAAGACGCTGGAGACTTTTCCCCTGGCCCAGCCGCTTGACAGAAGGGAAAATATCATTCTTTCCACAAATCCTGGTCTGGAAGTGCGGGGGGCCAAGGTGGTACACAGCGTGGAAGAGGCACTGGAGGCCGTGAAAGACTACGCACCGGAGGATGTTTATGTGATCGGCGGGGAGAGTGTCTATCGGCAGTTCCTGCCCTATTGCGATACCGTGCATGTGACAGAGATCGACCGGGCCTATGAGGCGGACGCTTATTTTCCCAATTTGGCAAAAGATGAGGAATGGGCGCGGACAGCAGAGGGAGAAGAGCAGACATATTTCGATACGGCCTATACCTTTGTAAAATATGAGAGAATAAAGAAATAGCAGTGATGCAGCAGCTATGTAGCGGAATGGGAAATATACGAACATATGATATTTAATAAAAAGGGAAAAGACGGAAGAAACGGGAGATTTCCTAAAACCCTGGCGTTTCTTTTGTCACTGATGATGCTTCTTACCGGCTGCGGGGGAGGCAAGGTGGTACTGACTAATGGGTTTAGTGCGGACGATATCTTCCTGATCAACGGTGTGGAGGCTAAGGCACCGGAGGTGCGGATCTATCTGGTAAATGTGCGCAGTCAGTACAGCGACATGCTGGGAGATGAGATCTGGAACAGCCAAAGTCTTTTTCAGTTCGAGGACAGCATCGACGATCTGGCACTGGAGCGGCTAGGAAAGGTGAAGGCGCTTTGCGCTATGGCCCAGGAGAAGCAGATTACGCTGAGCCAGGAGCAGGAAGAGAAAGCGGCGGCCTGTGCGGCAGCTTATGAAGAGAGCCTGACCCAGGAAGATAAACAGTTGCTGCAGGCAGATACAGCCATGCTGCAGAAGATGTATGAGCAATATGCACTGGCAGATGAGGTATACCGGCAGGTAGTGGCCCAGATCGATCCGGAGATCAGCGACGATGATGCCAGACGGGTGCAGGTGAAGAATATCCTTTTTAAGACATATCGCACCGGGGAAGACGGCTCCAGAGAGGAATACAGCGACAGCGAAAAGGCAGCGGTGAAGGCAAAGGCAGAGGAAGTATTGCGGCAGTTAAAAGAAGGCGGAGATTTCGACCAGCTGCAGAAGCAGTACAATGAGGATGAGCAGGATACCTACGCCATTGGCAGAGGAGAGCAGGATGCCGCCTTTGAGCAGGCCGCCTTTGACTTAGACCGGGATCAGGTCAGTGCTGTGGTGGAGACCGCTGACGGATACCGGATCCTGAAATGCACCAGCACCAATGACGAGCAGCAGACAGAGGCCAATAAACAGCGCCTGATCCAGGAGCGAAAGGCCGCCGCTTTTGGGGAAGAATATGATGCATTTACGGCGGATGCAGACATAGTGCTCTATGAGAAGCGCTGGCAGGCTTTACAGGAGGAAGACCTTTCCGGCACGGCCACCAACAGCTTCTTTACGATTTATGAAAATTTTTTTGGTGAAAGTGAATAACCAAATAAGTTGGAAGGCTGTAAAGCTGTAATTGCCCTTGGCTGTGGGTGGAATCCATGGCTAAGGGTTTTTTGAATTTTCTGTTAGTAGTCGATTAAGGCATGTGTATGAAATTAAGGCATGTGCATGAAATTATGTTAGAATCTGCAGAGCTTGCAATCCGGAGTAACACAGGCATAAGTTTTGATTTTAAGGAGATTGTCCATAGCATAAGATTTCCATAGCATAAGATTAAAATGCACTTTACAAAAGTTTAATAATTGTCAGAAGCCGCATAAATACTGGGTTTCCAATGAATTGTTAGCACTCACGATAAATGAGTGCTAATTTTTTATTGACTTTTCAAAGGGCAAAGACTACACTTTGGAAAGTAAGGATACAAGGGTCAGATCCTGAATTCCGCAATGTGTGGAAGGATTGTCCGGTACCTTATGAAAAGTTTGAAAGAAACGCCCCTAGGTATTTCCTTCAAACGGTACTTATGACGCTTACAGCATGGGCGCGGTATAGAAAGATAAGTATGAAATCACCCTGCTGTCTCATTATTGCTTTGGTAATGGCAGGCAGCAGCGGCGTAAGGATAAGCATAAGGAGGTAACAAAAGTAATCATGGCAGAAAAAGGAACGTTATCCATCAATAGCGAAAATATGTTTCCCATTATCAAAAAGTGGCTGTATTCCGACCACGACATTTTCTTCAGAGAGCTGATCTCCAATGGCTGTGATGCCATCACCAAGCTTAAGAAGCTGGATATCATGGGTGAGTACAGCCTGCCGGAAGGTTATAAGCCCCGTATTGACGTGAAGGTCAATCCGGAGGAGAAGACCCTGAAGTTCATTGATAACGGTCTTGGCATGACGGCAGATGAGGTAAAGGAGTATATCAATAATATTGCTTTTTCCGGCGCAGAGGATTTCCTGGCTAAGTATAAGGACAAGGCTAACGACGACCAGATTATCGGTCATTTCGGCCTGGGCTTTTATTCCGCATTCATGGTGGCAGACCGGGTGACCATCGATACCCTTTCCTATAAGGAAGGCTCCAAGGCAGTGCACTGGGAGTGCGACGGCGGCAGCGAGTTCACCATGGAGGATTCCGATAGAGATACCTTTGGTTCTACCATGACGCTGTACCTGAATGAGGATTGCCTGGAATTCGCCAACTATTACAAGGCAAGAGAAGTCATTGAGAAGTATTGTTCCTTCATGCCCACCGAGATCTACCTTTCCGCAGAGAATACCAAGGAGACCCAGATCGTCAAGGAATCTGAGAAACTGCCGGATGATGTGGTGATCGAGGAGATCCTGCCGGAGAAGAAAGAGGAAGAGAAGAAGGAAGAGGCAGCCGGCGAAGGACAGGACGCACCGAAGGCAGAGGAAAAGCAGCCAGAGGAGAAGAAGTATAAGATCGTCAAGAGACCGGAGCTGTTAAACGACACGCATCCCCTGTGGGCAAAGACCCCCAAGGATTGCACAGACGAAGAGTATAAGGAGTTTTACCGCAAGGTATTCCACGACTACAAGGAACCCTTATTCTGGATCCATCTGAACATGGACTATCCTTTCAACCTGAAGGGCATCCTGTACTTCCCGAAGATCAACATGGAGTACGAGTCCATCGAGGGAACCATCAAGCTGTACAACAACCAGGTATTCATTGCCGACAATATCAAGGAAGTCATTCCGGAATTTTTGATGCTGCTTAAGGGTGTCATCGATTGCCCCGACCTTCCGTTGAACGTATCCAGAAGTGCATTGCAGAATGACGGCTTCGTAAAGAAGATTTCCGATTATATTACCAAGAAAGTAGCAGAAAAGCTCTCCGGCCTTTGCAAGACAGACAGAGAGAACTACGAAAAGTATTGGGATGACATCAGTCCCTTTATCAAGTATGGCTGCCTGAAGGATGACAAGTTCTGTGAGAAGATGACAGACTACATCCTGTTCAAGGATCTGGACGGCAAATATGTGGTGCTGCCGGATGCGCTGGAGATCAATAAGGACAGCGACAAGGAAGAGATGGAGGAAGCACAGAAGGAAAGCGCTTCCGACGAGAACGGCCAGAAGGTAGAGGCAGAGATCGTAGACGACGGTGCGAAGGATGCAGAGGCAGCTAAGGAGCCGGAAGCAGACAAGGAAGAGGAAAAGAAGGACCGCACCATCTACTATGTAACCGATCCCAAGCAGCAGAGCCAGTACATCAACATGTTCCGTGCTGCCAAGATGCAGGCCTTTATCCTGAACCACAACATCGACCAGCCCTTCATCTCCCAGCTGGAGGCTAAGAATGAGGGCATCCACTTCGCCCGTATCGATGCGGACGTTACCGACGCATTAAAGACCAAGACCGGCAAGAAGGCTACAGAGGAATTAAAGGAGCACGCAGATCAGCTTCAGGGCGTCTTCCGCAAGGCATTAAAGGACGACAAGCTCAATGTAAAGCTGGAGAAGCTGAAGAATAAGAAGATCTCCTCTATGCTGACAGTAGATGAGCAGAGCCGCCGTATGCAGGATATGATGAAGATGTATGCTTCCAACGGCATGGGCTTTGGTATGGACGGCTTCGGCAAGGAAGGCCAGACCCTGATCCTCAATGCTAACCACCCGCTGGTACAGTATGTGCTGGATAACCAGGACGGCGAGAAGACCGGCCTGATCTGCGAGCAGCTTTATGATCTGGCACTTTTGCAGAATGCACCCTTAGAGGCAGAGGAGATGACCAAGTTCATCGCCCGCAGCAATGAGATCATGGAGATGCTGACGAAGTAAAAAATAGACAGCGTGCGAATAGACAGCGTACGAATAGACGGCGTACGAATAGACGGCGTACGAATAGACAGCGTACGAAACGCAGCCGATGTAAGGTTTATTCCTTAACGGCTGCGTTTTTTTGATCGTTCAGCTCTGAGCCAATAGTTGCAATTCAGGCACCGGACAGGCGGCGGGTCCCGGCGGAGGTATACGGGTTTGGGGACGCCTCTCGGCTTCATCCGGGAGACCCAGCGGTACGTAAGTTCGCAAAGAACGCGAGCTGGTTACCTCGGCTCCTGTAAGGCCCCTGCCCCCGGACACACTCCGCCACCCTGTCGCCTGGCGGGGTCCGAACCGTAACAGCCAATATGAACAAATAATCTAAATTTTTAGATGAAAGATGCAAAAAATTTATATGCATGCTATGCTCATTAGATCAGAGTAAAACTTTTACAGCATGAGTACGAGGAGGTTTTCACATGTTTCAGTATGCGTATACAGTTCCGGAAAAGAAGCATTTTCGCGTTATCATCCACACAGACTGCAAGAATGAGGCAGATGACCAGTTTGCGGTAGCACAGGCACTTATGACACCTAAGTTCGATGTGCAGGGCATCATCGCCGGCCATTTTGATCACAATGATTTCCGTTATCCCGGCCATGGAACAGCCCAGGCAAGCTATGATGAGATCATCAAGGTACTGGATCTGATGCACCTGTCCGGACAGTATCCCGTGCTCATGGGCTCCGCTGTGGGACTGAGCGATGAAAAGACCCCCATCGAATCAGAGGGTGCCAAGTTCATTATCGAGGAAGCAATGAAGGAGGACAGCCGTCCGCTCTATATCCTGATGCAGGGCGCTATCACAGACTTAGCCAGCGCTATCCTGATGGAGCCTGCCATCTGCGATCGCATGACCTGTATCTGGGTCGGTGGCGGCAACTATCCGGAAGGAGGCAGAGAGTTTAACTTAGAACAGGATATTTACGGCGCCAACGTGGTATTTTCTTCCAACATGCCGGTATGGCAGATGCCTATGAACGTATACAAGCAGATGACCGTTTCCCTGGCAGAGCTGCAGGTAAAGGTTCGCCCTTACGGTAAGATCGGTCATTACCTGTTTACACAGATGGTGGAATTAAATGACTTCTGCGCTGATATCCTGCAGTGGCCCCACGGCGAGATCTGGGGATTGGGTGACAATTCCGCTATCGCAGCCCTGATGGAAGAGCAGGAAAAGACCGACAGCTATACCATCCAGGAAGCACCCCGTGTGGATTACGAGGATATGCATTACATTCACGGTACCGGCTATCGTCCGATTCGCGTTTATCACAAGGTCAATGACCGCCTGACACTGGAAGATCTGTTCTGCAAGCTGCAGCTCAACTTCCCGGAGAAGGATTCCTAAGAGGAAATAGTGGTTGAGTGGTTGGCTGGGAGCAAACCGTGATCGATTCCATAAAGGAAGAGTAAAAGCAAACTGAAAAGATAATCTGAGAAATGAAACAGAAAACACCTGTTATATCCGCCTGTAGGGCAGATACAGCAGGTGTTTTTGATGTATGGCTGCCAAACTGTCCACTGTTACTGATCAGACGCCAGCCTAGTGGCGGATCTTGTGGTCGGTATCTGGGTTGGGGGATGTCTCTCAGTTCCTGCAGGGGCCTGTACCCGTACACACTCCTTCACCTTGTCGCCTGGACTATAACTTCTTTTACAGTTTATGGGGACGAATCGATGGCAGAACGCAAAACGTAATGCACCGGGGCGCGGCAGAATG
>CAVBJS010000073.1:0-10944 GCA_963596015.1 Bacteroidaceae bacterium
TCCCCGCATCAGGCGGGGATGCGAGTTCGGGCCGCGCCATCCGCAGGCGAGAGGCAGATCAAAAGCAAAACGGCGCAAAGTGCATGGTGCGAGACATCTGCCGTGCTCCGGTGCATGGCCTGGTGGCACTAAATTATCATAGTAACCTGCCGGTTACAGTTCAGATCCTTGCTAATTATTTCATTTAGTTCCCGGGTCTATGCAAACCGACTTTGATTTGATACAATTATCCTGTCTGTTTGGCGTTTGCAGACCGTGCGGAATGCACCGCTTGACAGCAATGCTTTTAGCAGAAAGGAGCATATTATGGCTACTGAACAGGATAAGAAGAGCAAAACATATAATGTAGAATCCTCCGCAGAGATCGGCACCGTAAAGATCGCCGATGACGTGGTGGGAATGATCGCGATCTATGCAGCAATGGAAGTGGAGGGCGTCTCCTCCATGGCCGGCACCATGACCACCGAGCTGCTTGATATGGCAGGCATCAAGAGCCAGAATAAAGGCGTAAAGGTTGAAGTGGAAGATGGCAAGGTCAGAGTGGCACTTTCTCTGATTATGGCCTATGGATACAATATCCCGGCTACCAGTTCCCAGGTACAGAACAAGGTAAAGACAACCATCGAGAACATGACGGGACTGCAGGTCACCGATGTCAATATCCGCATTGCGGGAATCAATGTAGCAAAGGACAAGTAAACATCCATGAAAAGAAGTCTTTTACGAGAACAGGTATTTAAGCTTTTATTCCGTCTGGATTTTGTAGGACAGGCAGAAATGCCCCGACAGGAGAAGCTTTTTTTTGAGGACAAAGGTGTAAGATTCACCCCTCGTGATCAGGAGCTGGTGCTGCGGCAGTACCACGGCATCAAAGAGCATCTGGAAGAGATCGACAAGATCCTTGAAGAAAGCGCCAGCGGATGGAATCTGGCGAGAATCGGCAAGGTAGAACTGTCCGTTCTTCGTCTTGCGGTCTATGAGATGAAGTTCGATGAGGATGTGCCGGTAGGTACAGCCATCAACGAGGCAGTAGAGATCGCAAACAAGTACGGTCAGGAGGACTCCGGCTCTTTTGTCAATGCCGTACTTTCCAATGTAAATAAGCCCCAGGATGCACGGAAGGTGGCTGTGCCGGCTGTTATGCAGCGCAGACAGGCTTCCGCTAAGGATAATCAGGCCGTGATCCTGGTAAAGAAGTCCGGTGCGGCCGGCAAGAGCAGTCAGAAAGAAGAGAAGACAGTTTGAAAAAAACAAAGAGTGTCTTTTCCGTAGGACAGATCAACACCTATATCAAGAACATGTTTCAGCAGGATTATCTGCTGCATACCGTGTTGGTGCGGGGAGAAGTGAGCAATTGTAAGTATCACTCCTCCGGCCACATCTACTTCACCCTGAAGGATGAAACCGGCAGTCTTTCCTGCGTCATGTTTGCCGGAAACCGACGCGGTCTCACCTTCCATATGAAAGAGGGAGATCAGGTGATCGCAGCCGGCAGCGTGGATGTATACCCGCGGGACGGCAGATACCAGCTCTATGCTGAGCAGATCATAGCCGACGGTGCCGGGGCGCTGAATGAGCGGTACGAGCAGCTTAAGCATCGTTTAGAAGAGCTGGGCATGTTCGATGAGAGTTATAAACAGCCCATTCCCCGATATATACAGACTTTGGGGGTTGTGACAGCACCTACCGGTGCTGCCGTGCGGGACATTATCAATGTGTCTCTGCGAAGAAATCCTTACCTGCAGATCATCCTCTATCCTGCACTGGTGCAGGGAGAGGGAGCGGCCCAGAGCATAGTAAACGGCATCCGGGCATTGGAAATGCAAAAGGTGGATGTGATCATCATCGGCCGGGGCGGTGGCTCTCTGGAAGATCTGTGGGCATTTAACGAGGAAATCGTGGCACAGGCAGTCTTTGACTGCACGGTTCCCATTATTTCCGCGGTAGGCCATGAGACGGATACAGTAATTACAGATTATGTAGCGGACCTGCGGGCACCGACGCCTTCTGCGGCGGCGGAGCTGGCAGTTTTTGATTATTTCCGGCTTGTTGACACTTTGGAGGAATACAGATCCCAGCTGACAGGCAGTATGGAACACCGGATCGCCCTGCGCAGAGAGCAACTGGCTTCGTTGGAACGTGCCTTAGGATATGCTTCTCCGGCGGCAAAGGTCAGAGAGCGCAGGATGCAGACGCTGCAGCTGACGGAACAGCTGAACCATGCCATGGAGCAGTGTCTGACAGCTAAGAAGCATGAACTGGCCCTGCTGGCAGGAAGACTGCATGCCGCTTCGCCGCTGGTGCGTCTATCCGGCGGTTACGGCTATGTGGAGAAGGACGGACGAGGCCTTCGGAGCATACAGGAAGTGCAAAAGGGAGATCTGCTGCAGATCTATCTGCAGGACGGCAGCTTTATGGCAAAAGCGGAGGAAATTCTCCCCATGACGCCGCAGACGAGCTGCGGTACAAAGAGGTAAATATGGAAGAAACGCAGACAACACTGCAGGAAGAAACAGCTGCAGAGCCGGCAAAGATCGAAGGATTAAAGCTGGAAGAAGCCTTAGAGGAACTGGCTAAGCTTTTAGACCGGATGGAAGAGGGAGAGCTGCCTTTAGAGGAGAGCTTTCATCTTTACAGACGGGGCATGAAGCTGGCGGAATATTGTAACAGTCAGCTGGATACAGTGGAAAAACAGGTTCAAAAGATCGGGGCAGATGGAGAATTGGAGCCATTTGCATAAGAACAGGATCAGAGAGCGAAAAGACGTTTTTCAATTTTGGCAAAGCAAAACTTTAAAAGAGTCCGGGATCGCTGCCGGAATGAGATACGAGGAAGAGCGGTAACAAACAGATAGGTTTGGATACCGCCCGTGAGATGGCAAGAGGGGATAAGAGCAATGGGTTTTCAGGAAGAGTTGCAGGAAAAGACACAGACATGTGAGCAGATCATCTTAAAGTTTCTGCCCTGTGCGGAAGGATATGCGTCAAAGGTAGCGGAGGCGATGCATTACGGCGTAGAGGCCGGAGGCAAGAGACTGCGTCCTCTTTTTCTGGCAGAGACCTGCACCATGTACGGCGGCTCCATGACCCTGGCAGAGCCTTTCATGGCCGCCCTGGAGATGATCCATACCTATTCTCTCGTACACGATGATCTCCCCGCTATGGACAATGACGAATACAGACGGGGCAGAAAGACCACCCATGTGGTATTCGGAGAAGGCATGGCGGTACTGGCAGGAGATGCACTCCTTAATTATGCCTATGAGACGGCCATCGGTGCTCTTTTCCTGACACAGGACAAGGAAGAGCAGATGCGGGTTTCCATAGCCCTTCGTATTCTGGCTGCCAATGCCGGTATTTACGGCATGGTAGGCGGACAGTGTGCCGATCTGGAGGCAGAGGGAAAGGCAGGCAAGGTCAGCCCGGAGATGCTTCTTTATATCCATAAGCACAAGACCGCCTGCATGATCGAGAGCGGTTTCCAGATCGGTGCGGTATTGGCCGGGGCACCCCAGGAAGAAGTGGATAAGCTGGGGAAGATCGCAGAGCATATCGGCATCGCTTTCCAGATCCAGGACGATATTCTGGATGTGGAGGGAGACAGCCAGGCTATGGGGAAGGCCACGGGACAGGATGCACTGGATGAGAAGGTGACCTATGTGACCATGCACGGCTTAGAACAGTCCAAGGAAGATGTCCGCAGCCGCACCCAGGAGGCGTTGGAGCTGTTTGACAGCCTGTCCGTAAAGAATGATTTTCTGCGGGAGCTGATCGTCACACTGATCAACCGCGTAAAATAATGGGGCATCTGTGGGCAGAAGATATGCAGCGGGGGTGTTGACAGATCTTTGAGAAAACTGCCCGGAAAAGAGGAATATAATGGGGAAGCTGTTGGATTCTATTCAAAAGGAAAATGATATCAAAAAGGTTCCTGCCGAATACTACGACGAGCTGGCACAGGAGATCCGGGATTTTCTGGTAGAAAAAATAAGTCAGACCGGCGGTCATCTGGGAAGCAACCTGGGAACAGTGGAGTTGACCATGGCCTTGCATCTGGTGATGGATTTTCCCAATGACGATTTGATCTGGGATGTGGGACACCAGGCCTATACCCATAAGATCCTGACAGGACGAAAGGAATGGTTTGATACCCTTCGCAAATTTGGGGGTATGAGCGGGTTCCCTAAGCGCAAGGAGAGTGCCTGTGATGCCTTCGATACCGGTCACAGCTCTACCTCTATTTCTGCCGGTCTTGGTCTGGCAAAGGCCAGAGATCTGCGGGGAGAGAAACGCACCATCGTCTCCGTGATCGGAGACGGGGCCCTCACCGGCGGTATGGCTTACGAGGCGCTTAACAATGCGGCAAAGCTGACCACCAATTTTATCATCGTCTTAAACGACAATAACATGTCCATTTCGGAAAATGTGGGCGGCCTGTCCAACTATCTCAATGATATCCGGACCTCCGACGGCTACATTCATCTGCGGGATAAGGTCTATTATTCCATCAATGACAGCCTTCCCCGGGTGGTAAGCGGCATTCGAAAGGCCAAGAATTCCTTAAAGCAGCTGATGATCCCCGGCATGTATTTTGAGGATCTGGGTATCACCTATTTGGGCCCGGTGGACGGCCATAATATCGGAGACATGGTCAGGGCTTTTCATGATGCCCAGCGGATCAACAAGGCTGTAATCGTCCATGTATGCACCAAAAAGGGAAAAGGCTATGAGCCGGCAGAGCGCCATCCCGCCCGCTTTCACGGGGCGGAGCCCTTTGACATTGCCACAGGAGTGCCCAGTCATCCCCGCAAAAAGGCCAATTATACCGATATTTTCTCTACCGTAATGATCAAGCAGGCTGCCAAGCATAAAGAACTGGTGGCTATCACGGCAGCCATGGCAGACGGTGTGGGGTTAAAGCGGTTCCGCAATATTTATCCGGATCGGTTCTTTGATGTGGGCATTGCGGAGCAGCATGCGGTGACCTTTGCGGCGGGACTGGCCGCAGGAGGCCTGGTGCCGGTTGTGGCGGTTTATTCCTCCTTTTTGCAGCGGGCCTATGACCAAATCCTACATGATGTATGTCTCCAGGATCTCCATGTGATCTTTGCCGTGGACAGGGCAGGACTGGTAGGCGCAGACGGAGAGACCCACCAGGGTATCTTTGATCTTTCCTATCTCTCCTCCATTCCCAATATGACCGTCATGGCACCCAAGAATAAGTGGGAGCTGTCGGATATGCTGAAATTCGCCGTTAACTGGCATGGCCCTATCGCCGTGCGCTATCCCCGGGGAGAGGCCTTTGATCAGTTGGAGGAGCAGCGCTCTCCCATTAAATACGGGGAGGCAGAGTTACTTTCCAAGGAAAACGGTATTCTGTTGGTGGCATTGGGCAGTATGGTGAAGACAGCCCTGGAGGTGCAAAAGCAGCTCCATGAAAGAGGTCTTTCCTGCTCCATCGTCAATGCCCGTTTCGCCCAGCCCTTTGACCATGCGCTGTTAGAGGAACTTTTTGCCACCCATTCCCTGTTGGTCACTATGGAAGAAAATGCGGCCAGCGGCGGTTTCGGCGAGCATGTGCTGGCCTGGGCAAAGACCTTGCACAGGGCGCCTGCATGCATGTCCATCGCCATCCCCGATGAATATGTGGAGCATGGCAATGTGGACTTATTGAAAAAAGAAGTAGGGGTGGATGCGGATTCCATTACTGCAAAGATCCTTGAAAAGATCGGGAAAGAATAAGATCTTGTAAGATCCTGCGGGAGAGAAGGCAGTGCAGTGGATCGCTCCCTGCATAGCCGCGGCAGATGACGGCATAGAAAGGTATAGAAAGGAAAGCAGCACCAAATGAAGACCAGATTGGACATACTGTTGACAGAAGGGGGATACGCTCCTTCCCGGGAAAAGGCAAAAACCATGATCATGGAGGGAATTGTCTACGTCAACGGCCAAAAGGAAGACAAGGCAGGCACTACCTTCGATCCGGAAAAAAGTACCATCGAGGTGCGGGGTGCGACTCTGCCTTATGTCAGCAGAGGCGGTCTGAAGCTGGAAAAGGCTCTGCAGGTATTTCCCATCGACCTGCAAGGAGAGATCTGCATGGATATCGGCGCTTCCACCGGCGGATTTACGGACTGCATGCTGCAAAACGGCGCCGCAAAGGTCTATTCGGTGGATGTAGGATACGGACAGCTGGATTGGAAACTGAGACAGGATCCCCGGGTAGTCTGTATGGAAAAGACCAATTTCCGTTATCTGAAACCGGAGGACCTTCCGGAGGCACCCTACTTTGCTTCCGTGGATGTCTCTTTTATATCACTTTCCAAGATCCTGCCGCCGGCCTGGGATATCTTAACGCCAAAGGCACAGATGGCCTGCCTGATCAAGCCCCAGTTTGAGGCAGGCAAGGAAAAGGTAGGAAAAAAGGGCGTGGTGCGAGAGCCCGCCGTGCATGAGGAAGTGATCCACAATGCCGTAGGATATGCCCGGGAAGCCGGTTTTCAGGTGGCAGGTCTTGATTTTTCACCTATTCGGGGACCGGAGGGCAATATCGAATACCTGATGCATTTGACAAAAGGCATGGATGGACCGGAGGGTGATACTTCCGAGAACGCAGTCCATAGCCTGGTGGAGTTGGCCCATTCTGCATTTGGCGCCGCAAAGCACTAATGATCCGAAGGATGGCAAGGAACGGATGATAAAGCACATTGGCTTGATTACCAATCAGATGAAGGATCCCTCCTATGAATTTACAGAGGAGGTACGCCATTTTCTGCTGACCAAGGGCGTAGACTGCCGGCGGGTGGATACAGCGCCGGGCATTGCGCCGGAGACAGACTGCCTGCTGGTCTTAGGGGGAGACGGCACTATGCTGCAGGCAGCCAGAGACTGCGCGGACAGACAGCTTCCCATGCTGGGGATTAATCTTGGAAAATTAGGATACCTGGCAGAGGTGGAAAAGCAAAACTGGCAGGAAGCGCTGCAGCAGCTTTTGGACGGAGATTTCCAGATCGAAAAAAGAATGATGCTGGAGGGAAAGTTGGAAGGAAATCCGGAGTATGCCCTCAATGACGTAGTCATCACCAGAGACGGCAGTCTGCAGATCGTCAGCTATATCATTTATGTAAACGGCAAGCTTCTGAATACCTTTGAGGCCGACGGTATCATTCTCTCTACCCCCACAGGCTCCACCGCTTATAACCTGTCGGCGGGAGGACCTATCGCAGAACCCGGAGCGCAGCTTATGCTGCTTACGCCTATCTGTCCCCATACCCTCAGTACCCGGAGCATCATATTAGCGCCTCAGGACCGTGTGACCATAGAGATCGGACCGGGAAGAGAACAGCGCTGCTCCAGAGCCAGAGCCAGCTTCGACGGAGGCTTTGATAAGCTTATGGAAACCGGAGACTGCATAGAGATCTGTCGCAGTGAGAGGGAGACCTCTGTGATCAAACTCTCCAGTCAGAGCTTTCTGGAAATCCTGCACGCTAAGATCGCACAGTAAGCAAGTTTTACCGAAATGCTTGATAGCATTTCGGTAAAACTGCATGGATGACGTAAACGTCATCCATGCGTGATCGTATCGAAGAATTTGCCTGCGCCAGATTCGTTACGGTTCAGTCCCCGCCGCCTGGCTGGGGGCTGAACTGTAGCCTAAATTCTTCTCATGGTGTTGCAGTAAGCTGCAGCACCAAAGAAAGGTAAACATGAAAAAAAACCGCCATGAAAAAATCATAGAGATCATCGGACAGCGTGAGATCGAGACCCAGGAAGAACTGGCCAGGGCACTGCGGGAGTCCGGTTACGAGGTGACCCAGGCCACTGTTTCCAGAGATATCAGAGAGCTGAAGCTAACCAAGATGCAGATCGGCAACGGCCGCCAGAAATATGTGATCATGCGGGGGCATGATGCCCAACTGTCGGATAAGTATATCCGGGTGCTGCGGGATGCTTTTGTATCCATGGATCAGGCCCAGAATATCATTGTGATGAAGACCGTATCCGGTATGGCTATGGCAGTGGCCGCAGCCCTGGATGCCCTGCACATTCCGCAGATCGTAGGATGTATCGCGGGAGACGATACCATCATGATGGCCATCCGCACCAGCGAGGATGCGGTCCTTGTCATGAAGCAACTGCATGAAATGATCGCCCAGTGAGATGGTAACTGTGAGACCAAGCGGCAGGGTGGCGGAGTGTGTCCGAGTGCAGCAGGCCCACGAATGGAGCCGAGAGGCGTCCTGCACTCGGACACTGACCACAGAACCCACCGCCTGACTAGTGGCTGCACAGTAACGATAAAGGAGGGAACAGCCCATGCTGCTGAGCCTGCATGTAAAAAATCTGGCATTGATCGAAGAAGAGGAAGTCACCTTTACCGACGGTTTAAATATCCTGACCGGCGAAACCGGTGCAGGTAAGTCCTTTATCATCGGTTCTGTAAATCTGGCGCTGGGCGCCAAGGCGGATGCGGGACTGATCCGGGAGGGGACGGACTGTGCCCTGATCGAGCTGGTCTTTCGACTGGATAATGAGCAGCAAAGGCAGATGCTTGCCCAGAAGGGATTAAAGCCGGAAGAGGACGATACCATTTTAGTGAAGAGGCGTATCAGTCAAGGCCGCAGCGTATGTACCGTGGCAGGGGAGACTGTGACCGCCAGAGAAATGCGGGAGATCGCCGAGCATCTGATGGATCTTTACGGACAGAGAGAAAATCAGACGCTGCTGCGCCGTGACCGGCAGCTGAAGGTGGTAGATGAGTATGCCGGTACAAAAGCACAGCGGTGTAAAGAAGAACTTCGAAAGATATATCAGCAATACCGCACAGATCTGGAGGAATGGGAAAATCAAGGGCTGGATGAGAAAACCAGACGCCGGGAAGAGGAGTTGCTGCGCTTCGAAGTAAAGGAACTGGAGGAAGCCCAGGTAAAGCCAGGAGAGATGCAGGCACTGGAAGAGGAATACCGCCGGCTTTCTTCTTTTCAGAAGCTGCAGGAAGCGGCAGAGACAGCCAGAAATTATACGGCGGGAGAAGAAGACGGTGCCGCCGGCCGGATCGAGAGAGGCTGCAGAGAGCTTAGAAGGATGGCAGGGTGCGATACGACACTGGACGGACTTCTGGCACAGTTGGAAGAGATCGACAGCCTCCTGTCTGATTTTACCAGAGGATTGTCGGCTTACGCCGATGGCCTGACCTTTGATCCCGCCGCCTTTGCCCAGACAGAGGAGCGATTAAACTTGCTGAATCACCTGCAGGATAAATACGGGCAGGGGGAGGAAGCACTGAAAAAGGCCCTGGAAGAGAAAAGCCGACGTTTAGAAGAGTTGGGAGATTACGAGATGCATCGCCAGGCGCTGCAGGTACGTCTGCAGGAAGAAAAAGAGCATTTAATTTCCATTTGTGCCTCCCTGTCAGAGCTGCGAAAGAATGCGGCGGCCGATCTGGCGGCAAAGATGCAAAGTGCCCTGCTCTCTCTTAATTTTAATCAGGTGGCTTTTGAGATACAGATCACGCCGGATCCGGATAAGCCCGGCCCGGGTGGCTACGACCAGGTGGCTTTTATGATCTCCATGAATCCCGGAGAGCCGCTGCGGCCCCTGGATCAGATCGCCAGCGGCGGTGAGCTTTCCCGTATCATGTTGGGCTTAAAGACGGTATTCGCCGGCAAGGATGAGGTATATACCTTTATCTTTGATGAGATCGACAGCGGCATCAGCGGGCAGACAGCCTGGATGGTGGCCAAAAAGCTGGGGATCCTGGCAGAGCATCACCAGATTCTTTGCATCACCCATCTGCCCCAGATCGCAGCTATGGGAGACAGCCATTTCCGGATCGCAAAGGAGACCAAATACGGCAGGACCTATACCCACATCGCACAGCTTGATGAGGAAGAAAGCTGTCAGGAACTGGCCAGACTCTTAGGGGGAGCCCAGATCACCAAGGCGGTGACAGACAATGCCAGAGAGATGAAGGCACAGGCTGCAGCAGTGCGAAAAGGCACCGGGAAAGGAAGCACGGAATGAAACCTGAAATGGAAAAGACGCAAGAGAAGCTGGATCATATCCTGCAGCAGCTGGATTATGTGAAGGTACAGGATATTCCGGGCATTGATCTGTATATGGATCAGGTGACCACCTTTATGGAAGACCACCTGAAACAGACCGCCAGACATCCGGAGACGGATAAGATCCTGACCAAGACCATGATCAACAATTATGCCAAGAGTGATTTGCTGCTGCCTCCGGTAAAGAAGAAATATAACAAGGATCACATGCTGCTGCTTTTGTGGATCTATTATCTAAAGAGTTTTCTTTCCATCGGAGATATCCAGCAGATCTTAGGACCTGTGAAGGAGCATTTCACACAGGAGGGCCGGGAGCTGGCCCTGCAGGCACAGAAAAAGAAAAAGCCGGATAAGAATCAGGACAGGACCCCCCAGACTTCCGAGAAAGAAGGGGAGACGGGGGCACCGGACTATACCCTGTCCCAGGTCTATGAGGGCGTGATGAAGGATATTTCTCTGCAGATGGACAGGATCCGGGAAGAAGTAAAGCGACAGGTAAAGACAGCGGGAGAGTCTTTTCAGGATGCACCGGAGAAGGAACAGGCCCTGCTGCAGCGCTTTGATCTGATCTGTGAGATGAGCGCGGAGGTCTATATCAAAAAAATGCTTATCGAGCAGCTGGTGGACGAGTTGTGTCAGGAGACGGACGAGCAGTAATGGTTACTGTTTCGCTGTCGTTATAGTTTACGGAGAAAACGCACCTCCTTTTGGCGCAGACGTCTCCAGTGGTTGAACTATAATGATTTTTTTACAGCTTACGGAGATCCGGATCGATAGAAGAATGCACAACGTAATGCACCGGGGCGCGGCAGAATGGCTCGCATCCTTGCACTGCGCGCCAGTTTTGCATGATCTGCATCGAAGCCGCAGGATGGTATCGG
>CAVBJS010000074.1:0-10942 GCA_963596015.1 Bacteroidaceae bacterium
ACAGTAACGAGACGGCTGCTTCATTCTAGAGAGAAGGTAGGGGACATCATGGTACAGATCATCAACACGACAGCAGAGTACGAACAGAATCCGGTGGGCATTTCCAAATGCCCCGCATTTTCCTGGAAGATACAGGGGGATCACCAGGGCATCCATCAGCAGGCCTATACCCTTCGTATAGCGGCGGATGCGGATTTTACACAGATCTTATTTGAAAAGAGTCAGGAGAGTGCCCAGTCGGTGCACGTAACGATCCCGGAGTGGGAGGTCGAGTCGCTGACCAGATATTACTGGCAGGTGGCAGTGAAGACTACAGAGGGAGAAGAGAGCGGCTTTTCCGAGGCCGGCACCTTTGTGACCGCATTTACCGCACCGGAGCAGTGGAAGGCGCAGATGATCAGCGCGGAGACACCGGAGGATGCGGACAATTCCAAGGGCACCTACCTGCGGAAGGAATTTACGGCAGCGAAGCCTGTAAAGAGCGCCTACCTGTGCGCCACCGCCTTTGGCCTGTACCAGGCATATCTGGACGGAGAGAAGGTTGGAGAGGACGAGCTGACACCCGGATGGACTAGCTATAACAAGCATCTGGTATACCAGACCTACGATGTGACCGCACAGCTGCAGGAGAGCGGCAAGGCAGACCATTGTCTGGGTGCTATGCTGGGAGCCGGTTACTATAAGGGAAAGATGGGCTTTTTAAGCCTTCGCAATAACTACGGCAAGCAGACCGGTTTCCTGGCCCAGCTGACCATTACCTACGAGGATGGCACCAAAGAGACCATCGTCACAGACCAGTCCTGGCAGGGGGCAGACAGCCCGGTTCTTTTCGCAGAGATCTATGACGGCGAGATCTACGATGCCAGAGAGGAGATCGAAGGCTGGTGCGAGGCAGGTACCCAGGAGGAGCCGGCTAAGAAGGCGAAATGGCATGAAGTGCAGATACTTCCCTGCGATAAGAACACCCTGACAGCCCAGTTCGGCGCTAAGGTGGCGGAGCAGGAGGAGCTGCCGGCTAAGAAGATCTTCACTACCCCGGAGGGAGATACGGTCATTGACTTTGGCCAGAACCATGCGGGATGGATCCACGCCTGCATGCACCATACCAAGGCTGGTGAAGTGACAGAGTTAGACTGCTTTGAGTCCCTGGATGCCAAGGGCAATGTATATATCGAAAATCTGCGTGGCGCAAAGAACCGCTTCGTCTATACCTGTAAGGGCGCAGAGAAGGAAGAATATCATCCTCACTTCACCTACCAGGGCTATCGCTATGCCAAGGTGGTATCCTGGGCCGGTGATCCGCTGGAAGCAGAGGATGTGTGCGCTTATGCCGTTTACTCCAAGATGGATAAGACAGGCGAATTCAGCTGCTCCAATCCGGATATCAACCAGCTCTGGAGCAACATTACCTGGAGCCTTCGCAGCAATTTTGTGGACATTCCCACCGACTGCCCTCAGCGCAATGAGCGGGTGGGCTGGACCGGCGATGCACAGATCTTCTGCCCGACGGCCAGCTATATCCGGGGTGTTTATCTCTTCTTCGAAAAGTGGCTTAAGGATGTGGCCTGCGACCAGACACCGGAGGGCGGCGTTCCCCACGTGGTGCCGGATATCATTACCCCCAATATCAACAAGGTAAATGACTGGCTCTGCGGCCAGGGTACTCACTCTGCAGCAGCCTGGGCCGACGTGGCAGTGCTCAATCCCTGGAACCTGTATCTGGTCTACGGAGATGAGCGGATCCTTTCCGAGCAGTATGAGAGCATGAAGAAATGGATTCAGTTCATGGAGAGCCATGCCAAGGGTATTATCTGGAATTACAAGCTGCAGTTCGGAGATTGGGTGGCCTTAGACGCGGAGGAAGGAAGCTACTTCGGCGCTACGCCCAACGATCTGACCTGCACGGCTTACTACGCATACTCCACAGGCATCTTCGCAAAGATCGCCGGCATCCTTGGCAAGACAGAGGATGCGGCTTACTACAGCGCTCTGGCAGAGAAGATCAAGAAGGGCTTTGCAGAGGAATTCTTTGATCCGGCTACCAAGGGCATGAAGGTGCAGACCCAGACAGCCCATATCATTGCACTGTACTTTGACCTGACCCCGGAGGAATATAAAGAGCAGACCGTACAGGAACTGGTGGATCTGCTGGCAAAGGAAAACGGCCACCTGGTGACAGGCTTTGTGGGCACACCTTACTTTACCCACGCATTGAGCCAGAATGGTCATATCAAGGAGGCTTACGAACTGCTGTTAAAGGATGATTTCCCGTCCTGGCTGTACCAGGTCAAGGCAGGGGCCACCACCATATGGGAGCACTGGGACGGCTTAAAGCCCGACGGCACCATGTGGAGCGCCGATATGAACTCCTTTAACCACTATGCTTACGGCTCTATCGCAGAGTGGCTGATCAAGGTAGTAGCCGGTATCTGCTGCGATGAGACAAAGCCGGGTTATCAGCATGTGAAGTTCGCACCCCAGCCGGGCGGCGGCCTCACAGAGGCACAGGGTACCTTCCAGTCTGTCTATGGACAGGTAAAGAGCGCATGGCGCGTGGAAGGGGATAAGGTAAAGCTCCACATCGAGCTGCCTGCCAACACCACTGGCACCCTGTACTGGAAGGAGCAGGTCATCCAACTGGAAAACGGCACCTATGATCTGGAAATGGCCTAGACATATATAGCAAAGGAAGAGCAGAACCTGAAGGATTCCGAAAAAACGTGAGTCCTTCAGGTTTTTAAGACTGGGCAGAAGCTGCGGCATAACAAAGCGCTATGATGTGGCAGACAGCATGAGGAGGCGATCGCAAGTACTTATCCGGGCATTATCAAGGCATAGGCATATGTGTTGCACCTGATGTTTCACGCCGTGACATTACGCAGTGCCCGGGACAGATCGTGCTGCAGAAAGAAGGGGCTGGTATGAATTTCATAAAAAAACTAAAGCAAAAACTAAACGCCATATCCTTTCGCAACCTGCTGATCCTTTTGATGGTAGGAGTGACTTCGCTGCTGCTGATCCTGACAGGAACCATTATGGTGGTGTATTTCAGGAATTATGTGGAGGAAGAATACAAGGAAAACCATGACTCCTATATGGCGCTGTTCAGTGATTTTCTGGGCAATGAATTTGAGGTGATCATAGACGATGCCAGAAGCCTTCTGGAAAACGGCCGTTTTGTGAGCATTATGGAGGATAACCAGACAGGCCGGCGGGATTCTCTGTATTTTTCCACGGATGAGCAGATCCAGATCGACAGGACCCTGACGAATCTGGTGGACAATCATGAGTACGTCAGAGCCATGCTGGTGGTCAGCAACTCCGGAAAATTCCGCTACATTGCCAAGAGAGGCAATGCCAGCATGATGTATGAATACTATCGGGACAGCAGTCTGCTGGATGCGGACTGGGTCACCACGGCGCAGGAGGCCATGGGAAAAGAAGTCATCCTGAGTTGGAACGTGCTGGATGAGGAGGATCAGGAAAATCTATCTATCGTCAAGCAGCTGATCAATCCCGCCACCCAGAAGGACATGGGGTACCTGGTGATCACCATCTCTCCTAAGATCATCCGGCAGACCCTGGCCAGCCATGGAAATATTCTGGAAAATAACCGATACTTTATCGTAAATCCCAAGGAGGACCGGGAAAGCGGCCGCTATCTGGTCTATGCCAACAATCTGGAGGAGGAAGACCTGCCAAAGATCATGCAGGATTATGCCGATGAAAAGTATACCACCTATGTATACGGCAGCCATTATGAGGAGATTTCCGGTTGGGACATCGTCAGCGTCATTCCCAAGACGGATCTGGATGCGGCTACCTATCCCATCCGTATGTTCATCACCATCTGCGTGGGGCTGTCCCTTTTGATCTGCATTCCGCTTTCCAGTCTGATGGTAACCAGGATCAATAAGCCCCTCAGCCAGATGAAGGAGGCCATTCAGGCCCTGGGCAGCGGTGATTACCGACCGGAGATCACCTTCGATGACAGCGAAATCGGCAAGGTGGGACAATATCTGCTGGATACCTCCAGAAATAACCTGGAATTGCGGGAGAAGCTCATCACATCGGAACTGAATGAAAAAGAGGCGGAGCTTTTGCTCTTGCAGGAGCGGATCAATCCCCATTTCCTCTATAATACACTGGATGCCATTTACTTCATGGCGGTCATCGACGAAGCGGATGATGTGGCGGAAATGGTGAAGTGCCTTTCGGAGGTGTTCCGGTTAAGCCTTAACAATGGAGATAAACTGATCTCCATCGGAGAGGAAATGAAAAAGATCCGGGCTTACATGAAGATTCAGAACATGCGCTATCAGGATAAATTCATGCTGGAGATCGACGTGGATGAAGAGATCCTGTCTTGCCGGATCCTGACCTTCCTGCTGCAGCCGGTTGTGGAAAATGCGGTCATACACGGCTTAGAGCCCAAGGTGGGCTCCGGGATCGTCAGCATCGTGGGATACAGAGAGCAGGAGGACGTGCGCATCACCATTCATGACAACGGCGTGGGCATCCAGGATATCAGCTGCATAGAAAGCGGCTACGGCATCAAGAATATCAGGGAGCGGATCCGGATGTACTACGGTAAGGAGTACGACGTCTCCATCGAAAGCGAGCCGGGAGAGGGAACCACGGTGTTTTTCCGGTTTCCGGTGTGAGGTACTTTCGCGCAGCCGCAGTAAATATTTAATTGCGGATTTAAGAGGTAAACATGAAAAAACTTGTAATAGTAGACGATGAAAAGATCGTGGTACAGGGGCTTACGGCCATCATCAACAGGATCGGACTGAACGTGGAGGTGGTGGGCTCTGCGGATAACGGCGTGGACGGCTGCCGGGTCATCCGGGAGCAGGAACCGGATGTGGTCATTACTGATATCCGCATGCCGGCCATGGACGGTCTGTCCATGATCGAGGAGATGCATGAGGAATTTCCCCAGACCCAGTTCGTGGTGATCAGCGGATATACGGAGTTTGTGTATACCAAGCGGGCCATCCGGCTGGGGGTGCTGGATTATATCGACAAGCCCATAACCATTGAAAAGGTAAAGGGGCTCTTTGAAAAGATAGGGCAGGAGGACAGAAGGAAAAGCCTGTCGGAAGTTAAGACCTACGGGGACGAATCGGTGATCAATGCGCTGATGATCGAAAACGCCGGGGAATTCGTGAAACAGACGGAAGAATTCCTCCAGGAAGCCCGGAAGAATTGCAGCTCCGCATCGGAGTATAAGGAAGAATGCTATCGCTTCATGTGCGTCATTCAGGGTATCTATGCGGGGAAAAAGAAGCACTACGACGACTTTATCCTGGTGCCCTGTGAAAAGGTCATGTCCATGGAATCCGAGGAAGAGGCCTCCGACTATGTGATGCAGAACGTGCACCGGATCGCCTCCCAGATGGAAGCGGATCAAAAGGGGTCAAACCATCACGTCATCCGCCAGCTCCTGCAGTATATCAACGAGAATTACAACCGGGATATCGGCCTGACGGAATTAGGAGAGCTGGTGGACTTAAATGCCACCTATCTGAGCATCCTCTTTAAAAAGGAGATGGGCAAGAGCTACGTGAAGTACCTGACAGAGCTGCGGATCCAGAAAGCCAAGGAATTCTTAGCAGAGGGAAAAAAGGTCAATGAAGTGGCGGAGATCGTGGGCTTTAGCAATTACAGGTACTTTTGTGATGTCTTTAAGAAACATGTAGGAAAAACCCCCAGCGAATATCGAAATGATGTATAAGTTGCACATCAAAAAGCAGATGCGCATGGCGGAAATGTTCACTTTTTTAAAAAAATCATACCTAAAACAGTAAAAACCGGACATTTTATAAAAAATTAACAACTATAAAAACCTCTCTTTCGGTGGTATCGTTTAATCAGGGCACAGATATATGGGTGCCGGCGAGAAACTTTAAGGGAGGTTTTTTATGAAGAGGAAACTTTTAGCAGGCTTGTTGGCCACAGCAATGGTGGCAACAATGTTGACCGGATGTGGTTCCAGCTCATCCAGTTCCACAGCAGAGAGTGCTGATGCAACCACAGAGGCAGCTGCTGACGAGAGCGCAGATGCAGCAGAGACAGCTACCGTAGCAGACGGTGAGGATCCGCAGCTGGAGAAGTCCTTCAAGATCCTTTCTATCTGGGATCAGGACAGCGATAACGGCGAGCTGATCACCAAGATCGCTGATCAGTATATTGCAGATGTTAACCCGAATTTCTCCTATGAGTATGAGTATGTATCCTCTGATGATCTGAGAACCAAGGTTGCAACCCTGTTATCTTCCAACGATCTGCCGGATATGTTCGCATATGAAGCAGGTGCTCCGTTAGTAGATTACATTGAAGCAGGCAAGGTAGTAAACATCTCCGAGCTGCTGAAGACTTACAACTGCGAGGACGCTATGGATCCTTCCGCAGTATCTCTGTTAAAGACCCTGTCCGGCACAGATGATATTTACGATCTGCCCCTTGGTCTTAACGTAGAAGGCTTCTGGTACAACAAGGCTCTGTTCGAGCAGGCCGGTATCGAGAATCCGCCTACAACCTGGGATGAGTTCGAAGAAGATTGCCAGAAGCTGCAGGATGCAGGCATTCAGCCTCTTTCCGCAGGTGGTTCCGATAAGTGGGGCGTTACCCGTGTGATCAACGCTTACCTGGTAAGAACCGGTGGCGCAGACGCAATGGCTAAGGCTAAGAGCGGCGAAGCATCTTACACCGATGATGTTTATGTAGCAGCAGCAGCTAAGGTTCAGGAATGGGCTGACAAGGGCTGGTTCGGCGATGGCGTAAACACCGTAGATATGACCACTGCAGGTCAGATGCTCATGAATGGTCAGGCAGCTATGTTCTACAACGGCTCCTGGTTTGCTGAGAACCTGAATGATACCTCTGCTAACAAGGCAGGCGAAGACGGCATTGGCTTCTTCAACGTACCTGTTGCAGATGAGAAGATCAGCCCTATCACAGAGTACTCTATGAACTGCGGCAACATCCTTTGCCTGTCTCAGGATAAGTACGACGAAGCAACCGGCTGGTTCATCAAGTACTTCGTAGAGCACATGGGTGATGTAGCTATGGAGACCCAGGGTACTGTAAAGGGTTACACCTACACCGCATCTGCTGATGCAGTAAAGCCTTACACCCAGATCGTTCTTGACGAGATCGACAAGGCAACAAGCGCATTTACCTGGTTCGAGGCAACTCTTGCAAGTGAGGTTTCCTCTGTAGCACAGGAGCAGGTACAGGCACTGATGACAGATGATATTACAGCAGAAGAATACATGCAGCTGATCCAGGATGCCAGTGATCTTGCAAACTAACATCTAACATGTAAGCCAGCGAGGGAGCGCCTGTGAGCGCTCCCTTTTAAGTGTTTTGCGGCCGCGACATCCTTGGAAATCGCATCAGAGAATTCGCCTTCGCGAAATTCTCTTCGCGCAGCCGCAGCAGGCTGCGGCAAAAAGAGGTAAATATGAAGACAGTACTGAGAAACAAAAAAGCCATAGCTTTATTTATAGTACCTGCATTGGTTTTATACAGCGTAATAGTGATCCTGCCGATCTTCTGGTCATTCTATTACACCTTCTTTGCAGGATCCCCGGGACTGAAGTGGAAGTTCTGTGGTTTTGACAATTACCTGATGCTCTTTAAGGACAAGAACTTCTGGACTGCTTTAGGGGTAAATGTCAGATACATCCTGATCGTTACCGTAGGTCAGGTGGGACTTGGCCTTCTGATGGCTTTGATGTTCCAGTTCTGGCTCAGAAAGTGCAAGACCATTGTCCGTACCCTGGTATTCTTCCCGGTAGTTCTTCCCACCGTGGCAGTAGGTACCCTTTTCCAGAAGATCTATGAGATCCAGCCTAACTACGGCCTTTTAAACTCCATCCTTGACAATATCGGACTTTCCAGTCTGGTACAGCCCTGGATCGGTCAGGCCAGCACCGCATTAGGCGCACTGTGTGTCATGGATATCTGGGTAGCAATGGGCTTTTATTCCGTTATTTTTTACGGTGCTCTTCTGGATATCCCCGGAGAGACCATCGAGGCAGCGAGAATCGATGGCGCCGGCGGCTTCCGCCTTTTCCGTTATATCCTTGTACCGCTCCTTCGTCCTATGATCATCGTTTCCCTGGTGTTCAGCTTCTCCGGAACCGTTAAGTTCTTCGAGTCGGCACTGGCACTTACCCAGGGTGGTCCCGGTAATGCGACCAGATCTCTTTCCATGTACATGTATCAGGTATGCTTCACCTACAATAAGGTAGGTTACGGCAGCGTGATCGCACTGATCATCTTCCTGATCTGTATCGTAGGATGCCGTCTCATCCAGAAACTTGACGTGAAAGACTGAGGAAACCGGTAAGAAGAAGTAAAGTTTAGAAGAAATGCCTGATGGCATTTCCTCCAAACTGCATGGATGCCGTAAACGCCATCCATGCCTGATCACATCGGAGAATTCGCCTGGGCGATATTCTCCTCGTGCTGCCGCAGACAGGCTGCGGCAAGAAGAGGTAAAAAATGACAAAGAGTAATAAAAAATTCGAGTGGAAGAGAATCCCGATCGTCATTATCATCCTGGCAATCGTATTATTGGAAGTTTATCCCATCTTCTGGATGCTGACAGCTTCCTTTAAGCAGAGCTATGAGTGGACCAGCAAGCCGGCCTACGCATTGAATGACGGATTTTACTGGCAGAACTACGTGGATGCATGGACCAGAGGCAACATGGCTACATTCTTTAAGAACAGCTTGATCTGTACCCTTGTTTCCCTGCTGTTCATCGTACTGTTCTCCGTTACGGTTTCCTTTGCCTGCACCAAGATGGAATGGAAATTAAGAGACAGAGTAGCCAAGTATTTCCAGTTAGGTATCATGGTCACAGTAACCACCTCCCTGATGCCTTTGTTCCAGATCTACACCAGCTTCGGACTGATCAATACCCGTTGGTCCCTGATCATTTCCTACGTGGCATTCGGTCTTTCCCTTTCCATCTTCCTGATGATGGGAAGCCTTCGTACCTTCCCTGATGAGCTGATGGAAGCAGCCGTTATCGACGGATGCGACATTTACAAGCTGATGTGGCATGTCATGGTGCCCCTGATGAAGAACGCCATCGTTACCGTACTGGTACTGCAGTTCTTCTTCAAGTGGAATGACCTTCTGTTCTCCATGACCTTTATCAGTAAGACAGATTTAAAGACAGTACAGACGGGACTTCTGTACTTCTCCGATGAGTTCGGTAACAAGAACTGGGGCGCTATCTTCGCATCCGTTTCCATGTCCATCATGCCGATGCTGGTACTGTATACAGCACTTAACAAAGCAGTAATTGAAGGAATGACAGCAGGAGCCGTTAAGGGCTAAGAACCACAAAGCTTCTCAGAGATGAGGATACAATGAAAGAAATCTATCAGAAGTACTATGGACTGATCGAACAGTACGTTTTAGACCGGGCGGAAGGGATACTGAAAGAGCCCCACAGCTTTATCCACTATCCCTTCATCGATCCGGGATCGGTATATGACGGAAATGTATGGGACTGGGACAGCTACTGGTCCGTCTACGGACTGCTTCCCATCGCAAAGAAGCGGGGAGATGCCGCTTTCCTTGACAGAGTGATCGAACATGCCAAGGGCAATGTGCGCAACTTCTTCGATCATCAGCTGGAGGATGGCTATATCCCCATGATGATCGAGGTGGCGGACTGGCCGGAGCCGTATCTGAATATGAAGCACAAGGAAGGGATCAAGTTGAACATGCACAAGCCCTTCCTGGCTACCCAGATCTGCCTGATCAGTGATTTTATCGGAGATTACAGCTGGGCTGCAGAATATGCCCGGGGGCTGGCAGCTTACTTCCGGCATTACAGAGAAAATTATTTCAATGAAAACGCAGGCCTTTACGTATGGCATGACGATATCATGATCGGCATGGACAACGACCCGGCCAGCTTCGGCAGACCTCAGGATTCCACCGCTAATATTTTCCTGAATTCCTTTATGGTGCAGGAACTGGAAGCGTATGAGAAGTATCTGCGGGGGATCGGTGAGGATTGCATTGACGGTGCCGGTGATAATGGCAGCGCTTGTGATAATACCGATGTAGATAGTAATGGCAGTGCTGATGATAATGAGAGTGCGGTAGCAAAGGTCGCAGCTCACAGAGAGGCGCTGATCAAGGCCATCCAGGAAGAGTGCTATGATCCCAGAGACCAGTTCTTCTACTCCGTGGACGTGGACATCAAGACCCGAAAATTCGACTGGTTCCATCAGGGACTGGGTGTATTCTGGAAGACCTTGCCTATCAAGATCAGAGTATGGAGCGGCTTCCTTCCCATGGCGGTGGGTATCGCCACACCGGACCAGGCAAAGAGCCTGGTGGAGCACTGGAAGGATGAAAAGACCTTCTACAGTCCTTATGGCATTGCCACTTTGGCCAAGGATGAGAAGATGTTCGACCTGTCCGTGACCAATAACCCTTCCAACTGGTTAGGGCCTATATGGTTGGTGGCCAACTACCTGGTATTCTACGGATTCCTGCGTTACGGCTATCTGGAAGAGGCCGAAACCATGTGTGAGAACACCCTGACCCTTTTGGGACAGGATCTGGAGAAGACCGGTGAACTCCACGAGTATTACAACCCTTTCAACGGGGAGCCCATCATGAACGGCGGTTTCGTAAACTGGAACATGCTGGCCCTGAATATGGTGGATGAGCTGGAAGCCTATAAGGCAGAGAAGGCAAAGTGATCATCGTAAAAATGAATAAACATTGAAGCTGTGTGAAGCTGCAGAGAAGCAGAAGAGAGATCTGCAGACAATCTGCAGACAGGGGGCTCCAACTAAATAGTGTTTTTAGTTGGAGCCTTTGCTTTGAGAAAAGTGTTGATATCACATCGGAGAATTCGCCTTCGCGAAATTCTCCTCGTGTTGCCGCAGTAAAC
>CAVBJS010000075.1:0-10562 GCA_963596015.1 Bacteroidaceae bacterium
CAGGCGGGGATGCGAGTTCGGGCCGTGCCATCCGCAGGCGAGAGGAAGATCATAGTAAAACGGCGCAAAGTGCATGGTGCGAGACATCTGCTGCGTTCCGGTGCATGGCCGGGCAGTGTAAAATCGTCATAGTAAAACGGCGCAAAGTACACGATGCGAGACATCTGCTGCGCTCCGGTGCATGGCCGGGTAAAATTGAATTATCGTAGTAAACCATCCTGCCACTCGAACAGAAACGAAAAGAGAGGGAGAAAAGCTATGAAATGTCCTTATTGCGGAAAAGAGGATACCAGAGTCATTGATTCCAGACCGGCCGAGAGCAACTCCATCAGGCGCCGGCGGATCTGCGATTCCTGCAGCAAGCGTTTTACGACCTACGAAAAGATCGAGACCATTCCCCTGGTGGTGATCAAAAAGGACAATAACAGAGAAACCTATGACCGCTCCAAGATCGAAGGCGGCATTCTGCGGGCCTGCCACAAAAGACCTGTCAGCGTCAACCAGATCAATAAGGCGGTAGATGAGGTGGAGACGGAGATCTTCGGCCGGGAGGAGAAGGAAATTTCCAGCAGAGAGATCGGCGAGCTGGTCATGGATAAGGTACACAGCCTGGATCCGGTGGCCTATGTGCGCTTTGCTTCCGTCTACCGGGAATTCAAGGACGTGGAGACCTTTATGGATGAACTGAAAAAGGTCATGAAGGCCGAACACAGCCGACAGATGCGTAAAAACTAAGATGTATAAATTAAAATATAGAAATAAAAATATAGAAATAAAAATATAACCAACGGTTCAGCGCCATCTCATTTTTTATGAGGAAAACTGTGATGCGGCTGGCCGGAGGCACTTTGGAATATACAAGGTGCGGAACAGAAAAACAGAAAGAACAGGACACAAAAGTGGGATTTTCGTTATACCCTAGGGAATATTTACCATCTGCCTACGTCATCGATTATGAGAAACTGTATCAGCAGGGATTTCGAGGCGTTATTTTTGACATAGACAATACACTGGTACCCCACGGGGCTCCGGCAGATGAGAGAGCAAAGGAACTTTTTCACAGACTCCATTCCATTGGCTATCAGGTGATGCTGTTATCCAATAATAAAGAGCCCCGGGTGAAGATGTTCTGCGATGCGGTGGAAGGGGCTGCCTATATCTATAAGGCGGGAAAGCCAAAGCCGGATAAATACAGGGTGGCCATGGAAAAGATGGGCACAGATCCGGCTCATACGTTTTTCGTCGGAGACCAGATCCTGACGGATATCTTAGGTGCCAATATGGCCGGGATCCCGGCCTACATGGTGCGGTACATGGATCCGCATGAGGAAATACAGATTGTCATAAAGCGATATTTTGATAAAATGGTTCTGGCGACTTACCGGCTCTATAATTGGTGCCGGAAAAAGAGAGGCACTCTGCCTGCATCGATTGCAATAAAGGAAAAGTGAGTTTGAAAGAAATGCTCGATAGCTTTTCTTTCAAACAGCACCTATGACGTTGGTGTCATAGGTGCCTGATCGCATCGAAGAATTCGCCTGCGCGAAATTCTCCTCAAGGTGCCGCAGACGAGCTGCGGCATAGGAAAGGTAATTATGAAGATTGATGGAAAAACAAAGGTTTGCGGCCTGATCGGGCATCCGGTGGGACATACCCTTTCCCCGACGATCCACAATACCCTGGCCCAAAGTCTGGGACAGGATCTGATCTATGTGCCCCTGCCGGTAGAGCCGGGATATCTGGAGGATGCTGTAAAGGGCGGCTATGGACTGGGGATACTGGGCATGAATGTGACGGTGCCCTATAAGAGCGATGTGATCCCGCTCCTTAAAAATGTGGATCCTGCAGCTGCTATGATCGGCGCTGTCAATACCCTGGTGCGCAATGAAGAGCAGGGAGGTTATGACGGATACAATACGGATATCATCGGCCTGCAAAGGGCACTGCAGGAAGACGGCATCACCCTGCAGGGACAGAACGTGGTTCTCTTAGGGGCCGGCGGTGCAGCCAGAGCGGCAGCCTTTCTCTGCGGCCAGCAGCAGGCAGGACAAGTCTGGATCGTCAACCGCACACCGGAAAAAGCTGATCTATTGGCACAGGAAGTAAAGAAAAACTATCCTTCCCTGGCAATAGAGGCATTGACCTATGCCCGGATAGAAGAACCTGCATGCAGCCTTCTGCCGACAGAAGGACTGATCGTATTGCAGTGCACCAGCGTGGGACTCTATCCTCACTGTGAGGATACACCGGTCAGCGCTCCTTCGTTTATCTCCCGGATCTCTTATGCTTTTGACCTGATCTATCGGCCGGAGGAGACCAGATTCCTTCGCCTGGTCAGAGAAGCAGGGGGACGCACTGCCAACGGACTTTCCATGCTGCTTTGGCAGGGCGTCGCGGCTTACGAATATTGGAACAAGCTGCAGATAAGCAGCGGGCAGGCGAAGACAGTCATGGACAGACTGCAGGAAGAAGTAAGGGATTAGTGTGAAAAACGTGTCAAAAAACTATGTTATGATCGGGTTTATGGGCAGCGGCAAGACTACGGTGGGACAGCAGTTGGCCGGAGAACTGGGATACCGATTTGCAGATACCGACGAGATGTTGGTACAGGAAGCAGGGAAGAGCATTAACGATATCTTTGCCCAGGAAGGAGAAGAGGTTTTTCGGGACAGAGAGACCGCCCTTCTTCGCAGACTGGCGACCGGCAGCGAAGGCGGCTTTGTGTATTCTACCGGCGGAGGCATGATCCTGCGGGAGGAAAACAGAAGGCTTTTGCAGCAATTAGGCTGTGTGGTCTGGCTCCAGATCAGACCGGAGACAGTGCTGGAACGCCTGGCCGGCAATACAGACAGACCTCTGTTGCAGGGAGAAGACAGGGCGCAGAAGGTGCGATCCCTGATGGAAAAGCGCCGCAGTGCCTACGAGGATGCGGCTATGTTAAATGTACAGGTGGATGAGCTAACCCCGGCGCAGATCAGCAAGATCATTTCGTCCGCCAATGCAGACGGCAGTAAAGAAAAGTAAAGTTCGATAAGGAAAGGAATACAAAAAACATGAAAATCTTAGTGATCAACGGACCCAATCTCAATTTCCTCGGCATTCGGGAAAAGTCCGTTTACGGAGAACATAATTACAACGACCTGATCAAGATGATCCAGGATAAGGCTGCCCAGGCAGGGGCGGAGGCGGAATGTTTCCAGAGCAACCACGAGGGTGCCATCATCGACAGACTGCAGCAGGCCTACTACGATGGCACAGACGGTGTGGTCATCAATCCCGGCGCTTACACCCATTACAGCTATGCCATTCATGATGCTTTAAAGAGCGTTTTTGTGCCGAAGGTAGAGGTACATATCTCCGATATCAATGCCAGAGAAGAGTTCCGCAAGGTTTCCGTAACAGCACCGGCCTGCGATAAGCAGATCGTGGGACACGGCTTAGACGGTTATCTGGAAGCCATCGATTACATCCTGGATGCAAAAAAATAGTTGAAAAAGAAAAACGCATAGTATAAACTATTATGGAATTATACGGCGCACTTCTCCTGCCGCCAGATATGTGGGAGCGGCGCGATAGTGTGAAAATACATCAGAAGGAGTGTTTCAGAATGATCACAGCAAATGAATTTAAGAACGGCATGACCATCGATTACAACGGAAAAGTATGTCAGATTATCGAGTTCCAGCACGTAAAGCCCGGCAAAGGTGCTGCTTTCGTAAGAACCAAGCTTAAGAATATCATCACCAATACCACCGTAGAAGATTCCTTAAAGCCTGAGGCTAAGTTCCCCTTAGTAAGAATTGACAGAAAGGATCACACCTATCTGTACAATGACGGCGATATGTACTACTTCATGGACAGCGAGACCTTCGAGAATCTCGACCTGACCAAGGAAGTGGTAGGCAATTCCCTTGATTTCGTTAAGGAGAATGAAGTCGTTAAGGTTTGCTCCTTCAACGGCAATGCATATGCTATCGAGCCCCCGCTGAACGTAGTTCTGCAGGTTACCGAGACTGAGCCCGGCGTAAAGGGCAACACCGCTACCGGCGCTACCAAGCCCGCTACCGTTGAGACCGGTGCACAGGTTAAGGTGCCGCTGTTCATCGAGCAGGGCGAGCTGATCAAGGTTGATACCAGAACCGGTGAGTATCTTTCCAGAGCATAATAGAGTTATATAGAAAGCCCGCGGATTCCGTAGAAGTCCGCGGGTTTTTTTATTTGTGCAACCGCACTGCTGTATTTGTTTCCCCGGCCTGTGTCTGACAGAAATGATCTGACAGCAATAATCTGACAGTAACAAAGAAGTATTTGCAAATGTAATAAAGCTGGCCAGTGAATACTTGAGGCTGTCAAAAAGATTGCGGCATCAGGAATGTTTGCGTAAAAGTTCAGATTATTTTCACCATTTCTTCACTGGACAAGTCGGTCAGCCTATGCTATTATAACCTAGGTCTTTATGACCAACATATGTAAATGCACTCGTAGTCTAATGGATAGAACGGAGGCCTCCGACGCCTTTGATGCAGGTTCGATTCCTGTCGGGTGCATTTTCTTTTTTTATGGGGATATGGAGGGGGAAGAAGGATCAACCGGAAAGGAAGGTACAGCTTCTCATGCAGAATCAGGATATTAAGGATAATTTCCAGGATAACTGGGATGATACGATAGACAACGAAAACGAAGAATTAAACGAAAAAGAGCAGTTCGTAGAAAATGCAGAGCGCCAGAGAGAGCGGGAAGAGCGAAGGAAGAGGAACCGCCGCCGCAGTCAGATCGATTTCACCGGGGCGGAGAAGACCTGGCATGATATAAAAGTCTGGGTCATGGATCATCTTCGGATCATCATGCCGGTGGTACTGGCTGTTTGCCTGTTGGTGACGATCCTTATCGCAGTCAATGCCAATCGTCATGCCAAGGCCAGAGAAGAGGCACAGAATGCCGAAAGCGCTGCCAGCGCTACCACCGAGGAAAATCAGCAGCCGGCGTTGGAGTTAAATGCCTACCCGGATGTGTGCAATCTGATCAATCAATACTATATGGCTTTGGCCAATGCAGATGCGGATACCATTACGTCCATCGATCCCAGCATTGATGATACGGAAAAGATCCGGATCCAGGCCATCGGACAGTATATCGAGTCCTATAATACCGTGGATGTATATACCAAGCCCGGTCCCAGTGACGGCACCTATATCTGCTATGTCTATACTAAGGTAAAGTTCAAGGACTATGAGCAGGAGGTCCCCGGGCTGCAGACTATGTATGTGTGCACCAATGAGGACGGCAGCCTGTATATCAACGAAGGCGAAGAGCCGGAGGACGTTACCGATTATATCAAGGATACTTCCCTGCAGGATGATGTGGTGGACTTAAATAATAAGGTAACTGCAGAATATAATGATCTGCTGGCAGCAGACGAGGATCTGCAGACTTTCTTAGATGACTTAAGTGCTCAGATCGATGTCTCCGTAGGAGAGGCACTGGCTGCAGCCAACGGCCAGGCTGTGGGAGAGGGTGCTACGGAAGAGTCTACCCAGGAGACTACAGAGGAACAGTCCCAGGATGCATCCACAGACGGCATTGCCCAGTATCTGCAGGCTACCGATGTCATCAACGTTCGTACCTCTGATTCTGAGACGGCGGATGTGATCGGTCAGACAGAGACCGGCACTAACTACCAGCTGTTGGAGAGCAAGGATAATGGTTGGAGCAGGATCAGCTTTAATGGCGCGGAGGGCTACGTAAAGACAGAGTACTTCACAGCAGTTTCCGGTGAGGCAGAGGCTGCGGATGCTTCCCAGACCCAGGATACGGCTACAGAAAGTACAGATGCCACAGAGAGCACCGACACTGCAGAAAGCACTACTACCACCGATACCGGTGCTTCCACCGATGAAGTGATCAACCCCACCAAAGCTACTGCCAAGGACACTGTGGCAGTCAGAAGCAGTGAGGGCGGCGAACAGATCGGTACCGTTTATAAGGGCGACGTACTGGATGTGCAAATGAAGATGAGCGATGGCTGGACCAGAGTGACCTATAACGGACAGACCGCTTACGTAAAGTCTGAGTATTTCACTTTTTCATAAAGGTGTGATGCTGTAGAGAAGATATGAAGTAACAAGTAAAGACAGGAAATGAGGGAGAGAAGGCAGCAACCGGGCTTTTGTCTCCCTTTTCTTATATTATTTGTTATATAATGGATGGTAGGATATTCTTATGATACCGAATTATTACGATCTATACAGTGGCAGGGAATCTGCATTTGATCAACGTTATGTTAAGGAAAAGGATGGTGTAATATGTTAGGAAAAATAAATATGGCAATCTTAGGATGTGGTAATATCGCCGGACTGATGGCGGAAACGATACAGAGCGTATCAGGGGTAAGAGCCTATGCTGTGGCCTCCCGGAGTCTTGATAAGGCAGTGAATTTTGCAAAACAGAACGGATTTAAGAAAGCGTACGGCTCCTACGAGGAGCTGCTGCAGGATGGCAAGGTGGATCTGGTCTATATCGCTACGCCACACTCGGAGCATTACGCCAATGCAAAGCTTTGTATTTCCTACGGAAAGCCGGTGCTGTGCGAAAAGGCCTTTACCGTAAATACGGCCCAGGCAGAGGAACTTTTCCGCCTGGCAGAGGAGAAAAATGTATTTATCACAGAGGCTATGTGGATCCGCTACATGCCTATGTACAAGACCATTAAGGAAACTCTGGACAGCCGTGTGATCGGCGATCCGGTGATGCTGACCGCAAATCTGGGCTATAATATCCGCTGGGTGAAGCGGCTGATTGACCCGGAGCTGGCGGGAGGTGCCCTTTTGGATGTGGGTGTTTATCCCCTGAATTTTGCCTGCATGATGTTCGGACATGATATATTGCGCATGGATGCTCACTGTACCTATACGGAGACGGGACTGGATGAGCAGGACAGCATTACTCTGATCTATAAGGACGGCAAGATGGCGGTACTGAATGCTTCCATGCTGGGGGTCAGCGACAGAATGGGTGTCATTCAGGGATCCAAGGGCTATATGGTCATCGAAAATATCAACAATTTCGATACGCTGACGATCTATGACAATGCCTATAACAAATTGCGCAGCTATAAGAGGCCGAAGCAGAAGACCGGCTATGAGTATGAGGTAAAGGCATGCCTGAAAGCCTTGAAGGAAGGTTGGCTGGAGTGCCCGGAGATGCCTCATGCAGAGACTCTGCGTATGATGCGGCTGATGGATGCGGTGCGCAGACGCATGGGTGTCATCTATCCTATGGAAAAGACGGCTGAGGAGGAAAACCAGGCGGCACGATCCGAGGATGTGATTCCAAACGGACAGTCGGAAAATACCTATGATAGAAAGGCAGCAAATGAGAATGTGGGCATGGACGTGCCTTTACAGGAAGCGGCAAAGGAACAAATTCCCGGACAGTTCAATGCTGCCGGTCAGAATCCTTTAGAAACCGCCCCCTGCAGCCTGTAACGGTGGATGTTAGCGACATCAAGTTAGAGGAAGGAGATTCTCCGATCATCCAGGCTACCCAGGAGGCATTGGAGGCAGCCAGCGTGGTATCGGCAGAGGCATTGGAAGCTGCTAAAGGAGAGACGGAAGCTGAACCGAAAGAAGCAGTTAAAGAAGCAGTTAAAGAAGGGCCGGAAGCCGAACTGAAAGAAGTGGCAAAAGAAGAGCCGGAAGCCGAACTGAAAGAAGCGGCAAAAGAAGAGCTGGAAGAAGAACTAAAAGAAGTGTCAAAAGACGAAATAAAAGTAGAGTCGAACTACGAAACGGAAGAGAATGTCGGCCATGAATAATCAATGTGACGACTGCATGTATAATGAATACGACCAGGAGGACGAAAGCTACAGCTGCGGTCTTTCTCTGGACGAGGATGAGATGTACCACTTTCTGACCCGCAGATCAAAGGGATGCCCTTACTATCGCAGCGGGGATGAGTATGCAGTGGTGAGACATCAGATGTGAGGATTGTCTATTGATGTGTTTCAGAAAAAGAGATTTCTCTGGCGTTAGACGAGAATGCAACGATTTCAACATTTGTACAGAAGTCAATCTCCGGGACATATTGGTTATCTGACATCTGCATGTAAATAAATTTCGAAAATAAAATCTGTGGTGTCGTTGCAATGCAGCTGCAAAGAATATAGGGATCATAGATTATAGGTGGGAGTAACAAGGATTATGAAAAAAACAGTAGTAGTAGGCATGTCCGGAGGTGTGGATTCCTCTGTGGCGGCTTATTTGCTGAAGGAACAGGGCTATGATGTCATCGGCGCCACTATGCAGATCTGGCAGTCCGACGATGCCTGCTCCATCGAAAAAGAGGGAGGATGCTGTGGCCAGAGCGCGGTAGAGGATGCGCGCCGAGTGGCGGCAGTTTTGGACATACCCTATTATGTCATGGATTTCAGAGATGTCTTCCGGGAAAAAGTGATGGACTATTTTACCGGGGAGTATTTACAGGGCAGAACCCCTAATCCCTGCATCGCCTGCAATCGGTATGTAAAGTGGGAAGCCCTCCTTCGCCGCAGCATGGAGATCGGCGCAGACTATATTGCCACAGGCCATTATGCCAGAATCGAACAACTGTCCAATGGACGCTATGCCATCACCAATTCCGTGACGGCGGCCAAGGATCAGACCTATGCTCTTTATAACCTGACCCAGGGGCAGTTGGCCCATACCCTGATGCCGGTGGGAGAATACCATAAAGAGGAAATCAGGGAAATAGCCAGAAAAGCAAACCTTCCCGTTTTTTCCAAGCCTGACAGCCAGGAAATCTGCTTTATCCCCGATGATGACTATGCCTCCTTCTTAGAAAGAGAGGCGGGAGAGGCGGTGCCGGGCCCCGGCCGTTTTGTGTGGAAGGACGGAACGGACTTAGGTCCCCATAAAGGCATTACCCACTATACCATCGGCCAGAGAAAAGGCTTGGGACTGGCCATGGGTCGTCCGGTCTTTGTGACCAAAATAGATCCTGAGACAGATGAGGTGATCCTGGGAGACGGAGAGGACGTCTTCGGCCATACCCTGGTGTGCCAGCATTTGAACTTTATGTCCATCGCTCCGGAGGAATTCCCCGTAGGCAGCAGACGAAATGCAATGGGAAAGATCCGCTATTCCCATAAGGGGAGCAACTGCATATTAGAGAGGACCAAGGAAGATGAAATCCAGGCGTATTTCCCTGATAAAGTCCGCGCCATTACTCCCGGGCAGGCAGCTGTGTTTTACGATGGAGAGCATATTCTGTGCGGTGGGACGATCGCGCAGGAGGAGAACAACTTGTAGAGGATTTTCATCAGAAAGATGCTGAGGAGATGCATTTTAAAACACTGCGGATGGAGTGAAGCATTTTAAGGAGACGGAGGAAGGCCGTGAGAGTATAAGACTAAAACTTATGCCACTCCGGCTTCCGTCCAACAAACGTCACATAGTACTCAAATCCGCATTCCCTCAAGGCGCTCTCCGCCCGGTCAAAATCTAAAGCGATGCGGTCCGGGGTATGGGCGTCGGATCCTACGGTTATCATCTCGCCGCCCATCTCCCGGTAACGCTTCAGAATATCCCGGCAGGGATTCAGATTCCTGCATCCCTTGGACAAAGGCGCTGTGTTTACTTCCAGCGCTTTTCCTTTTTCTATAAGGATCTGCAGCATGGGATCGATAAGGTCGGCAAAATCCTTGTAGTGGTAGTCGCCATCTTTGTTTTTGCCATAGCGCACGACGTAGTCCAGATGCCCGTAGCTGTCAAAACAGTCACATTGCTGCAGACAGGAAAGCGCGTAGGTAAAGTATTCCCGGTAGGCCTCTGTGTCGCTGCGTCCTTCATAAAACCGGGGATAGTAGGGATCCTGCCCATGGGGATTGGCCAGATGAGTGGAGCCGATGACGAAATCCAGCCGGGGATTTGCCGCCAGGAAATCCCGGTAAAAAGAATTCAGGTGCGGCTGCAGGCCTAATTCCACACCGAATCTTAAATCGATGCGAGAGCCAAAGCGCGCCTTCATTTCCTCAAATTCCTTCTGATAGGAAAGGATATCCAGATCAAAGTAACTGTAATCGGCAGGGGATATTTCCGGATTGGCCGCATAGGGAAAATCCTTGTCAAAATGTTCGGTAAAGCACATGGCCGTAAGACCGGCACAGATGGCAGCTTCGATCTGCTGCTCCATAGGGGTTTCGCTGTCTCCGGAATGATGGGAATGAAGATGACAGTCAGCTGATATAGGCATGGTTAACTCCTTTTTGGGTACTGTTCACCTAGTGCTTCGATGGAGGTGGATGGAGGGTGAACAGTAACTTTTTTCACGAGGTGTATGTGTGGTGTTTTTGTTGCGATCACAACAGGAGTGTAATATTATTTCTGTAGATTTACAATAATGTTTTGGTGGAAAAGTTCCGCTGAACTGTAGCCGACAGGTTGCTATGATGATTTAGCGAAGCCCGGCCATGCACCGGAGCGCGGCAGATGTCTCACACCATGCACTTTGCACCGTTTTGCTTATGATCTGCCTCTCGCCTGCGGATGGCACGGCCCGAACTCGCA
>CAVBJS010000076.1:0-10469 GCA_963596015.1 Bacteroidaceae bacterium
TAGGCCCGTAATGTCTGAGCATCCCCGCATCAGGCGGGGATGCGAGTTCGGGCCGTGCCATCCGCAGGCGAGAGGCAGATCAAAAGCAAAACGGCGCAAAGTGCATGGTGCGAGACATCTGCCGTGCTCCGGTGCATGGCCGGGATGTGGCAGAATGGCTCGCATCCTTTGCACTGCGCGCCAGTTTTGCATGATCTGCGTCGAAGCCGCAGGATGGTATCGGGCACGCTTTCAAAGCGGGCACGATAGGCCCGTATTGTCTGAGCATCCCCGCATCAGGCGGGGATGCGAGTTCGGGCCGGCCATCCGCAGGCGAGAGGCAGATCAAAAGCAAAACGGCGCAAAGTGCAAGGTGCGAGACATCTGCTGCGTTCCGGTGCATGACCGGGCGACACTAACTTATCATAGTAACCTGCCGGTTACAGTTCAGACACCACAGAATGCAGACGTAATCAACAGTTTTGTAGGAAAGAAAATAATGTTATAATAAAGACTAGCTGTGTACGCCGCACGGGCACTTTTTCTGTTTTGTCAAAGAACTGATCATAGGCATGAAGTACATGCAGCGTGGAAAGCGTTTTGTAAATCTTAAGAAACACAGGATAGATGGTTAAACTATGTTAAAAAATCTACTGAAAGAGATCAACATGCCGGAGAAGGCAACAGGCCTGATCCTGGAGCTGGATAAACAGATTCCCTATGACAGGCTGGCACAGTCCCTGGAGGCACTGCATATGCCGGGAAACTGGGAGAAAGGCTTAGAGGCACTGCAGCTGCAGCTGGGAGAGGATCCCCGGGGACTTCGGATGCTGACAGTGATGCTGCACCTGGCAGATACCTATACCCGCAGCCAATACCGGGCAAAAGGAATACCGGAGCAGATCTACATACAGACCATGGCCTGCTTTTCCAGATTTTTGGGAGAATACTGGGATGCCGAGGGAGAGATCGGCTTTGACAGACAGTTCTGGACCCCCAGACAGCTTTCTCTTTGCCTTTTCAGGATCGGTACCCTGGAGTATGAGCTGCTGGAAAACCGGGACGGGAAAGTGATCAGTATCCATATCCCCTCGGATGCCCGACTGACCAAAGAAGCACTGGGACAGTCTTATAGAGAAGCAAAGCTATTTTTGGCTGCGTTTTACAAGGAATGGGAAGAGACACCGATGGAGTGTGAGTCCTGGCTCCTTTCACCGGCGCTGCCAAAGCTTTTGGAGACTGATTCCCGTATCTTGCTGTTTCAGAAGAACTTTATGATCACGAAGACGGATCCGGAGGCAGCGGATTACCTGGAGTGGGTCTATCATTATGCGCCGGGACAGGCACAGAAGCTTCTGGAGGGATGCAAGGACGGCATCGTCACACAGGAGGTCATTTCTGCTCTGCCGACCCGGACCACATTGCAGAGAAAAATGAAGGAATATCTGCAGCAGGGCGGCAAGGTAGGTATTGCCTGCGGGATCTTGCAAAGCCCCTGGGAGTAAAAGCTGCGTGGGAAAATCTGCAGAAGAAATGAAGAAGTAATAAACGAAATCAAATAAGAAACAAAGAAAATAAACAGTGACATAAGTAGAGAAATAAGCCAAAAAAACAAAAATAAACCGAAAAAACGAAAATAAACCAAAAAAAAGAAAATAAACCGAAAAAAATCGAGTAATAAACAGACGGTAACAATACAGCACTCATCCGGAAAATCTTCGGGAAAGCAAAATGATGCTGAAAAGAAATAATGCAAAGCAGAAAATAACGCAAAAAGGGAAAAGAGGAAGCAAAACATGAATAATATGACCTCCTTATTTTTGACACAGTCCTATCGGGATGCCTGGGATGACCATATCCGCTCTAAGAACAGAGAAAAGTTTGCGAGATGGGATTATGTGATCCTGACCGCCTCCGATGAAAATCAGGCCAGGGGTTTCAGGCTCCAGTTAGAGGAACGGATCGCAGCGGGAGAGCTGGATGAGAGGACACATTTTGCGGTGCTGCCCGATCCACAGGGAGAGAGAGTGGGCTCCGGCGGAGCTACGTTAAATGTGCTTTCCTATATCGCTCGGAGAGAAGAGAAGGCGGATTTTAAGGGAAAACGGATCCTGGTGATCCATTCCGGCGGCGATTCCAAGCGGGTACCCCAGTATTCTGCCTTGGGCAAGCTTTTTTCACCGGTGCCCAGAGTGCTGCCTACAGGGCGGCCTTCCACCCTTTTTGATGAATTCATGATCGGCATGAGCAGCGTACCCGGCAGAATACAGGAGGGCATGCTGGTACTTTCCGGCGATGTGATGCTGCTCTTTAATGCCCTGCAGATCGACTTTTCCGGAGAAGGGGCTGCGGCTATTTCCTTCAAGAAGGAAGTGGAGACCGGCAAAAACCACGGGGTGTTCCTGCGGGGAGAGGATGGCAATGTATCCTGCTTTCTTCACAAGCAGACGGTGGAAACCCTGACAGCCAGAGGGGCAGTCAACGAGCACGGCAAGGTGGATATCGATACCGGTGCGGTGATCTTTTCCTCCTCCATGCTGGCTTCTCTCTATAGCTTGATCAGCACCCAGGGACAGCCGGATGAACAGAAATTTGCGGAATTTGTAAATAGTAAGGCCAGACTTTCTTTTTACGGAGATTTCCTCTATCCGTTGGCTAGCGAATCCACTCTGGAACAGTTTTATGAAGAAAAACCGGAAGGAAGCTTTTGCCAGGAACTTCATGACTGCAGGACAAAGGTATGGGAGGTGCTGCGGCCTTATCGCATGAAGCTGCTGCGCTTATCTCCGGCTGAGTTCATTCACTTTGGAACTACCAGAGAGATCATGAAGCTGATGAATGAACAGATCGCAGACTATCAGAGCCTTGGCTGGACCAGGCAGGTGGCAGGCTCTGCAAAGGACGAGGAGGTTGCCCTTTATAACAGCGTGATCTCTGCCCAGGCTAAGGTGGGCAAGGGGTGTTATTTTGAGGACAGCGATGTGCGCAGCGGTTCTGTGATCGGCGACGATGTGCTGCTTTCCTATGTCACCATCGAGGGGCAGACCATTCCCTCCCACGTAGTGCTGCACGGTCTGAAACAAAATGACGGCCGTTTTGTGGTCAGAATCTACGATATCCTGGATAATCCCAAGGAAAAACTGGAGGAAGAGGGAAAATTCCTAGGGGTGGCCATGGAGGATTTCCTTAAGGCCTATGGCCTGGAAACCACGGCGCTGTGGCCGCAGCAGGAACATTATCTTTGGTTTGCCGATCTGTATGTGCCCAGAGACAGCATAAAAGAAGCGGTGGAAGAGGCACTGTTGCTCTATCGCCTGGTAAAGCATGCACCGGTGCTTTTGGGAAAAGGAAAGGCAGAGGAAGGAGAAGCTGACTGGGCATATCAGCAGGATCTGGCCCATTGGCTTTCTGCCGGGAGAGAGAGTCTTTGCGACGGATTTCACCGATGCGATCCCGAGGCGGTACTGGAGTGGAACAGCCGGCTTCGCAGGATCGTGCAGATGGACAGCCTGATCAAGCTGATCAGAGCAGGAGGCACGGTGGAACAGGCTATGGAGATGATGCAGGGAGAGAAACCTGACGATTTCCAGAGACAGTGGATGGACCAAAAGGCGGCAGGATCCTCTTTTTCTGAAAAAATGCGGATTTATTATTATCTGGGACGGATCATCGGCGGCGCTGAGGGTGAAAAATATCTGGACCGGTGCTTTGCAGCTATTCGCACTTCTATTCTGGAGGAAACGCTGCACGGCCTTACTTACAGAGAGGATCTGCACATAGCCCATGAAGAGATGCAGAACCTTCTGCCTCTTCGGGTGAACTGGGGCGGCGGCTGGAGCGACACCCCGCCGTATTGCAATGAAAATGGCGGCACGGTATTAAATGCCGCTGTCAAATTAAACGGAGAGCTGCCGGTATGTGTGACCGTTCGAAGACTTCCGGAATACAAGGTAGTCTTTGACAGCCGTGACATGGATACCCACGGCGAATTCACCGAGCTTGACAGATTACAGGACTGCTCCGATCCCTATGATCCCTTTGCGCTGCAAAAGGCGGCACTGGTGGCCTGCGGCATCATTCCCGCAGCCGGCACAGTCTTAGAACGGGAGAAGACCCTTGCGGAAATCTTACAGCGTATGGGCGGCGGCATTTTCCTTTCCACAGAGGTGACCGGGGTTCCTAAGGGCAGCGGCCTTGGTACCAGCAGTATCCTGGCCGGCGCCTGTGTAAAGACACTGTTTGACTTTTTCGGTGTGCAATACGGGGAGAGCGAGCTCTATGACCATGTGCTCTGCATGGAGCAGATCATGAGCACCGGCGGCGGTTGGCAGGATCAGGTAGGTGGTCTTTCTGCAGGCATTAAGTACATTACCGCCAAGCCCGGCCTTCATCAGGTACTGAAGGTAGAGCATATCAGCCTGGCACCGGAGACTATCCGGGAGCTGAATGAGAGATTTGTCCTGATCTATACGGGACAGCGGCGCCTGGCCCGCAACCTTCTGCGGGATGTGGTGGGCAGATACATTGGTGCCAATCCCGATGCGGTCTATGTACTGGAAGAGATCCAGAAAATGTCGGCGCTGATGCGCTTCGAACTGGAGCGTGGCAACGTGGACGGCTTTACAGCACTGTTAAATCGGCATTGGGAGCTTTCCAAAAAACTGGACCAGGGCAGCACCAATACCTGTATCGATCAGATCTTCCTTACCATCGACGATCTGCTGGACGGCAGGATGATCTCCGGCGCAGGCGGCGGCGGTTTCCTGCAGGGTATGCTGAAAAAAGGCGTCACCAAAGAGCAGGTGCGCCAACGCTTACACCATGTGTTCCAGGACAGCGGCGTGGACGTATGGGATTGTGAGCTGATCTAGTGGATGGGTATTACTGTTTGACGCTTGCACCCGGAAACACGCCGCCCCTGCCGCTCGGCCGGTGTCTGAACAGTAAAATCTTAGCTGAGAGCAGAGCATCCGGGCGGCAGGTTTCGTTGTCATTCTGCGGCAGTTGTGCTATAGTTACAGATAGTATGGCCGAAACGACAGGGGGATTACATCTTTTCGGTAAAATACAGAGTGCGGATACAGAAAGCGCCGGCCTTTTTGGCGGCAGGCAGTACCGGAGCGGGCAGGAGATCTGCAGGCGGTCGGGACTGTACAACAAGCAAAAAGGCAGCAGATCGTTGCTGCTCAGACGCCGGTCAAACGACGATCCGATACTCGGATGAAATGAAATTGGCAGTAGGAGGAAAAGGTAAGATGAGTGAAACATTTGACGACATTCTCGCACAGGTGGGCAAGTGCTCCAAAAAAAAGCTGGCGGTAGCGGCTGCAGCGGATGAACCCGTACTGGAAGCAGTAGCAGAAGCACAGAACAGAGACATTGCCGACCCCATTCTGGTAGGTGACGAGAATAAGATCAGAGACATTGCCAGAGGACTGGGCATTGATCTTTCCAAGATGGAGATCATCGATGAGAAGGACGATGAGCAGGCAGCACTGAAAGCAGTGTCCCTTGTACACGACGGCAAGGCTGATATGTATATGAAGGGCAAGCTCTCTTCCAAGACCTTCCTTCGCAGCGTCCTGAATAAGGAAGTGGGTCTGCGCACCGGCAAGACACTTTCCCATGTATGCGTGTTTGAGATCGAGGGGATCAAGAGACTGTTGTTCTTAACAGACGTAGCTTTCATGCCTTATCCTACCCTGGAAGACAAAGAGACCATCATCAACTATACCGTAGAAGTAGCAAAGGCCTGCGGCGTGGAAATGCCTAAGGTAGCTCCTCTTGCTGCCGTAGAAGTAGTCAATGAAAAGATGCCTGTTACCGTAGAGGCTGCGCAGCTGACCAAGTGGAATGAGGATGGCCGCATCAAGGATTGCATCGTAGACGGACCTCTTTCCATGGATCTTGCTATCGATCCTACCGCTGCACAGCACAAGGACGGCGCAGATAAGAGAAAGATCGTAGGCGATGCAGACATTCTGCTTTTCCCCGACATTCACGCAGGCAACCTGGTTTACAAGACCATCGTTCGTCTTTCCAACTTTAAGAACGGCTGCATCCTGACAGGCACCAAGGCACCGGTTATCCTGACTTCCCGCTCCGACAGCTTTGAGACCAAGATCAATTCCATCGCATTAGCAGCAGTGGTAGCAGAGCATTTACAGAAGCAGAGTAAGTAATAAGCACTATAAAATGTGATTGTATGGAGAATTCGCCTTGGCGAGATTCTCTTCGTGCTGCCGCAATGGATTGCGGCAGAAAGGGGTTAAAATGATCAAGAGCTTAATTATCAATCCTGGTTCCACTTCTACAAAGATCGGTGTATTTGAAGACGAAGAGCTTGTATTTGACAAGACCCTGCGCCACTCCACAGAAGAGATCGCATCCTATGCCACCATCGTAGACCAGAAGGATTTCCGCAAGGACATCATTCTGGAGGCATTAAAGGAGCATGACATCGATGTAAACAGCTTTGATGTGATCGTAGGCCGCGGCGGTATGTTAAAGCCCATCGCCGGCGGTACATACGCCATCACCGATGCGCTGTTAGAGGATCTTAGAAAGGGTGTTTCCGGTCAGCATGCCTCCAACCTGGGCGGCCTTCTTGCAAAGGAGATCGCAGATCTGATCGGCGTTCCCAGCTATATCGTAGACCCGGTAGTGGTAGATGAGCTCTGTGACGTAGCCAGACTGTCCGGTATTCCGGAGATCCAGCGTGTAAGTATCTTCCATGCGCTGAACCAGAAGGCAGTAGCACGCCGCTTTGCCAAGGAGCAGAACCGCAAATATGAGGATATGAACCTGATCGTGATCCACATGGGCGGCGGTGTTTCCGTAGGCGCGCATGATCATGGCCGTGTTATCGATGTATTTAACGCACTGGACGGCGATGGTGCATTTTCTCCGGAGCGTACCGGCGGCGTTCCTTCCGGCGCTCTGATCAAGATGTGCTTCCACAGCGGCCTGACCGAGAAGGAAGTTTACAAGAGATTTGTAGGCAACGGCGGTTTCAATGCATACCTTGGCACCAACGATGCCAGAGACGTATTAAAGATGATGGAAGAAGGCGGCGAGCAGGGAGAGAAGGCTAAGCTGGTCTTCGATGCTTTCCTTTTCCAGATGTCCAAGAATGCGGGCGCTGAGGCAGCGGTATTAAAGGGCAAGGTAGATCAGATCATCATCACCGGCGGTATCGCCTATTCCAAGTATGTGACAGACAGCCTGACAGAGAGCCTTTCCTTTATCGCACCGGTTACCGTTTATCCCGGCGAGGATGAGCTGCTGGCACTGGCACAGGGTGCACTTCGTGTCATGAAGGGCGAAGAAGAGGCAAAGCAGTACTAAGAAGAGCAGGGCGTTGCTGCTTTGCTACCCGCCATTCGGCGGCGTATGAACAGTAACAGCAGAAAGTTAAAAATATGTAAAATGCTTCTCAAAGTATTGCTCCCCTGAGAACTGTAGGTTATAACAGTAACGAAATAAAGAGTCAGCCGCTGCTGCGGCATGCTGCGGCAGAGGGCTGACTTTTGACTTTGCACGGCGGTTTGTTTTTGAGCAGGACAGACAGCGCTGCGGCAGAGGGAAGAAAAGAAATTTGCCGTTTTTGCACGGATCTGCTCAGAAATGAGGATTTTTGTATGTCAAAGGTTACAGATAAGATTTTCGGCTCTCACAGTGAGCGCGAGGTAAAGAGAATTCGTCCGCTGGTGAAGAAGATCGAGGATCTTCGTCCTGCCATGCAGGCACTCTCCGACGAGGAGCTGCGTGACAAGACAAAGGAATTCAGAAAACGTCTGAGTGAGGGAGAAACACTGGATGGTATCCTGCCGGAGGCTTATGCAGCGGTACGGGAGGGTGCCAAGAGAGCAGTGGGCATGGAGCCCTTTGAGGTACAGCTGATCGGCGGTATCATCCTGCATCAGGGCCGTATCGCAGAGATGAAGACCGGTGAAGGTAAGACCCTGGTGGCTACACTGCCTACTTACTTGAATGCGCTGGAAGGTAAAGGCGTTCATGTAGTCACGGTCAATGATTATCTGGCCAAGCGTGACGCAGAGTGGATGGGACAGGTGTATGAGTTTATGGGCCTTACCGTAGGCGTAGTGCTCAACAGCATGAATGCCCAGGAGCGCAAGGCTGCTTATAACTGTGACATCACCTATGTGACGAATAATGAGCTTGGCTTTGATTACCTGCGTGATAACATGGCCATCTACAAGGAACAGCTGGTGCTTCGGGATCTCCACTTTGCCATCATCGATGAGGTGGACTCCATCCTGATCGATGAAGCCCGTACACCTTTGATCATTTCCGGACAGTCCGGCAAGTCCACCAAGATCTACGAGGCCTGCGACATTCTGGCTAAGCAGATGACCCGGGGCGAGGATATGGAGGATCTGACCAAGATCGATGCCATCATGGGCGTTGAGAGGGAAGAGACCGGCGATTTCATCGTTAACGAGAAAGATAAGGTTGTAAACCTGACTGCCGATGGTGTGGAGAAGGTAGAGAAATTCTTCCACCTGAAAAACCTGGCAGATCCGGAAAATCTGGAGATCCAGCATTGCATCATTCTGGCACTGCGGGCTAATAACCTGATGGCCAAAGACCATGACTATATCGTCAAGGACGATCAGGTCATGATCGTAGATGAGTTTACCGGCCGTGTTATGCCGGGCAGACGGTATTCGGATGGACTGCACCAGGCTATCGAGGCCAAGGAGCATGTAAAGGTTAAGAGAGAGAGCAAGACCTTAGCTACCATTACCTTCCAGAACTTCTTTAACAAGTTCGATAAGAAGGCCGGCATGACCGGTACCGCATTGACGGAAGAGAAGGAATTCAGAGATATCTACGGCATGGACGTTATCGAGATCCCCACCAACAAGCCCATTGCTCGTCAGGATCTGCAGGATGCGGTTTATAAGACCAAGAAGGAAAAGAAGCAGGCTATCGTGGAGGCTGTCAAAGAGGCACATGCCAAGGGACAGCCGGTGCTGGTAGGTACGATCACCATCGAGGCTTCCGAGGAACTTTCCGGCATGCTGCGCCGGGAGGGCATCCAGCACAACGTGTTGAACGCCAAGTATCATGAGCTGGAGGCTGAGATCGTAGCACAGGCCGGACAGCACGGCGCCGTGACCATTGCCACCAACATGGCAGGCCGTGGTACCGATATCAAGTTGGACGACGAGGCAAAGGCAGCCGGCGGATTAAAGATCATCGGCACCGAGCGCCATGAAAGCCGCCGTATCGATAACCAGCTGCGCGGTCGTTCCGGACGTCAGGGTGATCCGGGTGAATCCAAGTTTTACATTTCCCTGGAAGATGACCTGATGCGTCTGTTCGGATCAGAGCGTATGATCACCATGTTCAACGCCCTGGGTATTCCGGAAGGACAGGAGATCGCCCATAAGTCCCTGACCAAGGCCATCGAGCAGGCACAGAAGAAGATCGAGATCAATAACTTCGGTATCCGTAAGAACCTGCTGGATTATGACCAGGTCATGAATGAGCAGAGAGAGATCATCTACGATGAGAGACGCCGGGTATTAAACGGCGATTCCATGCGGGATTCCATCTACAAGATGATCACAGATATCGTGGAAAATGCGGTAGATACCAGCGTCGGAGATGATACAGCCAGCGACGACTGGAACCTGACAGAATTAAATCAGCTGCTGCTTCCTCTGGTACCGCTGCAGGTCATCAACCGCGGCCGCATCAAGGACCGCACGAAGAACGGCTTAAAACAGCAGCTTAAGGAAGAGGCAGTCAAGCTCTATGAGAGCAAAGAGGCTGAATTCCCGGAGCCGGAAGCGATCCGTGAGCTGGAGCGCGTAGTACTGTTAAAAGTCATCGACAAAAAGTGGATGGATCACATCGACGACATGGAACAGCTCCGCCAGGGCATCGGCCTGCAGGCTTATGGCCAGAGAGATCCGTTGGTAGAATATAAGATGTCCGGCTACGAAATGTTCAATGAGATGACCCAGAACATCATGGACGATACCGTCCGCCTGCTGTTCCACGTACACGTAGAGCAGAAGGTAGAGCGTGAACAGGTAGCCAAAGTCACCGGCACCAACAAAGACGACACCGCTGTCAAAGAACCCGTCAAAAAAGTAGAAAAGAAAGTCTACCCCAACGACCCCTGCCCGTGCGGAAGCGGGAAGAAATATAAAAACTGCTGCGGTAGCAAATAACAGGGCGACTCCAAGAAGAAAGGCACAAAATCCTTATTCATAAGGATTTTTGTGCATTTCTTCTTGGAGGCATGCGGCTATCGCCGCATGCGTTCAGAATGGCGCAGCCATTCTGAACTGCCCTGTTATTTGTAGAGTAGACCATTGCAGGGAGGCATGCGGCTATCGCCGCATGCGTTCAGAATGGCGAAGCCATTCTGAACTGCCCTGTCATTTGCGAAGTAAATCATTGCAGGGAGGCATGCGGCTATCGCCGCATGCGTTCCAGATGGCGCAGCCATC
>CAVBJS010000077.1:0-9929 GCA_963596015.1 Bacteroidaceae bacterium
TGTAGTAGTTATGCGGCTTTCAGCCGCGTTGTCCCTATCGGGATGAATAATTCAGATTAAGTAAAATGACCGAAAATAAAAGAAAATCGAGGTTTTGGATTAATGATAAAGGTCCTATTCGTCTGCCACGGCAATATCTGTCGCTCGACAATGGCAGAATATATGTTAAAAGACATGGTGCGCCGGGCAGGCAGAGAGGATGAATTTATCATTGATTCTGCAGCGACCAGCACGGAGGAGATCGGTAACGGTGTCCACTACGGCACCAGGGAAAAGCTGAAAAGAGAGGGTATTCCCTGCGGAGATCACAGGGCGCGGCAGATGACGAGGAAGGATTATCAGGCCTTCGATCACCTGCTGGGAATGGACAGTGCCAATATCCGCAATATGATCAGGATAGCGGGTGGAGATCCCCAGCAGAAGATCTGCCGGGTGCTGGATCATACGGAACATCCCCGGGATATTGCGGATCCCTGGTATACGGGGAACTTTGACGAGACTTACGAGGATCTTAGGGAAGGACTGGAGGCATTCCTCAGAAAAGTACATAGGGCTTAGAGCTGCAAATTAAAAGAAATGCCATACGCATTTCTTTTAATTTGCACGGATGCCCTAAACGCCGTTCGTGAAGGATGGCATCGAGGACTTCAACTTTTCAAAGTCATTCTGGCGGAGTCGTCGACTTTTCAAAGTCGTCCTCGCGGAGTCGTCGACTTTTCAAAGTTGTCCTCGCGGAGTCGTTGGCTTTTCAAAGTCGTTTTCGCGGAGTCGTTGGCTTTTCAAAGTCGTTTTCGCGGAGTCGTCGGCTTTTCAAAATCATTCTCGTGGAGTCGTTATATTGCGACATAGAAAGGTGAAATATGACAACTATAGAGAATTCGAAGAAAACAAATTCGGAGAAAATCAATTCAGAGAAATCAAGTTCCGAAAAATTAAACCCGGTAAAAATAAATCCGAAGAAAACTACTCCGGAGAAGATTGAAAAAAAGCGACAGAAGGAGCAATACGTAGTAGAGGAAATGATCCGGCTGTATTGCCGAAAGAACCATCCGAAGGAATACGGCCAGGCAGGGGCACTTTGCCCTTCCTGCCAGGCTCTTTCAGAGTATGCCGGACAAAGAAGCCAAAAATGCCCTTTTATGGAAGAGAAGACGTTCTGTTCCAATTGCAAGGTACATTGTTATAAGCCGGAAATGCGGGAAGAGATTCGAAAAGTCATGCGTTATTCAGGCCCCAGGATGCTGCTGTATCACCCCATACTTGCCATATGGCATTTGCTATGCAGCAAAAAGGAAAAAAGCAGTCAGAAATAGAAAAGAAAAAATTGATCTGAAAGAAATGCATGATAGTATTTCGTTCAAGTGACGCCTATGCCGTAAACGTCATAGGTGAGTATCCCATCGGAGGATTCGCCTGCGGGAAATCCTCCTTACGTTGCCGCAGACAAGCTGCGACATAGAAAGGTAAGCATGATATAGGTATGATCAAAAAAAGATTGGTAGCACTGCTGGCCCATGCCAGAAAATATATTGTTTTTACGATCTTGTGGCAATGGATCGCCCTGCTTTCCCAGGTGGCGGTGGTTTTCTCCATTGCCGCTTTGTTGGAGCAGGTAATGACGCAGAGTTTGACATTGGAGAATAGCGGAGGAACGATGCTGATCCTGGCACTGGCTGTGGTAATCCGCATACGGTGTGATCGGATGAGCGCCAGGTCTTCCTATCTGGCCTGTGTAGATGTCAAGCGCATCCTGCGGGAAAAGCTTTATGAAAAAATGCTGCAGTTAGGGGCTTCCTACAGTGAGCAGGTATCCTCCTCGGAGGTGGTGCAGGTGGCCACGGAGGGAGTGGAGCAGCTGGAGACCTATTTTGGCAAATATCTGCCCCAACTTTTCTACAGTCTGCTGGCGCCGGTGACCTTATTTATCATATTGTGCCGGGTAAGCATGAAGGCCAGCGTGATTCTGCTGATTTGCGTGCCTTTGATCCCCATTTCCATCGTGGCCGTGCAGAAGATCGCGAAGAAGCTGTTGAATAAATACTGGAGTCTCTATACCGGCTTGGGGGATTCCTTCCTGGAAAATCTGCAGGGTCTCACCACTCTGAAGATCTATCAGGCAGACGAACAAAAGGCCCGGGAGATGGACGAAGAGTCCCAGAATTTCCGCCGGATCACCATGAAGGTGTTGACCATGCAGCTTAATTCCACCAGCGTTATGGATATTGTGGCCTATGGGGGAGCGGCCATCGGTATGGCAGTGGCGGTATCTGAATTTTTGAAGGGAAATATCACCGCGCCGTCGGCGTTGTGTATTATTCTGTTGGCCAGTGAGTTTTTCCTGCCCCTGCGTTTGCTGGGATCTTATTTCCATATCGCCATGAACGGCATGGCGGCCAGCGACAGGATCTTTAAGATCCTGGATCTGCCTGTGCCGGAGCGGGGAAACCAGGCACTGCCGGAAGGGCCTCTGGACGTGGTGTTTAAAGAAGTGCATTTTTCCTATGAAGAGGATAGAGAGATCTTAAAGGGGATCACACTTAAGTTGCCGGCAGGCAGCTTTGTATCTCTGGTGGGAGAGTCCGGATGCGGAAAAAGTACCATCGCAGGCATTCTGGCGGGAAAACACCGGGGGTATACTGGAGAGATCACCGTGGGCGGCAGTCCGCTGCCCCAGATCAGCGAGGAAGCACTGATGCAGCACATCCTGCTGGTACGTCATGACAGCTATCTTTTTAAAGGAACGGTAGCGGATAATCTCAGGATGGCCAAGCCGGATGCCACAAAGCAGGAGATGGAAGATGTGCTGCAAAAAGTAAATCTGCTGGGCTTTCTGCAAACCCAGGAAGGATTGGAAACAAAATTATCGGAAAAGGCAGTCAATCTGTCCGGCGGACAGCGCCAGAGACTGGCTATCGCCAGAGCACTGCTGAAGGAAGGCGTGGAAATTTATATATTTGACGAAGCGGCGTCCAATATTGACAGAGAGAGCGAAGAGCTGATCATGGAAGTAATCCACGAACTGGCCCAAACTAAGACGGTACTGCTTATTTCCCACAGACTGGCTAACGTGGTAGGGGCAGACAGAATTTATTTCCTGCAGGACGGTATCATTCGGGAGAGTGGAAACCATGCATCCCTGATACAGGAAAACGGAGCTTACCGACATCTTTACGAGAGCCAGATGTATCTGGAAAATTACGGAAAGAGAGAAACGGCCTGAGACAATGTTCCATTACGTAAGGAAGTGCTTAACATTACAAGAAACATTATAGGGAACATTATAGGAAACATTATAGGAAGGATTTTATTTATGAATGAGCATTTGAATCCGCCTAAGCGCAGGAGCGCTATCCGGATCATGGGAAGTCTGATCGGACTGGTAAAACCGTTGCTGCCGATCATGCTGGTGGCTATCTGCCTGGGAACCATCGGTTATCTGTGCGCTATTTTTCTGACCATCCTGGCAGGACAGGTCATCCTTCACGGACTGCATGCAGGCATGACCGGTGTGGATATGATCCGGAAGGATGCCTTGCTGTTACACCTGCCGGTGAAAACAATACTGATCGTCATGATCGTGACCGCTTTTCTCAGGGGCATCCTTCATTATGGGGAGCAGTATTGCAATCATTATATTGCCTTTAAGCTGCTGGCTATTATCCGCCATAAGGTGTTTGCGGCGCTGCGAAAGCTTTGCCCGGCTAAGCTAGAGGGGCGGGATAAGGGAAATCTGGTTTCCATTATCACCACAGACATCGAATTGCTGGAAGTTTTTTATGCCCATACCATTTCCCCTATCGCCATTGCATTTCTGACGTCTCTGATCATGGTGATCTTCATGGGAAGTTATCATCCCGGGGCAGGGCTTCTGGCTATGGCAGCCTATCTCATAGTGGGTGTGGTCATTCCCGTATGGAATGGGAGATGCAGCAGTCAGACCGGCATGGCCTTTCGCACCGGTTTTGGAGAATTGAACAGCTTTGTGCTGGATTCCCTGCGGGGCATCGATGAGACGATCCAGTACGGACAGGGTGAGAAAAGGAAAAAGCAGATGGCGGAGCGCTCTGTAGAGCTGGCAGGCCTGCAGAAAGCTTTAAGCAAAAGGGAAGGCGCCCAGCGCTCCCTTACCAACGCCGTGATCCTGCTTTCCTCCTTTGCTATGCTGGCGTTGACCATTTTCCTGTATCAAAGAGGGAATATGGGCTTTGAAGGAGTGCTGACCTGTACGATCGCCATGATGGGCTCCTTTGGCCCGGTGGTGGCACTGGCCAGTCTTTCCAATAACTTAAGCCAGACCCTGGCCAGCGGAGAGAGGGTGCTTTCTTTATTAGAAGAAAACCCGCTGGTGGAAGAGATACCCGGTGAAGGAAAGAAAGCACCGGCAGAAGTCTTTTCCGGCGCCGGTGCCGAGAATGTGACCTTTGCCTATGAGCAGGAGACGATCTTAAAGGATTGCTCCCTGCAGCTTCAGCCGGGGAAGATCACAGGCATTCACGGCGCCAGCGGATCCGGCAAATCTACCTTTTTAAAGCTGCTGATGCGGTTTTGGGATGTACAGGAAGGGCACATCAGCGTAGATGGCAGGGATGTAAGAACAATGCCGACCAAAGAGCTGCGGGATATGGAAAGCTACGTCACCCAGGAGACTCACTTGTTTCACGATTCCATTGGCAATAACATCGCTATAGCCAAACCCGGGGCGAGCCGGGAGGAGATCATGGAGGCAGCCAAGAAGGCTTCCATTCATGATTTCGTCATGACCCTTCCCAAGGGCTATGATACGGAAGTGGGAGAACTGGGAGAGACCCTCTCGGGAGGCGAGCGACAGCGGATCGGTATCGCCAGAGCCTTCTTGCACGATGCAGACCTTTTATTGCTGGATGAGCCCACCTCGAACCTGGATTCCTTAAATGAAGGCATTATCCTGAAGGCCTTGCAGGAAACCTGCCGGGAGAAAACAGTGGTCCTGGTTTCCCACAGAGCCTCCACCATGCAGGTGGCGGATGTAGTCTATGAGATGGAAAATAACAGGGTTTCCTGAGATAAAGTGTTGTATATAGATTTTCAACTGCTTTTGTAGTATTTATAATAATATAGATCTTAGCGGCGATTCAGTAAGCGTTTTAGCTTTTATACAGAATGCTCGTTATTTTTACTGCATGAATGGCGTAACTGTCATTCGTGCGTGTTCACATGAGAGAATTCGCCTATGCGAGATTCTCCTCATGTTGCAGCAACCGCAATAATTTGCGAAATAGGAGAGAGTATGAAAAGAAAGGAACTTAGAAAACGGGCTGCCGCCTTGTTGCTTAGCATTGGCGTGGCGGTGACACAATTGCTGACCTGGCAGCCGGCAACTATGGTCGTCCAAGCGGAGGAATCCCAGACTACCGGGATCAATCAGGCACTGCTGCTGTATCTGGACGCAAAGTCTCTTGATGGTGCACCTAGGGATGATGCAGCTGCTTTAGAGGCGATCCTGGCCAAGACCAACGAATTTGACAGTAGTAATATTACAACCTATGAGATACCGGAGGATAGTAATGAGGATCGTAAGTCAGCTATATGGGCAAGGATCAGTGAAATGGCGGAGAAGACGGATGAGAATTCTCTGACAGTCATTGCCTATTCCGGCCATGGCGGCATAAATATGGACGGAACCAGTTATCTGGCAGCGGGCGGTGTCAATAATATCTTTGCACCGGAACTGCGGGAGCAACTGGATAAGTTGCAGGGAAGAGTATTGGTCCTGATCAGTGCCTGCCATTCCGGCGGCACGATCATGACAGCCTCTGAGTTCGAAGACGGTCAGGAAGTGCAGGGCAGTTTTTCAGACACTGCTTTTATAGACGAGTTTTTGTCACATGAATATACGGTAGAGGAAAAGAGCACAGAGGAGAGCAGTGCAAAGGATGCATCGGTAAAGAAGAATATTGAAAAAGCAACCGAGAATTCTTCCGCAGAAAAATCCAAAGCTGACACATCAAAAGAGAAGGCTGAGGCAGAGACTTCCGAAACCGGCAAGACGACAGAGAGTGCAGCAGCGGACAAGACAGCAGAAGCATCAGCCGCTGACAAGACAACAGAGAATGCAGCAAGCGGTCAGACCACAGAAGTTTCTGCAGCCGAAAAGACAACTGCCGAGGCTGCAGGCGAAGAAAAATCCTCTTCAGAAAGCAGCAAGGCAGGGACGACATCCGCAGACAATTCGTCCGCAGAAAATGATTCCGTAGAAAGTACATCCGCAGAGAACGCTTCCGAAGAAAAGAGTATCACCAAGGCTATTGACACAGATGGCGTTATCACCAAAAAAGTATCCTTCCCTAAAGTAAAGGCAGCTGCAGTGGCAGCGGTTGCATCCGGTGTGCAGGACGCAGCAGGCAGTGCCTCATCCGAGGATAAAGCTGTCACCTACCAGTCCGCATCCTCGGAGAATTCAGGCAGCCGGCAAGGGAACATGGAAAGCTCCCAGGCAGCAACAGGGTCTGCCGGCGGGGAGAATGCCGGGCAGGAAAGTGCTTTCTCAGAGAGTGGGGCATCATCCTCCACTGCAACAGATAAGGATGAAGCAGGAAAGGATTCCACCGGAAGCAGCAGTGCATCGTCATCCACAGAAGAAGGCTCTTCAGAAAAGAAGGCGGCCGATGAGGAAAGTGCTAAAACCGTCAAGACTGTCGATCCGCCCCGGTATTATTTCATTACGGCAGCCAATCAGCAGGAGACCGGTTGGTCAGATGTGGAAAACGGCGGAGAAACGGTTGCTGTTTTCGGCCACGCTATGGGCTATGACCGGAACAACAGTAATTACAATGTATATGCAGCCGATACCGAAGCGACAGGTGGAAACAGCAGAAGTGGTTACAAAGGCGATGGTCAGATCACCATGGCAGAATTAGAGAATTATTTTAAGAATGAGTGTGCCCTTACTTCTACACCTACCATTTATCCGTCAGGCTGTGAGGATGTACTCTTTACATACGCGGACAATGAAGAGATAGGAAGGCCCGCTTCCTTCTCATGCAGTATAGCCAGTAAAAACGTAGAGGTAAGCGAAAACGGGGAGATCACGGTTAAAGCAGAGGTTAAGAATCTGACGAATCATGCCATTAAGATAGACGGCAGTGTATATGCATTGGAAAACCGAACATATGCCTATACCACAGATTCAAATTTAGGAAAGGTAGAAAATGGCTATTATGATAATGATGATAACTGCCAGAGATTAGAACCGTATGATGGATCCCATACTGTTTCCTTTACCTTCACTTCCGAGGATTTCATAGATGGGATTTCGGATGGATATAGGAATCCCTTCTGTCTGAAGATCTGGGAATACAACGATGATAACACCATGGGTAACTATGGCATGCTCAGCTTTTATACCATGATGAAAGATGGACAGAAGGATGAGATTGATGCGGATGCTTTCAGTCTCAGATCACCGATGCAGCTGACGGCCCAAAGTGCAGAGCAGGACTATACCATAACCAACACAAACCGCAGCCTGTCCATGCAAATTGTGTATGATCAGCTGCATGCTGATAAATATACCAATGCCCGATGCCAGTTGTCTCTCTATTGCTATGATCTGGGAGAAACAGTACCGGATGGTCTTCACATAGTAAAGGATGCCGAAAACTACTCGGATATTTTGGAAGACAAAGATGGCTATGAGATCTGTTCAGCTGAGGATGCTAAAGAAACGGTGTTCGAAGATGTCACTCCTACTTACGACAGAGTTTCGAGAGGGGATTATGACATAAGAGGAAGCATATATAGCTATGTGATGGATACTACAGGGCTGAAAATGGGTCACTATTATGCACTGAAATTTATATGCTATGATGAGGCAACCGAAAAAAACAAAGCGATCTATGCGATCATTATGAAAACAGATGCAGCTGAGGCATCGGTATATCAGATTCCGATCTTAGAGATTTCCTATGATGCCATGAATTATTTTCGTATCGACAAAGGGATACCTGCAGAAAAAAACTGGTCAGAATACTACGAAACCGCTAAGCGCAATGTAGAGGCAGTGGGAACTAATCTGCAGGCAGCATTGCAGGCGAATGGAATCGGAAGATATGATTTCCAGGTATATGACTGGAAAGTAAAAACTTCTTCTGATCCGGAAGATTGGGTGGATATGGAGAATACGGATGTATTCTCACCGGGCAATACCTATCGCTGCACCGTACAGGTCACTATAGATGAAAAAAATAATGCTGTGTTTACAGGTGATACCCAGTTCACAGTGGATCATCATACAGTAGAAAATGTCAGATTGACTGATGATAGTAAGACAGCTACTTTTGACATTATCCATCAGATCCCTTCCGAGGAGACTCTGGCCAAAGCGACAATGGAGCTTTATCATATAGAGAATCGTAAAGTAGGGGAAAAAGTAGCGTCGGATGAGAAATTGCATCCCGGTGATCAGTTTATCATGGTATCCGGGGAAAAGTATCCGCTGGGAAATGCCATCGATGGTGCGGAGATGACAGATAATACGATCAAGTACCGGGGCATTAAATACAAGATCTATCAAATAAATGAACTGCAAAAGGGAGAGAAGACCGGATATCTGGTCTGCGCAACATGGAAGGATGAGGAAGACAACTGTGGCTGCGCACAGACACCATATGTTTGGAATGTCCAGATCGAGGCAGATGAGGAAAGCAATGACGGCGAATCCGGTGACAGTTCCTCCGGTGACAGCTCTTCCGGCGACAGTTCCTCCGGTAGCAGTTCCTCCGGTGACAGCTCTTCCGGCGGCAGTTCTTCCGGCGACAGTCCCTCCGGTAGCAGTTCCTCCGGCGGCAGTTCTTCCGGTAGCAGTTCCTCCGGCGGTAGCTCCTCCGGCAGTAGTTCTGCAGGAGACAGTGCATCGGAAAACAGCTCCTCCGGCAGCGATTCGGCAGGAGGCGGTGCATCGGAAAACAGTTCTTCCGGCAACGGCTCCGGAGGTGGTACCTCTTCCGGAAATACCCCTTCCGGAAATGCAACAGCATCCGGAGACAAGAGTAAGACGGCAATGACGACGGCGTCCACCGGTGTAGGTAATGTACCTATTACAGCAGTTTCTGCTGCCACAGATACGCAGGCTCTGTCGGGAACCACAGCCGGCAGCAATAACACAGGAACCTCTACTGCAAAGACATCCCAGGGCAAGAGCAGCAGTTCAAGGAGCGGTCAGAATACAGATGACGCCTCCACACCAAAGACGTCAACCACAGAGGAGAGTACAGATATAAGCACCACAGAGGAATCCTCTGATGCGGAGAGATCTGCTATCCCATCGGAAGGTGAGCAGGTAAGTACAGACGAAAACGATCTGGCAGAGAATAGAGCCGGAGAGAATGAAGAGAGCCAAAATACAGAGCTAAAGGGACAGAGGCTCTGGATCTACCTGATCCTGATCTGGATTCTGGCAGTGTTGCTTGGCTTTATCATCTTTATTTTGTTTAAACGCAGAAAGAATAAAGAGGAAGAACAAAGATAAACGATACCCTGCTTCGGATATGGTAAGTATTCCGGAGCAGGGATTTTTTCCGGGGTCACCGGCTGCATGCTTGTGATGGCGGAGAATCGCATCGAAAAATGCATCCAGGGACGCATAGCACAGACATAGTTACGGCTCAGACGTCACGTCAACCTGTCGCCCGACATAGAATTTTCTGAAAAAAGTGTTGTACGCAGGTTGTCAAATATTGCGGTGATTTTTATAATAACGGTAATGTGTGGAAAATGTTCGATTGCATTTTAGCGATTTAAAAGATGTCACAGACGTCATCGATGCATGATCGCATCGGAGAATTCGCCTGTGCGGATTCTCCTCACGTTATCGCAATAAATAACAGTAAGAGAGGTAAAGTTTGAAAGAAATGCCTGATGGCATTTCTTTCAAACGGCATTGATGCCGTAAA
>CAVBJS010000078.1:0-9909 GCA_963596015.1 Bacteroidaceae bacterium
CGTGCCCGATACCATCCTGCGGCTTCGATGCAGATCATGCAAAACTGGCGCGCAGCGCAAAGGATGCGAGCCATTCTGCCGCGCTCCGGTGCATTACGTTTTGTGTGTCGCTATCGATCCGAACTCCCTTAAACTGTAACGGGGTGAGAATGGCGACTGAATTGTAACAGAGTGAGTATGACGATTGAGCTGTAACTTCCGAAAGGCTTGCACTGCCTAAGGAAACCATATATAATGCAAAAAAAGAGGACACACATGGATCTGTCAAAGCTGACAGGATACCGTGGGCGTCCTTTTTTTATCGTTTCAGCAGTGTCTCTTTGGTGGAGCAGAGTTTATCGGCGACGCAGACGACGGCGGCTTCCCGGCAGGTGGGAAGGACGTGAATGGTCAGGGGCCACATGTGGCTGCGGATGATGTTGCGTTCTCTGTCATTTAAGGGATAGAGGGTTTCTGCTTTCTTAAGGGCAATGCCCGGATGGCGAAAGCCGTGCCAGCGGCCGACCTGTTCCCGGCAATGATGCCAGTCGTAGAGGTAGAAATCATGGAGAAAGGCGCCCCGCACCAGACTGGTCTCGTCGGCATTCAGGTGCATGCGGCGGTTCATGAGGTAGGAGAGTCTGGCCACGGACATGCAGTGATCATAGGTGGTGACACGGCCGTGCTGTATAAAGGTCTTCATGGAAAGAGCCTGAGGCGTGTCATTCCAGCCCTGCAGGCAGTTATAAAATTCATTTTTTTCATCTTCATTCCAGCGGACGGATAACATAGGTGATCTCCATTCTTAACGAGCTTGTATAATGACGGGATAAGTTATATCCGCCTAAATAACGACGGGATAAGTTATATCCGCCTAACAATATAGCACTGCTTTTACAAATGCAACAGTAGTTATCAAAGAAAAGCGCAATATTTCTTGTTATAGTTCAGACGCCGCCCGACTATGGGCTGAACTTTAGCTGCCGGGAGCTGAACTATAATTTTTTCATTCGGATGCTGTCCGGCGCTGCCATTTGTTCGTTGGGGCGGCATCGATACAGCATCAGAACAACATCAGCACAATACCATTACAGCAACTTTTTGGCGAGGAACACATCGAAGAATTTGCTGTGCGAAATTTTTAATCTGTCGCAATAGATCGCGGCATAAGGAGGAGATCATGGCTAAGAGAATCATAGGAAGCACCCCGAAACAGGACGGTTATCACATGCCGGGAGAATTTGCGTCCCAGAAGCGGATCTTTATGCTCTGGCCGGAGCGGACGGACACCTGGCGGGATGGGGCAAAGCCTGCCCAGCGGGCTTATGCAGAGGTGGCAAAGGCCATTGCTGCTTTTGAGCCGGTGGTAATGGGGGTATCCGACAGCCAATATGAAAACTGCCGGTCCATGCTGCCGGAGGAGATCAAGGTGGTGGAGATCTCTACCAACGACGCCTGGGCCAGAGACAGCGGCCCCTCTTTTCTGGTAAACGGTCAGGGCGGCCTGCGGGCCTGCGATTGGACATTTAATGCCTGGGGAGGCCTGACGGACGGCTTATTTTTTCCCTGGGATAAGGATGACCGGGTAGCGGAGAAGATCGCGGAATTGGCAGGTGCGGATTCTTACCGGACGGAAGGCTTTGTGCTGGAGGGAGGCTCCTTCCATGTGGACGGAGAGGGGACGGTGCTGACCACGGAGATGTGTCTTTTGAGCAAGGGCAGAAACCCTCATCTGTCAAAGCAGGAGATAGAGGAAAATCTGAAGGATTATCTGGGAGCGGATAAGGTGTTGTGGCTGGGAGACGGCATCGATCCGGAGGAGACCAATGGTCACGTAGATGACGTGGCCTGCTTTGCAAGGCCCGGTGAAGTGATCTGTATTGATACCCAGGATCCGGCACACCCTTTTTATAAGGCGGCCAAAGATGCCCAGAGGCGGCTGGCTCAAATGGAGGATGCAAGGGGACGCAGATTAAAGATCCACAAACTGTGCTGTCCCCAAAAGCCGGTATGTATCGGAGAAAATTATGCCATTGACCGCAGCCGGGATGCCAAGGAGCGAAAAGTAGGAGATTTGTGTATTGCTTCTTATGTAAATTTCCTGCTGGTGAACGGCGGCGTCATCGTGCCCCAGTACGGCGATGAAAATGATGGGCTGGCTATTAAACAGTTGCAGGAAATCTTTCCGGAGCGAAAGGTGGTGGGCGTCTATACCAGGGAGATCGTCTACGGCGGCGGCAATATCCATTGCATCACCCAGCAGGAACCCAGTGTTTAAAAAATAAGCCTGTGACAGTTAATATAACAGAACTGTCACAGGCTTATTTTTATAAATTCATACTTACATAAAATGTATGGGCAGTCGTAACACGGTACCTGTGCCTGAAAATCAGACGTCGCGGTACTTATGCTTTGGAAGCAGTCGTCGCGGTACCTATGCTTTGGAAGCAGTCGTGCCGGAAACCGGTCAAACGGGTGCTTCCTATTTGAGCAGTGCAGCACAGATGTGCCGGAACACATAGGTAGCATACCGGGAGAGAAAGGCCCGGTCTTTTTTGACGGCATCGGTCATCTCAAAGTACAGGCCGGGATCGTCATAGCTGCGTTTGAAAAACGGTTCACGGAACAGATCCCATTGGGGCAAGTAGGAAGCGGTCTTCCTGGTATAACAGGTAGAGGGAGCAGCCTGTTCCCGGTGGGTTTTGTCCGTAAAGGAGGCAATGGATTTATGAATGGCCATATCCTCCTGAGGAAAATAATAGTAGTCCTTATAGTTGGCGTAAAAATACTTTAATTCCTCTGAAAACAGCGGGATCTTCAAAACCCCCTTATTGCCTTCTGCTTTCATAAAGCAATGGTCCGTGGTGCCGGCAATGGGCTTTGGCAGAGGGGTACTCAGGGTAAAGAAGAGTAAAACCTCTTCTCTGGCGTGGCTGTCGCAATCGTCATAATAGTTTGCCTGGGCTTTGTTGACTGTCAGCTCTTCCTCCATAAGGTCGTGATAGAAGATCAGCCCTGTCAGGGACAGAAGAGCGCAAAGATCAGCCTCATTGTGGGACTGCAGCATCCGCAGTCCGCGGTCCGAGGGAGTCTTTACATATTCGTTATAAACGGCAATAAGGTCGCTGCCGTTAGCTTCCTGGGACCGCTTAGTCCCAAAGAAAGCCTCCAGTGTCTGCTGTTTGCAGTCGGCCAGGCCAAAGAGCTTTCGCATCTGTCTGGCAATAAGGTACAGATCTAAGGAATCCATGCCGGTCAGGACATTTTTAAAGCCGTAAGCCTGCATCCGCTTTTGCAGAAAAGGAATGGCAAAACGGTCGCCGTTATAGTGGATCAGATGACGGAAAGAGGCGGCAAAGTCAAGGAAGGCATTCAGGATATCTCCCTCCTCCTCGGGCTTTTGGGCAAACCACTGGTGAAGTTTAAATACTTTTTCATTCTGATCATAGCGGATACAGCCGATCAGATAGATGGAGCTTTCCTCCGGACGAAGACCGGTGGTCTCTATATCCAGAAATAAAAATTCTGATAAAGGTGCGATCTTTTGCAGTTCGTAAGCAGGCGCTAAGCCCTGCAGTGTTTTATCAATAATGCGCATAAGCAATCCCCCTTGTTTCGGTTCATGCCCTATTATATAATGAAAAAAGTGCTGTGACAACGGAATCCTTATCTGCTTTGATCCTGTCAAAGATGGGAGCGTTACAGTTCAGATGCCGGCTGGGCAGTGGAGCCTGTGGTCGGTATCCGAATTTGGGGACGCCGCCCGGATGGGGGAGGCAGTGAAGTCGCAGCAAGGCATTGAAAACAGGGCTTTGAGAGGTGAAAATGGCTAAATATACATTTGCCGGCGGCATTCAGCCCTATACCGGCAAAGAACTGACAAAGGGGATGGAAATACAGACCATACTGCCGGGAGAGGTACTTACCTACCCGCTGCAGCAGCATATAGGAAGTCCTTCTGTCCCTATCGTGAGAATAGGAGAGCGGGTTTTAACAGGACAGTGCATCGCAGTGGCCGAGGGAGAAGTCAGCGCCAGACTCCATGCTTCCGTCTCCGGCTATGTGACAGCGATCGCCCCCAGACAGCTGCCGGACGGCACTGTGTCGGACTGTATTTTAATTGAGAACGATCATCGCTATGAGGAGATAGAATATCCGGTGCCCAGGAGAATGGAGGGACTGCGAAAGGATATCATTCTTTCCGCAGTCAGAGAGGCCGGTATCGTGGGAATGGGCGGTGCGGGCCTGCCTACCCATGTAAAGCTGCAGGTCCCTCCGGGATGTCGCATCGATTATATCATCGTCAACGGCGCCGAGTGTGAACCCTATGAGACGGCCAACTATCGCAGAATGCTAGAAAATCCGGCAAAGATCGTCAATGCACTGCGGATCCTGCATATCCTTTTTCCCAGAGCCAGAGGCGTGATCGCCGTCAATGAAGAGTATGAAGCCTGCTATAACATGCTGCGGCGGTATACCAAAGAGGAACCATGGATCCTGGTAAAGCATGCCAGGGGTAAATACCCTCAGGGGTCGGAGAGGCAGATGATCTATGCCATAACCGGCAGAACCTTAAATGCCAAGATGCTGCCGGCGGAGATCGGAACCTTAGTTTTAAATGTAGATACCATGGCAGCCATTAACCAGGCTGTCATGATCCATGAACCTTTGCTGACCAGAATCATTACAGTCAGCGGTGATGCGGTGGCAAAGCCCGGGAATTTCCGGGTACGGATCGGTACTTCCTACGAAACCCTTTTGCAGCAGGCCGGCGGCCTTCGGGGTAAGCCTGCTCTGCAGGTGATCGGGGGATTGCTGCAGGGGCAGAACGCAGAGAATCTGGACGTGCCGGTGACCAAATGTTCCTCCAGCCTTATCTGTCTTAGCCGTGACAGGGCGGGAGAAATGAAGGAAAGCGCCTGCATACGCTGCGGACGGTGCGTCAGTGCCTGTCCCAACAGACTGGTGCCGGTGGAAATTTACAAGACCGTGGAAAAAGGGCTGAAAAAGGACTTTATCGCCAGAGGCGGTTTAGAGTGCAATGACTGCGGATGCTGCGCCTACGTATGCCCTGCCAACAGACCTCTTTCCGCCAAGATCGGAAGCATGCGCCGGGAAATCTTAAAGAATGCGGAACTGGCGGGAGACTATGCGAGGAGATACAGTTAGGCATGAACGAAGAAAAAGATCTTACCATTCATATACGGTCGGCGCTGACCACCGGAAATATCATGTTTCTGGTTATCCTATCCCTTTTGCCGGCTTTAGGCGCCGGCCTGTTTTATTATGGACTCAGACCGCTTTTGCTGATCGGGCTGGGGATCCTGACGGCCGTGGGAACAGAGCTTATAGTTGAACTTATTGCGCGAAGACCGATCACCATATTCGATTATTCGGCTGCCGTTACGGGATTTCTGATCGGTCTTATCCTGCCGCCGGCGGTACCCTGGTATTTCCCGGTCATTGCGGCTGTGGTGGCCATAGGACCGGTGAAGATGGCCTTCGGGGGCATCGGCAGGAATCTTCTTAACCCGGCTATGACAGGTAAACTGGTGCTGCTTCTGGCTTTTCGGGAGCAGATGGAGGACTATTCCAGAGGTACTTATAATGCGCTGACGCCTTTGACCCAGCTGATCGGCGGCAATACCATTGATCTAAAGTCCATGGTGTTTGGTGACTGCGCCGGTTGCTTTGGTACCGGATCGGTGATCGCGATCATGGCGGGACTGTGTTTTTTGCTGCTCTCCGGTGTCATAGACCTGCGCATACCGGCTTCAAGTGTTCTGGCCTTTGTGACAGTTATGGGCATCTGGGGCGGAAACGGCTTTGATCTTGCTTATCTGACAGCCCAGATCATAGGCGGATGCTTTCTTTTTACCGCTGTTTTTATGGCGACGGATTATAGCACCAGTCCTGTGACCATCCACGGACGGGTTTTGTATGGCCTTTTATTTGGTATATTGACGGCGGTTTTTCGCATCGGCGGGATCGTAGAAAGTGCCTGTGTTTTTGCACTTCTTATCTGCAATCTGACCACGCCGCTGTTAGATCACTTTACTATGCCCAGACCCTTTGGGATTAAAAAGGAAAGATCGGTTATTTTGCTGGTACCGAAGGATAAATAAACAATACCCCGTCACTTGGCTGTTACCGTTCAGATTTCAGCCAAGCGGCGGGAACTGTGGCCTGAACGTCGATCCGCAACAGCAGGTTAGCCGTTGCCGTTATCCTTATATTTGTGTTATAATTTCGAAAAAGTGTTGTTTTTCACTGAAAACATAATAAAGCTGCAGGATTTCTGACAGATGGTACCGGAGAATTCGCCGGCTGGGGATTACCCTCATGCAGTCACAGATAAGCTGCGGCAGAAAAGAGGTTAGATATGGAACAGATCTTATATAAAAGTACTCGCAGCGAGAGCGCACCCATCCCGGCTTCTCAGGCGATCTTAAAAGGCCTGGCAGAGGACGGCGGTCTTTTCGTGCCGGTACAGCTGCCGAAGCTTGACCGCTCCATGCAGGAGCTTTCTCAGATGTCTTATCAGGATGTAGCTTATGAAGTTATGAAGCTGATGCTGACAGATTATACCGAGGAAGAGCTGCGGGACTGCATCAACAAGGCTTATGACAGCAAGTTTGATACAGAGGAGATCGTTCCTTTTGCAGAGGCAGACGGTGCTTATTATATGGAGCTTTTCCATGGCCCTACTATTGCTTTTAAGGATATGGCTCTGCAGATCCTGCCGCATCTGATGATCACTGCAGCGAAGAAGAACCATGAAGAGAAGGAGATCGTCATCCTTACGGCTACCAGCGGCGATACCGGCAAGGCTGCCCTGGCAGGCTTCGCAGATGTGCCCGGCACCAAGATCATCGTTTTTTATCCTAAGAATGGTGTCTCCGCCATCCAGGAGAAGCAGATGGTGACCCAGAAGGGTGACAACACCTGCGTTATCGGTATCCACGGCAACTTCGATGATGCCCAGACCGGCGTAAAGAAGATCTTCACCGATCCGGCTATGAAGGAGTGCATGGCACAGAAGGGATACCAGTTCTCCTCTGCCAACTCTATCAATATCGGCCGTCTTGTACCCCAGATCGTTTATTATTGCTATGCCTACTCCAGACTGCTGAAAGAGGAGAGGATCAAGGACGGCGATCCGGTGAACTTTGTAGTCCCTACAGGTAATTTCGGCAATATTCTGGCTGCTTACTATGCAGGCAAGATGGGCGTGCCGGTACATAAGCTGATCTGTGCATCCAATGCCAATAAGGTCCTGTTTGATTTCTTTAAGACCGGCGTCTATGACAAGAACAGAGAGTTTGTGCTGACCAGCTCTCCCTCCATGGATATTCTGATCTCCAGTAACTTAGAGCGTCTGATCTATCATATTGCAGGTGATGATGCCGAGGCGGATGCCGCTTATATGAAGCAGCTCTCCGGAGAGGGCAGCTATGAGATCACGGCTCAGATGAAGGAAAAACTGGCTGATTTCTACGGCGGTTATGCAGATGAAGAGCAGACAGCCCAGGCAATCCGCAGCCTGTATGAGGAGACCGGCTATGTCATCGACCCTCATACTGCTGTAGCACGCTTTGTATACAATTCCTATGTAAATGAGACCGGGGACCATACCCCCAGCGTCATTGCCTCTACCGCAAGTCCTTTCAAGTTTGAAGGTGCTGTTATGAAGGCATTGGATCAGTATGAGGAAATCCCGGATCTGGATCTGGCAGACAAGCTGGCAAAGACTGCCGGCGTAGCTGTACCGGAGGCCGTAAACAGTCTGCGGGGTGCCGAGATCCGTCACAATATCGTCTGCGACAAGGACCAGATGGAAGCAGAAGTGAAGAAATTCCTTGGCTTATAAAGAGTTGAAGAATAGCCTCGTTTTTTGATGGATTTGTACGATGATTATAAAAGAAATCTGAAAAAAACATAAAACTCGATACACCGGGGATTTATAAATGCTATAATGGTATCTGTTCAGCTATACGTTCTTCTTTGAGAGAAGTTTGCTGAGCAGTTACTATTTTTACAGACAGGAAGGACAGAAGCAGAATGGAATTTTTCGGGGTTTTTCTGGCGCTTATGGGTGCCTATATCCTCTATGCGGCCATCATCATGAAGACCCAGGGCAAGATCACCAAGAGTATCATGATGAACCAGAACAGACACGTGGGGCAGATCAAGGATAAAGAAGGCTTTATCAATTACATGTTCCTGCGTACATTCTTTATGGGAGTTGTGGTCATCGCAGCCGGCATCTGGAGTCTTTTGGGACTTGATTTTGCCAACAGCTGGATGGTAGATCTGGCCATTACTGTTTTCTTTACCATCATCGTTATTTTATATCTTTGCAGTATTCGCAGCGCAGACAAGAAGTTTTTCTGATAAGGAGTGATCTATTTGACAGATACTAATATCAATGTTTATTCGGAAATCACGCCGGAGATCATGAAACTGGCCAATCGGGCCGTCACGGCAGATGCCATTGATCCGGAACTTTTCACCCGCTATGATGTAAAAAGAGGTCTTCGTGACTTAAACGGAAAGGGTGTCCTGGCAGGATTGACCCATATTTCCGATGTCCGTGCTTCTAAGATAGTGGACGGTGTCAGTGTGCCGGACTACGGAAAGCTCTTTTACCGTGGCTATAACGTAGAGGATCTGGTCAACGGCTGTGTGGCAGAACATCGATTTGGCTTTGAGGAAATTACGTATCTGCTTTTATTCGGCGAGCTTCCCACCAAGGAGCAGCTGAAGGAATTTTCTGACCTGCTTATTTTCTACCGTAGCCTGCCTACCAGCTTTGTCCGGGATATCATCATGAAAGCCCCCAGCAAGGACATGATGAATACCTTGGCCCGCAGCGTATTGACTCTGTATTCTTATGATGACAGGGCGGACGATACTTCCCTGCCAAACGTGCTTCGTCAGTGCCTGCAGCTGATCAGCCTGTTCCCTATGCTTTCTATTTACGGATATCAGGCATATTCCCACTATCACGACGGTAACAGCCTTTATATTCATCCGCCGCTTACTTCCGGCTCCATCGCCGAGAACATCCTGCATATCCTGCGTGTTGACTCCAAATACACGGAGTTAGAGGCGAGGATCTTAGATCTGGCATTGATCCTGCATATGGATCACGGCGGAGGTAATAACTCTACCTTTACCACCCATGTAGTATCCTCCACCATGACGGATACCTATTCGGTAATAGCAGCGTCCTTAGGATCCCTGAAGGGACCCAGACACGGCGGCGCCAATATCAAGGTCGTAAAGATGTTCGCGGATATGAAGGATAAGATCAGCGACTGGACCGATGAGGAGGCAGTAACCTGCTATCTGCAGAAGTTACTTAACAAAGAAGCCTTTGACCACGCCGGCCTGATCTACGGCGTAGGCCATGCCGTTTATTCTAAGTCCGATCCCAGAGCAGTGATCTTCCGCGCCTATGTGGAAAAACTTTCCGAGGAAAAAGGACTGCACGACGAGTTCAATCTCTATGCACTGGTAGAGAAGCTGGCACCCCAGGTGATCGCCGGCGACAGAAAGATGTACAAGGGCGTATCTGTCAACGTGGACTTTTATTCCGGCTTCGTTTATGAGATGCTGGGTCTTCCTTTGGAGCTGTATACTCCTATCTTTGCTATGGCCAGGATCGTAGGTTGGAGTGCACACCGGATGGAAGAGCTGTCCAATAATTCCAAGATCATCCGTCCTGCCTTTAAGGCCGTCAGCACTGACAGAGACTACATTACTATGAACGATCGCTAGCTCATAGCGAGAATAAGGATCATAATGGATGCAGCTGTTTTCCGGCCGGGAAGCAGCTGCATTTTGTATTGCCGCAGGCAAGAAAGGCAAGATTGAAGGAAATGCTCGATAGCATTTCCTTCAAACGGCACCTATGCCGTAAACGTC
>CAVBJS010000079.1:0-9262 GCA_963596015.1 Bacteroidaceae bacterium
TACCATCCTGCGGCTTCGATGCAGATCATGCAAAACTGGCGCGCAGTGCAAAGGGTGCGGGACATTCTGCCGCGCTCCGGTGCATTACGTTTTGCTTTCTGCTAACGATCTGCCCCTATAAACTGTAAAAAATCGCTATAGTTCAGCCCTCCTGTCGACTGTCTGGCGGCAGAACAGCAATCCGGACAGTGGACGGCCGGGTAGCCAACGTCCCGCCTCTTGACAACACCGGAAAAACAGCCGTATAATCGGCGTTAACAGCGATGACGAAGACAGTAAGTCGACGATCGAAAGTGGCAGCGAGCCGGGGATGGTGAGAGCCCGGTACCGGTAGATGTGGGCAGAATATCCCTTCCGAGCTGCAGCGCCGAAGCAAGCCAGTAAGCGCTGCCGATGGTTTCCATGTTACGGGGACGCATATAAGGCAGAGATGCCCGTATGTCTTACGGTGGTTTAGCGAGTGATAAGTCTCGTCCGTACAGGACGAGACTTTTTTTACTTTCTGAGTATCTGTTCAATGCAGAAACGCTTCGCCCGGATCGTTGGCACAGATCGTTCGCGTAGATCGTTGGCCCGGATCGTACACAAACCGCAGCAAGAAGGCACGGGAAATCGCCTGACATTGTTGTGCATAGTCATATAGAAAGGAAAGAAGGAGAGAGCCATGTACAAAAAGGTAAATTCAGACCTGAACTTCGTGGAACGGGAAAAAGCCACAGAGAAGTTCTGGGATGACAACCAGATCTTTGAAAAGAGCATTGAGGAGCGGGAAGGCTGCCCGACTTATATGTTTTATGACGGACCGCCCACAGCAAACGGCAAGCCTCATATCGGCCATGTGCTGACCCGTGTCATCAAGGACATGATCCCCAGATATCGCACCATGAAGGGCTATCAGGTGCCCAGAAAGGCCGGCTGGGATACCCACGGTCTGCCGGTAGAGCTGGAAGTGGAGAAGCAGATCGGCATCAACGGCAAGGAGCAGATCGAGGAGTACGGCATTGAGCCCTTCGTAGAGAAGTGTAAGGAGAGCGTCTGGAAGTATAAGAGCATGTGGGAGGATTTCTCCGGCACCGTAGGCTTCTGGGCAGACATGGAGCATCCTTATGTTACCTATGAAAATGATTACATCGAGTCCGAGTGGTGGGCATTAAACGAGATCTGGAAAAAGGGCCTCTTATACGAAGGCTTCAAGATCGTTCCCTACTGCCCTCGCTGCGGCACCCCTCTGTCCTCTCACGAAGTGGCACAGGGCTATAAGGATGTGAAGGAGCGTTCCGCTATCGCCCGCTTTAAGATGGTAGGCGAGGATGCCTATTTCCTGGCATGGACCACCACCCCCTGGACTCTGCCCAGCAACGTGGCACTCTGCGTAAACCCTGAGGAGACCTATATCAAAGTAAAGGCTGCAGACGGTTATACCTATGTGCTGGCCCAGGCACTGGCTGACAAGGTATTAGGTGAGCTGCCCCGTGAGGAAGGCACACCGGCTTATACTGTGCTGGAGACCTACAAGGGTACCGATCTGGAGTATAAGGAATATGAGCCTTTGTTTGACTGCGCACAGCAGATCATTGCCAAGCAGCACAAGAAGGGCTATTACGTAGTCTGCGATACCTACGTTACCATGACAGATGGTACCGGTATCGTACATATCGCACCGGCTTTCGGTGAAGACGATGCCAAGGTAGGCCGCAATTACAACCTGCCCTTCGTACAGCTGGTAGACAGCAAGGGCGAGATGACGGCAGAGACGCCTTATGCCGGTGTATTCTGCAAGAAGGCAGATCCTATGGTACTGGAAGATCTGGACAAGAAGGGCCTTCTCTTTGCGGCTCCGAAGTTCGAGCACAGCTATCCTCACTGCTGGCGCTGCGGCACACCCCTGATCTACTATGCCCGTGAGTCCTGGTTCATCAAGATGACGGCAGTAAAGCAGGATCTGATCAATAACAATAAGACCATTAACTGGATCCCCAAGTCCATCGGTGAGGGACGTTTCGGTGACTGGCTGGAAAACATTCAGGACTGGGGCATCTCCCGTAACCGTTACTGGGGCACCCCTCTGAACATCTGGGAATGCCCGGACTGCGGCGAGCAGCTTTCCGTAGGCAGCAGAAAGGAACTGGCAGAGCTTTCCGGTGATCCGGAGGCAGAAAAGGTAGAGCTGCACAGACCTTATATCGATGCAGTGAAGATCCCCTGCCCTAAGTGCGGCGCTTCCATGAGCAGAGTGCCGGAGGTGATCGACTGCTGGTTTGATTCCGGCGCTATGCCTTTTGCACAGCATCACTATCCTTTTGAAAATCAGGAGACCTTTAAGAAGCAGTTCCCGGCGCAGTTTATTTCCGAGGCAGTGGACCAGACCAGAGGCTGGTTCTATTCCCTGCTGGCAGAGTCCACCATCCTCTTTAACCAGGCACCTTACAAGAACGTTATCGTCCTTGGTCTGGTACAGGATGAGAACGGCCAGAAGATGAGTAAGAGTAAGGGCAACGCAGTAGATCCTTTCGACGCCCTTAAGACCTATGGTGCCGATGCCATCCGCTGGTATTTCTACAGCAACTCCGCACCCTGGCTTCCCAATAAGTTCTACGGCAAGGCTGTACAGGAAGGCCAGCGTAAGTTCATGGGTACCCTGTGGAATACCTACGCTTTCTATACCCTGTATGCAGAGATCGACCAGTTCGATCCCACCAAGTATACACTGGATTATGAAAAGCTCCCTGTCATGGACAAGTGGCTTCTCTCTAAGATGAACACCATGATCCAGGAGACTGACGCGGATCTGGATCAGTACAAGATCACAGAGGCAACCGTGGTCCTGGAGAATTTCGTAGATGAGCTGAGTAACTGGTATGTTCGCCGCAGCCGTGAGCGTTTCTGGGCAAAGGGCATGGAGCAGGACAAGATCAATGCTTACATGACGCTGTATACCGCACTGGTAAATGTATGCAAGTGCGCAGCGCCCATGATCCCGTTCATGACAGAGGAGATCTATCAGAACATCGTCCGCAATGTGGATTCCTCCGCGCCTATCAGCATTCATCTGTGTGACTATCCCAAGGCAGAGGAGGCCCACATCGATAAGGAGCTGGAGACCCACATGGAAGAGGTCCTGAAGGTAGTGGTCATGGGACGTGCCTGCAGAAATACCGGCAATATCAAGAACCGTCAGCCTATCGGCCAGATGTTCGTGAAGGCGCCGGAGGCACTGGATACCTTCTTCCAGGAGATCGTAGAGGACGAGCTGAATGTCAAGAAGGTAGTCTTCACCGACGATGTGCGTGATTTCACCACCTATACCTTCAAGCCCCAGCTGCGTACCGTAGGTCCTAAGTACGGCAAGTGCCTGGGCGGCATCAAGAAGGTGCTGGCAGAGCTGGACGGCAATGCTGCCATGGACAGCCTGAAAAAGGACGGCGCCCTGCAGTTTGAGGTGGACGGCACGGCTGTTTCCCTGACAGAGGAAGATCTGCTCATCGAGATGACCCAGAAGGAAGGTTATATTTCCCAGGAAGAGGGAGATGTGACGGTAGTGCTGGATACCAACCTGACACCGGAGCTGATCGAGGAAGGCTTTGTCTATGAGCTGATCTCTAAGATCCAGACCATGCGTAAGGATTCCGGCTTCGAGGTAATGGACCGCATCCATGTATCCTTAAACGGCAATGCAAAGCTCAGCGAGATCGCTAAGAAGCATGAGAAGGCCATTGCGGACAAGGTACTGGCAGACGGCATCTCCGAAAATGTCACTCTGGCCAATGAAAAAGAGTGGGATGTCAACGGAGAAAAGGTTACCATCGGCGTGGAGAAGCAGTAAGTAAAGAGCACCACCCAGCCAGGTGGCAGGGTGCCTGACCGACATCTGAACAGTAACAAACCGCCCGAAGTGCAATTATGCATAGCGGGCGGTTTGCTTTTTGGTTAAAAACTTGTATAATAAAACAGGCATTTTATATGAAACCTATTGACCTACGGGCTTTACCTATACAAACAGGAGGGAGAAATATTCTAATGAATAAGCCGCAGCTCAAATTTGACAAGGAATTATTCAAGACCAGCGTAGAGTATAATATCAAGACCACCTACCGTAAGACAGTGGCAGAGGCCACGAAGCAGCAGGTGTTCCAGGCAGCCGCTCTGGCGTTAAAGGACCAGATCATCGACTGCTGGATGCGTACTCAGCAGGCTTTTGATGAGCAGAACCCTAAGACTCTGGTTTATCTTTCCATGGAGTTCTTGATGGGACGTGCTTTCGGTAACGACGCCATCAATCTGCAGGCTTACAAGCCGGTAGCAGAGGCACTTGGCGAGCTGGGCTTTGATATCAATGCCATTGAGGATGAGGAGCCGGATGCAGCACTGGGCAACGGCGGTCTGGGCCGTCTGGCAGCATGCTTCCTGGATTCCCTGGCTACCCTGAACTACGCCGTATACGGCGCCGGCATTCGTTATCGCTACGGCATGTTCAAGCAGAAGATCGAGAACGGTTATCAGGTAGAAGTACCGGATAACTGGTTAGAGAACGGCAACCCCTTAGAGCTGCGCCGTCCCGAATATGAGCAGGAAGTACACTTCTACGGACGTGTTTCCTCTTATGTGACAGAGACCGGCCGTACCATGTTCAAGCAGGAAGACTATCGTGCTGTCAAGGCAGTTCCCTATGATCTGCCTATCATCGGCTATGGCAACGGCTTCGTAGATACCCTGCGTATCTGGGATGCAGAGCCTGTACAGTGCTTCCGTCTGGATTCCTTCGACAAGGGCGACTATCGTCAGGCTGTAGAGCAGGAGAACTTAGCACGCAATATCTGCGAAGTGCTCTATCCCTGTGATGACCACTATCAGGGCAAGGAACTGCGCTTAAAGCAGCAGTATTTCTTCGTATCCGCTACCCTGCAGCTGGCAATCAAGAAATATCTTTCCCGCAATAAGGATCTGTGCAAGCTGCACGAGAAGTTCGTCTTCCAGATGAACGATACCCATCCTACCCTGACGGTACCGGAGCTGATGCGTATCCTCATGGATGAGTATGCACTGACCTGGGACGAGGCATGGGAAGTGACCACTAAATCCTGCGCATATACCAACCATACCATCATGGCAGAGGCGCTGGAGAAATGGCCCATCGAGCTCTTCTCCCAGTTGCTGCCCCGTGTATATCAGATCGTAGAAGAGATCAACCGCCGCTTCATCGAGGATGTGCACAAGCGCTATGACAATGAGCCCGGCGTAAATGTAGATGAGAAAATCCGCAAGATGGCTATCATCTATGACGGACAGGTGAAGATGGCTAACATGGCTATCGTAGCCGGTTTCTCTGTCAACGGCGTGGCAAAGCTTCATACCGAGATCCTGAAGAATCAGGAGCTGAAGGACTTCTACCAGATGTTCCCGGAGAAGTTCAATAACAAGACCAACGGTATCACCCAGAGACGTTTCCTGCTACACGGCAACCCGTTGCTGGCTGACTGGATCACCGCTCATATCGGCGACGAGTGGATCACCGATCTGTCCCGCTTAGATGACCTGAAGGTTTATGCAGACGATGCCAAGGCACAGCAGGAGTTCATGAACATCAAGTACCAGAACAAGGTACGCCTGGCCAAGTACATCGAAGAGCACAACGGCGTGGTAGTAGATCCCCGCTCCATCTTTGATGTACAGGTAAAGCGTCTCCACGAGTACAAGAGACAGCTCCTTAACATCCTGCATGTTATGTATCTGTACAACCAGCTGAAGGCTGACCCGAACCGCACCATCGAAAAGCATACCTTTATCTTCGGTGCCAAGGCAGCAGCAGGCTATCGCAATGCAAAGCTGACCATCAAGCTCATCAATGCAGTAGCTGATGTAGTGAATAATGATCCGGCTATTCACGATATGATCAAGGTGGTATTCATCGAGGATTATCGTGTATCCAACGCAGAGATCATCTTTGCGGCAGCAGATGTTTCCGAGCAGATCTCCACTGCCAGCAAGGAAGCTTCCGGTACCGGCAACATGAAGATGATGCTCAACGGTGCAGTGACCATCGGTACCATGGACGGCGCAAACGTAGAGATCGTAGAGCAGGTAGGCAGAGAGAATGCGATCATCTTCGGTCTGTCCTCCGAAGAAGTCATTAACTTCGAGAACAACGGCGGCTATGATCCTAATTACATTTTCAACAACGATCAGAATATCAGACAGGTGCTGATGCAGCTGGTCAACGGCGCTTACGCACCGGATGATCCGGAGCGTTTCCGCCCGCTGTACAACTCCCTTCTGACCAACCAGGGCACCACCAGAGCAGACCGCTACTTCATCCTGAAGGATTTCGAGTCCTATGCAGAGGCACAGCGCCAGGTAGAAGAGGCTTACAAGGATCAGACCCGTTGGGCAAGAATGGCACTGTTAAATACCGCCAGCGCCGGCAAGTTCAGCTCCGACCGCACCATCCAGGAGTACGTGGATGATATCTGGAAGCTGGATAAGGTTACCCTGGAAGAGAAAAAGCCCCAGGCACCTAAGGCTGCAGAGCCCAAGACTGCAAAGAAGAAATAAAGAACGGATAAAAGATAAAAGAAAGCACAGCAGTATTTCGGTTATTGTACAAAAACAGGCCGGACAGGCTTATGACAAAAGTACAGTAGTATGATCCGATACAACAGCAGAACAGATCCACTGAATGGGTGCTCCTGCCGCCGCAGCAACCGCTGCGGTGCGGGAGTGCCCATATGAATATAAAGAGAAAGGATACGGGCATGATAGAACTGAAGAAACAGGGCATGTATTACCTGGAGGACGGCACCTTCCTGCCGGATGATCAGAACGCACAGCAGGCACTGACGGCAGCAGGCGTGCATACCACTAAAGAGGAAGCCAAAAACGGTACCATGGCATGGCAGATCCTGGAAAAGCACAACACGTCAGACAACAGCGAGGCACTGCGCATCCGCTTTGACAAGCTGACCTCTCACGATATTACCTTTGTAGGCATCATCCAGACGGCCAGAGCTTCCGGACTGACCCGTTTTCCCATGCCCTACGTGCTGACAAACTGTCATAACTCTCTGTGCGCCGTAGGCGGCACCATCAATGAGGATGACCACATGTATGGTCTCACCGCTGCCAAGAAGTACGGCGGCATCTATGTACCGCCTCACCAGGCAGTTATTCACCAGTTTGCCAGAGAGATGCTGGCAGAGACCGGCGCCATGATCCTTGGCTCCGATTCCCACACCCGCTACGGCGCACTGGGCACCATGGCTATGGGCGAGGGCGGTCCGGAGCTGGTAAAGCAGCTGCTGAACCAGACTTATGACATCAAGCGCCCGGAGGTAGTGGCCATCCATCTGACCGGTGCACCGGTGCGGGGCGTAGGTCCTCAGGACGTGGCTCTGGCTATTATCGGCGCTGTATTTGCCAACGGTTTTGTAAAGAATAAGGTAATGGAATTCGTAGGTCCCGGCATTGCCTCCCTCAGCGAGGATTTCCGGATCGGTATCGATGTTATGACCACAGAGACTACCTGCCTTTCCTCTATCTGGGAGACCGATGAGGAGACAGAGAAGTTCTACGAGATCCACGGCCGTAAGGAATGTTATCGCAAGCTGTCACCGAAGAAGCCGGCTTACTACGACGGCGTGGTGGAGGTAAACCTCTCCGACATCCGTCCCATGATCGCTATGCCCTTCCATCCCAGCAATGTCTATACCATCGAGGAAGTCAATGCCAACCTGGCAGATGTGCTGCATGATGTAGAGGAGCGAGCAAAGGTATCCCTGGACAATGCCGTGCCTTACTCCCTGCAGGATAAGATCGTAGACGGCAGACTGCTGGTAGACCAGGGTATCATCGCCGGCTGCGCAGGCGGCGGCTTTGAGAATATCTGCCAGGCAGCGGAGATCCTGGAAGGAGCTTCCATCGGCAGTGACAAGTTCACCTTAAGCGTATATCCGGCTTCCATGCCTGTTTATATGGAACTGATCCGTAACGGCTGTGCTGCTAAGATCATGGAGACCGGCGCTGTACTTAAGACTGCTTTCTGCGGTCCTTGCTTCGGCGCAGGTGATACACCGGCTAACAATGCCTTCAGTATCCGTCACTCTACCCGTAACTTCCCCAACAGAGAAGGTTCCAAGCTGCAGAGCGGACAGATCTCTTCTGTAGCCCTGATGGATGCCCGTTCCATTGCCGCTACGGCAGCCAACAAAGGCTTCCTGACCCCGGCTACCGATGTGGATAAGGATCTGGCAACCTACAGCTATCACTTTGACAAGACCATTTATGAGAACCGTGTCTTTGATTCCCACGGCGTGGCTGATCCGGATACAGAGGTTCAGTTCGGCCCCAATATCAAGGACTGGCCGGCTATGCAGCCTCTCCCGGAGAATCTGGTATTAAAGGTAGTTTCCGAGATCCACGATCCGGTTACCACTACCGACGAGCTGATCCCTTCCGGTGAGACCTCTTCCTATCGTTCCAATCCTTTGGGACTGGCAGAGTTCACCCTTTCCAGAAAGGATCCCGCTTACGTGGGACTGGCTAAGGAGATCCGCAAGGCCGAGGAGGCTTTAGTGGCAGGTGAATGTGCAGCCAAGGCAGTGCCGGAGCTGGCACCGGTGGTAAAGACCATCAAGGCACAGTTCACCGATGTGAACCACAGCAATATCGGTTTTGGCTCCACCATTTTTGCAGTGAAGCCGGGAGATGGATCTGCCAGAGAGCAGGCCGCTTCCTGTCAGAAGGTACTGGGTGGCTGGGCAAATGTGGCCAATGAGTATGCTACCAAGCGTTATCGCTCCAACCTGATCAACTGGGGTATGCTTCCCTTCGTGATCCCGGCAGGAGAGCTTCCTTTTGCCAACCACGATTACCTCTTCTTCCCGGGCATCCGCACCGCTGTGGCAGAGCACGCCCAGGAGATCATCGGCTATGTGGTAAAGGGAGAGGAATTAAAGCCCTTTACCGTAACCTTAGGTGACCTGACGGATGAAGAGAGAGAGATCATCCTGGACGGCTGCCTGATCAATTACAATCGCAGATCTTTATAAGTAAGTGTGCGGCACCTATGCCGTAAACGACATAGGTGCAGATCGCATCGGAGAATTCGCCTACGCGAAATTCTCCTCGCGTTGTCGCAATAAATTGCGACAAAGAAAGGTGATTATGGAAAAAGACGCACAGATCAACGGGCTTCGCATACACTACCGGGAGGAGGGGGAGAGCTCCTCTCCTCTTGTGGTGCTTTTGCACGGCTGGGGAGCGAATTTCA
>CAVBJS010000080.1:0-8454 GCA_963596015.1 Bacteroidaceae bacterium
TGGTAGAGCACCTGACTCTTAATCAGGGTGTCCAGGGTTCGAGTCCCTGAAGGCGCACTTAGAGCACTGTGTCTGTGGATCTTAGTTGGTTCGTGGGGGCGGTGTTCTTTTTTTATCACAAAATCCCTTTTCTGTTACATTCTGCCCCATTCCGGGCAACTTGTCCTTTTATCTTTCTGTGAAATGTCTTATGCTTATAAATGGTCTTTTGTGCCATTTATCCGGCACGATCCGATTTTCCAATGAAGTACAGAATAAACGAACAACAGGACAGGAAGAATACCGTGAATAAACATACCATCACCAAAGCCATGATCAATGCCGCTGTCTCCCGCGGCCTGAAGGAAATGGAAGAAGATCCCAAGCGCAGCGTTCGCCGTCTTGCGGATCTGGGCCGGCAATTCAGCAACAGCCGTTTTCAGAATACTGTTTTTTCCATTATGCAGGAGATCCTTGCCAACGAGGACAGCCCCTACTATGACATGATGGCCACACTGCTGAAAAACACCGACCACGATGCCCTGCGCACCTTCGGCATCAACATCGGCTACAACGGCTGGACCTACGGCGCCAGACTGCTGCGCTCTCAGGAGGAGAGCTGCCATTTTGCTCTTCCCAGCGAGCCCTACCTTCACTATGACAATACCGATTCCAGGGGAATGAATATCGCCGCCATGGATCAGCTTATTACCAAGGGCACAGAACTCGGCATCTATATCTATCATATTTTGGAAGAGGGCGCATGCGCCGACTCCTATGAGTTGGTTAATTTCATGTCCAAATACGCCGATTGTGCCTTTATGTGGTATCGTCCCAGAGGAAGGCTGACCGCCGCACAGATCCAGATGATGAAGGGCTGTAAGAACGCCGTAGTGGTTCTGCCCGCCGATGATCCGGAATCCGCGCTGACCGCCTCTCTGCTCCGGGATCAGAAGATCCTTTTTGCCATCAGCCAGTCCTACACCTCCAAAGATGTAGACGCCGCTTTACAGGAGAAAGAATCCTCTGTATTGCTGGCCTCTCTGCGCACCGCCATTGCCGCCGAGAGCACTTTCCTGTTTTTGATGGCAGACGAAAGCGATGGCTCCGTACTGGGCAAGCAATGCTATGAAGCAAGGCTTCACCCCAAGTCGCCCTGCTTTCCCATTGACTGCTACGCGGATGTAAAGAACATCTCCCGCATCATCGTAGACCACGAAACCATGCTGGAGTTGGATGCAGACGGAAAGATCCTGCAGCCCGCAGACCACAAGGGCGAGGCCTTCGACTTTGCGAAGTCTTTGGAGGAATCCCTGCAGGCCATTATGCCCGCCATGCAGATGTGACAGCCCGCAGGATCGGCTGGCCACGATCGATATGAGGTTGTATGCAGTTGCTATCACGCAGTATAAAAAGCAGGATCATCCCGCTGCAGCCAGAACACTTTTCGCTATAGATCCCAACGGACATCAGCCGTCATACAGCATCAGTACAGGTACGATCTTTGCATAAAAGCTCATAAAAAAAGACAGGATTATTAAAAAAGACAGGAAGCACACTTCGCCTCCTGTCTTTTTACATTCTGTTTTGCCACTTATCTCTTTACTGTATTTAAATCTTAAATCTTTGACTTTTTACGCCTCCAGCTTCACCTGTCTACCGCTGCACGGGAGATTTTTCTTTATACCGCATCCCTGCAATACTTTCTATGCCTGCTCCCGATTCTCTTCCTTTATCTTCTCTTCTTCCTGTAAAGATTCCGCCACCTTCAGCACGATATTCTTTACATTCTTAAGGAATTCCGCCGCATCCAGTTCCCGGCCATAGCCGCCGGAAAGCCAGCGCACCAGAGAGGTCACCAGTGAATCGATCATAAAGGTGATAAAGAATTCATCCCCGCCATTGCCGGGCAAGATATCCTGCATAAAGAACTGGGCGATAGGCCACACCGTCTCTATCAGATAGTCCTTAAAGGAATTCTGTCCCTCTATCTTCAAAGCCGCCCGGTAAAATACCCGCTCTTTGTAAAAATAACGACAGATATCCTCCATCCAGTCCCATCCGGTCTGATAAGAACTCAGATCCATGCCGCCGATAAATCCCACGTAGAAGATCCAGTTCACCAGATCATATTTATCCCGGAAATGATAATAGAAGCTCTTTCTGTTGATGCCGCAGTCCCCGCAGATATCAGAGACACTGATCTTCTCAAAGGGCTTCTCCTGCATCAATTTTTTCATGGACGCCGCCAGGGCGTTCTTTGTGATATTGGAATCCGACATACTCCCATTCCCCGCGCTGTCAGCTGCCAGGTCGGCCGCCGTCCCCTTCCAGCGCTTTCTTCTGTCGTCTGCTTACTGCTCTCTCTTTGCCGTACAGCAGCTCTCATTGCCGCAATTGGTCTTGCAGATGGTGGCCGCCGCACCGCATTCACTGCCCGCCTGGGCACTGTGAAGGCCGTCGCTCTCCGCCATTCCTTCCTCGTTTAATTTCTCCACCATTTCCTTCATGGTGCGCCAGCCTAAAACGGCACATTTTACTCTGGCCGGCATATGGGAAATATCCTGCAGCGCTGCCGCCTCGTCCAGGCCTTCGATCTGCTCCTGGGTGGCAGTTCCCTTGATCATCCCCATGAAATCACCGGCCAACGCCAACGCTTCCTCCAGCTTCGTTCCCAGGATCAGATCGATCATCATATCCGCCGAAGCCTGGGAGATAGCGCAGCCGCTGCCGTTAAAAGCCGCGTCCTCGATCACGCCGTCCTTTACCCGCAGCTGCAGATTGATATCATCCCCGCAGCTGGGATTTACCCCGTTTAATACCAGTGTCGGATCTGCCAGATCCCTTTTGTGAGAAGGATGCAGATTATGTTCATTGACAATTTCACGATAAAGCTGCTTAAGCTCCATAGCCCAGCCACCCCCTGACTTTGGCGATCGCCTGTGCAAAGCGATGCACTTCTTCCTCTGTGTTATAGAAATAAAGACTGGCCCGGGCCGTGGAAGACACCTTCATGTACTGCATCAGCGGCTGCGCGCAGTGATGTCCTGCCCGAATGGCGATCTTTTCAGAATCCAGCACCGATGCCACATCATGGGGATGACATCCCTCGATGTTGAAGGTCACGATACCGCAGTGCTTCTTAGGATCCTTTGCCCCGTAGACAGTTACCTCCGGGATCTGTGCCAACTCCTCCATCAGCTGGGTGGTCATCTTCTCCTCGCTCTCCATCACTGTCTCAAAGCCCACTTCGTTCAGATAGTCCATGGCTGCAGCCATGCCCACTGCCCCCATGGCGTTGACGGTACCCGCCTCGAATTTCTCCGGCACCGGCGCATAGGTGGCGCTGTCTCTGGTCACATATTCGATCATCTCACCGCCGGTCAAGAAAGGCGGCATCTCCTCTAGCAGTTCTTTTCTGCCATAAAGGCCGCCGATCCCCATAGGTCCCAACAGCTTGTGGCCGGAAAAAGCAAAGAAGTCTGCCCCCAGTGCCTGTACATCCACCGGCATATGCGGCGTACTCTGGGCACCGTCCACCACCATCACAGCTCCCATTTCATGGGCCCTGTCTGCCAGACGGCGAATAGGATTGGTCACGCCCAGCACATTGGATACATGGCCCACCGCCACGATCTTAGCCTTAGGGGTAATCTTTTCGCAGATCTCCTCTTCTGTCAAAACGCCTTCCGGTGTGCATTCCAGAAATACCAGCTTGGCGCCGGTCTGTCCGGCCACCATCTGCCAGGGCAGCAGATTGGAATGATGCTCCATAACGGAGACCACGATCTCGTCTCCTTCTTTTACGTGGGAGAGACCATAGCTGTATGCCACCAGGTTCAGAGACTCCGTGGTATTGCGGGTAAAGATGATCTCGCAATCTCCCTTCGCCCCCACAAAGCGGGCTGCCGTATGTCTGGCTGCCTCATAGCGGTCTGTAGCCTCCACGCTCCAGCCGTAAAGGCCACGGAGCGGATTGGCATTGCACTCGTTATTAAAAGCCTTCATAGCCTCCAGCACCTGTGTGGGGCGCTGGGTGGTAGCTGCATTATCAAAGTATATGACATCCGATCCCTGCAGGATCGGAAAGTCCTTTCGAAAGTCGTTCATGGTTACCTCTTTATGCCGCAGCTTGTCTGCGGCTACGGGAGGGGAATTCATCGTAAGCATTCCTGCAAATTCTCCCCTCTGTATTTTCTGTTTTCTCTATGCATACGTCCGGGCGCTGTTTTTACAGCCCCCGGACGTATATTGTACCGCTTTTTCCGAATTTAGAAAAGTGCACTGCCTGCTGACATTACTGTTCCGGCAGGCCCCTATGCCCGGTCGAGGTCTGCACTGCAGCGCCTCCGCCGCTTGGCCGGGGCGAAGCAGTAAACCCGCATCCCTTCCGCCTCAGGAAAAAGTTTCCTCTATATATGTCATGACTTTCTTTTCCAGGCTCTCATCCGGTATTTCTCTGGCCACGGCACCCAGATTGGCCCGCACCATCATTTCCTCTGCGGCCTTCTGGTCGATCCCTCTGGTCTCCAGATAGAAGAGCATGTCCTCCGCCAAACGGCCGATGGTGGCGCCATGGCTTCCTTCCACATCCTCTTCCTCGCAAAGGATCACCGGAATGGAGCGATTAGACAGATCAGGACTCAGCAACAGCACATTCTCCTGCTCGTGTCCCGCAGAACCCGCGGAACCGTTTCTGAAATCAATGGTTCCCCGGAAGATCTTCTGTGCCTGATCCCGCAGCACGCCGCTGAAGGTCATATCCGCGCCGGTCTTCTTCCCCCGCTGGATCACATTGTAATTGATATCGATCTGCTGATCGCCTACCCCCAGATAGCCGTCCACTGCCTTAAAAGCAGACTTTTTGCCTATCAGATTGATCTCTGCACCGGCAAAACTCTTCTCACTGCCCAGTTCCAGCTGTACCAGGGTCATCTGTGCATCCTCTGCCAGAGAAGCACCCAGGTCATCCACGTGGATATAGTGCTCTCCCAGGAGCTGCGCTCTCGTAAGATGAAGCTTTGCACCCTTTTCCAGCAAGATCTTAGTGGAAACGCCTGCAAACCCTTCTGCCTTCCGCTCACTTTCCCAGCTCATGACTATCGTCAGCTCCGCATTCTCTTCCAGGTGCAGAATCTGCTCATCCACAGCCCTGTTGCCGTCCTGAAAAAGGATGTTCCACAGAATGGGTTCCTTGATCTTGGCATCTTTCTTAACCACCACCAAAGTCGCCTCGGCGTCTTCCTTCTGCAAAAGAGCACCAAACTCCGCGCCGGCTCCCGTTCCGAATTTCTGCGGGTGATAGACCGGCTTCTTGGCAGCCACAAAACGCTCCGTGGTCTGCTCCGGCGCATGGGCGTTTATCCATGCTTCGCCCTCTTTGTGGCTTATCCTCTGACTGCTAAGACCTGTGGGAAGAGACTCAAAATGTGTCTCCACCGCAGTGTTGCAGTCGATATTTTCTTTTATTTCTCCTTCGTTCATCTTTAACTTATTCCAGGTCAAAGACGGAAGGTGATTGATCTTTATGGCTTCCATCGCCACTCTACCTCTTTCCAAAAAGGAGTGTAACTGTACCGCTTCACTCCCTGCGCATTTATTAAGGCTGTCTTTTTCCGTAAAAAGCCGTCTTCTGCTGCGTCTACATGCCTTCCATTTCCAGCTTGATCAGATTGTTCATCTCTGCCGCATATTCCAGAGGAAGTTCCTTGCTGACAGGATTGGCAAAGCCGCTGACGATCATGGCTCTGGCCTCTTCCTCACTGATTCCTCTGCTCATCAGATAGAACACTGCCTCATCGCTGATGCGGCCGATCTTTGCCTCGTGTCCCACATCGGCGTCGTTGGTATTGACGATCATGGCCGGGATGGTATCGGACCGGGACTGGGAATCCAGCATCAGGGAAGCGCAGGATACCGATGCCTTGGCCTGGGAAGCCGAGTGGGCGATCTCTATGCTGCTTCGATAGGTGCTGATACCGCCGCCCTTGGAGATGGACTTGGTGTTGATATAGGAGGAAGTATGCTTTCCTATATGGATCATCTTGGCGCCGGTGTCCAGGTTCTGTCCCGCTCCCGCAAAAGTAATGCCGGTAAACTCGGAATGAGAGTCATCTCCCTTTAAGACAGTAGTAGGGTACAGATAGGAGACATGAGAGCCGAAGGAGCCGGATACCCACTCCATGGTCGCCCCTTCGTCAACCAGTGCCCGCTTGGTATTCAGGTTGTACATATTCTTGGACCAGTTCTCTATAGTGGAATACCGCAGATGGGCATTCTTCTTCACATAGAGCTCTACGCAGCCCGCGTGGAGATTGGCGATATTATACTTAGGTGCCGAGCAGCCTTCGATGAAATGAAGGTCTGCTCCCTCATCCACGATGATCAGGGTATGCTCGAACTGTCCTGCCCCCTTGGCATTCAGTCGGAAATAGGACTGCAGGGGAATATCCACCTTTACACCCTTGGGCACATAAACAAAGGAGCCGCCGGACCAGACTGCGCCGTGAAGCGCCGCAAACTTGTGATCCGTAGGCGGTACCAGCTTCATGAAATATTCCTGCACCATGTCTGCATAGTCGCCGGTCAGAGCACTCTCCATATCCGTATAGACTACGCCCTGGGCCGCCACCTCGTCCTTGACATTGTGATACACCAGCTCTGAGTCATACTGGGCGCCTACGCCGGCTAAAGAATCACGCTCCGCCTGGGGAATACCCAGCTTTTCAAAGGTATTCTTGATGTCCTCCGGCACTTCTTCCCACTTGCCCTTCATATCCGTATTGGGACGCACGTAGGTGGCGATGTTGTCCATGTTCAGTTCGGAAATATCCGGTCCCCATTCCGGCACCTGCAGCTGATTATACAGATCCAGGGACTTTAAGCGGAATGCCTTCATCCACGCGGGATCATGCTTTTCCTCGGAGATCTGCTCCACGATCTCCTTGGTCAGTCCCGCTTCAATTCTGTAAAAAGCAGATTCATCGTCCTTAAAGTCATATAGACTTCTGTCGATGTCCTGCACGATTTGCTTTTCCATGAGTCCTCATTTCTGCGCGCTTTTACTTCTCTTCCCGCTCTTCGATATACTTCTCAAAGCCGTTCTCGTTGATCTCCTTAACAAGCTCTGCGCCGCCGGTATGCACCATTTTTCCCTTTACCAGAATGTGGGTATAATCCACCTGAAGGGATTCCAGGATACGGGTGCTGTGGGTAATGATCAGCAGCGCGCCGCCTCTCTTTTTCTGGTATTCCTCAATGCCCATGGATACGGTGCGCACCGCATCTACATCAAGACCGGAATCCGTCTCATCCAAAATGGCCAGCTTGGGCCGCAGCATCAACAGCTGCAGGATCTCCGCCTTCTTCTTCTCGCCGCCGGAAAAGCCTACGTTCAGGTCTCTCTCCGCATAGGAAGGATCCATGTTCAACAATGCCATGGTCTCCTCCAGTTCTTTCTTGAACGCAAAGAGCTTAAGGGGCTTGCCGGTCTTTTGTCTGATGGCATTGCGCAAAAAAGCCTCCAGGGAAAGGCCGGGCACCTCCAGCGGATTCTGGAAGGAAAGGAACATGCCCTTCTTCGCTCTCTTATCGGCACTGAGGTTCGTGATATCCTCTCCGTCAAAGAAAATGGAGCCTCCGGTCACCTTATAAGCCGGATTGCCCATCAATGTATAACCAAGGGTAGACTTACCTGCGCCGTTAGGGCCCATGAGCACATGGGTCTCTCCCGCACTCACCTGCAGGTCGATACCGTGCAGTATTTCCCCTTCTTCAATAGATGCAGACAGATTATTCACCTGTAACAGCTGCTCTGCCATGTAGTACCTCCTTTAGCCGCCGATTGCAGCGGCACCTGTACGGAGCATCCCCGTCCGGGAACCCTCCTGTATCTGCTCTGGGTATTCACCCACTTATTGTCATCCCTCTATCATAATCGATTTACGGCAAAATGTACATGCCGTCAGATAGAATAGTCATTGCCCGCCATCTGATTGGACCAGTCAGCCAGATCCTCCAGTGTCACCGAATCCACATACTCATTGATCACCTTGGCCAGCCCCTGCCAGAAAGGCAGTGTCACACACTCCGCGCTGCGGTTACACTGATTGGGCTCATCCTCCAGACAGGCCACCGGCACCAGACTGCCCTCTGTGGCCCGGAGAATATCCCCGATGGTATAATCCTTCGGTGCTCTGGCCAGACGATAGCCGCCGTTATTGCCCCGCTGACTGCGAAGGAATCCGGTCTTAGTCAGCGCCGTAACGATCTGCTCTAAGTATTTCACCGTGATCTCCTGTCTCTTGGATATATCTTTCAGGGAAATATACTCTCCCGTATTGTGCAATGTCAGATCAAGCATCATGCGAACTGCATATCTTCCTTTTGTTGAAATTTTCATAGTTTCCTTTCTTGCCGCAGTTTACCGCGGCAACACGAGGAGAATTTCGCGAAGGCGAATTCTCCGATGTGATC
>CAVBJS010000081.1:0-8298 GCA_963596015.1 Bacteroidaceae bacterium
CATCAGGCGGGGATGCGAGTTCGGGCCGGGCCATCCGCAGGCGAGAGGCAGATCATAAGCAAAACGGCGCAAAGTGCATGGTGCGAGACATCTGTCGTGCTCCGGTGCATGGCCGGGTGACACTACATTATCATAGTATCCTTAAACTGTATTACAACCTCACAATGACAGATTCTCCAACAGCTTCTCCAGCTCCTCAAAGGTAGTCACACAGTTCACCTGTCCTCTTACTTTCGCTGCCCCGGGGAAACCGGCCATATACCAGGCCACGTGTTTGCGCATCTCCCGCATACCCACATTTTCACCTTTGTGCTGACGCTGGAGCTGTGCGTGGCGAAGCACCATCTGGATGATCTCCTGTCTTGTGGGCTTTGGCAGTTCTTCTCCGGTCTCCAGATAATGGTTTACCTGCGCAAAGATCCAAGGATTGCCCTGGGCGGCGCGACCGATCATTATCGCCTGGCAACCGGTCTCTTCCAACATCTGCCGGGCACTGGGTCCATCCGTCACATCACCGTTGCCAAATACGGGAATGCTCACGGCACTGACCACTTCTTTAATAGTATTCCAGTCTGCCTTCCCCATATACATCTGGGGTCTGGTCCGGCCGTGGATGGCCACCGCGCTGGCGCCTCCGGCCTCTGCTGCCTTTGCGCACTCCGACGCATTAAGGTGCTGTTCGTCAAAGCCCCTGCGCAGCTTTACGGTCACCGGACGGCTGGTGTGAGCAACTGCTGCCTTTACCAGGGCCTCGATCAGGGCCGGATCCTGCATCAGGGCAGAGCCTTCCTTATTGTTTACGATCTTCGGCACCGGACAGCCCATATTGATATCCAGCAGATCAAAGGACTCTCCCTCGATCATTTCGCAGGCTCTCGCCATCACCTCCGGCTCATGACCGAAGAGCTGCAGGGATACGGGATGCTCCTGAGGCAGTGTCTCCAGCAGGAGACGGGTATTCTTATTCTGATATGTGATGGCCTTGGCACTGATCATCTCCATGCAGACTAAGCCTGCGCCGTGCTCATGGCAGAGCAAACGAAAAGGCAGGTCGGAAACGCCTGCCATGGGTGCCAGTATAGTCCGGTTTGGAATCTTTACTTTTCCGATATAAAACTCTTTTTCCATTTCAATCCTTATTCCGCAGACGCATCGCGCCGAAGAAATCCCAGTGCATATTTCAGATCTGCACTGGGATTAGGGCTATTTGTGACGCCTGCGGCACAAATAGCTGTGCGAAAAATACGACATCGGTCGTATTTTTCACACTGATCCTTATGCCGCAGTTTATTCTTCTTCCTCAAATTCCTTCAGCAGATCTCCCGGATTCTGGTGGAGAAAAGCCACGCGGAAATAAAGGGACAGAGCCTGGAACATCTCCTGTTTGGTGCTGCGGATCTTTTTGATCAGCAACTCGCTGCCGATCTCATCGTACAGCAGATCCCCCTCGTCGTGCTGCGTCTCCATCTCCACATCCCCTGTGGGGGTGAACACGATAGTAAAGACGCCGCCTACTTCCTCGGTAAAGAGGACGCAGATGATGTGCAGTTCTTCCTTGATGTTCTCGGGAATCTTGTCAAACTTTTTATTAAAATAGTATTTTTTATCATAAGCGCTGGCGCCGCAAAGCACCACGCGGACCTTTTCTTTCATATTTACCTCTTTATGTCGCAGTAAAGCTGCGGCACCGTGAGGAGAATTTCGCGAAGACAAATTCTCCGATACGATCATGCACCTATGACGTTTACGGCATAGGTGCCGGTTGAAAGAAATGCTATCAAGCATTTCCTTCAATCTTGCCTCTTTACGCCGCAGCTTGTCTATACATATCCTTCCACGCCCCGCACGGATACTTCTCCGGCGCTGACAGCCCGCAGACCGCTGCCGTCTGCAGGCTCTACCAACAGCTCTCCGCTGTCATTCACGCCAATAGCCTTGCCCTCATAAGGGGCATTGGGATCCAGCACGCGAACCGGCCGGTCCTTATTGACCAGTGCTTCCTCATAAGTCTGCCGCAGAGGTGCCAGAGTACCTGCCTTTGCAAACTGCTCATACAGTCCTTCAAAATGATTCCATACCGCTGCCACCAGAGAAGCTCTGTTGACCGTATGACCGCAGGCCAGGCAAATGGATGTACCTGTCTCCCGGATCTCCGGTGCAAACTCTGTCATATTGACGTTCAGGCCGATACCGATGATCACATCCCGGATCTCACTTTCCTCCAGGTGCATCTCCGTCAGAATGCCGCAGATCTTTTTCCACGGGCCGCCGTTACTGCTGACCACGATGTCATTGGGCCACTTGATGCCGAACCGGCAGTCCTGCTCTCCCACTACTTCCCGCAGCGCCGCATAGACAGCCATGGCAGCCACCGGCGTCACCATAGGCGCTGTCTCTGCCGCATAGGCAGGGCGCAGCAGGATACTGAAATAGGCATTTCCATCCATGGGAGAAAGCCAGCTCCTGCCCCGACGTCCTTTGCCTGCCGTCTGCCGCTCCGTCACCACCAGGGTGCCCTGGGCTGCGCCGGACTGCGCCAGCTCGAAGACATCGTCATTGGTAGAGCCTGTCTCTTCTTTAAAGAAAAGATTCTGCCCCGCCCAGACAGTATGCAGCCGGCTGCCGATCTCCTCCCGATTGAAAAGATCCTGTTCCTCCCGGGGTGTCAGAAGCCGGTAGCCCCGATTCGTCACCGCCTCGATCCGGTATCCTTCCTCCTTAAGGCGTCCTATGGCTTTCCATACCGCCGTTCTGGAGACGCCCAGACTCTCACACAGCTGCTGTCCGGAAATATATTCTTTTTCCTCCTTCAGTTTCTGAAGGACTTCACTTTTTAAACTCATGATAGACGCCTGCTTTATTCCACAGTTCCCAGGGTAGCTGCCATCACGGCCTTGATGGTATGCATGCGGTTCTCCGCCTCATCAAAGACCACAGACTGAGGACCTTCAAAGACCTCATCAGTAACCTCCAGCTCCTTTTCACCGAACTTCTCATAGATTTCTCTGCCGATGCCGGTGCCCAGATCATGAAATGCAGGCAGGCAATGCATGAAGATCGCCTTCTCACCGGCCAGGTCCATCAGCTCCTTGGTGACACGGTAAGGCTTCAGATCGCCGATACGCTCCTGCCATGCCTCTGCTGGCTCACCCATGGATACCCATACATCCGTGTAAAGTACATCTGCGCCGGTGGCTGCTGCCTTGGCATCCTCGGTCAGTGTAATGCTGCCGCCGCTCTCCTGGGCCAGTGCCTGGCATACCTGTACCAGCTGTGCCTGCGGGAAATACTTTTTATCGGAAGCCAGGGTGATATGCATGCCCATCTTAGCGCCGGCTACCATCCAGGAATTGGCCATATTATAACGGGCATCGCCGAAATAGGACAGCTTTACCCCCTGCAGACGGCCCAGCTTTTCCTGGATCGTCAGCATGTCTGCCAGCATCTGGGTGGGGTGAAACTCATTGGTCAGGCCGTTCCATACCGGTACCTTGGAATACTGGGCCAACTGCTCCACGATGGTCTGTCCAAAGCCGCGATACTCGATACCGTCAAACATACCGGCCAGCACCCGGGCGGTATCTGCAATACTCTCCTTCTTGCCGATCTGGGATCCGGAGGGATCTAAGTAGGTGGTTCCCATGCCCAGGTCGTGGGCAGCCACTTCAAAAGCGCAGCGGGTTCTGGTGCTGGTCTTTTCGAAGATCAGTGCCACATTTTTCCCCTGTGCATAGGTGTGGGGAATTCCCTTTTTCTTCTTATCTTTTAAATCTGCTGCCAGTTCCAGCAGGTAGCTGATCTCCTCCCCGGAGTAATCCAGAAGCTTTAAAAAATCTCTGTCCTTTAAATTCACGTTTGTCATAGTAATCTCCTTTTCTGAGCAGCTTTGCTGTGAAAAGACGACGAAATTCCAGATTCTCGTCTGTCATCATGGCTGTATGCGATCCGTGCATCACGCTGATCTCCATTCCGCAGGCACAAGATAGGCTCTGCAGATCAGTGCCAAAGTACCACCAAGTTTAACATAAAACAGGGGTACCTGCAATGAGGCCCCCTGCTTGCTGCTTACTTCCTTTATGCTTTTCGTTACTGCTTTGTCCCCGGCCGGATGGTGGGTCCTGCCACCTGTCCGACGTCCGGACTGCAGACGTTTTTCATATACGTCCTATATGCTTCCAAAGAAGCGATGACCGCCGATGATGATACCGTCGCTCTTGGACAGATTGCCGTTAAAACAGGTGCTGGCACCTACCGGCTTGGAACCGCCCAGCGCTTCCTGGGCTGCTTGATAACAGTCTGCCGGAATATTGCCGTTGACAATGGCACGGTCTAATCGGCCGCTGCCTGCCGGTGTAAACTGACCACTCTGATAGACCACTTCCCGAATGGTGTTGGGATAACGACTGCTGGCAATACGGTTCATGACGACGCTGCCTACCGCTACCTTTCCCTCGTAGGACTCAGAACCTGCCTCACAGTAGATGATGCCTGCCAGAACGATTAGGTCATCACTGGCTGCCGGCTGTGTCTGCTCCTGGATCGCCACCTGTGTGGTGACTGTCCCTGTCAGTGCCTGCTGTGCGGCTGCCTCGCCGGCTGCCACTGCCTCTGCGCTGGTATTGTCTATCGCCTCTGCAGCCTCTGTGATGGCGCCGGCATTTCCTGCCTCCTGTGCGTGGGCTGTCAGCTGAGGGCCCACGGCCATGATCATGACCACTGCTATAAGTGCTGCTGCTTTTTCAATTGCGCTGATTGCTTTCTTCATTGTACTGCTCATGAATTGGTTCTCCCGCTTAATTTGTTGCGCTTATGTTAGAGTTGTTACGAATTTGTTACATATATTACAGACGTATCCTAGCACTTTGTAACACTTTTGTCAACAAAACGCATTTTTTGCGAAATAAACGACAAAAAAACTCCCGCAAACATAACGTTTACGGGAGTTTACACCTCACATTATTTTTGCGGGAATTCCTACAGCTTTCTGGACTTCTCCACGGCGGCATCGATAGCCTCCATGACAGAGGCGCGCAGACCTCTCTTTTCCAGTACCTCCACCGCTTCGATGGTAGTGCCGCCGGGGGAGCATACCATGTCCTTAAGCTCTCCGGGATGCAATCCTGTCTCCAGCATTAATTTGGCAGAGCCCATCACGGACTGAGCTGCAAAACGGTACGCCTGCTTTCTGGGCATGCCGCCCTTTACAGCTGCGTCGGCCATGGCCTCGATGAAGAGAAATACATAGGCAGGAGAAGAACCGCTGACGCCTCCTACCACGTCCATCAGAGTCTCCGATACCACTTCTGCCAGACCAAAACTGCCGATGATCTCCATGGCCAGGTTCAGATCTTCATCTGTCACATTTTCATTGCGGCAGATAGCGGAGCAGCCTTCCTCTACCAGTGCCGGTGTATTGGGCATGCAGCGCACGATCTTTACCTTCTTGCCGAATTCCTCTCCCAGCCATTTGGTGGTCTTGCCGGCGGCCACGCTGATCACCAGCTTGGTCTCGTCCACTTCATCCCGGACTTCCTCTAAGACTACCCGCAGATACTGGGGCTTCACAGCCAGGATCAGCACATCTGCCTCCCGTGCTACCTGTACGTTGGAGCCCACGGTACGGATACCGTACTCCTTGGATACCTTTTCCAGGGTTTCCTGAGTATGTGCAGAGCCTACGATCTCTTCCGGCGTCACGATCTCCTTTTTCAGGATGCCGCCGATCATGGCCTTTGCCATATTGCCTAATCCGATAAATCCGATCACCATTGCATATGTCTCCTTTCTTAATGTTATTACCTGTTATTGTTTACAGCTTGTCCGAATGGTGTTTTACTACTCCGAACATCACCGGCACAACCTGCTGTGGTCCCTTTTCTGCCTTGCAGCCTCAAAGAGCAGGACACTGGCGGCTACTGCCGCATTCAGGGATTCGATCTCTCCCTCCATGGGGATCAGTATCCTTTGATCCGCCTTGGCGGTCACCGCCGCCGAAAGGCCTCTGCCCTCATTGCCGATAAGGAAGGCACTGGGGGCAGTGTAATCACACCTGTCATAGTCCACGGCGCCCTCTAAGTGAGCCGCATAGATGCAAAAGCCTGCCTCCTGTATCTGCCTTAGTGTCTGTCCGAAATCCTGTGCATAGTAAAAGGGCATCCGGAAAATGGCACTCATAGTAGAGCGAACGGTCTTGGGATTAAAAATGTCCGCTGTTCCTTTGCTCATGATCACCCCGGCCGCCCCGGCCGCCTCTGCACTTCGAAACATAGTGCCCAGATTTCCGGGATCCTGGATATCTTCCAGAAGCAGCAGAAGTCTGCTTTGCTCCGTGCGAATCCCCTGCTCCTTTGGGATTACCTGTTCTTTTCTATCCTTAGCCTTTTTACCATCTGCGCCGGCTGTTCCTGCCATCTCCCCTTCTGCCGCTGTTCCCTGCAAGATCTGCATCAGGTCCCAGGAAGGCATACGGTTGACACACAGCACCCCCTGGGGCGTCTGGGTATCCGCCATGTGTTTCATGACCTCCGGCGTCACCAGGGTACAAAGAACGCCCGCTCTCTCCAGCTCCTGCAGCCTGCTTCCCGTTTTTTTATCCCCTGTTTCTTCCCAAAAAGCCTCTGTCACATAGACCTCTTTCAGATAAGAAACGGGGGTATCCAGAAAGAGCCGTGTGCCCTCTGTCACAAAGGCTTTCTGCTCCCGGCGTGTCTTTCCCCGCTGCTGCAGAGCCGCCACATTCTTTACTTTTCCATTGGATATAGAAGTGATCTTTTCCACTTATTTCTCATCCTTCTTTCCTGTTACAAAGGAAGGCAGCGGGATGCCCTGCTTTCTGCGCTGATAAAATTCTGCGGTAGCGGTAAAAAGTACGTCTCCGGCGGAGTTAAGTGCTGTCTCCACGGAGTCCTGCACCACGCCGATGATAAATCCCACTGCCACCACCTGCATGGCAATATCATTGGAAATGCCAAAGAGGGAGCAGGAAAGGGGAATCAGCAAGAGGGATCCGCCTGCCACACCGGACGCTCCGCAGGCACCCAGGGCAGAAACCACGGAAAGAAGCACCGCCGCCGGGAAGGACACCTGCAAGCCAAGTGTATTGGCTGCTGCCAGTGTCATGATGGTAATGGTGATGGCCGCGCCGTCCATATTGATGGTGGCGCCCAAGGGAATGGAGATCGAGTACATCTCCGGATCCAGGCCCATTTCCTCACAAAGACGCATATTTACGGGAATATTGGCGGCAGAGCTGCGGGTGAAAAAGGCTGTCAGGCCGGATTCCTTCAGGCAGCGCAGCACCAGCGGATAAGGATTGCAATGCAGATACAGGGCAGCCACAATAGGAGAGACCACCAGAGACATCAGCAGCATAGTTCCCACTAACAGCAGCAAAAGCTTTCCGTACTGCGTAAAAATGGAAAGACCGTTTTCCGTCACATTGCCGTATACCAATCCCATAATGCCGAAGGGTGCCAGATTGATGATCCAGCGCACCAACTGAGAAACCGCCTCAGCGGTATTGGACAGAAATTCCTTGGTAGACGCAGAGGCTATATTCTTCATGGCAAGCCCGAAAAGACAGGCCCAGAACAGGATACAGATATAATTACCCTCCATCAGCGCACTGATGGGATTGGATACAAAGTTCGTCAGCAGCGTCTGCAGCACACTCTGCAGACTCTGGGGAACCGTATCACTTTGGGCAGCCGCCGCCAATACCAGGTTCTGGGGAAACAGAAAGCTGGTCAGAGTAGCCAGAAAAGCCGCCAGAAATGTAGTCAGCAAATACAAAAAGATCACCGTGCCAAATCTTCTGTCCAACTTTGCACTGCCCTGGGCCAAGGCACTGGATACAATGACAAAGACCAGTACCGGCGCGATACTCTTTAATGCCCCTACAAACAGATCACCGAAGATAGAGATCCATGCGGCATGGGGAAATACCAGGGCCAAAACGGCACCGATCACCAATCCGCAGGCGATGCGCAGGATCAGACTGAGACTGTTGTACTTTGCGACTAGTTTTTTTCCAAATTCCATATGATTCCTCGTTTCTATATCATTTACTGCTGCCATTTCGTATGCGCAGCATTTTTCTTCCCACTATTTTAGCATGTATACCATAATACCGTCCACGTTTACATTTCTATGCTTCAACTTGTCTGCGGCATTGACAGCAGAACACAAAACGTAATGCACCGGAGCACGGCAGAATGGCTCGCATCCCTTGCGCTGCGCGCCAGTTTTGCATGATCTGCATCGAAGCCGCAGGATGGTATCGGGCACGCTTTCAGAGCG
>CAVBJS010000082.1:0-8244 GCA_963596015.1 Bacteroidaceae bacterium
ATATAGCCATTGTCTACCAGCTCCGTCATGATCTGCTCCCAGTATTGCTCCGGTATGTCCAGAAGGCTGCTGTTGTATGTGTATTCGGAGATATCCGGACGTTTGCCTTCCTGCATGCACCTGTACAGGTAACGGAGAATTTTGTAAATGATGGCGTTCATGTCATTCTTGGCCATTCTCTTTACCTCTTAGAATCTTTTCGACAATCAGGCGCTCCGCCCATTGCGGACACTCTCTGGCGCCGATTTCCCAGTTCTGCAATGTCCTGTACGGAATGTCCAGCCACTCGCACACCTCGTTGCGGCTCATTCCTTTAGCTTCTCTTGCTTCCCTGATATTCATCATTTGTTCCTCCTTGTCAATTCACGTATTGCACTGACGGTAGAACAAATACCAGTAAAGCAGAGGAGGATCGCAGACGGAATACTTCTGTCTGTACCAATGAAAATCAGGACTGCAATCCCCAGAAACCAAAACCAATCATTTTTTTTCATTTTTCTCTTTGCGATGGTGTATAATAGCAATAGCAACAGGGGCTTTCGCCCCCGTCTTGCTACTTCAGTGCCTCGAGCAGTTCTGCCAGACCGATAAGCGTTGCCGCTATGCTAGCTAACAGTTTGGCGACTGTCTCGAGGCTTTTTCTTGTCTTTTTCTTCATGCCATCGCTCCTCCTTTCACAATTCATTATACACTCATTGAGTATGTAACACAACTGTTTTTTGGAGTTTTTTTCGTTGGCTTATACGCTGGTTTATGGTACAAAAAAAGAACGAAGTCCGTGACTCCGCTCTTTTCCTTTTTATCATTTTATCACATTTTTTCGGCTTTGAGTGCGGTTTTTTAAAAAAATTTTTATTTTGCCCCTAATTCCGCCTCCAGCAAGTCTAATATGTACTGGTTTAGGGATTTTCCCGCTCTCTCTGCCAGTGCCTTGTATTGTTCCTTCTTGCCCTTCCTGCACGTTATCTGTATGCGGTCATAGTTCTCCTTGACATACTTCTGCGTTGCCTTGTTCTGTGCCTGTGAATAGCCCGCCACTCTTGACCTCTTCTCTCTTCCTGCTATAATGAACTTGAAGGGGCTGGGCACCATGCAGGAAGTTTAGGAGTGGTGCCCGGCTCGAGTTCTATTTAATTACTTTCTAACTTCTTCTAAAATCTTATCGATGTGCTCTACCGTTTTCTCTTCGTCATTTACCTTTGCTACTTCTCTAATTGATACCAGCATTGCTATTAAATCAGTCTTTGTCATTTCTTCGTTCTCCATTGTTTCTCCTTTCCTGCTTCGCTCCTTTGCTACTCCTTTATTATATCACTACTTTATATTGTCACCAATAGTTTAATCTTTTTACTGCAAAAAAGAACTTTTTCCGACGCTACCTCCTTGCCGAGGATGCAGCCGACCTTGCGGTTCTTCCAGAAGATGCACTGCCATATTCGCCGCTCTGCAGGTATGAAAAAAGCCCGGAAAAACTTGATTTTCCGGGCTTTTTGAACCATTTTGATATAGTCTGAGCAGTCGATTATCTCTTGGAGAACTGAGGTGCGCGACGAGCGGCTTTGAGGCCGTACTGCTCTGGGAAAGCATCCGGATTTCCCTAATTTTGCGCGGTTTTTCGGTGCTTCCTGTGCGGTTAGCCTTGCTGCCCGAGCGCTTTGTTGATCACCGGTCCCAGCATCTCCGGCTTGTTATACTTTACCTTGGCGTAAACATCCATTGTCATTTTGCTGTTCTCATGTCCCGCCAGGTACTGGACCGTTTTCGGATCAACGCCGGCATATATCAGATTGGTGATATATGTATGTCGGAGCTGATGGGGAGTTACATGAAAATCTATGGAGCACACGATATCGGGACGGTTCCATTGATGTTCTCCTATTTCTCTTTTGATTGTATAGGGTATCCTTTGTCCGTTCACAACTTTATATGCCGTCCTTTCTTCGGTGGTCCTTACTCTGATCGCCCTCCACATGGACACGTACTGTCCTTCTGTCATGGGTGCGCCCGCACTGTTGTGCAGAACAAATTTGGAGGTTGATCTTTCCTTTTCTTTCTTCAGGCAGTTGATCAGGCATTCCGGAATCGGAATGTTTCTTCTGGAGGCCGGTGTCTTCAATTCGCTTGTGATAACGGCTCTGTTGTATTCGGAATGCCAGCTTCGCTGTACGGAAATATACGGGACCTTCTCATCCAGGTGGACACAGTCCCACTGAAGGGCCAGGATCTCTTCTCTTCGCAGTCCTGCATAGAGCCCCAGCATTACAAAAACATACACCGGGAGCTGCGAGATCGCTCCAAGAAGCATATCCACCTGCTCATCTGTCAGGGACGCTTTTTCCTTTTCGGAAACGCCGCCCTTTGCCGGGAGATTTGCTGCAGGATTCGATGCGATCAACTGATTATCCACTGCCGATTCAAAAACAGCTTTCACCAGCATATGAACCTTGCTGTAAGTACCGGAAGACAGCTTCGATACCGGGATCATAAGAAGCCGCAGATCATCCGGCGAGACTTCTCTCATATACATTTGCCCGATCTGAGAAATGACATTGGTACGTATCAGCTGCTGATAGTTTTTCAATGTATTTCTTCGGATCGTGGCCGATTTCATCTTCAGCCATTTCTCGAAATACTCTTCTACGGTCGGATTCTCTTTGCTGTATTTGATCTGTTCGATTACCTTCTGCGCTTTTCGGGCTTTCTCGTATACTTCTTCTTTTGTTTTTCCGTAAACGGCTACCTGTTTTCCGTCTGCATCCCTTACTCTCGTTCTGTAATATTCGATCCCCCTGGATACGGTCGTGCCGTATTCCGGTATCACTTTCTTTTTCGCCATAGCATTTGCTCCTTTCTTCTATGTAAATGACATCTGTTTAGCACCTGTCGATTTCAACGTGAATTGGCCGCTTGCGGACATATTCATGATTGAAATTTACACACTCTGAGTCTTGCGGAAATCACCGTTTCCCTCAAGGATGTCTCGTATATAGGAAAAGGCGAGGATACCTTCGTATCCCCGCCCGGGTCTTCAAAACCAATCGCTTAACTACTCGCTTATTCTGTTCTACAGGCTGCGCTCCACTGCGCAAAAACATCTCCCACCGAACCAATAATGTCTTCCGGCTTGTTGTATTTTACCTTTGCGTAAATATCCATTGTGATCTTGCTGTTTTCATGTCCTGCCAGATACTGAACCGTCTTGGGATCAACCCCTGCATGGATCAAATTGGTGATATAGGTGTGTCGCAGCAGATGCGGCGTAACCTCAAAATCCAGACTGTAAACACATTTCCCGTTATGTGCCGCCTTCTCTCCGAGCACCGGTTTAACCCAGTGCTCTGTCCGCACGCCGTCTTTGTAAGTGAAATACCTGCGTTCCTGAACCGTTCTCGTTTTGATATACGACCACAGCCTCTTGAACTGCGTCTGGGAAAGGGGTTCTCCGTCGCTGTTGGCAACCACATATTCCGAAGCGGAGCTTTCCTTTGCTTCCTTCAGACATGCATACAGATTTTCCGGAAGCGGGACATTCCGGTATGCCGCTTTTGTTTTCAGTTCCGTCAGGATCACCGGACGGTTATGCTCGGGGTGCCATGCTCTCCTCACCGTCAGGTAAGGTGCCGGCGCATCCAGATAAACCGAATCCCATTTGAGCGCCAGGATTTCTTCCCTGCGCAGGCCGGCGTACAGACCAAGCATTACAAATACATACGGCGGAAGATCCCGTATGGCATCCAGCAGCGTTTCGGTCTGCTGATCTGTAAGCGGTATCTTTTCCTTTTGCGGAATGCCTCCCCCGGAACATTTCAACCTTGTCGTCGGATCAAAGGGGATCAGCTTGCTTTCCTTTGCCGATCGGAAAATGCTTTTATAAAGGATATTCACGGACTTATATACCGAAGCCGACTTTTTGGAAGCTTCCAACAGTACCATACGGATGTCATCCAGTGTCACCTCCGACATTTTCTTATCGCCCAGCGGCTCGATCATGTAGATCTTCACCTTTGAGGTGTAATCGATCAGTGTGGTCTTTCTCACATGTGCCGACTGCATCAGCAGCCATTTCTCACAATAGTCTCTGACCAGAGGAGAATTCGCACAGTAGGTTCCGTTGCTGATCCGCTCCTGTAGCGTCATCTCTTTATCAAAAAGTTCTTCTTTGGTCTTCGCAGAGAGCGTAATGACCTTTCCTTCCGTATCTTTTACCTGCGTCCGGTAATACTCCCTGCCTTTAGAACGGGACAGTGTGTAATCCGGCAGCTTGCTGCATCGCCTTGCCATGTTCTATTTCTCCTTTTTTCCAGTTAATCTACCAGTGCCCTTATCCGCACTCAAGGATGTCACCGGTCAGCGGGAGGATCCCCGCACTTTCCGGAACGTCATCTCTTTTTCCTTCGGCCTTGCTCGATGCGTACACTTGGCAACATATTCCTGAATCCCTGTCTCTGTAAAATAGATGCAGCCGTTCTCCACATATTGCACATAACTGATCAGCCCGGTGCGTCTCGCTGCATCCAGGGTGGAAAGGCTGATGCCCAACCGCTTGGCCGTATCTTTTCTTGTAAGCATTTGCTCCATCCCCCTGCCTCCTTATGGAAATTCTGTCGTCTCCGGCAACGGATCTTCCGGATCCAGATGCAGACTGATCCGGAGACACTCATCAATATGGCGCATATTGTCCGGCGTTGTTTTCCCCAGATATTTGATGACCTGGCTCTTGTTGATGGTCTGCGGCTGCTCCGACTCGCTCATGGAAAGCTCTGTCAGACCATGCTGCTCTTTCAATATAAAATGTGTCGGCTGATGCAGCTTCTTCAGCTCCGTTGTCAGTGGGATGATGATCAGCGTCGGCCCGAAGAAATTGCCGGCGTTGTTCTGAATATTGATGACCGGGCGGACGCCGCCCTGTACACTGCCTTCCGGCGTTCCTAAGTCAGCGAGATAGATATCGCCTCGTTTATAGATCCAGTCTTTTCTCAGCATTTGTATTCCTCCTCATATGTAACAGATGAAGTCCGATACCCTTCCATCTGTCGTTGTAGTGATCCTCACAGATCCGTTCATTGCCTTATCCTCGTTTCCTATGCAGTAGGCAGGCATCGCTGCCTGCCCGTCTATCCGTAAAGTTCTTTCGAACCAAACTTCATGTATGGTCTCTCCGCTTTTGTCCTCGACTCCCCCGGAGAAGCAGATGCTCTGATCTGCGGGAATACATTCAGGCGTCTGGCTGCTTACCAGATCCATGGGATTCCAACCCCTCCGTGGTTCTCACCGAGCTGCGTACAGAAGTATCATTGTGCTGTGATGGATCATCGCTGTATACAAGAAGCAATCCTGTACTTACAGGCCGGCTTATCGCTCCCGCCGAAAAGGCGATCACCGCGTCTGCCGCTGATGTGGCTCCTCATCACAGGTTCGTGCCTGAAGAATGAGTATTCAGTTGTCAAGGTTCGATGCAGGAGCTTCTTTGGCTCCTTACATGAACCAGTTTAGGAGAAATGAACTCTTTTTCCGTGGCCCCGGTACGGCCATTCCGGTAGCCCTCGTACGGCTACTTTTAGTGAAAAATCAAATCATTCATGCCTTCTTCGCAATGTCGGTGAGCTGGCCGATCACGGAAAAGATCTGATCCTTCAATTCTTCCCGGGCGGCTTCTTTGCCCATGAGCAGATAGTCCGTACTCACATGAAGCACTATGGAAAGCTCAACCAAAAGATCAATGGAGCAGGCTTCCACGCCGCGCTCCATGCGGCTCACATGCTGCTTCGATGCCAGCCCCAGCGCCTCTGCCAGCTCTTCCTGGGTCATTCCCACAGTTCTTCGCTGTTCCTTCAGTCTCTTGCCAAATTCAGAGGGATCAAAATAGAACATATATGTGTCCTTTCCCAAGCGTTCGCCGGAGGAAAGGACTCCTAACACAGCACGAAGCAGATAAACAGCGGCATTTTTTCACCGAGGCACATGCTCTGACGTTTACTGACATTTACAGATAAACGAGCACACAAAAAAAGAGCACCGTAGAAATCGAACTGAAAGCTTTGGATATGGTTATCCATCACTGATCAGTTCGGCTTCGTACGGCGCTCGGTAGTCACGATCCAAAGGACCGGCTCTGCTTGCTCGATTAAAAGTCGTTTGTGTTATTCAGTTATTCTCTTCTTCACCTTTTTCCACGCATGCCGCCGGAAAAGGATGAAATTTCCTGATAGTATCTCTTCATCCTGCGGAAATAGGCAGGACTGAGCGCTCCCTGGAATTTACATTTCTGGCATTTGACAAATACGAGATCCGTCTGCTTGACGGGAATCTTTGCAACCCAGAAATTGCAGATCGGGCATCTTAAGTCGCGGGTCGTTATCTGCTCTGCCTCCAGTTCCGATCTGCGAAGACGCACCAGAACCTCTGCAGACGGAGCCGGATAATGGGGATTAAAACTGCTTCCGCTGCTCACTGTATCGCCCCCTTCCACAAGGTACCTGAGAGATATTCTTCCAACGGTCTGTACTCCAGTAAATGAAACTGTCGCAGACGGATGAACAGTGCCGTGAAAGAAACTCCCAGCTGCGATGCCATTCTATCTATCATGATCCGGTCATCGGAGGAAAGAACGTTGTCTCCAAAGACACGAATGCGCTTGCCGTTGTTAAGGTCTGTGATCGTCCGATCCACCAGAAACCGCGGCATCAGTAACGCCGCTGCCAGCTTATCGGCTTCTGTCTCCATGATGTTGAAATGTTCACGCAGCTGCTGCAGTGAATAGACCTGCTGCGCATCATAGATCCGCTGGAACTGCGGCTGCGGATAATGTTTATCCAGAATAAAATGTGCCGCCTCATGGGCGATGGTAAAACGGCATCTGCCGCTTTCGTTGTCCCGAAGGAGTAACGTGTCCAGTACGATCGTTCCCAAAGGGAAAACAAATGGAACGACTTTTCCTGCACGTAAAACCCTCAGCGGGGTAATCCCGTCTGCCAGAAATCCGATCTTGTCCGCATCTTCTTCCGCAAACTTTTCGTAGGTGACTTGCAGCCCCAGGGAATTCGCCAGCCCTTCAATATCAACACATTTCAGAGACTGGGACATTCCCGACCGCCTGAGATAGGAAAGCACAATCCCTTCTCCGAGCTCGTCAAGCTCTCTGTACGGTAATCTTTTGTTCAAGAAGTATCCCCCTCCACCGGAATCGGCTCCACATACCACTTGGAACCGAGCCGGTAAATATATTTTTCCGCACTACCGATCAAGACCGTGTAGCGAATTCCTTCAAATTCATTGTCCGAGGCTGCGCTGATATGAAGCGTCCGGATCACCTTCCAGCACCTGCCGTCCGGCCACCGGATGATGTTAGGCCGGACCGTACCATCCTCATAGCAGATGCATTCTACGTTGACATATACCTTATTCATCTGAATTTCCTCAAATGCAGCTACGTTGCTCTGCTATCAGGGGACGATTGTCTTTACTTCTCTTTGATCACATGGCTCAGGACGCCCTGGCAGACCAGCCGGTCTACGGCAATGGTCTTGTGACCGTATTTCTCGACATTACAGTATTCCAACACAGCTTTACCGTTCGTTGTACTGACGCCGCCATACTTTTTCAGCGTGTTCTGGTTACTGCCGTCAAGAGCAACTACGATATCGCCGATCCTGGCTTCCTGCGTTTTCCGGATCACCAGGATATCGCCCTCTTCTATGCCTTCATCCACCATGGAATCGCCCTTGGCATGAAGGATGAAGAAGGGTCCTTTTCCGAAAATCGCGGTTGGAAGAGAGGTAATAAACTCCACATTCTCCTCTTCTGTGGTCGGATCACCGCAGGCAATATCGCCGACCGATTCCACCGGCTCACGCTCGATGGAGATCTTCTCCATGGAGGAGGTCTTGATCGTCCCGTCTACATAATCCAGCATGTCTGCCTTATCCATGGCAACCAGATAATAGTAGGCAGTACTCCTGCTGATGCCCATCTCCCGGGCAATCTCTGTCGTGGATGGCGTCCGATCATTGGCAAGATAAAAGCGGCCGATATAAGCTGCTATTCTCTTCATTAAGTCCGGATCTTTATGTCTCATGACTATGCTCTCTTTCTATTGTGAGCAATCTGCTCTTGTTAGGAGTATTATAAAACCCCTCAACCCGAGGGGTCAAGGGGTGATGTGGTATCCGAGATTTAGGTGCACAGAATATTGTGAACTTCCAGAGATTTTACAACTAAAATGCTTATAGAAAGCCTTTTTTGCTA
>CAVBJS010000083.1:0-8148 GCA_963596015.1 Bacteroidaceae bacterium
TAACTATAATCTGTATAAAATTTAAGTATTTGCGTATTTCCCCCTTGATTTTCGGCAGGATTCTTACTATTATTTATTAAGAAACGTTAGGAATACCGCAGAAAAGGTTAACTATTCTTCGTTTCCGATTATTTTGAAATTGTAAGTGTCACTTTAATTTAATATTTAGGCAAAGCAATCGAAAGGTTGTGACGCAAAGCTATAGGGCCTGTAAGATGGTAGCCAGTTGCAAACGCAGAAATGCACTCAAGCACTAAAGGTCCTTTTTCGGAATAGTGCTTTTTTTGTGCGTTAAAAATCCTCTTCCAGAGATGGAAAGAGGGTGGAATGCACAGAATCAGCGGATCCGGAAAAGGAAATTGGCTGCTCCTCTAGGTGTCCCAGAAATGAGACATTTGCCCTAAAGAGGGGTACGAATATGAAGAAAGAAGGTTTAAGACACGCATTAGCACAGAAAATGGTTATCCTGTGCGCAGTATTATTTATCGGATCCGCTTGCTTTCCCATGCAGGCACAGGCTGCAGACATGCGCTCTCAGATAGCGGCATGCTACAGCATTCTCAACGCAAAGCGCGCTGCTGTAGGTCTCCCGGAACTTACCGTAGACAGCAATCTTGAGACAGCAGCAACCGTAAGAGCAGAAGAGACCACTTCCCTGTTTTCTCACACCAGACCTAACGGAAGCGACTGGTGGACAGTAGAAAACGATATCGGTCAGTCCAATCTTTGCTACGGCGAGAATCTGGCTTATGGTCAGACCTCCGCAACGGAAGTTATGAATGACTGGTGCACCAGCCCCGGACATTATGCCAATATTGTTTCCGGCCAGTATACCAAGGTTGGCATCGGCATCGCGCAGAAGTCCGACGGACAGTGGTATTGGGTAACCGAGTTCTATTAAACCGATGGTGTTGGTAATGTGGATCCGAATGGATTCCATGTATTTCAAAGAAAAGGAAACACACTGCAGGGTGGCAGTGCGTTTCCTTTTTTCTGTCATTTTAAGAGAGTATTGACCGCTCATTCATCCCGGCCGCTGCGGATCTTCTCACTGATCGCCTGCCCTGTAGGAGTGCCGGCAAGGCCGCCTCGGCCTGTCTCCCGCAAATCTGCATGCATGGCATGGCCGACGGCTTTCATGGCATCGATCACCTCATCCGGCGGAATCCGGCTCTCGATCCCGGCCATGGCCATATCTGCGCAGGATACCGCATTCAGTGCGCCGATAACATTTCTCTTTACGCAGGGGACTTCTACCAGCCCTGCCACCGGATCACAGACAAGGCCCAGAAGACCTGCTAAAGCCATGGCGGAGGCGTTGGCCATGGTTTTGGCATCACCGCCTAAAAGGCTCACCGCAGCCGCCGCTGCCATAGCGGAGGCTGAACCGATCTCCGCCTGACATCCCCCTTCGGCTCCGGCAAGGCTTGCTCTGGAAGCAATGACGCCGCCCACACCGGCGCTGACATAGAGGGCCTGCACCATCTCATCCCGGGTATAAGCTTCCTTTTCCTGCATGGACAGAAGCACCGCCGGCACCACGCCGCAGGAGCCAGCCGTAGGAGCCGCTACGATACGTTTCATACAGGCATTGGACTCTGCAATGCGAAGAGCCCGCTCCATGACATGGGCGGTTAAGCTGCCGCACAGAAGCTTCCCCTCCTGCTCCCGCCGGCGTACTTTCTGGGCGTCAGTGCCCACCAATCCGCTGGCAGAGCGCAGCGTAGGATCATAATTGCTGTCAGAAGCCTCCATTGCACCGTAGATCTCTGTCATTTTTGCAAAGGATTCTTCCTCCGACATGCCGGCTTCCCGGCAGTCCTCTTCCTGGACTACCTTCCAAAAAGGCTTTCCGGTATTTTCACATTCTGTGATGATCTCTTCTAATGATTTATACATATGTCTACTTTCTATGCCGCAGAATATCTACGGATGTAATAAGAAGTGTTTCAGAGTTTCGCACTTTGCGTTTGTTATGCGGCAGCCCTACAAAAGGCTGTAGTACGTCACCTTCTCCACACCTTCCAGATGCCCCAGCCAGCGAACGGATTCCTGGGGGATCTCCTGGTCGCACTCTATGACCATCACGGCATGGCCGCCTCTGCCGGAACGATACAGCTGCATAGTGGCGATATTCACGGATTTATGCTGCAGCATGGACGTCACCTCTGCCACATGCCCCGGCTGATCCTCATTGTGTACGATCAGGGTGGGATAATCTCCGCTGAAATTGGCCTCCAGACCGTCCAGTTCCTTGATCATGATCCGGCCGCCGCCCACGGAGGCGCCTACGATCTCCAGCTGCCTGCCGCTGACAGAGGTCAGCTCTAATCTGGCGGAATTGGGATGTGCTTCCTCTCCCAGATCGATGGCACTGAATGAAAAAACCATCCCCTTCTCTGCGGCCAGGGCAAAGCTATTCGATATCCGATCATCATCCACCGCAAAGCCCATCAGACCGGCGATCAATGCCTTATCCGTACCGTGTCCTTTTCCCGTGGCCAGAAAGGAGCCGTGCAAACCAATCCTCGCCTCTTTGATCTCGTCTCCTAAAAGCTTGCGGCTTACATTGCCGATCCGCACCGCCCCCGCTGTATGGGAACTGGAGGGGCCTACCATCACCGGGCCTACTACATCAAATAGATTCATACTGATCTCCATTTCTGAGCATCGATTTGTTAAAGCTCACAGTTGCCCACCGTTCTGGGGAAGGGCAGTACGTCCCGGATATTTTCCATGCCCGTCAGGTACATAATGGCTCTCTCGAATCCCAGACCAAAGCCGGCGTGACGCACGGAACCGTAGCGGCGAAGGTCTAAGTAGAACTGGTATCCACTCTTATCCATGCCCAGTTCTTCCATGCGGCGCTCCAGGACTGCAAGATCATCCTCGCGCTGGGAGCCGCCGATGATCTCCCCGATCCCGGGCACCAGGCAGTCGCAGGCTGCCACGGTCTTTCCATCCGGATTCAGCTTCATATAAAAAGCTTTGATATCCTTGGGATAATCCGTCACAAATACAGGACGCTTGAAGGCTTTTTCAGTCAGGAATCGCTCATGCTCTGTCTGCAAATCACAGCCCCAGCTCACCTTATTCTCAAACTCATCATTATGCTGCTCTAAGATTTTGACAGCATCGGTATAGGTGATCCGGCCAAAATCAGAGGAAGCCACATGCTCTAAGCGCTCTAAAAGTCCCTTGTCCACAAAGGCATTTAGGAAGGCCATCTCGTCCGGGGCATTTTCCATGACGTAGCAGATCAGGTACTTAAGCATAGCCTCTGCCAGCTCCATATCATCCTCCAAATCTGCAAAGCAGATCTCCGGCTCGATCATCCAGAACTCTGCAGCATGACGGGTGGTATTGGAATTCTCTGCCCGGAAGGTAGGGCCAAAGGTATAGACATTGCGGAAAGCAAAGGCATAGGTCTCCACATCCAGCTGTCCGGAAACGGTCAGATTTACGGGCTTTCCGAAGAAATCCTTGGTATAGTCCACCGTGCCGTCTTCTTTTCTGGGCAGGTTATTGAGATTCAGCGTGGTCACCCGGAACATCTCTCCCGCACCCTCAGCGTCACTGCCGGTGATCTCCGGCGCATGCACATAGACGAAGTCCCGCTCCTGGAAGAAGCGATGGATGGCATAGGCCGCCAGAGAACGCACCCGCATCACAGCCTCAAAGGTATTGGTCCTGGCCCGCAGATGGGGGATGGTCCGCAGGTACTCAAAGGTATGGCGCTTTTTCTGCAGGGGATAATCCGGGGTGGACTCTCCCTCTACTTCAGCCTGCAGCACCTGCATTTCCAGGGGCTGTCTGGCCTGGGGCGTAGCCACGATCTTACCTGTCACGATGATAGCCGCGCTGATGTTAAGCTTGGCCAGTCTTGCAAAATCTGCGATCTCGTCCCCATAGACCAGTTGCAGATTCTTAAAACAGGAGCCGTCGTCCAGGGCAATAAAGCCAATGGACTTGGAGTCCCGATTGGACTTCACCCATCCCGCCACGGTCACTTCTTTATCGTAATAGCTCTCCGGAGTTTCAAAGATCTCCCGGATCTCTGTCAGGTTGTATTGTTTTCTCATTTTAATCTCCATTTTATATCTGCTCAGCACCTGCCATATTTTAACGTGAATTAACTGCTTACAGGCAAATTCACGTTGAAATTAGCAGGCGGCCAAGGCGCGAAGCGCCTCTGGCCATCCACACCTGGGATTTTCTGAAGGAAAATCGAGACGGGAGCTGGATAGTTACTTCATTTTTAAGCAGTTTCAGCTCATCCCCATTACTTCATGATCACCTTGCAAAATGCACCTTTCTTTCCAGCTTCTCATGCATGCATACCATGAGAATGAGCAGGATCAGCAAATATAACGGCAGCAATCTGATGGAAATGTGATTGGCAATCAGGCCGAACAACGGCGGCATCAGACAGGTTCCGACATAGGCACTGGCCATCTGCACACCTATAATGGCCTGTGACCGTTCTGCCCCGAAATGCGCCGGCGTGGAGTGAATAATGCAGGGATATACCGGCGCACAGCCTAAGCCGATCAGAGAAAATCCGATCAGGGAAACCGCCTGTCCAAAGGGAAGAGACATGACGATGATCCCTGCCAGAATGATGGCCTGTCCCATGCGGATCATCTGGCTGTCTTTCAGTTTCATGGCAATAAATCCATTGATCCCGCGACCAACGGTAATGCCGATGCAGAACATGCCGGCAAAGGAAGCTGCCGTCTTGGCATCCACCCCTTTTGCCAGATTCAAATAGCTGCTTGCCCACAGCATGGTCGTCTGCTCTACGGCGCAATAACAAAAGAAACAGACCATGATCGCCTTAGCCCCCGGAATGGCAAAAATCTCCTTCAGAGAAAGGGCTTTTTCCCTTGTGGTTTCCTCTGATGAAGAATTCTGTCTCTTCCATTTCGGCAGGCTGCATACCAGCACTGCCGTAAGCACCAACTGCAATACGGAAATGATCCGATATCCTGTATTCCAGCTCGCACCGCCGGTAAGTGCAGCGCCCATGATGTATGGGCCAAGCGTTGCTCCGATCCCCCACATACAGTGCAGCCAGCTCATATGTTTGCTGGCATAATGCAATGCCACATAGTTATTTAAAGAAGCGTCCACGCTGCCGGCTCCCAGGCCGTAAGGGATCGCCCACAGGCATAACAAAATGAAACTGTGACTGATAGAAAAGCCCCACAATGCCAATGCGGTGATCCCAACGCTTGTCGCTGTCACCTTGCCGGTTCCAAACTTCCTTGTAAGACGGTCACTCTGCAGACTGGAAATGATGGTTCCAAAGGCAATGATCATAGAAATGGCCCCTGCATAAGACACAGGGACCTGAAATTCCGGATACATATTCGGCCATGCCGCACCAAGCAGTGCATCCGGAAGTCCAAGACTGATAAACGAAAGATAGATGATTCCAAGTAAAAAGCTCATTTTTCATTCTCCTGCATAGTCAGTATCTCTGATCAGCATAATGGTAAACACATTGTTATTACTTGCCAATTTGGCCGGCATTTCCAGGCCCAGTTCTCTTCCCAATCGGATCACTGTCCCTGCAAACATATCTACCTCAGACCGTCTTTTCTGACGACGATCCTACCCCATAGATGAAACCGCATTGGGATTCAGTGTTTTTTTCAGTGCAATTTCAAGGCTTCCCGGTTGCAGACACGGTCCATATCCCTTTCCGTCACTCATCCATCTTAGCATCCTCAGCCGAGTAGATATGACATCCGTTTCGTCCTTGTTTTTTCACATGATACAGTGCCAGATCCGCATCTTTAAACAGACTTTCTCCCGGATCCTTCCGATCCATAAATGCCGCTCCCGCACTCAGCGATACTGCCGGAATATTTTCTTCATGCGCCGCAAGCTGCTCGTTGATCCTGCTTATTTTATCCATGATCTTGTATCCGAGATTACCTGTCACATCAAGCATGATAACAGCGAATTCATCCCCGCCGATCCGACAGACATAGTCGCGGGAACAAAAGCCCTCTGTCAAAAACTTTGATACGCGTTTCAGGATGACATCTCCCATCTCATGTCCATAGGTGTCATTGACACTCTTAAAATGGTCAACATCAGTAATGATCAATGCAAAATCTCTCTTGTCCTTTTCCAACGACTTCAAAATATCATCAAAGCCTCTACGGTTAAGTACGCCGGTCAGCGGATCATGATCCGCCTGGTCCTTTATGAGCATCTCCTCCGTGATATCACGGGCAACATACAACGCTTGCACTGCTCTTGCATTTTCATCTCTTCGTTTTACGATAATACGGGCCTGCATCCACCGGCCTGTAGGTGCCTGGTAATCCATTGCTACCGTATTTACCTTTTCCAGTCTGTCAGCCAGTGTATTAAAATCCAGGAATTCCCGAATTGATTCTCTAAAATCAGGCCCTATAAATTTTTCTATGATCGTGTCGCATATGTCATCAAAATTGCCTTTTCTTGCAACGACCGTTTCCATGAGCGGCACACTGGTCAGCATTTCATATTCATGCGTAGGGATATCTGCCTGGAAAATGGTGGAGTAGATGGTCGACAGAGAATCAATGACCTCTGCATGCTCTTTTTCTTCCTTAAGCTGTGCTTCTTCCAGCGCCCTTTCTCTCCTCTGATTTTCCTTCTGTTCTTCTATGATCTTATCGATAAGCCGGAATCCCACTACCACGTTGTCGGTATTATCGACTCTACGGAAATCATACTGGTAATAATGCGGTACGCCATCTTCCATATTGCGATACGTGCCGACGTATTTATCCTGCTTCGAGAATATTTCTCTGACGGTTTTTACGTTCAGTGTATCCCTTACCCGCTTCTTATCATCCGGATGGACCGTTTCACGCACCCATCGATCAACTACGGCATCAAACTGGAATGTCTGATTGCAGACATCTCTGATTGCTCTTACATTATAGTCATCGGCGAGTTTTATGACCCGTGCGGTTCCCTCCGTCAGATTGGCAACAAATACATTTCTGAAGCTTTTGGCCAGCGCCTTGATGATCTCAAGCTGTTCCTCAACTTCTTTTTGCCTGGCAGCCTCTTTTTCTCTTTTTGCCTTCTCGATCTCCTGACGTTCTTCAATGATATCATCAATATTCTGAAATACCGCTACTGCATTTGTGCCATTCTTATCCGTTCTGCAGATGTCGTATTGAAAATAATGAATTTTTCCATTTACAAGACTGCGGTAATTTCCCACAAGTTCTTCTTTCGTCTCGAAAACCTTTTTTATATTTTCTACCGAGATCGCACAGCGGACTTTGTCTCTGTCTTCCGGATATACGATCGTGTTGGTCCAAGTCTTGATAACAGCTTCTAACGGGAACTCGTGATGGTCCTCCTTCCCCGGCACATCTACATAGTCTGCGTCCAACTTAAGGATCCTTGCTGTCTTCTTCTCCAGATCCATCCAATAGACATTTTGGAAACGGCGGGCAAGGATATCAAGAACCAGCAGTTGCTCCTTAAGGGCTTCTTCCTGTTGCTTGCGCCTAAGGACCGATCTTCCTTCGGACGGATCAGATCGTAGAGATTCTTTTGTTTTATTTGCTATATTGTTCACCTCAAACACACCTTCTGTTCATCTGTTATATTTAAATCCAATCTTGCAAAATATTCTACGCTATTATGTGCCCTTTTTCCACCTCTCACAAAAGATTTTAACTGTGCATCAACAGGCCGGGCACCCCATAAAAAATCCCTTGCCGAGATTTCTCTCAGCAAAGGATTTCGAATTTCAGAAAGCCCAGTGTTTTCAAGGCTTTTTGGAATTTTTACCATCATTCAAGTTTATCATTGGCGCGGCAATTTTTTTACATGCTCTTTGAAATGGATTTTCTCAGTTCCAGCCTCAATGGCAGTTTCATAATACCAGCATTTACGGAACGCTCACCGCGGTTATCTTCTGTTTGTGATGGGTTTCGCATTTATGCCATTCCACAGTAGGGTGGAATTTAACTTTGCAAGTGAGCGCAATAAAATGAGTAGAATTACTAACTTCATTTTCCCTTGACATTAGTCCGACATCGTACTATGTTATATTGGTACGGAGTCGGACTTTTTGAATTTGGAGGTAAATATGAATAATAAAGAATCGAAATTTGAACAATTACA
>CAVBJS010000084.1:0-8083 GCA_963596015.1 Bacteroidaceae bacterium
GATCAAAAGCAAAACGGCGCAAAGTGCATGGTGCGAGACATCTGCCGCGTTCCGGCGCATGGCCGGGCAACACAAAAGTATCATAGTAACTTGTCGGTTACATTTAAGCCGCTGCCTGGCTGAGGCTGAGGTCTGAACTGTAACCTGAGCAGTAACTAACACAGAGATAGAGATAAATATAAATTGTTGACATTTCAACATCCATATGACATGATAAGCATGCCAGAAAGTTGAGACATCAACATTTCAACGAACCTACTCTTTTCAGAGAGGTTTATGTTTTACGCGGAATGTCTTCTCGAGTAGCAGATGATAGTTTGAAGTAGCGTAAAGCTGCATCATTTTACAGTAAGAAAGGAAAAGTATGGTCGAGCGTTTTGAAAAGTTTTCGCTGGGGATCGCGGAGATCTCCCGGTACTGGCATCGGATCGCCGCGGAGGAGTTAAAGCCCTATGGGCTAAAGAGTACCCATGCGGTATATCTGACCTGCATGAATCAATATCCGGAGGGCATTACGGCCCCCAGCCTTGCACAGGCCTGCGGGAAGGACAAGGCAGACGTTTCCCGGATGATGTCCATTATGGAAGAAAAGGGACTGATCACCAAGGAGGGAGATAATGCAAAGCTGTACCGCGGCACTTTGAAGCTGACGGAGCAGGGCAAGATTGTGGCAGCCCAGATCACAAAGCGGGCAGAGCTGGCGGTACAGCAGGCCAGCCAGGGATTGACCGATGAGAAGCGGGAGATCTTTTATGAGGCGTTAGATACCATCAGCGCTAATCTGCAGCGCATCGCAAGGGAAGGATTGTAAAAGTTTCTGTACGGAATTGTGCAGTAAACTGCCGCAGACAAGCTGCGGCATAGAAAGGCAAGTTTAAAAGAAATGCTTGATAGCATTTCTTTTAAACGGCAATGATGTCGTGAACGTCATCATTGCAGATCGTATCGGAGAATTCGCCTACGCGAAATTCTCCTCACACTGCCGCAGACAAGCTGCGGCATAGAAAGGAAAGTATGAGCGTTAAGATTATTGTAGATTCCACCACCGATTTAAATGAAAGCATTAAGGACCGTTTTTGCATTGTGCCGCTGACCATCTGTTTCGGCGAGGAGGAATATGTAGATGGAGTTACCATAAGCCATCAAATATTTTATGAAAAACTGGTGGAAAGCGATGTGCTTCCCACTACCAGCCAGGCGACACCGGCGGCATTTAAGAAGGTGTTTGACGAAGTCTTAGGACCGGAAGACAGTGCAGTGGTGATCACCATTTCCGCCCTGCTGTCCGGCACATGGCAGAGTGCCATGATCGCCGCTTCCGACTATCCCAATGTTCATGTGGTGGACGGCAGCAGTGCGGCCATCGGCAGCGGCATTCTGGCGGAGTATGCCCTTCAACTGGTAAAGGAAGGGAAGAGCGCAGAGGAAATTGCCGGCATTCTGGAAGAAAAGAAAAAGGACGTCTGCCTGATCGCCATGCTGGACACCCTGGAATACCTGAAAAAAGGCGGCAGGATCTCCTCTACGGCTGCCTTTGCAGGGGGACTTCTGAACATCAAGCCGGTATTAAATATCAAAGATGGCAAGATCAATATCCTGGGAAAGGCCAGAGGCTCCAGACAGGGAAACAATCTGCTGATCCAGGAGATCCAAAAGGCGGGAGGTATAGATTTTTCCATGCCCATACTTCTGGGCTATACCGGGCTGACAGACGTGCTGCTGAAAAAATATATAGCAGACAGCCGTGCCTTGTGGGAAGACGCGGCGGATCATTTAAGCTACACCACGATCGGCAGTGTGGTGGGAACCCACACGGGACCTGGGGTTATCGCAGCAGCATTTTTCAAAAAGCCCTGATGCTGCATGTGTGGATTGTGATCCGCAAACAGGAAAGGAAAAGCAGGTGAGGATGAGAGATCTTTGCCTGCTTTGTCTATGTGCAGTAGGTTTGTCACGATCAGATATCGGACCGTTAGAAGGACTGCAATGTCTGCGGATCACTTGGTCAGCAGCTATATAGCGAGCGCTTATATGGTTATTGTTCAGCTACCTTGTCGACGTCTGAACAGTAATCATATCTTTTTTTTGAAATAAATTACGCTATTCCTATTGACATAGTATGAAATGCGGATTATGATACAGAAAAGTCAAACAAACAAGAGCGAAAGCCAGAGCACAGACGGGAGGAGAGAATGAGTACCAGATTCCAAGAGCTGCTGCGTGAAAATTACCGTTTCGGACGAATGTGCTGTTGTTGTCAGTAGGCAGAGCAGGACACTTATGATATGATGGATTGCAGGTTTCGGCCCGGCGCCGAGGACCGCCACAGATTCCGCAGGAAGCGGACATGAAGGGAGTTTATTATGGCACAGATTACCAAAGAAACAGTAGCAGGATGGTCTTTTGAGACAAAGCAGCTTCATATTGGCCAGGAGGATTATGATCATACCACTGACGCACGCGCAGTGCCGATCTACCAGACTTCTTCTTTCGTATTTAAGAACAGCCAGCATGCGGCAGACCGTTTCGCATTAAAGGATGCCGGCAACATCTACGGCAGACTGACCAACCCCACAGAGGACATTTTCGAGCAGAGAATGGCAGCGCTCGAGAGCGGCGTAGCTGCACTGGCCGTTTCTTCCGGCGCAGCAGCTGTTACCTATGCTATTCAGAACGTAGCCCTGAGCGGCGACCACATCGTTTCCGCTAAGAATATTTACGGCGGCACCTATAACCTGCTGGCACATACCCTGATCGATTACAACATCAGCACCACCTTCGTTGATGTGCTGAATCTGAAGGAAGTAGAGGATGCCATCCAGGAGAACACCAAGGCTATCTACGTAGAGACCCTGGGCAACCCCAATGGTGAGATCACCAATATCGACGCTGTGGCAGAGATCGCTCATGCCCATGGCATTCCGCTGATCATTGACAATACTTTCGGTACCCCTTACCTGATCCGTCCCATCGAGCACGGCGCTGACATCGTTGTAGAGTCCGCTACCAAGTTCATCGGCGGTCACGGCACTACCATCGGCGGCATCATCGTAGACGGCGGCCACTTCGACTGGTCTGCTCATGCAGAGAAGTTCCCTCAGCTGACACAGCCCAATGAGAGCTATCACGGCATCAGCTTTGTACAGGCAGCAGGTCCCGCAGCTTTCATCACCAGAATCCGTGCGATCCTTCTGCGCGACACCGGTGCTACCATTTCTCCGGTCAGCAGCTTTATCTTCCTGCAGGGCTTAGAGACTCTTTCTCTTCGCGTAGAGAGACACGTAGAGAATACCCTTAAGGTATTAGAGTATCTGCAGACCGTACCCCAGGTAGAGAGCATCAGCCATCCGGCACTTTCCACCGATCCGGAGCAGCAGAGACTGTACAAGGAGTACTTCCCCAACGGCGCAGGCTCCATCTTTACTTTCCGCATCAAGGGCGGCGCAGCAGAGGCACAGGCATTCATCGATCGTCTGCAGCTCTTCAGCCTGCTGGCTAACGTAGCAGATGCCAAGAGCCTGGTGATCCATCCTGCCAGCACCACACACTCTGAGCTGAATGATGCAGAGCTGATCGAGCAGGGTATTTATCCCAACACCATCCGTCTCTCCATCGGTCTTGAGAATATCAAGGACATCATCGCAGACCTGAAGCAGGCTTTCGAGGCCTAGTCCCCGACCAAACCATAGCGAGGACCGGCGAATCGGAGGTTTAAGCAGCAACAGCCCCGGAATGGGGCTGTAATGATTGGATACAGGAAGGTGCGTCGGGACCAGTCGGAATGGCAAGAAACAAATTAACAGAAAAATAAAACAATTTCTAACAAAAGTTGCAAAATATTTTTTTAAAAAAGTACTTGCCAAAAGAGGAAACACTCTCTATAATATCGTTTTGTAGCCGACAGGCAAACAAAGCCGGTTACAAAACGATACATATTGGGCTATAGCCAAATGGTAAGGCAACGGACTCTGACTCCGTCATTTTCCAGGTTCGAGCCCTGGTAGCCCAGCTGGAAGACCTCAGTGAATACACTGAGGTCTTTTACGTTTACACAAAGCTGATTTTGGTTTATGAGCATCAAAGATTGGCATTGTTTCCTTACTTACCGCAGCTTGCCTGCGGCACCGTGAGGAGAATTTCGCGAAGACGGATTCTCCGATACGATGCGCATTGATGACGTTTACGGCATCAATGCCGTTTAAAAGAAATGCTATCGAGCATTTCTTTTAAATTTTCCCTACTGCTGTTTGAGCCGCAAGCGTTTTGCGCCGGAGAAATGGAGAGTAACATGTATACATTTGAAAGCAGGATCCGTTACAGTGAGACAGGGCAGGATGGCAGACTGACCACAGAGGCCCTGATCGATTATTTTCAGGACTGTTCCAGTTTCCAGTCTGAGGATCTGGAAGTAGGGATGGACTATCTGCGCGCCCACGGTATTGCCTGGGTGGTCAATTACTGGCAGATCGAATTTCTCCGCAGACCGGCACTTGGAGAGCGGGTGCAAGTGGGAACTGCCCCCTATGATTTCGTGAATTTCATGGGAATGCGCAATTTTGCCATGAAGACCCAGGACGGCGAGACACTGGCCTATGCCAATTCTGTCTGGTCTTTACTGGATCTATCCAAAGGAATCCCGGTGGAAGTGCCTCCGGTGATGAGAGAGCGCTATGCGCTGGAAGAGAAGCTGGATATGGAATACCTGCCCCGGAAGATCAGGCTGCCGAAGGAAGACGGCGCAGAGCGGGATAAGATCACCGTGGCATCCTATCACCTGGATACCAATCACCATGTGAATAACGGTCAATATGTGCGCATGGCCATGGGAACCTTGCCGGAGCAGGCAGCCGGACAGGAGCGGGAGCTGGCAAGACTTCGGGTGGAATACCGAAAGCAGGCACGAATGGGAGATGTCATAACGCCGGTTTACTGGGAGAAGGAAGGTATGATCACCGTGGCATTGAATGCACAGGACGGCAAGCCCTACGCGGTGGTGGAAATGCAGTTGCAGGACAAATAAGTATTTCACGGATGTGGCTGGCAATGTACGATTACAGAAAGGACGGAAAGACATGTTTCAATTAGGACAAAAACAGATACTGCAGGTAGTCAGAGAGGTAGGCTTCGGTGTCTATCTGGCAGAGAACAGTAACGAAGTAGACGCAGAGCAGGAGCTGCAGAGCGGTGCAGAGAGCGTGCTGCTGCCTAAGTCACAGCTGCCGGAGGCACTGCAGGTGGGAGACAGCATAGAGGTCTTTCTTTACAAGGATTCCGAGGACCGGATCATCGCTACCTGTAAAGAGCCTTTGCTGCAGCTGCATCAGGTAGGCTTTCTGACGGTCAAACAGGTGAGCAAGATCGGCGCATTCCTGGACTGGGGCCTGGATAAGGATCTGCTGCTTCCCTTTCACGAGCAGCCCAGGGATCATCATGTGATCGAGGGGCAGGAAGTTCTGGTGGCGGTTTACTTGGATAAGAGCAGCCGTCTTTGCGCTACTATGAATGTATATCCCTATCTGCGAAAGGACAGCGAGTATCATACGGGGGACCGGGTGAACGGCACGGTTTATGAGACCAGCAATAATTTCGGAACCTTTGTGGCGGTGGACAATATATATTCTGCCCTGATCCCCAAACGGGAGCTGGTGCGGGATCTGCGCATCGGTGAGACCATTTCCGCCCGGGTAACAGCGGTAAAGCCGGATGGCAAGCTGGATCTGAGCATTCGGGAGACAGGGATCGTGCAGATCGACCGGGATGCCCGGAAACTGCAGCAGATCCTGGATACCAAGGGCAGGATCCCCTTTACCGACAAGGCTGACCCGGCCCTGATCCGGGAAGAGCTGCAGATGAGCAAGAACGAATTCAAAAAAGCGGTAGGACGGCTTTTGAAGGAAGGAAAGATCCAGATCGGCAAAGAGGAGATCGCACCGGTACGGAAGTGATCCGAAGAAAAACGGGATGTTATTACTTCTCTCCCAACCGACGGCGGAGTATGCCCGGGTGCAGGGGCCTTGCAGGAGCTGGGGCAGCTGGCTCGCGTCCTTTTCGAGCTTATGTACCGCTAGGTCTCCTGTATGGGGCCGAGAGGCGGCCCGGGCCCGGATACCGACCACAGAATCCGCCGCCTGGCTGGGAAGTGTAACTGTAACAATAACTGCGGAAAATTATAATATTTTACATGAAAACAGAGGACGAACGGGCCTTCCTCGTAGTATAATGTTTTTTAGCAAAAAAAGAACAGGCTGCGGCAGGGAAAGGCATAGCTTGAAAGAAAGGCCCCAGAGCAGTTCTTTCAAACACCATGGAAGCCGTAAGCGTCGTCCATGGAGATCACTTCGGAGAATTGGCCTTCGGGAGATTCTCTTCGTGTAACCGCTGTAAACGGCGGCATAGAAAGGAGACAGAATGAAAGTAGAAAACATCAGCGACATTAAGAGATTTTTTGAAGTAGTTGACAGCTGCAAGGGCAAGGTAGAGCTGGTGACCGATGAGGGCGACAGACTGAACCTGAAGTCCAAGCTGTCCCAGTATGTATCCCTGGCTAACTGCTTCTCTGACGGTCAGGTCAAGGAATTGGATATCGTGGCTTATGAGCCGGAAGATACCCAGAGACTGATCGACTTCATGATGACACAGGATTAATCCCTGTCGGGAGTATGAAATAGAAAAGGATGGTATTGCTTGTGCGCAGCAGTGGCGGTGCATGGGCAATACCGGAAAAAGAGAGGAGAGTTCACATCTCAGGCCCACGAGTCTGCAGTATACACAGGTGGACGCCTCTCTTTTTAGATTCTCGGTATAGCAATAGCCAAATCCCGGCGTCTTGAAAGAAGCCGGAATGGGCATAGAACCGTTGCACCTTTTGTTAAATGATATAGCCCGGGCGGAGTTGGCATTTAATCGCGCTGGATCGGCATTGCATCGGTGCTGTATCGACACTGTATCGACAGCGGTTCAGATAGAGAAAGTGGGAAAATAAATTGACAGGCAAAAAAGCAGGCAGTGTATTTCTTCTGGCGGTTCTGCTGCATATGGTGATGGTGCTTATACTGGCAGTATGGGGGATGTTTTTTCCTGCGGTATACGACCTGTGGCCTTCTACACTGATCAGTGAAGGAGTGTTCCTGTGGCCTATGCTGATCTTTGCACTCTGTACACCGGCAGCTTTTTCGGAAATGTTTCCCTTTAAAAGGGTAAAAGTGCGGACGATCTTTCTGTCCCTGCTGATCATGGTATTGATCTATCCTCTCATCACCCTTGTAAACAGCATTTCTCTGCTCTTTACGGAAAGCGCCACCCAGGTGCTGGTGACAGAAGCAACGGTAACCCCTATGTGGCAGATGCTTTTACTGCTGGGAGTAGTGGTGCCCCTGATAGAGGAATGTACCTTCCGGGGCTATATTTACGGCTGCCTTCGCAGCAGCGGCAAGACAGGCAGCGCCGTTGTGCTTTCTGCGCTTCTCTTTGGCCTGATGCACCTGAATCTGAACCAGGCATCCTATACCTTCCTTTTGGGCCTGTTCCTGGCCATGATGACGGAGTTTACCGGAAGCCTTTGGCCGGCGGTTCTGATGCATGGCTGCTTTAACGGGTGGGAAGTGATCATGATGTATACGGCATCGGACAGCGTAGGCAGCGTGGAGGGAATGCTTACTTCTATCTGTGCAGCAAACGGACTTGATCCGGCAGAGATCCCCTCTGAGGCTATGAACCTGCTGGTGAATGTGTCCTCCGTTGCCATCCTGGCGGTGCAGGCATTGCTGGCTGTGGTGGGAACACTGTTGGCACTGCTATTGGTACGGCGGGTGGCCGTCATTGAAAGAGGCGAGAATCCCCGGCGCAACAAGGAGATAAAACCGACCGGGCATGCACTGAATGTACCGTTGGTGTTGGGAATCCTGTTGGCAGTGGGCTACATTCTCTTTAATGAAATGGTGTTGATGCAGGCCTGATGTCCGCTGCTTTACAGAATCTGCCGCCCAGCAAGATAATCCGCACTGTAATTGCGACGGGCACGGCAAAACGTAATGCACCGGGGCGCGGCAGAATGGCTCGCATCCTTTGCACTGCGCGCCAGTTT
>CAVBJS010000085.1:0-7933 GCA_963596015.1 Bacteroidaceae bacterium
GCAAACCTTGGGAGTCGCTTTGGGGTTCGTCGGCAACTACGCCCCTCGTGGACTTACACCACAGATTGACGGCATGCCCGTCATACCTAAAAAAAGCGCCTGCCCTGTCAAGGCCGACGCTTTCTGCTCTCAGACGCATTCTATTTTTCTTTTTTCGCCATTTGCTTGCCGCTAGCGCAGCTTGCGCTCTTCTTCCAGATCAGCTTTATCAATGACACGATCTTTGTAGTAATAGATCTGATCCTCCGGAAGTCCCTCACAGTAGTCTGTGAACAGTTTTCCTTCTGCGATACGTTCTCTCATAGTCATCGTGTTTATTTTCCCCCTATCATGATCTATTGTTGCGATGCGATCTACATTTCATGAACGCGCATCCTCTATATGACTTCTATGGAACTATGCATTGGCGGCATTTTCCTGGGCTGCACAGATCATATCCCATGCCTCATCATCGATCTCTTCGTTGTGGAACAGTTTTCGTCTGTCCTCTTCCGTGATCTTGCGGATCACCTTGCAGGGATTTCCGGCCGCGATAGACCAGTCCGGAATATCCTTCGTGACGACACTGCCGGCGCCGATGACGACATTATCGCCGATATGGACACCGGGGCATACCACTGTATTTCCACCCAGCCACACATTATCGCCGATGGTGACTTCCTTCCCATACTCAAAAGCGGAATTGCGGGTATCCGGATAAACGGGATGGCCTGCCGTATAAATGGCTACGTTGGGCGCCATCTGACAGTTATCGCCGATCTTTACCTTTGCCACATCAATGATCGTGCAGTTATAATTTGCAAAGAAATTCTTGCCCACCTCGATGTGCGAACCATAATCACAGTAAAAAGGCGGATTGATCCATGCTTCCTCAGACTTTCCCAAAAGTTCTTTCACTATTCTTTTAATTTCCTCAAAATCTGACCGATCTGCAAAGTTCAGCTTTTGCAGAATTTTTCTGCATTTCTCCATTTCCTTCATAACAGCATCATCTGCGATATAAGCAAGCTGCATGTCTCTTCTTTTCTTCATGTCCATAATTTTCCTCCTTATGCCGCAGCACGTCTGCGGCACCGTGAGGAGAATTTCGCGCAGGCGAATTCTCCGATACGATCATGCACCAATGGCACTCGCGCCATTGGTGCTGTTTGAAAGAAATGCTATCGAGCATTTCTTTCAAACTTTTCCTCCTTTGCCGCAGTTTACTGCGGCACCGTGAGGAGAATTTCGCGCAGGCGAATTCTCCGATACGATCATGCACCTATGGCACTCGCGCCATAGGTGCTGTTTGAAAGAAATGCTATCGAGCATTTCTTTCAAACTTTTCCTCCTTTTGCCGCAGTTTACTGCGGCTACTTCTCTGTCTCCGTTAGATTTTTCACCCATTTATACTGTCGGTAATGCTTAAAGACAGCCGGTAGCTTTACCAACTCATCCAGATTCAATACAAAATATACCATCAGAACCGGTAAATTCAATACGAACGCCGCGATACATCCCAGCGGAACGGCAAAACACCACATAGTGACGGCATCACACTTAAGGCCAAATCCGGTATCTCCGCCTGCCGGAAAAATACCGCCTATGGTCATAGAGTTAATGGATTTTCCTATTACGTAGTAGCTGCTCATAAACAGCATATACTTTAAATAGCCGCTGGCTGTATCCGTCAGATTGGTAAAATGCACGATGGCAGGTGTCAGCAGAAGTATCATGCCTCCCGTCAGGATCCCGGAAAACATCGAGATCTTACATAACGTATTGCCGCTTTTCCTCGCTTCCTGCAGCTTGCCTTCCCCCAGCAGATTTCCAATAATGATGCTTCCGCCATATCCAAAACCGGTGCAGATGCAGATCAGGAGATTTTTGGTGGTATTGGCAATGGAATTGGCTGCCACCGCATCGGAGCCGAGATGCCCCAGTATCACGGAATACATGGTAAATCCGCCGCCCCAGACAAGCTCATTTAAAAGGACCGGATAAACATGCTTCCAGAATGTGCTTTTTATAGGAGCTCCCCCGTTTTTTATATCGGCCGGCCCGATCCAAAGTTCCTTTTTGTGATACAAAATGCAGATGGTGATCACCAGCCCCAGCCCGTTTGCAAGAACGGTAGCCAGTGCAGCCCCTGCGATCTCCATCCTGGGGAATCCAAAGTATCCGTAAATGAAAATGGCGTTCAGCACGATATTGACACAGACCACGATGACGCTTATCATCGTGCACTTGCCTACATGACCGCAGTTTTTCAATATTCCCTGCAAAACCTGCAGAATGCCTGAAAAGACATAAGACAATCCGATCAGTTTCAGATACTTAATGCCATACCCGATCAGTACGGCATCGCTGGTAAACAGTGCCATGAGAATTCCGGGAACAAGCAGGGTGGCCAGCCAAAAGAGGACCGCGACCAGTAAAACATACCGCAATACCAGTCCTGCCGCTGTCCGCAATCCCGCAAAGTCCTTCTTTCCATAGAACTGGGCCACAAACATGTTCTCCCCTATGGTAAGGGCTGTCAGGATCAGATTGAACACAAAGGTGATCTGGGAAGCCAGTGAGACCGCTGACAGAGAGTTCTGATTCAGTCCTCCCAGCATAAAAACATCACAAGCACTTACAACAGCCAGCATGAACTGTTGCGCTGCAATGGGAAGGGCCAGTTTCAGAATTCTATCTCTGAAATTGTTTTCCATCTTCATTATTTCCTTTCCGTGCACGTTATAAGGATAATCTGTTTTTATTGATTTTTATACCTGAATCCACCACAATACTATAACAAACGTTCGCGAAGCCGCTGATAGTGCAAAAAAACGCTCATATTTTATTTGACTTTTTGCGTGGCAGGAAATACAATTGCTTCAAACGAGTAGCAGGTAAGCGTAAATCCAGTTTGCCTGCTGCTCGTTTATTTTTTTGTCCAAAAAGAAGGATGAGGAACAGTGTGAGAAATACGACGCAGGATCACATCGGAGAATTCGCCTTCGCGAAATTCTCCTCGTGTTGCCGCAGTAAACTGCGGCAATAAAGGAAGAAATGGAGGTCAAGATGGAAGAATGTAACAAAATGAAGGACATGCCGGTTAACAAACTGATGCTGCAGATGGGAATCCCCATGATCCTGTCTATGGCATTGCAGGCGGTTTATAACATTGTAGACAGCGCCTTTGTAGGCAATATGAAAACAGGCAGTGAAGCGGCCTTAAATGCCTTAACATTGGTATTTCCGGTACAGATGCTGATGGTGGCAGTGGGCATTGGAACAGGTGTGGGAACGAATGCTCTTCTTGCCAGGACTCTGGGAGAGGGAAACAGAAAAAAAGCTGCAAAGGTAGCAGGAAACAGCCTGTTTCTGGGACTGGTGATCTATGTACTGTGTTTATTGTTTGGTATCGGAGGCGTAAGGGCATACATTTCGTCACAAACAACAGATGCGCAGGTACTTGAAATGGGGATCAGTTATCTGCGGATATGCTGTGTGTTTTCTTTTGGGATCATCTATTTCTCTCTGTTTGAAAAATTACTTCAGGCCACGGGACGCTCTTTTTATTCAACCATCGGACAGGTGGTCGGCGCGGTTGTAAATATCATTCTTGATCCCATTATGATCTATGGTATCGGCCCGGTCCCGGAAATGGGTGTAAAGGGTGCGGCATATGCTACGGTGATCGGTCAGATAGCTTCCGCGGTACTGTTGTTTATTTTCCACCGAAAGCTAAACAAAGAATTTGAGCAGGGCGTGCGTTATATGACGCCGGATACAGGTATCATACGGCAGATCTACGCCATCGGACTTCCGGCTATCATTGCACAGGCGTTGATGTCTGTTATGGTTTATGTAATGAACCTGATCCTTAAGTTTGATCCGGCTGCACAGACAGCCTATGGTCTGTTCTATAAGGTGCAGCAGTTTGTTTTGTTCCTCGCCTTCGGTCTTAGAGATGCCATTACACCGATCGTGGCATTTGCATACGGAATGGGCAACAAGAAAAGGATTCAGGATGGTATTAAATACGGTCTTATCTATACGGTTGTTTTAATGATCTTCGGCATTGCCGTCACAGAGATCTTCCCCGATGCATTTGCAGCACTGTTTAATGCCGGCGCCTCCAGAGAATATTTCATCTGTGCCATGAGGATCATATCCATCAGCTTTCTGTTTGCAGGAATCAACGTTGCCTATCAGGGCATTTACCAGGCACTGTATGGCGGTATGGAATCCCTGGTCATTTCCCTTATGCGGCAGCTGGTGATCATCTTACCGTTAGCCGGTATTTTCTCTGTATTCGTAAGAAGCGGACAGATGGGCGTTTCCTTGATCTGGTGGGCCTTTCCCATCACCGAAGCCGTTTCGTGCATCGTGGGATATGTATTTCTAAAGAGGATCAGGAAGAATAAAGTTGAAACTATACGATGAGGGACGATCAATTTCAATTGCCCTTCGGCTGTCACTTATAAATCTGTGTGGATACGATCTTTCTTATTTATGTAGATGCGATCTTTCTTATGGCATCTTATTGCCTAAATAAAGGGGAATGCCTGGCATTCCCCTTTTGATTATTTACCTATTGAATGGTATAAGACAGATACCATTTTTATCAGATATAATTTTTATCAGATATGTTTTTTTATCACAGCTGGTTTTTAAAGATCGTGCGGAAGATCAGTCGTACCAGCGGCCCTACGAAAAAAACCTGCAGACACAGCGCCATGGGAAAACAGATGACCGTCAGCTGTATCCACTGACAGAACCAGTCGGCGGAAATACCATTGTGGACCAGTGTTGCGAATAAAGTGATCACGGGAACGATCTGACATACCGTAAAGCTCTGGATCGCCAGGATCATAAAGATGGGCTGTGAACCGGCAGGATCGATGATCCTAAAGGCCAACATTTTGGCTGTATTGGTGATCAGGAAAAAGATCAGGCAGAACACAACGATATACTCTAACCACATTTCTTTGAGGGCCAGGGCAAATATCTGATACTGGAGGCCGCCGTAGTTAAGCGAGATGGTATAAACGGTCATGCAGTAAACCATGCAAAAGACCATGATGGCGGTAAAAATGACACTTTGAAATTTTGTTTTGGGCATAAGAATTCTCCTTTCTGAGCCGCTTTGCTGTGAAGCAGCGGTAAGGACAATAAAAAAACGACATTAACTATCGTGGATGGCCACCGGACAAAAGCCATACCGATATTTAATGTCGTTGTTTTATTTCCGTATTAAATTTGCAAGGACTATACTACCACAAAAATTACGATTATGTAAGTAAGGAATTCCGGTTTAGTGTTACCCGGCCATGCACCGGAGCACGGCAGATGTCTCGCACCGTGCACTTTGCGCCGTTTTGCTTATGATCTGCTGACCTACTGACCTGCTGACCTACGGCCTTCTCCTTTACCAAATCTTCATTACGTGCTGCATAATGAGACTTACCACTGTAATCCCGCACCAGCAGGATGCTCCTAGGATGATCGGCTTTCCTCCTGTTTTAATGAGCTGTATCACGTTGCTGTTCAGTCCGATCGCAGCCATGGCCATGATGATCATGAATTTAGATAATTCCTTGAGCGGCGTAAATACAGATGCATCCACGCCCATATGTACGCAGATGGTGGTAATGACTGCTGCGATCACAAAGTACAGTATGAACATGGGGAAGGCTCGCTTCAGGCTGAAGCCGTTGGTCTGTTTTCCTTCTTTGGCACTCTTTTTGGCCTGCATGAATGACAATACCAGTGTGATCGGAATGATCGCCAATGTTCTCGTAAGTTTTACGGTGACTGCCTTATTCAGTGTCTCACTGCCAAGGTTCCACATACTGTCCCAGGTGGAGGCCGCTGCCGTTACTGAGGAAGTGTCATTGATGGCTGTTCCCGCGAAAATACCAAAGGAATCTCCATGGGTTGTATCGAAGCCGATCGCCTTTCCCAGAATGGGAAAAAAAATAGCTGCCAGCACATTGAAAAAGAAAATAACCGCTATAGCCTGAGCGATCTCATCATCGTCCGCATCAATGACCGGTGCTGTCGCCGCGATAGCCGATCCGCCGCAGATAGAGGATCCCACGCCCACCAGAATGGACGTATTAGAGGATACCTTCAGTGCTTTGTGCAGGACCCACGCAATAAAAAGGGACGTGGTGATGGTACACAGGATGATGGGAAGGGACTGCTTTCCCGTCTGAAAGATCACTCCAAGGTTCATGCCAAAGCCCAACAGGACCACTGCCGTCTGAAGAATGATCTTTGACGTCCATTTGATACCCGCTTCCGCTTTCCCTTTATTGTTCCAAAACATCGCAATGATCATTCCGGCAATGATGGCGATCACTGCGCCTCCTATCACCGGAAATGCTTTTCCCAGCAGCCATGACGGAACAGCGATCGCAAGGCAGACTAATATGCCTCTTCCATTCTTTTTAATAAAGTTCATTTTTCCTCCATTTTCCGCAGCCTTGCTGCGGCATACGTCAGGAGAATTTCGCCCGGGCAAATTCTCCGATTCCCTCCGCATAGATGTCGTTGGCAACATCCATGAAGTTTAAACAAGATGCATTACAGTTCAGCCCCCAGCCAAACGGCGGGGCTGCCGCCTGTCCGGCTTCTGAACCGTAACCTTATACCTTTCCTTCTTTTACGAACGAGATTATAGCACTGGACATTTATAAGGTAAAATTTTAAAATTCTATTTAATGATAAGATTTTTTTATTGTTTATTGATCGACAAAGAATTTCATACTTACTTTCAGAATAAAGACAGAAACAGAATAAAGACAGAAACCAAAATTGCTTCATCCCATACTGTAGATCCATTCTGTCATTTCATTGATGAGGAAACTATATGCTTGATTTCAGAACCGAAACCTTTCTCACCGTCTGCCGGACCATGAACTTTACCGCTGCGGCAAAGCAGTTGAACATTACACAGCCTGCGGTTTCCCAGCATATTCATTTTCTAGAGGAGCAATACCACACGCCTCTCTTTGTATACCATAATAAACAGCTTTCTCTTACACCTTCCGGCGAGATCCTCCGCAAGCATCTGCTGACCATGAAAAACGATCAGCAGGCCATCCTGGAGGAGTTAGACAGCAAGGCCTCCGGCACAGAGACTCTTTCGATCGGCGTCACCATGACCGTGGGTGAGTATGCCATCGTAGACAAACTGGCCGATTTTCTGATGCAGCACCCTGACATAAACATTCATCTTCACTACGGCAATACCTCCCAGCTGCTGCATCTGCTGGATAACGGGAAGATCAGTATGGCCATCGTAGAGGGAAATTACCCGACAGAAGATTACGCTCATAAAAAATACAGCACAGAGGACTATATCGCCGTCTGTGCTGCAGATCATATTTTTATAAAAGATCATCCCCGTACCATAAGCGATCTGGTGGGGGAGCGGCTTCTTGTGCGGGAAGAGGGTTCCGGCACAAGGAATATCCTGGAGCAGAGTCTGACTGCCCGGGGCCTGCATATTTCCGATTTCACCCATTATACCAAGGTGGAAAATATGCATACCATCATTGCGCTGTTAGAGAAAGACTGCGGCATCTCTTTCCTGTACAAGATCGCCGTGGAAAAAGAACTGCAGGCGGACACATTAAAAGAAATCCCGCTGGAGGATTTCCGGATGCAGCACGATTTTGCTGTTATCTGGGAAAAACACAGCATCTATACAGAGAAATATCTGGCCATCTGCGAGGCCCTTATTTAGTTTTGCCGCTTTCATAATCCATAAGGACATCTGCCAACCTACTTATACCATTACGTGTCTGGGGAAAAATTTTGATATTCTGCGCTGCCGAATTCAAAATATTGGATATACTGCAAAACTCTCTTTCATTTTTCCCCTTTCTTGCCGCAGTAAACTGCGGCAACACGAGGAGAATTTCGCGAAGGCGAATTCTCCGATGTGATCTTG
>CAVBJS010000086.1:0-7837 GCA_963596015.1 Bacteroidaceae bacterium
TCTCGAAGTTCGTACATTCACAAAAGCACAGGATCGAACAAGACATCAAAAGCGCTTGATGCGAAAGCATCGGATTCCGCGACGGGTGTTTCATGTATTAACAGTAGGAACATCCATGCCAGGCTGGCGCGCAGCGCCGGCAGGCGACACAGGGGCCTCTCGGGCCCCGTGTCACCTGCCCGCCTGCCAGTGCATGGAATGTCGGTTCATGCTGTCAATATATTAATCATCCACAAGAAGAATCCGGTTCCACAAAGGCATAAAAAAAGCCCCGGTTTTCCGGGGCCTATGTTTTGACTATTTCGGGACATTTTCATTTGTGCTTGACACTACTTTCTTATACACAGCAGGACGTTTTTCCCCGTCCGCTCAGCTACTGTACCGCCCCAGTCAGGCGGCAGTTCCTACACCGCTGCCTCGCTGGGTATTCATTCGTACAAGTGATCGTGTATTAGGCATGGATAAGTAGTCTTATTTACAAAGTGCGTAGGTCTCTCTTGCGATCGCCAGCTCTTCGTTAGTGGGGATCACCAACACCTTTACCTTGCTCTCCGGTGCGGAGACGACTCTGTCCTCTCCTCTCTTGGCATTCTCCTCCGGGTCTAAGACGATGCCCAGATAGTGCAGGTAGGAGCAGACCTTATCTCGAACGATGGGGCTGTTCTCGCCGATGCCGGCGGTGAAGCAGATGGCATCCACACCGTCCATAGCGGCCACATAGCTGCCGATATACTTAGCTACGCTGTAGCAAAAGCTCTCCACAGCCCGCACGCCGTCCGGATTGCCTTCCTCATAAGCTGCCTCTAAGTCTCTGGAATCGGAAGAAAGGCCTCTGGAAAGTCCCAGCATACCGGATTCTTTGTTCAGGATCTTCATGATGCCGTCGATATCCAGTCCTTCCTTATGGGCAAGGAACTCAATGATAGCCGGATCGATGCTGCCGCAGCGGGTGCCCATCACCAGGCCGTCCAACGGGGTCATGCCCATGGAAGTATCCACGCACTTACCGTTTTTGACAGCGGATACGCTGGCGCCATTTCCCAGATGGCAGACGATGGTCTTAAGGCTGTCATAAGGCTGTCCCAAAAAGGCTGCTGCTTCCTTGGAAACATAGGAATGGCTGGTGCCGTGGAAGCCGTAGCGGCGCACCTTATCCTCTTCATAGTAATGATAAGGAACCGCATAAAGATAAGCCTTTTCCGGCATGGTCTGATGGAAAGCGGTATCGAAGACTGCTGTCATAGGCGTACCGGGCATCAGGGCGCGGCAGGCTGCGATACCTGTCAGGTTGGCGGGATTATGCAGCGGTGCCAGCTCTGCGCAATCCTGAATGGCCTCCAACACTTCCTCGTCAATGACAACGGAGCTGGTAAATTTCTCACCGCCGTGTACCACACGATGTCCTACTGCGCCGATCTCATCCAGAGACTTGATAATGCCGTTTTCAGAATCTGTCAGTGCATCCAGCACCAGCTGGATGGCTTTCTTATGATCAGGGATCTCCACTGTAACCTTCTGCTTGGGCTTGCTGTCCTTTTTATTCTCATAGGTAAAGGAACCGTCCAGGCCGATCCTCTCACAGATACCCTTGGCCAGTAATTTTTCTGTTACCGCATCGATAACCTGGAACTTTAAAGACGAACTCCCACAATTGATTACAAGAATATTCATATTTCCCCTTTCTTGCTGCAGTTTACTGCGGCAACATGAGGAGAATTTCGCGAAGGCGAATTCTCCGATGTGATCTTGCATTGATGTCGCAATTTACCACGGCAACATGAGAAGGATCACGCAGACAAACGCTCACTGCCTTCTCCACAGTTACGATCAGCAGACAATGCCATCCGGCAGCGTCTGCTGATCAAATCTCGTTGCTGTCTGCTCATACCCCATTTTAACAACGTATCTTTGCCGCCGCAGACACTGTCTTTAGCAGCAACTATCTTATCTTATCTTAAAGAAAGCTGTGCCTGCACTGCGGTCAGTGCTACGACACCCACGATATCCTCCCAGCTGCAGCCGCGGGATAAGTCGTTAACCGGCTTGGAGATACCCTGCAGCATAGGGCCGTAAGCCTCTGCCTTTGCCAGGCGCTGTACCAGCTTGTATCCGTTATTGCCTGCGTCCAGATTCGGGAATACCAATACGTTGGCCTTACCTGCTACCGGGCTGCCGGGTGCCTTGGACTTAGCTACTTCCGGTACCATAGCGGCATCTGCCTGCATCTCGCCGTCCACTAACAGAGAAGGATACTGCTCATGAGCGATCCGCACTGCCTCTGTCACCTTATCTACCAGCGGATGCTTTGCACTTCCCTTGGTGGAATGGGAAAGCATAGCCACGATGGGCTTTGTGCCTACCAGTGCCTGGAAGCTGCGGGCGCTGCTGGCTGCAATGGCTGCCAGCTCTTCGCTGTTGGGATCCTGGTTAAGACCGGAATCTGCAAAAATAAAGGTACCGTTGGCGCCGTACTCACAATCCGGCACAACTAAAAGGAAGAAACCGGATACCAGCTTTACGCCGGGCGCGGTGCGCAGGATCTGCAATGCAGGACGAAGGGTATCGGCTGTTGCATGGCAGGCGCCTGCCACCATACCGTCTGCATCGTTATTCTTTACCATGACTACGCCGAAAGTAAGGGGATCATTTAAAAGGATCTCTCTGGCCTTCTCCGGTGTCATGCCCTTATTCTTACGGCACTCATAGAGAACATTGACATACTCGTCCAGCTTAGGAGTGGTAGCGGGATTGACTACGGCTACCTTTTTCAGATCAAGCTCCAGCCATCTGGCGCCTTCCATGATCTTTTCCTCATCGCCCACAAGAACCAGGTCTGCAATCCCTTCCTCCATAATGTGTGCTGCTGCGATCAAGGTTCTTCTGTCTGTGGTCTCAGGCAGTACAATGGTCTTCTTGTCTCTTCTGGCTTTTTCCTTGATGGAATCAATAAATGCTGACATCACTTTCTCTCCTTTTGTGCTATAATGGGTCTCGCAGTGCTGCCCCGGGGGAGCACTGTCTGTACCATTTAATATGTACATATCTTGTATCTGTTCATTACCTGCTGTATCCAAACAGGAATTGACTGTTTGCGGTCAACTCCCGCTTGGATACAGCGGGTGTCAAGGTGCATCGCACCTTTGGACCACCATGCCGGCATTTTTAACTGAAAACCAGATGGTGCCCGGCAGATAACAATGTTCTTATATATTGTATACAATAAATTCACGGTGCTGTTCAAGTTTCTTTTTCAATACATCCCGATAGTTTTTTAACAATCCTTACTGTTCAGACGCCGGCCGGGTAACGCGCGGCGATGTGGCAGGATGTGAACAGGAACTGACGATCCGTCAGCACGCCGTGACAAAGGAGTTCTCTTGAAAGTTACAGCTGTTATTGCAGAGTGCAATCCCTTGCATCAGGGCCATGTCTATCTGCTGCAAAAAGCCAGAGAGGAAACAGGGGCCGATCATCTTCTGCTGCTGATCAGCGGCGATTATGTGCAGCGGGGTGCCCCTGCCATCATCCATAAATATGCCCGCTGCCAGGCGCTTCTATCCTGCGGCGCCGATGCCGTATTGGAGCTGCCTGTGCCTTATGCCTGTGGCAGTGCGGATTATTTCGCCAGAGGGGCCGTCAGCCTGTTAGACCAGCTGGGGGTAGTGGATACTCTCTGCTTTGGATCGGAAAGCGGCGACGTGCAGGCCCTGGAAAGATCCGCCGCACTCTTGCAGGAAGAATCCCCTGCTTTCCAAAAAATCCTGCAGGAAAGTCTTCGGTCCGGTCTTTCCTATCCGGCCGCCAAGGCCGCTGCCCTCTCCCAGGATGCCCCGGCAGGCTCCAACGATCTGCTGGCCACGGAATATTGCAAGGCATTGCAGCAGCGCGGCAGCACCATCTGCCCCCATGCCATCTTGCGCACCCAGGCAGCCTCCGCCTCCTCTTTGCGGCAGATTATGCTCCCGGAGAACACGGCAGAAAAAGCAGAAGAAAAAACGGAAGAAAAAACGACAGAAAAAAAAGAAACTGAGCTGGAAAAGGAACTGCCACCGCCCATGTTTGCTCTTTGGCAGGAATGCCTTGGAAAAAGCGCCCCTGTCAGCGCCGATGATTTTTCCTGGCCTTTGCTCTACCGACTGCGCATGGCCGACCAGCCGGGCCAGTCTCTTACCGATTATCTGGATGTCTCCCCGGCCCTGGCGGCCCGTATAGAAAAGTTCCTGCCGGAATTTACCACCTATACGGATTTCTGTGCGCTGGTCAAAAGCCGGAACTTCACCTATACCCGTATCTCCAGAGCCCTGCTGCACATTCTGCTGCAGCTTCGCCGGGATGATATGGAGCAATGGACAGCGGCCGGCATAACAGGCTATGCAAGGCTGCTTGGCTTTCGCAAGCAGGCTGCCCCTTTGCTTGGCGCCATAAAAGGAAACAGTAGTATTCCTCTTATTTCCAAGCTTTCCACAGGCTCTTCTCTGCTGACTCCGCCCTTTACTTCCATGCTGGAGACCGATATCCGTTCCTCCATGCTGTATCAGGATGGGATCAGGCAGAAATACGGCGGCCATTCGCCGCAGATCCATGAGTGCCAGCGTTCTCCTATCGTGCTGTAATATTTCTCTGTAATCGCACCCGCCGACCAAGGAAACGGGCGCACAACAACAGTAAACTTTGACAAATAAGATTTCTACTCACGATGTCGCAGACTAATTGCGGCACAGAAAGGTGAATATGAATTCCGATTTTTATAAGAAAAACAGCTACCTGAAGATTTTTGCCTCCTACTACCGGCCTCATATCCATCTGTTTATTCTGGATATGTTCTGTGCACTTTTGGTATGCCTGATCGATTTAGCTTTCCCCACGGTCTCCCGCTACTGCATGCAGCATCTGCTGCCGGACCACGCCTTTGGCACTTTCTTTGCCGTTATGGCCATTCTGGCCGGTGCCTATGTGCTCAAGGGAATCCTGTACTATATCATCACCTACTGGGGACACCTTTTGGGCGCTATCATGGAAACGGATATGCGCCGGGATCTTTTCGCCCAGATGCAGCGACTTTCCTTTTCCTTTTATGACCGCAACCGCACCGGACAGCTGATGAGCCGGGTTACCGGCGATCTGTTTGAGATCACGGAGCTGGCCCATCATGGCCCGGAGGATCTGTTTATCTCCTGCGTCACCATTTTAGGCGCTTTTTCCATCATGCTCTCCATCCGCTGGGAGCTGGCGGTGGTGGTCTTTGCCGTGATTCCGGTCTTTCTGGTCTACACCGCCTTTACCCGCCGGAAAATGATGGACGCCTCCGCCCAGCTGAAGATCAAACTGGCCGGCGTCAATGCCGAGGTAGAGTCCGCTATTTCCGGTATGCGCACTGCCAAGGCTTTTGCCAATGAAGAAAGTGAGCGGACCAAATTCGGCCGGGCCAACGGTCAGTTTCTCACCTCCAAGCGAGGCTATTATAAGGTCATGGCCCTGTACCAGTCCGGCATGGAATTTTTCATGGGCATTCTCTCCGTGCTGGTCATCGCCATCGGCGGCTGGATGATCATGATCGGCAAAATGGATTTTATCGATCTGACCACCTTTGCCCTTTATATCACTACCTTCATCACCCCCATCCGCAAGCTCTCTGCCTTTGTAGAGCAATACATGCAGGGTATGGCCGGCTTTAAACGCTTTACTGCTCTGATGCGGGAGGAGCCGGAAATTCAGGATGCAGCAAACGCTCTGCCTCTTGGGGATGTAAAAGGACATATCCAGCTTAAGGATGTCTCCTTTTGCTACCAGGACGATGAAAAGCCGGTTCTGTCCCATGTCAATATGGAGATCCATCCCGGCGAGACCATTGCTGTGGTAGGCCCTTCCGGCGGCGGCAAGACTACCCTCTGCCAGCTTATTCCCCGTTTTTATGATGTAACGGATGGCTCTCTTTCCATTGACGGCAAGGATGTACGCACGCTGCAGCAGGATTCCCTGCATCAGGCCATCGGCATCGTGCAGCAGGATGTGTTCCTTTTCTCCGGCACCATCCGGGAAAATATTCTCTACGGCAAGCCGGATGCCTCCCCGGAGGAAGTAGTGGAAGCCGCTAAACGGGCGGAGATCTATGAGGACATTATGGAAATGCCCCAGGGCTTTGATACCCAAGTAGGGGAACGAGGCGTTCTTCTCTCAGGCGGACAAAAGCAGCGCATCTCCATCGCCCGGATCTTCCTTAAAAATCCCCCCGTCCTTATCCTGGATGAGGCCACTTCCGCACTGGATACCATCACCGAGGCCCGGATCCAGCATGCCTTTGACGAGCTGACCAAGGGCCGCACCACCTTGATCATCGCCCACCGCCTCTCCACCATCCGTAATGCCTCCCGCATTGTCCTGATCGATGATGCAGGCATCAAGGAGGAAGGCACCCACCGGGCTTTGATGGAAAAAGACGGGGAATATGCGGCTCTGTACAGGACACAGCAGCTGGTGGAATCGTAACATTTAAAGTAAGATTGTCGCAATAAATTGCGGCAGGAAAGGCAAATCAAGATAAATCGCCTGATGGCGATTTATCTTGATAAGGACTTGCAGCAAGCTGCATGTCCTTTGATCACATCGGAGAATTCGCCTGTGCGAAATTCTCCTCGTGTTGCCGCAATAAATTGCGGCAGGAAAGGCAAATCAAGATAAATCGCCCGATGGCGATTTATCTTGATAAGGACTTGCAGCAAGCTGCATGTCCTTTGATCACATCGGAGAATTCGCCTGCGCGAAATTCTCCTCGTGTTGCCGCAATTAATTGCGGCAGGAAAGGAACATATGAAAGAGAAAAATGAAACCGAAGCAGAACTAAAAAGCACCCCCTCAGATCGTAAGAAAAACCTGCTCTTTCGCTGGTTTTTCTACATCCTGGGGATGCTGATCCTGGCAATGGGGCTGACCTTGAATACCAAGACAGGCCTTGGCTCTTCCGCCATTATCTCTGTGCCCTATACCATCAGTGAGGGCACCGGCCTTAGCTTTGCCGATCTGACCCTGATCCTCTATGTCATCCTGGTAGCAGCCCAGTTTATCTTAAACGGCAAAAATAGCCGCTGGACAGACCTTTTACAGATCGTGCTGAGCATTTTCTTTACCAGATTTTTAAAGATCTTTGAAAATATGGTTCATTACGAAAGCGGCTACCTTCCCACAGACTTGCTGGTTTTAGTCCTTGCCGTTGTCTTCACCGGCGTAGGCGCTGCCATGACCGTGGATATGGATCTGGTTCCCAATCCCGGCGACGGCATCGTAAACTGCGTGGCTAAACACGTCCATAAGCCTTTGGGCTTTACCAAGAATATCTTTGATATCTGCTGCGTGGCCCTTTCTCTGATCATCGGCACCTTTATTGGCAATCCCCTGTTCGGCGTAGGCCTGGGCACCATCGTTTCCATGGTAGGCGTGGGGCGTTCCATCGCGGTATTTAACCACTTTGCCAAGAAGCCCATGCAGAAGTTGTCCGGCATCGGGGATGGTGAATGATCCTGCATTATAATTGTTCGTAACAATTTCAACCAATACTGGAATAATGTCCCATACGACTGTATCTGTGATCTTACTGTTTACACCCCAGCCAGACGGACCGAGAAAAAACCCGGAGCAGACTCTATCAGAAAAAGTCTGCTCCGGTTTTTCTGTTGTCATACTTTTCCTCTGGAGATATAGATTGTATTTTTATTGATACGTTAAAAATCCAATTTTCTATCCAACGTAATGCACCGGAGCGCGGCAGAATGGCTCGCATCCTTTGCGCTGCGCGCCAGTTTTGCATGATCTGCATCGAAGCCGCAGGATGGTATCGGGCACG
>CAVBJS010000087.1:0-7500 GCA_963596015.1 Bacteroidaceae bacterium
AGGATTGGTGGATGAAGCAGCGGGACGTAAGCTGTGACCATCGCCCGGCCGACATTTGAATCGAAAAAATCCCGCCGCCTTCACGGGTAAAGCGGCGGGATCGGGATGAGAATTTCCCACAGGCGAAACGTTCGATGTAATGTGAGCAAATAGTAGCGTTGATGGTAGCTAAGGCGTTGTGCATAATTTCGGGAAAGCCTGAAAAACCGACAAAATTAACCGGTTTCGCAGTTTCGGAAGCGGTGCGGATTGTAATCCCCGACAGACAGAGGATATACTATCCTTGCAGGCAGGATAATCCGTATCGGAAGGGAGGAGGATCGAGAGAACGAAACAAAAATAAAACTGTAAAGTCGCAGAAGCTGCAGAGAGCTGCCTGAGATGAAGAAAGATCACAGCAGCCAAACTGCTGCAGGCAAAAGACCTATCTTACCAATCCCATCAAACAGAATATGCCGGCGCCCTTACCGGCAGTACACAGCAGATAAGTGAGTCTGATCTGCTGCAACAAATCGGAAAAGCCAAAATCCCATAAAAGCAAAACAAATACAAAACGAAAAGAATTAATAACGAACCGGTAGAAAACAAACAGAGAAAAACAGAGAAAAACAGAGAACAAACAGAAAATAAACAGAAAATAAACAGATACACATCCTGCATGTAACCGGAATTGCAGCTGTCAGTACCGGCGGGAAATCTCTCACGGAAGAATGAACGACCTCCTGATGGCAGTAAGGCAATAAAACATAATACAAAAGACAATACAAAAAGATAATACGCAGCAACAGAACTGTCGCAGCGGATAGATCCCATTGGTATTTATCTACGAAGCATGCAAAAGTCAGGGCGTCCCCGCCGTGCTAAAGCCGCCGACAGATCGGTTGCTGCGTTATGTCTGTGCAGTCGCCGACCGCCACTCGCCGCTTAGACGGTGTTTGAACAGCAACACTGGGATTCCGTAAATTCTGCAGGGAATGCAGATGACTGGATGGACAGAGTTTGCTATAATACTATGCAGTTGCGTAAAGCGCAGTTCGGCATGGTCTGTAAAGTATGGATCTTCCGTATTTTCCAACGTCGGTGCAGCAGATCACAAAAGAGAGTAAGAGACTGCACGCAGGCAGAAAAAGAATCCCTGCACCTGACGAATGGAGAGTCGGAAGTATCAAGTATAAGGTATCGAGTATAAGGAAGCTGCATATATATGGATAAAAATAACAGAGAGAAGAGAGCGTCCCAGACAGAGGACGATCTGGATGAATTTATTTTTGAAGAAGACTACGACAGTGAATATGACGACCCGGAAGCGGGCTTTTATGACATAGAAGAGGAACCTCGCCGAAAAGAAAAGAGAAAAAAACCGGAGACGGGAAGAAACAGAGGAGAGAAAAGAGAAAGAGACCGGAGGCAGGCGGGGAAGAACGCTGCAAAGGACAAAGAGCGCGCATCCCGCAGTGAAAAGAGAAGCGGCACCGGAAGAGGGCCGGAGAAGCAAAGCAGGAACAGGAATAGGAATAGGAGCAGGGGCACAGGAGGCAGAAAAAAGAAGGGCAATCCGGTACTCCTGCTTGTACTGCTTATCATTCTGCTGGGGGCGGCCTTTGGCGGAAAGCTGTACATGGATCACTACGCACCCTCTAAGGAGATGGCGGATCTGACCGCCTATTTTGGCAATACCGATGACCAGGATGTGCCGGTCGTTCTGCAGGATTCCCTGTCGGAGTACCATGCAAGACTGATCGACGGTATCTATTACATGGATATAGAGACGGTGCAGAAGGTATTAAACAGCCGCTTTTACTACGGTCAGAATGACGGCCTGGTGCTGTATACACTGCCCACAGATATTGTATCTATTCCTGTCGGCGGCAATACCTGGAGCGCCGACGGGGGACAGACCTATACAGAGGAATACATACCGGCCAGACTGGAGGGAGAGACCCTGTATCTGGCACTGGACTTTGTGAAGAAGTATACCAATTTTTCCTACGAGGTCTTTACGGAGCCTAACCGCATGCAGATCTACACCCAGTGGGGCGACGTGCAGATGGCTGCGGTAAAGAAGAATACCCAGGTCCGTGTCCTGGGCGGTGTAAAGAGCGAGATCCTGACCCAGGTATCCGCAGGCACCCAGGTACAGGTGCTGGAGACCTTAGAGCACTGGGATAAGGTAAAGACTGCAGACGGCTTTATTGGTTATATAGAGAATAATAAGTTAGAAGAGGTACAGACCGTGGCCCAGACCCCGGTGACGGATTATGCGGAGCCGGAATATACCACCCATAAGCTGGAGGGCAAGGTAAACATGGTCTGGCACGGCATTTACGGAACCGCCGGAAACAGCACCCTTCAGAGCATGATGGCCCAGACCCAGAGTGTGAACGTGGTGGCACCGACCTGGTTTTCCATCATGGACGATGCCGGGGATATCGAGAGCTATGCCGGATCGGATTATGTGACCTATGCCCATGAAAACGGCTGGAAAGTATGGGCCGTGGTAGATAACTTCAATCAGGAAGGGGTGGATCCCGACAATTTCCTCTCTTCCTTAAGCAGCAGACAGAATCTGATCTCTCAGCTGATGGCCCAGTGCGCTACCTACGGCATTGACGGCATCAATGTGGACTTCGAGCAGCTGCAGGTGGAGAGCGGACAGAACTTCATCGAGTTCATCCGGGAGTTGTCTGTGGCCTGCCGGACCAACGGCCTGACCCTGTCGGTGGACAATTATGTCCGCTATGACTTTAACGATTACTATAGCCTGGAGGAACAGGCTGTGGTGGCGGATTATGTGGTGGTCATGGGCTATGATGAGCACTATGCAGGCAGTCAGGAGGCCGGAAGCGTGGCCTCCATCAGTTATGTGAGCCATGGTATTTCCAGTGCCCTGGAGGATGTGCCGGCGGATAAGCTCATCAACGGCATTCCTTTCTACAGCCGTATCTGGACTTCCGATGCAGACGGTTTAAGCTCCAGAGCTCTTGGCATGCAGGATATTCAGGACTTTATCACCGCCCACGGCATGGAGAAGACCTGGAGCGATGCGGACGGTCAGTACTATGCAGAGAGCACGGAGGACGGCACCAGATATCAGATCTGGGTTGAGGATGCAGAGTCTGTGGCTGCCAAGCTGACCCTGATGCAGAACAATAACCTGGCCGGTGTGGCAGAATGGAAGCTGGGCTTTGAGACCGCGGATATCTGGAATGTGATTGCATCGTATATGCAGACGCAGTAAAATTTCCTCAGGGAGCAAAGAGCAGAAATAATAGAAATATAAGGCATTGCTGTACAGGGTACAGACGCTGTCCGTTCCCTGCCGGTTCGGCCGGCAAAGGTACGTAACGGAAAGGCAGAAACAATTTGCACACAGAACTGATAAAAATAGATGAAAAAAATATAGATCAGGCAGCCATAGACAGAGCCGGAGAGATCATCCGCCGGGGCGGCCTGGTGGCATTTCCCACAGAGACGGTATACGGATTGGGGGGCGATGCCCTGAACGCTGCTTCCTCTAAGAAGATTTATGCGGCCAAGGGCAGGCCTTCGGACAATCCTCTGATCGTGCATATCGCGGATCTGGAGATGCTGGACGACATTGTACGGGAAGTGCCGGAGGCAGCGCGGAAGCTGGCGGACGCCTTTTGGCCCGGACCCTTGACCATGATCTTTCAAAAGAGCGAGCGGGTACCCTTAGAGACCACCGGCGGTCTGCAGACCGTGGCGGTGCGCTTTCCCAGTCATCCCACCGCTCAGGCCTTTATCAGGGCGTCGGGAGGTTATGTAGCGGCCCCCAGCGCCAATCGTTCCGGCAGACCGTCCCCTACCCTGGCCCAGTATTGTATGGAAGACTTAGACGGCCGGGTGGAGATGATCCTGGACGGGGGACAGGTGGGCATCGGCCTAGAGTCCACCATCATCGACCTGACAGAGGGAAAGCCCATTATCCTGCGGCCCGGCTATATTACCAGAGAGATGCTGGCCCAGGTCTTAGGAGAAGTGGATACGGATCAGACCATCCTGCGGGCGGATTCCGGTCAGGCGCCCAAGGCACCCGGCATGAAATACCGCCATTATGCGCCCAAGGGAGATCTGGCCATCGTAGAAGGTGACCGGGAAGCGGTAGTGGCCTGCATTAACAGCCGCAGCGCAGCGGCCATGGAAGCAGGGAAAAAGACCGGTGTGATCTGCACCGATGAGACCAAAGCCCTTTATCATGCGGACAGCGTGAAGAGCGCCGGTAGCCGGGAAGACGAGGAAGGTATCGCCAGAGAACTGTTCCGGATCCTGCGGGAGTTTGACGATGAGGGCATGGAAGTTATGTTTTCGGAGGCGTTCCCGGAGGGCGGCGTAGGCCAGGCCATTATGAACCGTCTTATGAAGGCGGCGGGACATCATATCATCAAGGCAGGAGAAGAGACTGCCACAGAGAGGGAGGCATAGTATGATAGCAATAGGCTGTGATCACGGCGGCTATGAACTGAAGGAGATGCTGAAGGCATATCTGGAGGAACAGGGATATACCTGTAAGGATTTCGGAACCTACGGAAAGGATTCCTGCGATTACCCGGAATACGGCAGAGCGGCAGCCCAGGCTGTGGCAGCAGGAGAGTGCGAGAAAGGCATCGTGATCTGCACCACCGGCATCGGTATGTCCATTACCGCCAATAAGGTGCCCGGCATCCGCTGCGCCCTTTGCTCCGAGACTGTCAGTGCCAGACTGACCAGAGAGCACAACAATGCCAATATGCTGGCTTTAGGCGCCGGCATGATCGGTCCCAATGCGGCGAAGGAGATCGTGGATACCTTCCTGCAGACCCCTTTTTCCGATGAGGAGCGTCATAAGCGCAGGATCGATAAGATCGAGAAGTAATTGTGCGCTGTTCTGACAAGGGCTGCGGTCCTCTGTCGGCGACGGACATTACCGATATATAACAGCTGTCCAAAGGACGGCGTCACCATCATTACCATTAATACCATTAAAGATCATCAGATCACATTTTCTGACCAGGAGGGTTACAGTTATGGCAAAAACAGTCGTTATGGATCATCCGTTGATTCAGCACAAGATCGGCCTCATCCGCCGCAAGAGCACAGGCACCAAGGATTTCCGTCAGACCATCAGCGAGATCGCGATGCTGATCTGCTATGAGGCTACCAGAGATCTGGAGCTGACCGATACAGAGATCGATACTCCTATCTGCCACACCACCGTCAAGGAGCTGAAGGGCAAGAAGATGGCCATCGTTCCCATTCTTCGTGCAGGTCTGGGTATGGTAGACGGCATGCTGGCTATGATTCCGGCAGCCAAGATCGGCCATATCGGTCTTTATCGTGATCCCGAGACTTTAGAGCCTGTAGAGTACTATTGCAAGCTGCCGGCAGACTGTGCAGAGAGAGAGGTCTTTGTAGTAGATCCCATGCTGGCAACCGGCGGATCTTCCGTGGCAGCGATCCAGATGCTGAAGGACAAGGGCTGCAAGCACATCCGTCTGCTGTGCATCATCGCCGCACCGGAAGGTGTAAAGAAGATGCAGGAGGAGCATCCGGATGTGGATATGTACATCGGTTCTCTGGATGAGCGTCTGAATGACCACGGCTACATCGTACCCGGACTGGGCGATGCAGGCGACCGTATCTTCGGCACGAAGTAATCACCAAACAGGAGGAGAGTAGACTATGGCAGTAAAGATGCAGGGAAAACGAAGCGATTCCATTACCTGGGATGAGTATTTTATGGGGGTTGCCATGCTGTCCGGTCTGCGCTCTAAGGATCCGAGCACACAGGTGGGCGCCTGCATCGTCAGCAGCACCCACAAGATCCTGTCCATGGGCTACAACGGATTTCCCAGAGGCTGTTCCGACGATGAATTTCCCTGGGCAAGAGAAGGGGACATGCTGGAGACCAAATACGCTTATGTGACCCACAGTGAGCTCAACGCCATCCTGAATTACCGGGGCGGCAGTCTGGAGGGCTCCACGATTTATGTCTCCCTCTTTCCATGCAATGAATGTGCCAAAGCCATCATTCAAAGCGGCATCACCACGGTAGTCTACGACAGCGACAAATATGCCGGCACCGAGGGAAACGTGGCCAGCAAGCGCATGCTGGACGCAGCAGGGGTTCGCTACTATCAATACCAGCGTACAGGCAGAAAGGTAGAACTGACACTGTAATCCATGAAAAAGTTTTCTGAGCGAATTTTTGGAAAAATAAGGACTGCAAAGACATTGTCAGTGCATCCGCTGCTGTCTAATAGGACGGTGGGAAGGTTGCTGCCTGTGCCGACGCCTGTAATGACGCGCTGTGTGGGGAAAAGGGCTATGCGAAGACTGACGGTATGTATTCTCAGCGCCGTTCTTTTCATGACCTGCGTGCTGACGGTGCAGCCTTTACCTGTCCATGCCTCTAAATCCAGCGAAACCCAGGAAAAGATCAATAAGGCCAAAGAAGAGAAGAAAAATACAGAGGATGCCATCGAGCAGAACCAGGATCAGATCGACAGTCTGACGGATACCCGAAGTTCTCTGCAGGGGGAGCTTTCCAGTCTCAACAATGAGCTTTCCCAGATCAGCAGCAATCTTTCCAAGATCGAGGGACAGATCGACGATAAGAACGCGGAGATCGAACAGACCCAGCAGGAGTTAGAGCAGGCCCAGGCCACCGCCGATGAGCAGTACGATTCCATGAAGAAAAGGCTGCGGTTCATGTATGAGCAGAGCAAGAGCCTTTATCTGGATATTTTCTTCGAGTCCAAAAGCTATGCGGACATGCTGAACCGCACCGGCTATATCGAGCAGCTGGCGGCCTATGACCGCAAGAAGCTGGAGGAATACCAGGCAGCCAAGGAAGCCGTAGAAGAAAAGAAGCAGCAGTTGGAGCAGGAAAAGAGTGAGTTGGATGCGCTGCGCTCCTCGGCAGAGGCGGAACAGAGCCGGGTATCCGGTCTGGTCTCCCAGACTGCCGGCAGTATCTCTGCCTACAGCGGGCAGATCGCCAGTGCGGAGGCCACAGCCGACCAGCTCCAGAGTCAGCTGGATGCCAAGAACAGCGAGATCTCAGCCCTGGAGAAGCAGCTGGCAGAGGAACGTCGTTTGGAAGCTCTCTCCAATGCATCGGTATGGAGAGACATCTCTCAGGTGACCTTTGCAGAGGGTGACAGATATCTTCTGGCAAACCTGATCTACTGCGAGGCCGGCGGCGAGTCCTATCAGGGACAGGTGGCCGTAGGCGCCGTGGTCATGAACCGGGTGCTCAGCGGTGCTTTTCCCAATACCGTTGTGGGGGTTATTTATCAGAACAATCAGTTTGAACCGGTATCTACGGGACGTCTGGCTCTGGCACTGTCCAGAGATGACGCCACCGCATCCTGCTACCAGGCCGCAGACGCCGCCATGGCAGGACAGTCGCCGGTAGGAAACTGCATCTTTTTCCGTACACCCATTCCCCAGGTAACGCCCAAGTATACCATCGGGGGACATATTTTCTATTAATTAAAA
>CAVBJS010000088.1:0-7456 GCA_963596015.1 Bacteroidaceae bacterium
ACAATATGAAGTGATCTTACGGATGTATGAAACTAATAAATTTCATTCTAGTGCTTAAAACATAGAGGTTTCCGATATATATATATGAATCGGAGTACAAATTTATGTCACCTGTTCAAGTTTGAGAAAAACTGACTTACAGAGTGATCACTTTTCTGGAACACTCCATCCTGGCTCCATCCTTCCATTTTTCAGTCTTACAGATATTTTCTACCGGTTGAAATTTTTCTATCAAATCATAGCCTTTCCAAATTACGATATCCTCTGAAAACCAGACTGGCTTTTCAAATGCCACTTCGTGTTCGCCAAAGTTAAAGATGATCCCTCTTGTTAGCCATATGTCATAGGTCTGCCGTGAATTTTCAAATAACATTTGATGTTCCTGTACAATTTGGGTTTTTACAACTTTTTCTTTGATGGGTGTGTTTATAAAGCTTTTATTAGTAATTAGCGGGTATGTTTTTTCTTCTATAGACCAGACAGCAACATCCTCTTGTGAGCCGTAATAGTCAAGTGGTTCCGTGAAACTGTACAGATAGAACGATGCGTTTGTCATATCGATTTTAACCGCCTGTGAAGAAGTATTTGAAAATATAAATGTATCATGTTTTATGTTTTCCAGAGTATTGCCTACGGTGGATTGCAGAATTTTCGTTTCGTGGTCCTTTAGTCTGATATCTATACTAATCATATTTCCCTTTCTTACCGCAATTATTGCGAGAGTGCATTGATGGTGTCTACGATATTGATGTGATCCGAAAGAACTGTTATTGAACATTCCTTTCAAGATGCTACAATTTTATAAAATGTATTTTCTGTGAGATCAGTTCTCCGTGATCGGTACTACGTTCAATATCTATATCTACTGCCGGAGATTTATCTGGTGATGACGAAACCCTGCGCCAGTTCAAAGTCGAGCCATCTGCCATAGAGACTCTTTTCCCTTTTTCGGTCCCATCCTTGTAGTACAGTGTTTTCTCAATCCCGCCGTGTGCAAGACGATCAAAAAAATCCTTGGCCGTTTTCTGAGGATCTTCTGATGCGATATTTCGAATTACGCCGGATCCACCTTGCCCTCGCTCTCCAAATAATCCGTTTTCGTATTTATAAATAGCTGCAACAAGTGGGATATTTTCCGTGATCTTATGATAATGATCTGCGCCGCCTTTATAACTAGTACCCATTACGCACCATCCTTTCGGTGAGTGCGCTCAAACTCACTTGGATATCTATGGAATTCTACCTGCCCCATGTATTCTTCAAAAATCTCATCCGGCATATAACCATGCACGAGAATTGCTGATGGATGTAATGTTTCCAACATGGCTGCAAGTCCTGTCTTGAACATGGTTTTCTGCTCCTTGCTACGGATGCATCCATGTGTGCTTATTGAAACTATTGTTCCGGGATGGACTCCCAGGAAGCAATACTCAAAGCTACTTTCATCACTCCATCTGATATTCGGGATAACAGGTATTCCCTGCTTTTGAAGATAGAAACCGACCGCCCGGTTCATATAAGTATTTGCTTGCTGCAGGCATGGGGATTGCCCTATCAGCAAGGTACAGTCAGGTGTAATAACGCCGTCGTACAGTTTCAATAAGTCAACATATTTTGTTGTAGATGTAAGTACCCGTGAGAATTCTTTATCATGCTGATAGAAATGAATATACTGGCGTTTGTTACGGCAGGACATAGATTTGCTAAATGGAAGAATAGATTTCGGGATCTGGACATTATCAAGGTTCATCAGCATAGGAATTCCTGCGCTCCCGACTGTGGTAGCACCTTCAGTCAGATATGCCTGAAAGCCATCGTCAAATATAGTTTTTTTCATGAAATTGCCTGTTAACAGTGAACATAAACTTCACCGCCTTTCTTGTACATCAAGGCTACGTTACTTTTGTTCTAAGCCTTGTAGATGCGTTCTCGGGTATTTCATGTGTTTGCTAATACAGATAGGAATACCTGAGATCGCTGGTTGATCAGTTTCGGAAATAAACTTTCATCATTGTCAGTGAATCATTAAAATGTTGAAGGTATATTGAATTTGTCCTTGATATTCGTTACAATATTAAAGCTAATACAGATAGGAATATCTGAGAACGAACACTGCTTTGTATGCGCTAACATTCATTGCAGTGTTTGTTTTTTACACTCAATAGCGTCGCCTCCTTTCTCGTTCGATTCTTACTTTAGCAAAAGCTTTTGAGCAGTGATAGGTTGTGCAAAGTTGTTCTATGCTCATGCCCTTGCTTTCGTGATAAGGTATCATTACTTCACCGCTTAAAGCTTTAGTCTGCCATTCCACGCTGCAGTAAGCAGGCAGTGTGTTATTGGCAAAACTTCGTTCATATATAGGGGTAAATCCTATTTTGAACAGGAATATATGGCAGATTTCATGACAAATAAAGCCGAGAAAAGCACCCGTGTTTTCTTCATATGCCCCATCATAAACGCTCTGCTTTATTTCAACAGTAAAGCCTCCCACATCATTTTGAACGCATTGTGCCATTGTTTGAGGTGGCATGCGCTTATCATCAACTACAATATAATTACAATCGGGGAATACGTCCTCCAGTTTTTCCAGTGCGTCAAGAACAGGAAATGGTCCACCCTTTGGTACATCGAAAAGCCTGCGGACAATCCCTGAATATTTGCGGATATCCTTCAGGCTTGTGGGCTTGGTTTTATAATCCATTAGTTTGTTTCCTCCTTGTTTCTGAGAAGCTCCAGAATTTTTAATGCAGTCTCATCGTCCATTTCATCAAAGGATCTGGCGAACTGCAAAGCGGCCTTGCGCTGATTTTTTCCGGCATTAGCCGGTACAATTTTGTACTGGAGTTTCGATTCTTCTATCGAAGTTATCAATTCCGATTTTTCTTGGGGAGACAGCTGATAATAATCGGTAAGTTTCATGATCCATTCTGCGGGAACATTCTTCTTTCCGTTTTCTACGGCTGACAAAAACGGTGTTGATGTACCCAGTATCTTCGCCATGTCGCCCATCACTTGATGATGTTTGATCCTGAGAATCCGAACAAATTCTCCAAATGGTGTATAAGCCATTGTTTTTCCTCCTTATGCCGCAGCTTATCTGCGACGTTGTGAGGAGAATTTCGCGAAGGCGAATTCTCCAACATGATATGCATTGATGACGTTTACGGTATCAATGCAGTTTAAAAGAAATGCTATCGATTATTTCTTTTAAACTTATTACTCCTTTTTTATGGATGGTAGCATAGGGCATCCAATATGTCAATAACAAACTTAACCTATTGCGGGTTAAACTGCTATACCGCGATGAAACTGTAAAAATACCAGAGATTATGGTGATAAAATAGACATGACCTGTGTTAAAGAATGCCAATAATTAGTGGAGTAAAAAAATCGATTTATAACATTCTGTCTGAATAGTAGGATAATGAGTCATACGATGCACGGAAACACCTTTACAACTTGCACAAAAAAGTGTCAGCGTGTAAACTTAGTACAAGATTTAATTGAAAAGTTGCAGAATTAACATAAATTGTCTGATGGCAATTTATAAGGATACCAAAATGATCACATCGGAGAATATACCTGTGCGAAATTCTCTGATGCGATGCCGCAGACAAGCTGCGGTATAAGGAGGTAAATATGATTTCTTCACAGGTTATTAAAAACTGTCTGGAAGAGCTGCGAAATATTACCAAAGTGGAATTCTGTGTGATGGATTTAAATGGTATTGCAGTGGCGATGACAGAGGGAGCGCCGGAACCGGACCAGCAGCTGATCACGGGATTTGCCAGAACACCTGTGGATTCACAGATCATCGGCAACTGCTATCTGCTGAAGGTGGAAGAAGACGGAGAACCGGCGTATATTTTGGCGGCTACCGGCGAGAGTGAGCATACCTTTATGGTCAGCAAGATCGCCGTCAGCGAGCTTCGCAACCTTATGGGCGCTTATAAGGAGAAGTATGACCGGAATAACTTCTTCCAGAACCTGCTGTTAGACAACCTGCTGCTGGTAGATATTTACAACCGGGCTAAGAAGCTTCATATCGAGAATAACGGCCCCAGAGCCATCATCATGATCGAGGTGGAGGATGAGAAGGAAGGGGATAATACCGCTTCCGAGATGCTCTCCAGCCTTTATACCGTGCAGAACGGAGACTATCTGACGGCGGTGGATGAGAGCAGTGTGATCATCATCAAGTCCCTGGATTCGGATACAGCCTATGAGAAGGTGGAAGAAGCCGCTACTGTGGCGGTGGACATGCTCAATACAGAGGCTATGCTGAAGGTAAGAGCCTCCTACGGCACCATCGTAACTGAATTAAAGGATCTGTCTAAATCCTACAAGGAAGCCAAGATGGCCATGGATGTGGGCAAGATCTTCTATGCAGAAAAGAGAGTGATTTCCTATAATGCACTGGGAATCGGCCGTCTGATCTATCAGCTGCCGGTGAACCTGTGCCATATCTTCATCAATGAGATCTTTGGGGATGATGTGCTCTCTAATCTGGATCAGGAGACACTGACCACCATCAATACCTTCTTTGAGAATAACCTGAACGTCTCAGAGACATCCAGACAGCTGTTTGTACACAGAAATACACTGGTTTACCGTATTGAGAAACTGCAAAAGAGCACAGGACTGGACATCCGTACCTTTGAGGATGCACTGACCTTTAAGATCGCGCTGATGGTCGTCAGCTATATGAAATATCTGGACGAGCAGAATTTCTAGGGAAAAATAAAAAAGAACGAAGATGGGCAGTAGGTAAGGGCTCATTTTCGGTCTTTTTTGATTTAGAAAGTGGTAGTGATCTTAGTATTGTTGAATGTGGAAATGGCGGAATTTTGCGATGACAACAATTATAACCCTGTGAAGAAGCCGGAGATTCATCAGACTATGAATGATTGCATAGTGACAAAAATGTCACTTTGGATGTCTCTTTGAACGGAACAGAGATGTCGGTGCTCGCCATTTTGAAACAGAAGCCCGATTCCTCCCGTGACGAAATCGCAGAAAAAATATCAAAGACTGTGAGAACGGTTCAGCGAGCGCTGGATTCGTTAAGAGACAAAGGATATATAGAGAGGATTGGCTCCAAGCAGAGTCCGGTCTGGAAAATATTAAAGTAAAATATTGATCTTTCCTAATGCACCTGTCATTAACCTGGCAGGTGCTATTTTTCCCAAATTTCAAAAAAGGTTACAAATACCCTTGACAAAACTCGGCAGATCATAATCCCGTGCCGTCAAAAGCAGGAATAAAGCTCTCGCAGGCTGTTTCTCCGCCCTGGATAAAGCCATTTTCTATGCCGATCTCCACCGCGTAGTCCACCAGCTCATCGTATTCCTCGGTAGTGAGAGGACGGGAGAGAAGAGGATCGTTGGCGGTCTGCGGCATGGGGGTATACTGGCTCATGAGACTGATAAAAATCCGATCGCCATAGGTATCATGGAGATAGCGCAGAACCGCCTTGCTGTCCTGGGCACATCCGGGCAGTGCCAGATGGCGGACAATGACCCCTCGCATCATCAAAGGATCCTCTGCATCATCTTCACAGTCTAAAGTACTTGAGCCGTCGGAAAAAAGAGGAGTCCCTACCTGGCGCACCATTTCCGCAATGGCGGCGCTGGCATAGGAAAAATAGTCAGCCGCTTTGGAATAACAGGCAGAGAGGTCAGCGGAGACATACTTAAGATCAGGCAGATAGATGTCCACCAGTCCCTCCAGCGCCTGGATGGCTTCTACCCGTTCATAGGCAGCGGTGTTGTAAACAACGGGGATGGAAAGTCCGTTGTTTTTGGCTTCCCGGAGAGCCGGTATGATAATGGGGAGATAGTGGGAAGGAGTAACCAGATTGATGTTGTGGGCGCCCTGATCCTGCAGAGAGAAGAAAATCTCCGTCAGACGGGCGGGACTGATCTCCTGCCCGGCCTTTCCTCTTGCGATGTCGTGATTCTGACAGAACAGGCATCCCATGTTGCAGCCGGAGAAAAAGACGGCGCCGGAACCGCGAGATCCGGAGATGACAGGCTCCTCCCATTGCAAAAGGGCAGCTCTGGCGGCATAGAGGGCGGCAGGCTCCCGGCAGTAGCCAAGCTTACCGGCCAGCCGGTCGACCCGGCAATTTCTGGGACAGAGCTGACAGCTGGAAAGAGATTCGGGGGAACAGAAAGAAGTAGTATACATGGCGTTAAAAAAAATATCGGTGCATAAAAAACTGCTGTGCATGGCAGGATCCTGACACGGTACTGCAGCGATGGCTCCGCCAGGCACCCTCACGGCACATGAACGGTTCTGCTTAGTGCTGCTTTGTTCCCAATCTGACACGGTTCGCAGAGGCTCATTGCGTAAGACCCAAACTTCAACACCACCGCCCACAGGCAGCTGTCAAGACCCCGCCATGCACAGCAGACGAGACTTTAATTACTATAACGAAATACGAAGCGGTTGTCAACTTTCGCGCTGTTCAGTGACGTACAGGCGCCCAAACGGCAACGTGGCCGGGCAAGCTATATATTGTCGGCATCCGAAATCGTCTCCGGCAGCATCCGCAGAGCCTGTCGTTTTTTCTTTTCTTCTTTATTGCGCAGCCGCAGTTCCCGGAAAAAGAGCTGCAGGATCTCGGTGCACTGGGGCTGCAGCACGCCGTCTTCCAGAATGACCTGATGGTTAAAATCAGGATTTTGCAGGATATTGAGCAAGGTGCCGCCGCAGCCGGACTTGGGGCTGGGAGCGCCCACCACCACCCGGTCCATGCGGGCCTGGACGATGGCGCCGGCGCACATCTGACAGGGTTCTAAGGTGACGTAGAGGGTGCATCCCTCCAGACGCCAGTCTCCAAGCACCTTGGAAGCGCGGCGTATGGCTGTGATCTCGGCGTGGGAGAGGGTGCATTTATCCGTATTGCGGCGATTGTATCCTCTGGCGATGATGCGGCCTTCGTATACAATGACGCATCCGATGGGGACTTCCCCCAGGGCTAGGGATTTTTTGGCCTGGGAGAGGGCGGCTTTCATAAAGCGCAGATCTTCCTCGGAAGGCTGGCTGTTTTCCGTCAGGGTATCATTTACAAGAGGTTTGTCCATGTGAAGAGTCCTCGTTTCTGGGTATACTTTATGTGTATGACTTGACCAAAACAGACTGTTTTGATAGGATTTGGGGTATATGATACATCTGCATGGCGGGAGCGCGGAAATACTGCCTGCTGCGGCTGCTGTGCAGAAACCGCAGCGATCGTCCGGCCGGCGGATATACAGCAGTCTGCAGGATGCCGGGAAGGACGCAGAAACGCTTTTTCGCCGGGTGGGTGCAGATGCATTACGTATTATAATATAGCAGCGCTTGGAATGTACAGTCTCCGGAAAGTGGAGTTGTGGCATTGATGCCGTAAACGACATCAATGCAAGATCACATCGGAGAATTCGCCTTCGCGAAATTCTCCTCGTGTTGCCGC
>CAVBJS010000089.1:0-7326 GCA_963596015.1 Bacteroidaceae bacterium
GATTTCACTCCCCTGCAGGAATGGTGTGACGATTCTTGCTTTCCGTGTTATAATCGAAACATACTTTTCAGAAAGTACTATCCATACTTTCTGGCAATGTGCTGCATAAGCCATCCGCACCTATGATAAAGGAGTAAAAACTCCTCCTCATGCTCACAGGCGTCAGGATGCGAAATCCAAACGCGACATCATCACAAAGGAGAACTTTCCTATGGAAGAAAAGAAGCAAAGAAAAGTAGTGGTCGCCCTGGGCCACAATGCGCTGGGATATACAACCAATGAACAGTGGGGAGCTGTCCGCTGTACCGCCAAGGCATTAGCTGATCTGGTAGAGGCAGGCTATCAGCTCACCATCACCCACAGCAACGGCCCGCAGGTCTCCATGATCCACAAGGCTATGACGGAACTGCGCCGTGTCTACATCGATTACACTCCCGCTCCCATGTGTGTCTGCTCTGCCATGAGCCAGGGCTATGTGGGATATGATATTCAGAATGCCCTGCGGGCTGAGCTTCTCGCCAGAGGAAACTCCACACCGGTGAGCACCATCCTCACTCAGGTCACTGTGGATCCCTATGACGAAGCCTTCTATGCACCCACCAAGCAGATCGGCCGTTACATGTCCAGAGAGGATGCGGAGAACGAGCTGAAGAAGGGCAACTTCGTAGAAGAGGTGCCCGGCAAGGGCTTCCTTCGTATCGTGGCAGCCCCCAAGCCCCATGATATCGTAGAGATCGAGACCATCCGTCTCTTAGCAGACAACGGTCAGGTAGTCATCGCCTGCGGCGGCGGCGGTATTCCCGTCATTCCCCAGGAGGATGCTCTGAAGGGCGCTTCTGCCGTCATCGAAAAGGATGCCATTGCCGGCAAGCTGGCAGCTGATCTGGAAGCCGACGAATTGATGATCCTCACCACCGTGCCCTGCGTTTATCTGGACTTCGGAAAAGACAGCCAGCGCCCGGTAGAGCACATGAATGTCAAAGAGGCAAAGGAGTATCTCGCTCAGGGTCAGTTCGGCGAGACCAATATGAAACCCAAGGTAGAGGCTGCCATGGAATATCTGGAGAAGCATCCCGGCGGACGAGTACTGATCACTTCCTTAGACAGTGTAGACGAAGCACTGGCAGGCAGACAGGGTACTATCATTACTGCGTAGGCGCAGCATTTGTGCTATGGCTGTTGTGCTCTGGTCACTGCATTTTGGCCATTGACCTCTGTCTCCACAGCATAACCGCATATTTTCTTTATGATGTGATGCGGCAGAATAAATTTACCGAGAAACCAAAATCCCACGGCTGATGCCGTGGGATTTTTCTCTTTGATCTTTCCCTTTGATTTTTCTCTTTATTTTTTTCTCTTTATTTTTTCGTCTCTATTTCCTTCACTTCTTTAGCTTCTTCGATTACATCTTTTAATTACTTTCCTCGGCACTCTCCTGCTTGGCGGCCACTACTACCAGGCGTCCGTTCTTTCTGGAATACTCGCAGGTAGACAGGGTCAACAGCTTTGTCCCCGTCTCCGGAAGTTCCTTTGCCTGCCAGATGGCATAGCGCCTGCATTGCTGCAGGTAGCCTTGGTAGATTTCGTCATTCGGCAGGTCGATGCACTTATGGTAGGGGAATTTCTCCGCTTCCGCCTCTGTGATCAGCATGACGAAGATAACCTGATAGGTACTGCTGTCTGTAAGGGTATCGAATGCGATCTCCCCATTGCTCTCACAGAAATCCGCATCCTCATACAGCAGCAGGTTCTGTAACATGGTCTCATCCTTCATGTTATGTCCGTAGATGATCAGGTTATCCGAGGTATCAGGCTGACAGTCCACATCCAGAAAGGGCGCGCCGTGGGGATTTTCTTCCCCGTTAAAATCATGGGTCAGATAAAAGTCATCCCGCTCTTTATCGGTCTGCATCACCGGGTAGTCAATGACCGTGCCCGGTATCCTGATCCACCCGATGACATCGCTGTTCCGGGCCTGCAGCGCCAGAAGGTAGTCCCTCATGCTGCTTGCCTCTTCCTCTTCCACCGCCTGACTCTCTTCGCCGGCTGCCCCGTTCTCCTCCTGGGATTGCCTTGCCTGATCGGCCAGGTTATCGTAAAGGTCTTTGGTCTGCTTGGTAGAGCTATCGATCTTCCATAAATTCCATGCGCCGATTATGATACATAAAATGCACAGCGGGTATAGGATCAGTTTGATTTTTTCATAATACTCCTCATTTTTGAGCAGCTTTGCCACGAAGAGGCGTCGAGGATTTCAGATCCTTGTCTGTCATCCGTCTCCTGCTCGGTACCGGCCAGCTCTGTCTCGGAAGTTATGGACTCTGTGGTCTTATTCTTTGAGCCCTTTGCCGTCTACGTATATTCTTTTTTGGAAATTATGCAGCCAGGATAATGAACTTACAAGGCAACTACTCTCTTATCCTCTTATTCTCTCATCCCCACAGCTGCCAGAAGGGCAGCGCCGATGATGATGCCGAAATCGCCGATATTAAATACTATATTTCTCATGGCCTTGGTGCCTATGCCGAAGCTGACATAGTCCGTTACTTTTTTCTTGCATACCCGGTCCAGCGTATTGCTGCAGGCGCCTCCGAAAAGAAGGGCCAGTGCCGTATTAAGAAGCACGTCTTTTTTTCGGGTCAGGCAATAGCCATAGGCGCCGGCCAGAGCAGCGGTCATATACAGAGAAAGATGCCGGATCAGTCCGGGATGCTTTTGCCCTGCATTCAGCATAGCCCCTTCATTGCGGCTGCTGCGAAAGACCACAAGCCCGCCGGCCAGTTCCCTGCTATCTCCTTCCTGCATGGTGGTCTCTGCTTTCCTCTTAAGCAGCTGGTCCGCCGTAAAAATACCGGCAGAAACAGCAGGATAGATCAGCCTGCAGGCGTCTTCTTGGTTAAGCATCCTTTTCCTTCCCGGAGGTCTCTGTGGTGTTGCTTTCCTCTGTTTCCTCTACGCCCTCTATTTCCGGTAGCTTCGGGCTCTGTCTATGCTCTGTTTCGGAGCGGATCTGGATCTTTGGCCCGCCCTTTCCCTCGATGTACTCTCTGGTAATGGTCACGGTGCCGATATTGTCATCCTTAGGGATCTCATACATGATATCCAACATGAAATCCTCGATGATGGCCCGCAATGCTCTGGCACCGGTATCCTTCTTTATGGCTTTCTCGGCAATAGCCACCAGAGCATCGTCCTCAAATTCCAGCTTTACCTCATCTAATTCCAGCAATTTCTGGTACTGCTTTAAGATGGCGTTGCGGGGCTCCTTCAGGATCTTGACCAGCATGGAGGCATCCAGTCCCTGAAGGGTGCAGACGATGGGCAGTCTTCCCAGGAACTCCGGGATCATGCCGAACTTCCTAAGATCCTCATTAGTCACTTTGGAAAGGATGTCTGTATCCTTGTCAAATTTATCCTTCAGCTCCGCGTTAAAGCCAAGGGAAGTGCGCTTGGTCAGGCGCTCCTTGATGATGTTCTCCAGATCCGGGAAGGCGCCGCCGCAGATAAAGAGGATATTCTCTGTATTGACAGTGGTAAGGGGTACCATGGCATTCTTGGAATTGGCGCCTACCGGCACTTCTACCTCTGCTCCCTCTAAGAGCTTTAACATTCCCTGCTGCACAGCCTCACCGCTGACATCACGGGAATTGACATTTTTCTTCTTGGCGATCTTATCGATCTCGTCGATAAAGACGATACCCTTTTCCGCCTTCTCCACGTCATTGTCTGCCGCTGCCAGAAGCTTGCTGATGACACTCTCAATGTCATCACCGATATAGCCCGCCTCTGTGAGAGAGGTGGCATCCGTAATAGCCAGCGGCACATCCAAAAGTCTGGCCAGTGTCTTTACCAGATAGGTCTTGCCGGCGCCGGTGGGGCCGATCATCAGGATATTGGACTTCTCAATCTCAATGTCCGTCATAGTGCCGGTGCGCACCCGCTTATAGTGATTATAGACGGCCACGGAAATGATCTTCTTAGCCTGTTCCTGACCGATGACATACTCATCCAGCTTGGACTTGATGATATGGGGTGCCGGGATATGCTCTATGGAAAAAACAGGCTTCGGGCCATCCTTTTTCTTCTTTTTCACCGGCTGCTGGCCCGCTGCCAGTCCCCGGAAGCCTCCCATGCCACCGCCTAAGAGATCATTCAGATTTAAAAAGCTGATGGAGGGACCGGATTTTCTCTGGTTCTGTCCGTTTTCCTGCTCGTTCCCGTGCTCATTTTCCCGGTCATTTCCTTCCTGGGTGTTTCCTTCATTTTCACCGCCATGGGCGCCGCTTGCACTGCCGGCATTGCCGGTGTTTTGCTCATTGCCGGTGCCGGATGCATATTGCTTTCCGTCACCGCCGGCACTTTGTCCCTCTGTCTGCACTACTTCTCCCTGCAGGGTTTCCGGCTGGTCCTGAGGCTGTCTTTCTCTGGTCGTCGAAGAGGCACCCTTGTCCTGTCCATTGCTACCGTTGGCCGTGCCGTTCTCCGTCCCCGGATAGTTCGTAAACCCTGTACCGGGATTCTGGGTCTGCTGCCACAGCTGTCTGCTCATCTCCTGAAGCTTCTGGGGATCATTCATCACAGAGCCAAAGTCCATGCTGCCGGCGATCTCCATCATCTTCTGCATGCAGTCGGGACATAAAGAAATGCCGCCGGGCATGGCGATCATCTTCCCTGCGCTCTGCTGGGAGCGATGACAGAGGAAGCAATAGGACGGATAGTGGTTGTTATTATGGTCATTGTGATCAAAATCACTCATTGTATTTCTATTTCCTTTCTACGGCGCAGCCTGCAATGTGAGCAGCTATGGATGTGATCTACAGCGCATTCTTAGGCTTTGAAAGAAATGCTGTATGGCATTTTGGCAGGCCGGACACTTTTTATTCACTATGCCGATTATAAAGCAGATTCGGGATCTGAACAATAAAATAACTATTAAGTTTCTGATATTTCATCTTTCTCGGTACAATTCAAACGACGAACAGTCGGTGCAGTTCAGACGACGAACAGGCATCCGATCATATGCAAAAAAAACGGCACAGCCGCTGCAAACGACTATGCCGCAATTCTCAGGATTCAGAAAGTCTTTTCATTGATCTTCCGCATCCTTCCTTATTTTTGTTTTTGCATAACGCAGTTTTCTTTGCTCTGTTTTATCCCGGTGATTTAAGATATACAGATTCGATTACCTCTTTGCGCTGATGCCTCTATGCACTGACATTTCTATGCGCTGATACCTCTATGCACTGACACCTCTGTACACTGATATCTCTGTGCACTGACACTTCTTTACGCCGGCCTCGCCTAATTTCCAAACAGTCCGCCGAAGGGGTTGCTGCTTCCGTTCTGCTGGCTGTAGCCGCCCTGCTCCTGTCCGTTCTGCTGGGACTGCTGACTCTGACTGCTCTGGCTGTCACCGTTTACTACTTCCTGACTGCCCAGGGTTACCTTTACCTCCGACTCATCGTAGCCGTTTTCACTGTTGGCACGCTTTACGGTCAGGGTAACCTCTGTACCTGCCTCATAGTAGGTCAGCTGGGACTTTAACTCATCCATACTGGTAATGGTGGAACCGTTGATACCGGTGATGATGTCACCTTCCCGCAGATCAGAGTTATCTGCCGGGCCATTGTCTACCAGCTTGGCCACGTAAACACCCTGGGGCATATTGTAAGCGCTGGAAACCTGTGCGGTAACACTGACACCACTGATGCCCAGATATCCCTGCTTGTCACTGTCTACCTTGGTCTTGGTCTCCTGATTCATCAGGTTCTCGATGATGGGCTTTGCTGTAGAAATTGGGATAGCGTAACCCATGCCCTCTACGGAAGTTCCGCCGATCTTGTTGGAGTTGATACCGATGACCTCACCGTTGATATCCACCAGGGCACCGCCGGAGTTGCCGGGGTTAATAGCTGCATCGGTCTGGATGTAGGTATTGGTGGAACCGTTTTCTGTGGTAACCTCACGATTTAAAGCACTGACCACACCGGTGGTCACGGACTGGCCATAGCCCAATGCATTGCCAATGGCGATAGCGGGTTCACCTACCTTTAAGGTATCGGAATCGCCAAGGGTTGCTACCTTGATCTGTCCGGTGGTCTCATCTGTCAGTTCATCAAGTGAAACGGCGATGACAGCCAAGTCGTTGCTGGCATCTGTGCCCTTTAACTGCGCCTCTGCTGTGGTATTATCCACAAACTGTACCTTCAGGCTGTCTGCATCCTCCACCACGTGGTTGTTGGTGGCGATCAGCAGCTCTGTATCTGTCTTTCCGACAATGATGCCGGATCCGGTAGAAGTAGCCTCCTGGGAATAGGTCTGACCGAAATAATTGGTGCTCTGGGTAAAGCTGTTATAAACCGACACGATGGAGGGCATTACATTTTCTGCTACCTGGGTCACATCTGTGACTACTGTCTTGCCTTCTCCCTGGGTTAGATCTGTGGTGCCGGAAGAGGAGCCTGTAGCGGAATCGGAAGCATCTGCCTGGCTGCTATCTTCCTGTGTATTCTCCTGAACGTCTTCCTGTGAGTCAGCCTTTGCTGCACTTTCTGTAGTATTGCTGCTCTTTAAAAAGTGACTGGCTGTCACCACACCGCTGCCTACGCAGATACCGAAGACCGCTGCCAATACCACGGCAAAGACGACCTTTTTGCCGCCGCCATGGTTACCACTGCCATGATGGCCGCTGTGGCCGCCTGCTGCACCGTTTCCGTTGTTCTGGTAATTGCCGTTTGTCTGGTTGCTTCCATAGGCACTGCTGTAGGTATACTGGGATCCGCTGCCATACTCGTAGCTGCCGTTGCCTGTGGCATTACTGCTTTGGTTGTAATTCTGACCGCCGCCCTGATAGGACTGGCCGCCGGCATTGTTCGTGCCATTGTTTTCTTCGTACATACTTAGCTCCGTTCTGCAGACATGTGTTTTTTTCTCAGGCATCTCTTCAGCCTTATCCGCTGATGAATATATTTCCCTTTCCTTTTCTGAACGAACGAACAACTATGCAGTGTCTGCTCCGCAAAGCGTTCCGATGGTTTTACGATAATCCCTCCGTTTCCTTCAGGATTATTTACAGTATAAAGTGCATTTGTGTTCATTTTGTGACAGAGTTATTTTGTACCTGTGAAAAATGTGAGCTAACAAGATCATTTGGTGCTGCCCGGCCATGTACCAGAACGATAGCCAGGTTACTATGACGATTTTGCGCTGTCCGTCCATGCACCGGAACGCAGCAGATGTCTCGCACCATGCACTTTGCGCCGTTTTGCTTTTGATCTGCCTCTCGCCTGCGGATGGCACGGCCCGAACTCGCATCCCCGCCTGATG
>CAVBJS010000090.1:0-7152 GCA_963596015.1 Bacteroidaceae bacterium
GTATTGCATCTTGGTGACGCCATCCATGAGCGGCTTATCGGTCAGGATGAAGCAGTGGAGAGAGTGACAGAGGCCATTCTCCGGTCCAAGGCCGGTATCAAGGATCCCACCAAGCCTATCGGTTCCTTCCTGTTCATGGGACCTACCGGCGTCGGCAAGACGGAACTGGCGAAGTCCCTGGCCCAGAACCTCTTCGACGATGAAAACGCCATGGTGCGTATCGATATGTCCGAGTACATGGAGAAGTATTCTGTTTCCCGACTGATCGGTGCAGCCCCCGGTTATGTGGGCTATGAGGAGGGCGGCCAGCTGACAGAGGCCGTGCGCAGAAAGCCCTATTCCGTGGTACTCTTCGATGAGATCGAAAAGGCCCATCCGGATGTCTTCAACATTCTGCTGCAGGTACTGGATGATGGTCGAATCACCGATTCCCAGGGCAAAACCGTGGATTTCAAGAACACCATCATTATCCTGACCTCCAATATCGGTGCCCAGGATCTGCTGGAGGGCATCGACGAGAACGGCAACATTTCTGACGCGGCCCGGGAATCCGCCATGCAGCAACTGCACGCAAGCTTCCGGCCGGAGTTCCTGAACCGTCTGGACGAAATCATTCTCTTTAAGCCGCTGGTGAAGGGAGATATCGCGAGAATCACGGCATTGACGTTGGCGGACATTAACCGCCGGCTTTCCGACAAGCGGCTCACGGTGACACTGAGTCCCGAGGCAGAGAGCTACATCGAGGACAATGGCTTCGATCCGACGCTGGGTGCCCGTCCGCTGAAGCGGTATATGCAGAAGCACGTGGAGACATTGGCGGCCCGGGTGATTCTCGAGGATCGTGTCAAGGAAGGCGATACCATCCGCATCGTGCTGAAGGACGGCACATTGGCGGCAGAGGTGGAGACCGCCTGATTGCACAAAATTCCGTGCAGTTTGATAAATCTAACTTTTGCTGTTTCTTTTCTTTCTGTATTCTGTATAATGTAGACTGTTAAAAAGATATCAAATACTTACATCAGCTTGACAGAAGAACAAGGAGACAGCAAAGATGTCAGAACAGCATTTCAATACCCCGGCAGAGGTGATCTCTGCTACTTTGGAGGGCGGCAAGCGGAAGTCCCAGCTGCCCATCGGCAAGATGGTCCTTCTCGGGATCATGGCGGGCGCCTTCATTGCCCTGGGCGGCGCCACCAGCAGCACCGCGGTGCACAATTTGGCTAATGTCGGCGTTTCCCGTGCCCTGGCCGGGTGCATCTTTCCCGTGGGCCTCATGATGATTGTTTTTGTGGGCGGCGAGCTCTTCACCGGCGACTGTCTCATGGTGATGGACGTCATGTGCGGTAAGGTCAGCTGGCGACGCTGTATCCGCAGCCTCTGCATTGTCTATCTCAGCAATCTTCTGGGGGCATTGCTCATTGATGTGCTGCTGTTCTATTCTGGAAATCTCGATTATTCCGATGGTCTGCTGGGCGCCTATACCATCAAGGTGGCGCTGGGAAAGGTTTCCATTGCACCGTTGCGGGGACTCTGCTCCGGCATCCTCTGCAACATTCTGGTCTGCATCGCGGTGCTGATGGCGGGTGCCGCCTCCGACATCGCCGGTAAGGTCTGGGCCATTTTCTTCCCGATCCTGGCCTTTGTGGTGGGTGGCTTCGAGCACTGCGTCGCCAACATGTTCTATATCCCCTCCGGCATTCTGGCAGCCACCAATCCGGTGTATGCCGCGAAAGCCCAGGAGATGTACGGCATCACCGCGGAGCAGCTGCAGCAGCTGACCGCGCTGAACAGCCTGCACAATTTCATTCCTGTCACCATCGGGAACATCCTCGGCGGCATGCTCTTCGTGGGCATCCCCTGTTACCTGATACAGCGGTCGAAGGAGAAATAAATTTGGAAATAAAAAGCCATGGGTGCAGAAGCCCATGGCTTTTTTAATTCATAGGATTTCCATATACAAAGTTCTGCTTCTCTGCTACCCTTAATGGTGACAGGTACTAGGGTTTAAGAGCTACTATAGGGGGGTTATCATGCGTTTTTCTCTGAGAAAGTTATGGATGACGATCTCCATAAAAAGAAAAATCGGAATTTTTGCAGCCATGGTCATTTTGATCGTGGCTCTTTCCGCTTCTTTTAACATATGGATCATGAAAGTGTCATTGGGGAGTTTTGGACAGATCTTAAATGATAACTCTCGGTGCCATGATTTTCAGGAAGCGTTGGATCTGGAGATCGAAGCGTTTGAACAGTATATACGAAATTATGGAGAAGAAAACCGCAGTATTTATCAGGTGGCCTGCGTGAGAACAGAACGCTGTCTCTGGTCACTGCCTTCTGACGCAGAAAAAATGGGAATAGAGCGCAGTGCAAGGACATGGAGCGTGAAAAATGCGTATGAAAACTATAAAATATATCGGGATGATGTGGCGGGCAGAACGAAAACAGGCAGAGAGTTTGTAGACGAACTGTATCGCGTATATAGCATGCAGGACTATCTTCAGGAATATACAAGACGTTTGGTGCAGGTGACTCTTACAGAAGGCAACGGACGGTATCAGAAGGAAGCTGCCTTTTTTGGAAGTATTCCGTACCTGATCCTCCTGTTTTCAGTGGGTCTTAGTATTATGGCATTACAGGTCACAAGGATTTTTTCTAGTACAATAGCCAAACCGATCCTGACACTGGAAGACAGTGCCAGAAAGATCGGAGCAAATGAGTTTGACCAGCCGGACCTGGAAGTGGAGAACCGGGATGAAATAGGTGAACTGGTTATAGCGTTTAATAAAATGAAACACAGCACAAAAGGTTATATTGATACGCTGAAAGAAAATAACGAGATGCAGGAGCTGCTCCATAAGGAAGAGCTGGAACGAAGCGAGATGGAAAAGCAGTTGGGGAGTGCAAGGCTGGAACTGCTAAAAAGCCAGATCAATCCTCATTTCCTTTTTAACACCTTAAATATGATCGCCTGCACAGCAAAACTGGAAGATGCGGCCGATACAGAAAAAATGATCTTAAGCTTGGGGAATCTGTTCCGGTATAATCTAAAGACCAGAGAACAGACAGTAACACTGGATCGTGAACTAAAGATCGTAGAAGATTATATGTATCTTCAGAAAATGCGTTTTGGCAGCAGGATTCGATATAGCCTGGATCTGGAAACGGATGCGGAAAATGCGATCATTCCCTCTCTTTCGCTACAGCCCATTGTAGAAAATGCAGTCGTACACGGACTTTCAAAAAAAGAAAAAGGCGGCATTTTGCATATCCGCATCTGGAAAACAGGGGAGATACTGGTTCTTTCGGTAGCGGATACTGGTCTTGGCATGAGTAAGGAACGCTGTGAGGAAGTTTCTGCGGCTATGAAGGAACGACGTACCGCTAAAATCGGGATTGGTCTGGGAAATATTTATAAACGTGTTCATATGATGTATGAAAAAGGAGATTTAAAGATCTGCAGCAGAGAAGGAAGAGGAACGGTCATACGGCTGCTGATACCGCAAAGAGAGGAAAAACGGGGGGAGAAAACATATGTATCGAGTGCTGATCGCAGATGATGAAATGATCGAGAGAAAGGTTCTTTTCAAAATATTGAGCAAAAATCTAGAGGGGCAGTGTAAGATCTTTCAGGCAGAAAACGGAAGAGAAGCATTGGAAATATATGAAAATGAAAAGATCCAGATCGCCATATTGGATATTGAGATGCCGGGAATCAACGGGCTTGCGGCAGCAGAAAAGATCCGGGAAAAAGACCGGGACTGCTGTATTATCTTTCTGACGGCGTTTGATGAATTTTCTTATGCAAAAAAGGCGATCACAGTCAGGGCGCTGGACTATATTTTGAAGCCATGGGATGAAAGAGAACTGATGCTGGTCATGGAAGAAGCAATAAGACTGGCAGGAGAAAGGAAGGAAAAAAAGGAGAAAGAAGAGCTGAACCGGGATAGGGAAGCTGGCATAGGGGGTGATACGGACCCTGAACTGGATATGGATACAAATGAAAATCTGCGTATGAATAAAGTGATAGAAATGGTGCGGGACTATATCTGTACCCATTATATGCAGGATCTTTCCGTTCAGGAACTGGCAGAAAAAACCAATTACTCAGAACCCTATTTCTGTCGTATGTTCAAGCAGAGCTTTGGACAGAATTTTACGTCCTATCTTACAGAATACAGGGTTAATATGGCCAAGAAAATGCTGGAGCAGCCCACGGTCAACATAAAAGATGTGGGCCGATCGGTAGGTTACGAAGACTCTAATTATTTTACAAAAGTATTCCGAAGGATCGCAGGACAGAGCCCCACAGAGTACAGAAACACTGTTTTTAGGGAAAAATAGACAAAAAAATACATGACCAGGGTGATATAAGATAAAATTTTACTAGGATTGTCAAAAATTCACCATGGTCAGGACAAATTTTTCCTCCTATAATGAAACAAGTACAAAAAAAGCGTGAAAAACATAAGAAATATGTCTAAAACGCATTAACAGGAGGACGATAAAATGAAAAAAAGATGGTTAAGTGCAGCACTTTGTACAGCTATGGTAGCTGGATCACTGGCAGGATGCGGATTAAAATCCCCAGAGACAGCAACTACAGCAGCAGCTAAGGAGGAAGAAGCAAGCACAGCAGCAGACGCAAAAGAAGAAGCCAAAGAGGAGGCCACAGCAGCTGGGGAGCCTGTTGGACCTGCAGTTACTTTGGTAATGGCAGAAGTTAACCCATTAGATACCATTGTTGGTCAGACAGACAGCGCATTCAAAGAGAAAGTAGAAGAACTTTCCGGCGGATCTATCACAGTAGACCTTCAGGCAAGTGGTGTTCTTGGTTCTGAAAACGATGTCCTGGATACTATGCTTGGCGGCGGCGGAACCATTGATATGTCCCGTATCTCCGCATTCGCTCTTACAAGCTATGGTGCAGAGAAGTCCGTTCTTCTGTCCGTACCTTATACATTCCAGAATCGTGAACATTTCTGGAAGTTCGCAGACAGTGATTTAGCTCCGGAGTTCTTAATGGAACCGCATGATAACGGACTGGGTGTAAGAGGTCTGTTCTACGGAGAAGAAGGCTTCCGCCATTTCTTCACTGTTAACCCTGTAAGCAGCGTTGAAGATTTAAAGGGAATGAAACTTCGTGTTTCTAATGACCCGATCATGACCGGTATGGTAGCCGGACTTGGCGCAAATGCAACCGTTGTTTCTTTCAACGAGCTGTACTCTGCATTACAGACCGGTGTTGTTGATGGTGCTGAGCAGCCGATTGCAAACTATCAGTCCAATGCATTCCCTGAAGTTGCTCCTAACCTGATTCTTGACGGACACACATTAGGTGCTATCCAGGTTATCATCACAGATGAGGCATGGGACAAGTTAACGCCGGAGCAGCAGGATGTTCTGACTGAGGCAGGAAAGTATGCATCTGAGTTCAACCGCAAGATCTCTGAAGAAGCAGAGAACAAAGTTCTGGATGAGTTAAAGGAAGCTGGCGTAAATGTAGTAGAAGTAGAAGATAAGACTCCATGGCAGGAAGCTTGCAAGGACATTATCGAATCCTCAACCAAGGATAACGCAGAACTGTATCAGCAGATCCTTGATATGGCGAAATAATCCGGATCCGGTCAGTTGAATTCAAGGAAATGGTGTATCTGGCGCAGGGGAGCGTGTTTCTCCTGCGCTTTTAAAAAGAAAGGGGATTAAACTATGCCTTCTATTTTTGAAAAGATCGATAAAATCCGTCCTTTGTATGATGCAGCGTATAAATTTATATTGTTTCTCTGCAAGCTTCTGCTTGTGATTGATATCCTTATTACCTGCATGTCAGTTGTAGGACGATATGTTTCATTTATTCCGGACCCGGCGTGGTCTGAAGAAGTAGTTCTTTCCTGTATGGCTTATATGGCTGTGCTTTCAGCAGCTTTGGCAATCCGCCGCGGTGCCCATATCCGTATGACCGCCCTTGATAATTATCTGCCGAAGAATCTGATAAAATCTCTGGATATCCTTGCAGATTTAGCTGTTTTTGCGCTGGCGATCATCATGCTGACCGTGGGCTGGAATTATGCTGCCGGCATTGGTGCAAAGGGTACTTATGTAAGTATGCCGACTGTATCTCGTTTCTGGATGTATCTGCCGGTGCCGTTAGCAGGTGTGGCAATGATCATTTTTGAGATCGAGGCATTGTATAATCATATCAGAAGCTTTTTTGTAAAGGAGGAGAAGTAGTATGGATGTAAATAGCATGGCAATTCTCGTATTACTGGGAAGCTTCTTCCTTATGATCCTGCTTCGTTTCCCGATCGCATATGCAGTAGCACTTTCTTCAGTTTTATGTCTGCTGAGCCAGGGACTTCCGTTGACTACCATCTGTCAGCAGATGGTAAAAGGCATCAGCTCTTTCAGTTTAATGGCTGTTCCTTTCTTTATCACAATGGGATGTCTCATGGGATCCGGTGGTATTTCTGAAAAACTGATCGCTTTAGCAAATGCCTGTGTAGGCTGGATGCGAGGCGGTATGGCAATGGTAAATATCGTTGCTTCTTATTTCTTCGGTGGTATTTCCGGTTCTGCGTCAGCAGATACCGCTTCTTTAGGATCCATTCTGATCCCTATGATGGTTGATCAGGGATATGACGGTGACTTCTCTACTGCAGTTACCATCACTTCTTCTTGTGAGGGACTTCTGGTTCCGCCAAGCCATAACATGGTCATCTATGCTACTACGGCAGGAGGTATTTCTGTAGGAAGCTTATTCCTGGCAGGTTATGTTCCAGGTGCACTTTTAGCTGTATCCCTGATGGTCGGCTCTTATATTATTTCAGTAAAGCGCAATTATCCAAAGGGCGATAAGTTCAGCATGAAGAACCTGATCAAACAGTTAAGCGTTTCTTTCTGGGCTTTAGCAGCCGTTCTGATCGTTGTATTCGGCGTTGTAGGCGGTGCATTTACAGCAACAGAGTCCGCAGCGATCGCAGTTATCTACAGCCTGATCGTCAGCCTGTTTATTTACAAAGGTCTTGACCTGAAGGGCGTATGGAGAGTTTTGGGTGAGTGCGTGGATACACTTTCCATCGTTCTGATCCTGATCGCAACTTCCAGTATCTTTGGTTACTGCCTTACAAGACTTCATGTACCGGATCTGGCAGCACA
>CAVBJS010000091.1:0-6981 GCA_963596015.1 Bacteroidaceae bacterium
CGCTCTGAAAGCGTGCCCGATACCATCCTGCGGCTTCGATGCAGATCATGCAAAACTGGCGCGCAGCGCAAAGGATGCGAGACATTCTGTCGTGCCCCGGTGCATTACGTTTTGTGTTCTGCTATCGATCCACCATCATAAACTGTAAAAGAATCGTCATAGTTCAAATCTCTTCCGCCTGGCCGACGTCTGAACTGTAACATTAACAGCCCTTTTCTTTCATAACGCAAAAGAATTCGGATTTCACCCTTTGCGGCTAAATCCGAATTCTCTTTAAATCAACTATAGTTTTTCTTATTGCATCTATGCTTGCTATGCCTGGACTTATTATATTTAGGAGGTCACTGTTCCGGTGCAGCCATACGGCAGGATGACACAGTGTGCGAATGCTGGGCCCCCAACAATACCTTAGACCTACTACACCTATGCTCATTCTCTTTATATATTTTACCGGCACCGCACCTGCTAAGTCAGAATACTGCCTTTTTAGGAAACCTGTTCCTGATCAAACTGGCTGTTATACAGATCCGCATAGAAGCCATTCTTCTGCATCAGTTCCTCATGGCGTCCGCTCTCGACCACATCGCCGTCCTTTAATACCAGAATAAGGTCAGCATTCTTAATAGTGGAGAGTCTGTGGGCGATGACAAAGGAGGTTCTGTTCTCCATAAGTTTGTCCATAGCCTTCTGGATCAGCAGCTCGGTTCTGGTATCCACAGAGGAAGTAGCCTCATCTAAGATCAGCATGGGTCTGTCTGCGATCATGGCTCTGGCAATGGTCAGCTGCTGTTTCTGTCCCTGAGACAAGGTCATCTGCTCATTAAGTACAGTATCATATCCCTCCGGCAACGTGGCGATAAAGTAGTCAAGGCCGGCTGCCTTGCAGGCTTCCTTCATTTTCTCCTCGGTAGCGTCCGGTGTGCTATAGATCAGATTCTCCCGGATGGTTCCTTCAAAGAGCCATGTATCCTGCAAGACCATGCAGAACTGGGAACGGACCACTTCTCTTCTGATCTGATCCGTGGGGATGCCGTCAATGCAGATCTGACCGCCCTGCACCTCAAAGAACCGCATCAGCAGGTTTACCAGCGTGGTCTTGCCGGCACCGGTAGGACCTACGATGGCGATTTTCTGGCCGGGGGCAGCCTTGGCACTGAAATCGTGGATGATGACCTTCTCCGGATCATAGCCGAATTTAACATGTTCAAAGGTCACCTCACCCTTTACATTTTCCAGCTTATCAAGCTTGCCCTCTTCCTCCGGCATCTCCTCTGCCTCTAAGAATTCAAAGACACGCTCGCCGGCAGCCGCTGCCTGCTGCAGAGACTGGATCACCTCTGCCAGCTGTGTCAGAGGCTGACTGAAATAACTTACATACATCAGAAATGCCACAATGGCGCCGAATGTGATCTTGTGGTCCAGTACCAGGGAGCCACCTACTACGCAGACAGCCACATAGCCAAGGCTACCCACCAGACTCATCAAAGGCAGCATCAGACCGGATAAGCACTGGGCCATGAAGCCATTGTGACGAAGTTCTTCGTTGAGCTGATCAAATTTAGCCTGCGAGGCTTCTTCCCCGTTAAAGGCCTTTACCACGGTATGGCCGCTGAACATCTCCTCGATATGGCCGTCGATTTCACCCAGACACTTTTGCTGTTTCTCAAAGTGTTTCTGGCTTCGTATCATGATCAGGAAGATGATCACAAACCCCAGAATGGTAGCTCCTACCGCCGCTAATGTCATCAGACCGTTGGTCATGATCATCAGTACCAGACTGCCTACGAACATGATCAATGCAGAGATCAAGGTGGAAATACTCTGATTCATGGTGCCGCTGATGGTATCTACATCGTTGGTCACCCGGGAAAGGGTATCTCCGATGGTCTTGTCATTGTAAAAAGACATGGGAAGCTTATTGATCTTTTGGGAAATATCTTTCCTGAGTTTTTGAGAAAAACGCAGGGTGATATAGGCCATGATCCAGCCCTCTAATGCCGACAAAAGGCTGCTGATGATATACAGGATCACCAGGAAAACGCCGATATGGAATACCTGCTCCATATCCACTGCCGCAACGCCGGAGGCATCCGGCTTAAGTCCTGCGGTGATGATATTGGTCATAGCCGACAGCAATCCGGGGCTCACCAGGGAAAGCACCGTACCGGCAGCAGAAAAGACCACGGCGATGATTAAAAGAGGGGTAAAACGCTTGCCGTAGACAAGGATCTTCTTCCAGGTACCCATCAGGTTCTTGGGCTTGTCCGGATTCTCGCTGCCCGTTTTTTCTCCTTCCTTGTCCCCCTTCTTGGCTACTTCCTTTAATTTCTTCTTTCTTACTTCCTCCAGTGCCTTTTTTCGGGCATGTGGACCTTTTTCCTTTTTCTTCTCTTGCTCTTTTTCTTTCTCAGAAGGCATCAGTGCCTCCTCTGCCTGGGGCTGTGCCTCCAGTTCCTTATTCTCCTGGGGCGTAATATCTTTCTTTTCCATTTCCATTATGCAAGTTCCTCCCTGGAGAGCTGCGATAATGCGATCTCTCTGTAAACCTGGCAATTCTCCAGCAATTCTTCGTGTTTTCCTATGCCTGCCATCTTTCCTTTATCCAACACGATGATGCTGTCTGCATCCCGGATCGTGCCGATACGCTGTGCCACGATGATCTTGGTGGCATCCTTGCACTTTTCGGAAAGCGCCCTGCGCAATGCCTTATCTGTCTTATAGTCCAGTGCGGAGAAGGAGTCGTCGAAGATCAGTATTTCCGGCTTGCCCGCAATGGCTCTGGCAATGGACATTCTCTGCTTCTGACCACCGGAGAAATTGGTGCCGCCCTGGGCTACCGTTGCCTTGCTTCCCTCTTCCTGCTCATCAACAAACTCCCCGGCCTGGGCGATATCTATGGCTTCCTTTAACTGTTCCTCAGACAACTCTCCCTTTCCGTGATTGCCATAGGCAATGTTGGACTCAATGGAACCGGCAAACAGGAACGTCTTCTGGGGGACATAACCGATCTTGTCACGCAGCGCCCTCTGCTCATAATCCTTTACATCCACGCCGTCTACACGAACGCTGCCGTCCGTTACATCATAAAAACGGGGAATCAGGTTCACTGTGGTACTCTTGCCGCAACCGATGGCTCCGATGATAGCCACTGTCTCTCCCTTTTTGGCGGTAAAGGAAATGTCCTTAAGGACATAGTCCTCTGCACCGGGATATTTAAAGGAAACATGATCAAAGACGATCTCGCCCTGCTGACCATCCTTTCCCGTCTTAACATCACCGTCCTTGATGGCAGCCTTCATATCCAGGACCTCCTGGATACGCTTGGCGGAAACAGCCGCCCGGGGTGCGATCATAAAGATCATCACCAGCATCATAAAGGACATGACCACCTGCATGGCATACTGGGAAAAGACCATCATATCGGAAAAGATCTGCACCCTGTTTTCCACCGGTGCCTCATTGATCAGGGTCGCGCCGATCCAGTAAATGGACAGAGACAGACCACTCATAACCATAGAAATGCCGGGTGACATCAATGCCATGATCTTCTGCGCAAAAAGATTAATATTGGTCAGGGTATCATTAGCCTTCTGGAATTTCTTTTCCTGATACTCCTCTGCATTATAGGCACGTACCACAGAAAGACCGTTTAAATTCTCTCTGGTAACCCGGTTCAGGTCGTCGGTCAGTTCCTGGATCTTTTTGAACATAGGGATAACGACGGCCATGCAGGTTCCTACTAACAGCAGAAGCAATACCACCGCTACAGCGGTAGAAATGGTCCATGCCGCCTTCTTGTGGGAGATCTTCATGATCGCCATCACGGCCATGATGGGCGCCATCACCAGAAGCTGCAATCCCATGGTGACGACCACCTGTACCTGAGAGATATCATTAGTAGAACGGGTGATCAGACTGGCCGTGGAAAAATGACCGATCTCTTCCATGGAGAAATCCTGCACTCTGGCAAACATCTTTCTGCGCAGCGTAGCGGAAAAGGATGTGGAGATGCTGGCAGAACACAGACTGGTCAGCACAGCGGCTACCAGACCGCCTACCGCACACAGCAGCATCTTGATGCCGGCAGAGACGATCTGCCCTAAAGTACTGCCGTCGGTCTGCACCAGTCTGGTGATATCCGCCATATACTCCGGCATGGTCAGATTCAATGCCACCTCTGCCACAACGAAAACCAGAGACAGCGCCATCAGCAGCCACTCCCGTTTTCCCAGGTTCTTAAATAGTTTTAATGTATCCATTCTGTTTCTGCTCCTTATTTTTTACTCTTGATCAAGCAGTGTCAACGCCATAGTTCTCCCTGCCCATCTTCCGGACAGTGCTTTGAAACACCTCTTCTCTTTGACCCTACCCTCGATTATATTCTCTGTCAGATTAAAAGAACACTATTTTTTAGCATTTACATTCCATCTATTGCTGCTTCACCTCCGCACCGGTCAACTTCCTTTGCATTTTCGAGGCAAAATCCGGTTATGCTGAACACACTGAACAAATGCGGCCTCCCACCAAAACAAGGCTTATTTTCTCATAAAATGCATATCTGCACCGTAAAAGATCCATTATCCGATCTCTATCCATGCCCGGTAATACTCATAACGTTTTCCATCTTCGCTGCCCAGCATCAGATATCTGCCCATCATGGATCCGGGACGAAGCCCGCTGTCACGGATCTGCTGCAGAACACCTGCCAGATTATTTTTCCCGGGATCCTGGGTTTCGGCTTTCAGCAGAAACTCCAGATACTTTTTCCCACTGCATCTTTGCCAGATCACATCTTCTTTGCTTCCGGAAAGCACGATCCCCCTCTCCACTTTTTCATGATGCGCCCCTTCTATTACCAGACATACATTGTGGGGATCCTGCAAGGAAGCCTGAATAGAAGACAGATCAAAAGGATCCCGGCAGCAAAAGGCAATATCCGGCACAGATTCCTTAAGAGGATGCGCTTTTAATCTGCGGATCATTTGAACCATTTCCTTTTGTTCTTCCAATCTGGTCAAAATCTCCTGTGTCCTGGCAAGTTGCTCCCGCAGTGCCTGTTCCTGCTGGTCATAGCAGTTCTCTATGGCATCGATGTCATCATGGATCAGTTCCCGGATTTCCCTGATTGGGATATGCATATCTCTATATAGAACGATCTCCCACACGTTCAGGATATCTGCCAGCGAAAACAGTCGATATCCGTTTTCCTGATTTCGTCCCGTCTCGAAAAGCCATTCTTTCTCCCAATAATGAAGAGTAGAAACAGGCAGATTGTATAAACCGGCTACTTCATGGATATTTTTATAGGAATTCATGTGCATGTTTTTCCTTTACTATAAAGTTGCTTTATAGTTTATACTTAGCATTGCTGCTATGCAATATAAAATACCGCAGACAGGCTGCGGCATAGAAAGGTAACTATGAATCTGCTGAAAGACAACATCCGCAAACTGTATTTTCGTTTTCTCATCCCGGCGTTAGGAAGTGCCATGGTGATGTCTATCTATACCATGACTGATGCCATCGTCATCGGCAAGGGCGTAGGGGCAGACGGTCTCTCCGGCCTTAATCTCACCACGCCGCCCATCAGCTTTATTTTTTCCATGGGGATCCTCTTCGGCGTAGGGGCCGCCGTCCATATGAATGTGCACCGGGGCGCCGGCAATCACAAACGGGCTAACCAGATCTTCACTCTGTCTCTGGCGTCGCTTTCCGTTCTCTGTGTGATCCTTTGGATCCTTTTCCTTCTGTTTTCGGAAAACATCCTGCGCTTTATGGGTGCCAATGAGACGCTGCTTCCCTATTCCATGGGATATATGCACTATATCGTGTTCTTTTTCCCTTTTGCCATTTTTTCCAATTTTCTTTCCATCCTGGTACGGGCCGACGGCGACCCAAACCGGGCTATGGCTGCCGTGATGACCGGCGGCGCATTGAATGTCGTTTTGGATATTCTATTTGTTTTTCCTTTTGGATGGGGAATGGGCGGCGCCGCCCTGGCCTCTGCCCTCGGCATGGTGGTCCAGTGCAGCATCAATATCACCCATTTTTTCACTGCCGGCAATACCATGCACTTAGAGTGGCCCACCCAGATCGCCCATACCATCGGCACCATCATTGCCAGCGGCATATCCGGCTCTGTCAATGAATTGGCCAATGCCATCACTGTTTTCCTTTTTAATATCCAGATGCTTCGCTACAACGGCAGCGATGCCCTGGCAGTTTACAGCGTCATCGCCAATTGCGCTATTTTGTTTAATTCTCTCTTTACCGGTGTGGGACAGGCGGTGCAGCCCATTATCTCCACAAATCTGGGCGCCGGCGAGAAGCAGCGGATCCGTCAGGTCTCCAGACTGGCCTATCTGACAGCCGGATGCATGGGTGTTGTTTTTGCGTTCCTTGGCATCCTTTTTCCCAGACAGATCTGCAGGATCTTTCTGACTATGACGCCTGCACTGGATGGAGTGGCTGACTACGGTCTTCGCCTGTATTTTCCCGCCTTTCTCCTGATGGGGCTTAACGTGCTGTCCTGCTATTACCTGCAGTCTATTTTGAAAACCAGCGCCTCCCTGGCAGTCTCTCTTTGCCGCAATCTGGTGCTCTCCAGCCTGTTTATCCTGCTGCTGCCTGCGTTCTTCGGGGGAACTATCCTCTGGGGCATCATGCCATTGGTAGAGTTACTGACCGTTATACTCTCTGTAACCCTGGTACGGCATACCGGGCAATAAAAGTACAAAAAGTTACTGTTCATACGCCGGCCCGAAGACTGATCCTGAACAATAACAAAAAAGGCTGTACTTTGCGAATTGATTATTTCGCGAAGTACAGCCTTTTAACTTTCCGGCTTTTTATCCGGCTTTTTTACTTCTAACTTTTTGCCTTCCGGTTTTTTCTTATTATTTTATCTTTTTGTTTTTTACTTTCTAACTAAAACTTCCCACACCAATAAGGTGTGTTGAACCTTGAAAATTCAATATTTCA
>CAVBJS010000092.1:0-6783 GCA_963596015.1 Bacteroidaceae bacterium
CATCAGGCGGGGATGCGAGTTCGGGCCGGGCCATCCGCAGGCGAGAGGCAGATCATAAGCAAAACGGCGCAAAGTGCATGGAGCGAGACATCTGCCGCACTCCGGTGCATGGCCGGGCAGCACTAAATTATCATAACAACCTGTCAGTTACAGTCCCTGCCGTCTGGCTGGCTTCTGAACCGCTACCTTGAACGCTACTATTCAGACCCTAAACACTACCATCAAAAAAGACAGCCTGTACAGCATCCTCCTGTGATCAAATCATCCTTTGATCACAGCGGATTCTGTACACAGCTGTCTATCCTCTGTCTATCCCTGCGCACCCTGCACGCATTCACTTTATATTCCTATGATATCTACATCACAGAAAACCCTGCAGATCTCTGTCTGACTGTCTGTTAGCAAGCAATAGCCATTGCCTCTAAGAATCTCTCGAATTCTTCATTATATCCGTCATAGGTCACTACAAGCTTATTGGAGAGATCCAGTCCAAGCACACCTACGATGGACTTTGCATCTACAATATATCTGCTGGTAGAGTTGTTAGCGATATCAACTTCAAAATCACAATGAGAAGCTGCCTCAACAAAGGCACTGACATCATCTAAGCCTAACTTGATCACGCGTGTTGTCTTCATTTTTGTTTGCCCCTTTCCGTGAAACCGGTGTTTATCTATCTGATAGCCGGCAGACCGACAAGTACCGTCAGCATAAGCCAAAATCATAGCTGCCTTACTGACGTTTATTGCTCTTTTGTTCTCTTTTTTGCCTATTATAGGACTTTTTTTGCGGATGTAAAGAGAATTTTACGTATTTTTAGCCGTACAAATTCTTACGAAAAGCCTTTAAAATAAGGGTTTTCGTATGTTTTGTAATGCAAGAAATCGTTTTCATAGCGCCCACTAAGCAAAATTTCCAATAGTAACACAAAAGTAGCTTGCTTTTTTGTATCTTTTTTCATTTTCGGGTAAAAAATAAAAAAAATAATCTACATCCAAAAGGGGAAAGAAAACGCTGAAAACACCGAAAATAAAGGAAATAACACAAACACGAAGGAACATGACAGCTTACTATGTAAAAAACAGCCCTCCCGCTTTCACGGAAAAGGCTGTTTTTTTACAAAGCTTTCTTCTATAACAAGAGCTTTACGCTTCTGCTGCTTTTAGACGATACCCTGTGCTTCCATTGCATCAGCTACTTTCAAGAAGCCTGCGATGTTTGCGCCTGCTACGTAGTTGCCTTCCAGACCATACTTCTTGGATGCATCGTCGATATTGTGGAAGATGTTGACCATGATGCCCTTCAGCTTCTGATCTACTTCCTCGAAGGTCCAGCTCAGACGCTCGGAGTTCTGGCTCATCTCCAGTGCAGAGGTAGCTACGCCGCCGGCATTGCTTGCCTTGCCGGGTGCAAAGAATACCTTGTTAGCCTGCAGGTACTCGGTTGCTTCCAGAGTGGTAGGCATATTAGCGCCTTCGCAAACAGCAATGCAGCCGTTTGCTACCAGCTGCTTAGCGTCATCCAGAGTCAGCTCGTTCTGGGTAGCGCAGGGAAGAGCCACGTCACACTTGATAGACCATACGCCTCTGCCCTCGTGATACTCAGCGCTGGGACGCTGTGCAGCATACTCGGTCAGACGTGCTCTCTTCACTTCCTTAATCTCTTTAAGAAGAGCTACATCGATGCCTTCCGGATCATAGATCCAGCCGGTGGAATCGGAGCAGGTAACAGGCTTAGCGCCCAGCTGCTGTGCCTTCTCGATTGCATAGATGGCTACGTTGCCGGCACCGGATACAGCACAGATCTTGCCCTTGATGTCCTGGCCATTGCACTTAAGCAGCTCCTCGGTCAGGTACAGAAGACCGTAGCCGGTAGCCTCGGTTCTTGCTAAGGATCCGCCATAGGACAGGCCCTTGCCGGTCAGAACGCCTTCATACTGATTGCGCAGTCTCTTGTACTGGCCAAACAGGAAACCGATCTCACGGGCACCGGTTCCGATATCGCCTGCCGGTACGTCGGTGTCAGCGCCGATGTGACGATACAGCTCAGACATGAAGCTCTGGCAGAATGCCATGATCTCTCTGTCAGACTTGCCCTTGGGATCGAAATCAGAGCCGCCCTTGCCGCCGCCGATGGGAAGGCCGGTCAGGGAGTTCTTGAATACCTGTTCGAAGCCAAGGAACTTAATGATGCCTAAATTTACAGAAGGGTGTAAACGAAGTCCTCCCTTGTAGGGACCGATGGCACTGTTGAACTGTACACGGAAACCATTGTTTACCTGTACCTGGCCGTTGTCATCTACCCACGGTACACGGAAGAGGATCTGACGCTCGGGGGTGGTCAGTCTCTCAAGCAGAGCTTCTTTACGATACTTCTCCTCATCGGCCTCGATCACCACGCGAAGAGACTCCAGCACTTCCTTTACCGCCTGATGAAACTCGGGCTGTGCAGGGTTCTGCGCGATCACGCGCTCTAAGACCTCATCTACATAAGACATTGTAACTTCCTCCTTCATCCTAATCCCTGAATACTTTATAATTGTATACAGGTATGTAATTTCAGGCATCTAAAGACTCTATTTCCACTTTCAAGCCAAAAAAAGAGCAGACAACGCCCGCTCCTTTCGACGCCTTTGTCTCCGTTATTATAATCCCTGATTATGTGATATACAAGGCATTTCACGGATTTTTAGCACGGATATTTGTAGGAAATTGTGCATATTTTTTGTATAATTTGTACAAAGATACCTGTATACAATGATACATGCGAGGCATAAAAACGACCGGAATAACACTCTGTACGCACATTGCCTACCACCCCGCAACCTTTCACCGCATTTTCGCATTTTCTTATTTTCAAAGTAGGTTCCATAGCATAAAATAGAACTATACATGTCTATTCGCACAGATCGGAGTCCCCATGCGTCAATATGAATTAATTGCCCCCTGCCATTTTGGCATGGAAAGTGTTGTCAAGAATGAAATCTATGATCTCGGTTACGATATCTCCGAAGTGACGGACGGCCGTGTCACCTTTATCGGCGATGCGGACGCCATAGCCAGGGCTAATATCTGCCTGCGCAGCGCGGAGCGCATTCTGTTAAAGGTAGGAAGCTTTCACGCCGAGACTTATGAAGAGCTTTTTCAGGGCACCAAGGCTCTGGACTGGGATGAGTTCCTTCCCAGAGAAGCCCGCTTCTGGGTCACCAAGGCAGCCAGCGTACGCAGCAAGCTTTTTTCTCCTTCGGACATTCAGTCCATCATGAAAAAAGCCATGGTGGAGAAGATGAAGCTGCGCTACCGCATTGACCATTTTCCGGAGACCGGTGCTTCCTATCCGGTGCGTGTCTTCTTATTAAAAGATGAAGTGACTGTCGCCATCGATACCACCGGTGAATCCCTGCACAAAAGGGGCTACCGCAAATACGCCGTCAAAGCGCCCATTGCCGAGAATCTGGCCGCCGGTCTGCTGATGCTCACCCCCTGGAAGCCGGACCGCATTTTAGTGGATCCCTTCTGCGGCAGCGGCACGTTTCCCATAGAGGCTGCCCTGCTGGCCGCCAATATTCCCCCGGGACTGTACCGTCACTTTACGGCGGAGGAATGGACCAATCTCATTCCCTCCGCGGTATGGAAAGATGTGCGAGAGGAAATGGCTGAGTACATTGACCTTTCCGTGGAAACTGACATCCAGGGCTACGACATCGACCCGGAGGCCATCGCCGCCGCCAGAGAAAATGCCAAGTTAGCCGGCGTGCAAAAGCTGATCCACTTTCAGGTCCGTCCCGTGGAAGCCCTCTCTCATCCTAAGAAGTATGGATTCCTGATCACCAATCCGCCCTACGGTGAAAGACTCCACGGCTTTACTCCCGGCAGCAACACGCCTCGCAGCATCGCTGCCACCAAGAATGAGGCAGTACCTGCCCCCACACCTGCCGATGAGGCGGCCATGGCGGAGATCGCTGCTCTGTACCGTACCTTAGGTGAGCGCTATCGTGCCCTCAGCACCTGGTCTATGTATATGATCACCTCCTATGATGACTGTGAGCGGGATCTCGCTCTTAAATCAGCTAAGAAGCGCAAGATCTACAATGGTATGCTGAAAACCTGGTTTTACCAGTTCCCGGGTCCCAAACCCCAGCGCAGGAATCAATAACCAATTACATTTATAACTGTTCAGCCCCATCGTGATCTATTTGTACTCCCGATGCGACCTGACAAAGTGCATCGCACCTTGCCGGATGCTGAACAGATACTTCATTTCGGAGGATACACCTTTGCGTTTACAGATTATTTTTGCAACAGGCAATCAGGATAAAGTCAGAGAGATCCGGGAGATCATGAACGATCCCCAGCTGCGGATCGCCTCTTTAAAGGATGCCGGACTGGTCAGTGACCCCCAGGAAGACGGTTGGACCTTCGAGGCCAATGCCATTATCAAGGCCAAGGCCGTCGCCAACCTGCTGCGGATGCACGGCTCTGCCTCCTGGGCAAGAGAGCGTCAGGAGATCATGGAGCAAAAGGACCAGCTCACACCGGCTAAGCTGCAGGAGTTGCTGGCCGCCACTGAGATTCCCCTGCTTCCACTGCCGGATGGAGACCCTAAGATTCCCCTGATCGTCATGGCGGAAGATTCCGGTCTGGTCATTGACGCCTTAAACGGCGAACCCGGGATTCAGACAGCCCGGTACTTAGGACACGACACCTCTCATGAAGAAAAGATGAAACACATCCTGATGCGTATGGAAGGCGTGCCAGAGGAAAAGCGCACCGCCAGATTCGTGGCTGCTATGGCCGCCTGCCTGCCAAACGGCGCCTCCTTTACGGTCCGCGGCGAAGTAGAAGGCCACATCGCCCACGAGATCTGCGGACAGGGCGGCTTTGGTTATGATCCCATCTTCTATCTTCCGGAGCTTGGCAAGACCACAGCTGAGCTGACAGACGATGAAAAGAACCGGATCAGCCACCGGGGACGTGCCTGCCGTTTAATGCTTCAGAAACTGGGAGAGATTTATGAAGAAGGTATTGATCATCAGTGATACCCACAGACGGGATGATGTTATTTCCACTGTAATGCGAAAGGTCGGTCACATCGATATGATGATCCACGCCGGGGACGCCGAGGGAAATGAGGAAGTCTACCACCGCATCATGTGCAAAGAAAACGGAGACTTCCATTACGTAGCGGGGAACAACGACTTCTTTACCAGAGCGCCGCAAGAGGATATGTTTTATATCGGCCCCTACCGCACCTATCTCACCCACGGTCATCAGTTCCGAGTGTCCATGGGAGATAAATATCTCAGGGATGAAGCATGGCAGAATAATGTCAATATCCTGATCTACGGGCATACCCACCGCCCTGTGGCCGAATACGAAGGCCCCATGCTGGTACTTAATCCCGGCAGTCTGACCTATCCTCGCCAGGCCAACCAGCTTCCTTCCTATATAATGCTGACCCTGGACGATAATAACCGACTGCAGTATGAACTTCGTTATCTGGATTAAAATCAACGGTTCAGCCACCAGGGATGATGATAACCGACTGCAGTATGAGCTTCGTTATCTGGATTAAAATCAACGGTTCAGCCACCAGCTAGAGAGCGGGGCCGTCGGCATCTGAACAAAATTGCAAAAAAACTCCTGTGATCCGCCATAGATCACAGGAGTTTTTGCTGCGGATAACAGGACTTGAACCTGCACCCTGTCGGACCAGAACCTAAATCTGGCGCGTCTGCCAATTCCGCCATATCCGCGTATAATATAATTTTGAAGAATATAACTTTTGAAAAATATAACTACTCAACACCTGCCTGCAGGAAACCAAAGCAAAGTAAAGAAAGCAGGAGGTGAACAGATAAAAAAAACACCACCCGAAAGGGTGGTTATATGCAGTGAGACATGGGGGATTCGAACCCCCGACAACTTGATTAAAAGTCAAGTGCTCTACCGACTGAGCTAATGTCCCATAAGCTGGGCTAGTTGGATTCGAACCAACGCGTGCAGCAGTCAAAGTGCTGTGCCTTACCGCTTGGCGATAGCCCAATGACCTTCCCTAAGGGGGTTGAGCGCTTGGCAAAGAACTCGTCCTTCCAGTGCTTAGGGTGGGTAATGGGACTCGAACCCATGCTCTCCAGAACCACAATCTGGCGCGTTAACCAACTACGCTATACCCACCATGTGCTGTCCTACAGCTAGCAGAATCTCTGCTAAGTGTGCCCGTGGGGATTCGAACCCCAGACCCTCGGCTTAGAAGGCCGATGCTCTATCCAGCTGAGCTACGGACACAAAATCATCTGATAAACAGATGAGAGCGGGTGATGGGAATCGAACCCACGTATCCAGCTTGGAAGGCTGGTGTTCTACCATTGAACTACACCCGCATAAAGTCGGGGTGACAGGATTCGAACCTGCGACCTCCTGGTCCCAAACCAGGCGCTCTAGCCAAACTGAGCCACACCCCGGTATGTGCATCTCTTTCGTGACGCAAGCATTATTATATAGTAACCGTTCGGGGCTGTCAACAAAAAAATTAAAAATCTCTACTGCAATTCTCTGCCAGGTTACAGCTCAAGTTACAGTTCAAGTTACAGTTCAAGTTACAGTTCAGGTTACAGTCCAGACACCGGCCATTCAACTGGGATCTGTACTATAACGATTTTTACAGTTTATAGGTGTTTGGAAATGTTTAAATCGACAGCAGAACGCAAAGCGTAATGCACCGGGGCACGGCAGAATGGCTCGCATCCTTTGCACTGCGCGCCAGTTTTGCATGATCTGCATC
>CAVBJS010000093.1:0-6683 GCA_963596015.1 Bacteroidaceae bacterium
CTTTTTACCTCTCCTACAGAAGAGGATACTTCTCCGTCAGTGCTGCCACGATCTCTTTTGCCTGGGGAATGCCTTCCTCTTTCTTGGTAATGACCAGAGAAATAGCCTCTGCGATCCGGTCCATGTCCTCTGTGTTCATGCCGCGGCTGGTAACAGCGGGAGTGCCCAGACGGATACCGCTGGTAACGAAAGGAGAACGCTGCTCGTTGGGGATGGTATTCTTATTGGCGGTGATATGAGCTTCGTCCAGCCACTTCTCCACCTCTTTGCCTGTCAGGTCAAAGTTAGTCAGGTCGATGAGCATCAGGTGATTATCAGTGCCGTTGGAAACGATCTTGACACCTCTATCCTGCAGTCCCTTGCAAAGAGCCTGGGCGTTGTCCAGGATCTGCTGCTGGTATACCTTGAAGGAAGGATCCAACGCCTCTTTGAAGCAGACAGCCTTAGCAGCGATGACGTGCTCTAAGGGACCGCCCTGGATGCCGGGGAATACTGCCTTGTTAAAGTTATACTTGGCTGCTGTCTCGGCATTGGCCAGGATCAAGCCGCCTCTGGGTCCACGCAGGGTCTTATGGGTGGTGGTGGTCACCACATCCGCATAGGGGAAGGGATTGGGATGAAGACCTGTGCAAACAAGACCGGCGATATGGGCGATATCTACCATCAAAACCGCACCGCAGGCATCTGCTGCCTCACGGAACTTGGCAAAATCGATCTGGCGGGCATAAGCGGAAGCGCCGGCGATGATCATCTTAGGCTGGTGCTTGATGGCCAGTGCCTTTAACTCGTCGTAGTCGATGAAGCCGTCTTCATTGACACCGTAAGGAACGATATTGAAATAGCTGCCGGAGAAGTTCACCGGGCTGCCGTGAGTCAGGTGTCCGCCCTGGCTTAAGTTCATGCCCATCAGAGTATCACCGGGCTTTAAGATAGCGAACTGCACTGCCATATTGGCCTGTGCGCCGGAATGAGGCTGTACATTGGCATAGTCACAGCCAAAGAGCTGCTTGGCACGCTCGATAGCCAGAGTCTCGATCACGTCGATATACTGGCAGCCGCCGTAGTAACGCTTGCCGGAGTAGCCTTCCGCATATTTATTGGTAAGAGGGCTTCCCATGGCAGCCATCACTGCCTTGCTTACCCAGTTCTCTGAAGCGATCAGCTCGATGTGATCGTTCTGTCTTTGCATTTCATCTTCGATGGCTCCGGCGATCTCCGGATCTGTCTTTCTGACTTCCTCTAATGAATACATTTCTTCTCCTCCTGTTTCCTTCCGGGATGTAGACTTTTCGCGGGGCTGTGCCGTCTCCGGCAGCATTGCCGCTGCAGCTTTTGGATAAAACATAAAAATATGGCTGTGAAAATCTGCATTTCTCACGGAAATATCTTTTTCATTATAGCAACCCATAGTTTCTCAGGCAAGTAACACAAAGAGAGCATATGCAGTTCTTGCAATTGATAACAGGCGCTGTCTGAACAGTAACTATTTACTTCTGTTTTGATCACATGATCAGGAGTCTTTTTCATGTATATCTATTATATGATAGAATGGATGCAGAAATGTAAAACAGAAAGGAATCCATATCATGTTTCATGTCATCATTAATCCTGCCAGTCGCTCGGGACGCGCCCTTGCTCTTTGGAAAAATGCGGAGCACTGCTTTCGGGAGGCAGAGATTTCTTATGAGGTCTATTTTTCCCAATATCAGGGACATATTGAAAAGATATGCCGGGATCTGACCAGTAAAGGACAGGATGTAAAGCTGGTGATCTTTGGGGGAGACGGCACCGTCAATGAAGCCATTAACGGTATACAGGATTTTGATCATGTGCAGCTGGGATATGTGCCCACCGGCTCCAGTAATGATCTGGCCAGAGGACTTGGGCTGGCAAAGGATCCTCTCCAGGTGCTGTCCAGGATTCTGGAAGGAGAAACCGCACGCACTGTCGATCTGGGGGTTGTGCATTATTTAGATAAAGAAAATGCACAACAGACAAACGCATATAAAAGTACCCTGCAGAAAGATTCAGCAGTTCCTACCGACAACAGTTCCAGACGCTTTATCGTCAGCGCAGGCATCGGTTTTGACGCCGCCATCTGCCAGGAGGTGTCTGTCTCTCCTTTCAAAAAGGTATTCAACAAGCTGCATCTGGGAAAGCTGATCTATCTGGCGGTGGCTATCCGTCTGATCCTGACCCAAAAAATGGTGCCGGCCACGGTTACCCTGACAGAGGAGACTGCGCGAAAAAACACAGAAGAAGTCAAAGAAGAGGCTGTCAAAGAAACTGCAGAAAGAAAAGCCGACGAAGCTTCCCAAAAATCCGTAAAGGAAACGCCTCTATGGAACTTCCGTCGTTTTCTCTTTATCGTATGCATGAACCATCCCTATGAAGGCGGCGGATTTAAATTTTGTCCGGGCGCCGAAAGCAACGACGGACTTCCGGATCTGTGCGGCGTGGCGGATCTAAACAGGCTTATGTTTTTCTATCTGTTTCCCAAGGCTTACAGCGGCGGTCATGTTGGTTATAAAGGAATTCATAACGCTAAGGGAATAGTCGGATCTTCTATCCATATCCGCACACAGCTGCCCTTTTGGGTGCACACGGATGGAGAGGTGCGGCAAAAGTCCTCGGATATCAGCATCGAAACCCTGCCGGGAGTGCTGCGACTTATGATGTGATCGCCTTCAAGAGGCAAAGACGACGAAGGCTCACGCAGACATTTGCAGATACAATAAAAAAGCCGTTCCTCTCACTCTTCATGAGGAACGGCTTCTTTTTACTGTTTCTAAACTTATTTTTCAAAATGATCCGCTTTGATCATTATTCCAGCACTGTCTTTCTCTCTCTGCGGCTTCGTCTCTCAAAGGTAAATCCGAAACGGTAGACCAAAATGTAGACCGGCACGGAAAAGAGCAACGCGAAGGAAACATCAAAGACAGAATGCTGTTTGATAAACATAGTAGCTAAGATAATGGAAACACCCAACACCGCGGAGAGGATGCGCACCCACTTTTTCTTCATCAGGGCTCCCTTGCTTTTCTCTACGGCGATCATGGCGCCTACCGTATTGTAGACGTGAATGCTGGGGAACAGATTGGTAGGGGTATCCGTGTTATACAGATGCTGCACCATTCTCGTGAAAATATTGTCTCTGGGCATCACCTGGGGCCGAAGGAACTGAATGTTCGGGATCAGCGTGGAGAGTACCAGAAACAATGTCATACCGATGCACAAAAAAGCGCACAGGCTGTGATAATTCTCCCGGTCCTTCACATACATATAGCAGGTGGTGTAGAACATGTAGACAAACCACAGGAAATAAGGAATAACGAAGAGCTCACAAAAGGGAATGTAATCATCCAGCGTCATGTGAACCACCACATAGCGAAGGCGATTCCAATCCTCTAAAAGCTTGAACCATATACAATAGATCACCATATAGGCCAACATAGGATAAGCATATTTGGCATAGCCGTGAGCGACCCTCAGATAATAGCGGGTGCGGGGCTGAGATTTCTGCTTTACGGGCATGTAAAAACTCCTTTCTCGATTAACCGATTAGAATATTAACCCTTAAAGCTTAAAAAAACAAGCAGTAAAATCTAAACAGAAGGTAAAGTTTTTCTGCAGAGGTTCAAAAAGCCGTTTCCCTTATGAAAGGGGAAACGGCTTTTTACTGTCTGCATCTGTATCTAATTAAAGTTAAAGAAATGTCTGACTACCTTGTAGGCGCCTACTGTAAAGTAGTGACCGCCTTTTCCCGGCAGGTTCATGGAAATACCGAAGATGCCGTAACGAAGCTTGCGGAACAGCCAGAGATTCTTTTCCTTGATATAATCCCAAAGTTCCTGTTTCTTTTGCATATCTTCCGGGGTATAGGAGCAAACCGCCAATACGGAGGAGATAGTGGTGATGATCTCCAGGTAGTTGTACATATAGCTCCGCATCTGGGGATACTTATTCATACGCTGTTGGATGCTCCTATCTACATAGTAGTCTATCATCAGCTTGTTCACCCGGATCTGCTGGTCGAGACGGGAGATCATGATCTTCTGGTTCACAGACTGATCGGAACGGCCTATATAATAGTAGTAGAAGTTCACATCCAGGTAGAACATGTTCTTTACAAAAGGAAGGGGCTGGAACACGTAAAGGTTATCTACATAGAAGCAGTGCTCCGGCAGCTTTAAGCCGCACTCCCGCAGCAGCTGGGTACGGAAGATCACGGAATGCATCAGGATGTAATGTCCCTTGCGGAAATGCTTCACATCCTTCCAGGTAAACATCTGGCCGGTGGGCAGGGAGGAACGATACTGCATAACCTTATGACGCTTCTCTCCTACTTTATTGTAAACGAAATTGCTGATGAGCATATCTAGGTGCTGCTCGCCGCCTGCCAGATCCCGCAGGGTCTCCAGTACTCTCCGGTAGGCACTCTCCTTCACCCAGTCATCACTGTCTACAACCTTAAAGAAAAGGCCGGTGGCATTCTCAATACCGGCGTTGACGGCAGAGCCGTGTCCTCCGTTTTCCTTATGGATGACCCGGACGATATTGGGATTTAATACCTGATAGCGGTCGGCGATCTGAGCGGTGCCGTCTGTGGAACCGTCGTCTACGATAAGAATCTCTACATCATCGCCGCCGATCAGCAGGGATTCGATACATTTTTCCATATACTTCTCTGAATTATAACAGGGAATGGCAATGGATAATAATTTCATAAATACTCTCCGTTCTGCAGGAGCCAGGTCACTGCATAAAACCTATCTGTACGTAATCTTAACTATTGTATCGCAAATGGGTAACCTTCGTAAAGGCAATTTACATACATTATACTTGCTTTAACAATTTATGTTTAAGATCTTATGTACCGCCAGGTCTCCCGGATGAAGCCGAGAGGCGTCCCCAAACCTGGATATCGACCACAGAACCCGCCACGCGATTGGCATCATTCGTCCTTTTATTTGATCCGTCCTGTATAAGCGGCGAAGGCAGAAGGAATGGAATACTGCGACGCTATTTCCCCGGTGTCCGCCAGCAGAAGCGCACCGGCAGGAAAAGGCTGCAGGGTGTCCGCCTGCACCTGATAACCTGTCATGTGCCATTCTATATGGGTAAAAATGTGCTTTGCTTCCCCCAGCGGCTGCACGCGCAGAGGCTCTATCCCCAGGCTTCTGACAAAGGCGATCGCCTCCTTCTCCTGCAAATGGCCCAGGCAGTTGGGCAACTCATAAAGGCCGGCCAGCAATCCCTTGGACGGCCTCTTTCGAAGTACGGTCCTGTCCTCATCCTGGATCAGGAAAACGGTGCGCTCCTCTATCCGCCGTTCCTTTTTGGAAGGCATCACCGGCAGAGCCGATTCTTTATTCTTTGCATGGGCAAGACAGTAATTCTCCCAAGGACAGGCCCGACACCGGGGCATGGCATTGGGCAGGCATACCATGGCACCTAAATCCATCAGTGCCTGGTTAAAATGGCCATAGTCTTCTGCCGGATGGCGTTCCATCAACTGCGTAAAATACGCCCTGGCCAGTCCCATGGCCCGGGGTGTACGGATATTTTCTTTGTAATCCGTCATTCTGGCATAGATCCGCAGCAGATTGCCGTCTACCGCAATCTCCCCTCTGCCGAAGGCAATGGAGGCAATGGCCGCTGCGGTATACGCACCGATGCCGGAAAGCTTCAAAAGCCCCGGCGCTGTATCCGGCATGGCGCCGCCATACTCTTCCATGATCTGCACCGCTGCTTTATGGAGATTGCGCACCCGGCTATAGTAGCCAAGTCCCTCCCAAAGCTTCATATACTGCTGCTCCGGCGCATCAGCTAAGGACCGGATATCCGGAAGCGCTTCCAGGAAGCGCCGGTAGTACTCCTTTACCGCTTCCACTCTGGTCTGCTGCAGCATGATCTCTGAAAGCCATACATGATAGGGTGTAGGATCCTCCCGCCAGGGGAGAATGCGCCGGTTGGCATCATACCAGGCTAGAAGCGCATCAGCGAAATCTGTCTCTTGTCTGCTCATATCTCTCTATTGTCTTAAGGCACTCCTTCAGGTCGTAGAGTCTGGTCTGCACATCCCCCTGGGCCACCTCCACCCCGGCGGCAATGGCCATGGTATCGATCATGGAGTCCGTCACCCGCGGTCGCAGAGCATCCAGAATCTGCAGCTGATCGGAGATAGTGTCGGCATCCAGGAACTGCTCTACCAGCGGATCCAGGACAAAGGTATCCTGCTCCGTTTCTTCGCTTGTATTTCCCTTTCCTTTTTCATCTTCTGCCGTTTCTGCTGTAGTCCCTGTTACACTGTTTCCCGTAGTGGTGTTTCCTGTATTCCCTGCGGGGTGCACTTTTTCGAAACGCCAGGTCTGGCTTGCCTCCGGATACTTTTCTTTGTCCACCGGGGATACAAACTCCGCAAGGGATCTGGTCCACAAGCCGTAGCTGCCGTACAGCGCCTGATAGACCACCTGCTCTTCCAGTGTATCGGCATCCTTGGCCAGTCCTATGATCTGATACAATCCCCCTTTAAAATGCCGGTAAAATTCCCGGGGCTGGGGAATGCTTCTTTTGCTTTTCTCTTCCATTTTTACCTTTCTATGCCGCAGCTTGTCTGCGGCAACGTGAGGAGAATTTCGCGCAGGCGAATTCTCCGATGCGATCTGCACCTATGACGTTTA
>CAVBJS010000094.1:0-6578 GCA_963596015.1 Bacteroidaceae bacterium
TTGCGTTCTGCTATGGATCCGAACACCCGTAAATTATAAAAAAAATCGTTATAGTTCAGACTCCTGCCGCCTGGCTGGGGTCTGAACTGTAGCAGCAGGATTATACGGTAAAAAGAAGGCAATCCGTACCTTCAAGTTCTGCGGTGAACTGTCCCCGCACCATCATTCCTGACTTCAGTCCCGGCTCAGTCGGCACAGCACCTTTTACATAGCGCATGGTATGGCCGCACAGGTATGTCTTTCCCTCGGCAGTCATCTCTTCTTCCAGCAGGATTTCCTCCTGCTGCTGCAGGAAGCTGTCCCGATAAGCCCTGGCCTGCTGTCCGGTTATCTCCAGCAGTCTGTCGCTGCGCTCTGCCTTGATCTGCTCCGGGATCTGGTCCTTTCGCTGGGCGGCCACGGTGCCGTGGCGCATGGAGTATTTGAACACGTGGATCTCGTAAAAATCGATCTGTCTTACGAAGTCCATGGTCTGTGCAAATTCTTCCTCTGTTTCCCCCGGAAATCCCACGATGATATCGGTGCAGATAGCCGGCCGGTCAAAGACGCCGCGCAGTCTCTCCACGCTCCGGGCATATTCCTGGGTGGTATAATGCCGGTTCATACGCTTTAAGACCGTATCGCTGCCGCTTTGCAGGGAAAGATGGAAATGAGGACAAAGCTTCGTCAGCTTTCCGGCTTCCCGGGCAAATTCTTCCGTAATAATGCGGGGCTCTAAGGAGCCTAAGCGAATGCGCTCTATACCTTCCACTTCCTGAAGCTTCTGCAGCAGCTCCAAAAGCTCTGAGCCCTCTCTGTCCAGTCCGTAGGAACTGATATGGATACCTGTCAGCACGATCTCCTTTACGCCGTCCTTCGCCAGTCCCCGTACTTCCTGCAGAATATCTTCCTGCAGTCTGCTGCGGATCCGGCCTCTGGCATAGGGGATGATACAATAGGAACAGAACTGATTGCAGCCATCCTGGATCTTGATATAGGCCCTGGTATGTCCCGGTGCTGTCAGCTGCATTTCCTCATAAACCGGATGGTCTGTCAGGTTTGCCAGAAGCCGTCGCTCTGCTTCCTTTTCGTGTTCCTTTTCACTCTCTTTATCCTCCAGAAAGCGCAGGATAGTTTCCGCAATTTCGTTTTTCCGGTTATTGCCGATGGCCAGATCGATGGCCGGATCCAGCTGGATCCGCTCCGGGTCTGTCTCCACGTAGCAGCCCACAGCCACTACCACGGCATCCGGGTTCTGTTTCTTCGCTCTGTGCAGCATCTGGCGGCTCTTTCGATCCGCAATATTCGTCACTGAACAAGTGTTGATGACATACACGTCCGCTTTTTCATCAAAAGGTACAATACGAAAACCTTTTTCTAGTAACTTTTGCTGCATGACATCGGTCTCGTAGCTGTTTACCTTGCATCCAAGATTGTGAAATGCGACACTTTTCATACTTCTCTCCGCTTTTTTTGTGGTGTTTTAGCATTGACTTTTATTGTCGTACAACTTAGTATAATAGCCAGAAGGTATGTATTCAATCAAGGAGGGATATTCCAATGAAAACTGTAAAAATCTCATTAAATTCCATCGATAAGGTTAAGTCCTTCGTCAACGATATTACCAAGTTCGATTATGATTTCGATTTAGTATCCGGCAGATATGTGATCGATGCTAAGTCCATCATGGGCATCTTCTCTCTGGATCTTTCCAAGCCCATCGACCTGAATATCCACGCTGAAGACGGCCTTGACGAGGTTCTCGCTGTTCTGAAGCCTTACATCGTAGCTTAATCGCCAGATGATGGGATTACCGCTTAGGATGTAATGTCCTCAGGGGGGGTGCTGACATGATCAGCACATTTTTAATAGTTTGACTGTTTAAATTACCTCCGGCGTATGCCGGAGGTAATTTTTTTTACAGTCCTTCCCGCAGTGGCTCCTCCGCATGCTTCAGCACACGAACAGCATTGCGGTCTACGATCAGGATCTCATCGGTGGCCAGTGCCCGTTCTACCATTTCCTCGATCTTGGCATCCAGGTTATGCTCATGGCGCTCGATCACATCCAGGATAGGCTTCGTCACCGGATGCTTCGCCACAAAGATGGTGCAGCAGTCCTCGTAAGGCTGGATGGAAGTCTCATAGGTACCGATCTTCTTGGATACGGTGATGATTTCTTCCTTGTCAAAGCCGATCAGGGGACGGAACACAGGCAGCGTGCAGACGGCATTAGTCACCATCAGGGAACGCATGGTCTGGGATGCCACCTGGCCGATGCTCTCACCGGTAATCAGACCGGAGCACTCTGTGCGCTTGGCAATGGCCTCTGCAATGCGCATCATATAACGACGCATGATGATGGTCAGCTCATCGTGGGGACACTTCTCATAGATGTACATCTGGATCTCCGTAAAGTTGATATTATGGAGATAGATGGGACCTGTAAATCTGGCCACTTCTTTTGCCAGATCCACCACCTTCTGGAAAGCACGTTCACTGGTATAGGGCGGTGCATTGAAATAGGTAGCATCCAGCTTGACGCCTCTCTTGGCGATCATATAGCCGGCTACCGGAGAATCGATACCGCCGGAAAGAAGCAGCATAGCCTTGCCGCCGCTGCCTACCGGCATACCGCCGGGACCGGGCAGGATGTGGGAGTAGATATAAACTCTCTCCCGAAGCTCCACATGCAGGACGATCTCCGGCTCATGTACATCTACCGTCAGCTCCGGATACGCGTCAAGCAGGGCACCACCCAGCTCCGCATTAAGCTCCATGGAATCCAAAGGATAATTCTTAGCCAGCCGTCTGGTGCGCACCTTAAAGGTATGGTGACGATCCGGATATTCCTGTCCGAAGAAATCCACCACTGCCTGCTTCAGCTCTTCTACCGGCATCACTTCCTTGATGACCACCGGACAGATGCCTACGATACCGAATACGGTACCCAACTCTTCTACCACTTCATCGTAATCATAGTCTTCCAGGGCATCCACAAAGATACGGCCGGAAGTTCTGGAAACCTTGAAGGTTCCCTCGCAGCGCTTCATGGCCAGACGGATCTGACGAACCAGAGCATCCTCAAAGAGATAACGGTTTTTTCCCTTTACGCCGATCTCTGCATATTTGATCAAAAAAGACTGATATTTCATGCTTACCTCCTATGCCGCAGCTTGCCTGCGGCACCGTGAGGAGAATTTCGCGCAGGCGAATTCTCCGATGCGATCCGCGCCTATGACGTTTACGGCATAGGCGACGTTTACTGCGGCCTTATCTTACTGTCTTGTATATTTTCTCAACATCGGCAGCAGTTCTTCCAGCGCCTGGGCCGCCGCCTCCATATCCTCCATGGTATTCATAACAGAGGTGCTCAGACGGATGGTGCTGTCCAGATATGCCTGGGACGTGCCGATCGCCTGCAAAGTCTCGGAAATATGTGGTCTGTTGGAAGCACAGGCACTGCCGGAAGATACATAGATACCCTTATCTTCCAAGGCATGGAGCAATACCTCCGCCCGCACGCCTTCCACGGAAAGGCTGATGATATGAGCAGCGCTGTCCTCCCCTGTGCGGCCGTTGACATGTACTCCTTCTATAGCCGATACCCGCTGTATAAAAGCATCTTTCATGGAACGGAGCTTTTGCTGGTCCTCATCGTAATGTTCATACAGTATCTTAGCCGCCAAGGCCATACCTGCGATACCCGGCACATTCTCTGTACCGGAACGCATGCCGCCCTGCTGACCGCCGCCGTAGATGATATTTCTGATCCGGACATTATCGCCAACATACAGAAGCCCTACACCCTTGGGGCCGTGGATCTTATGACCGCTGGCTGCCAACAGGTCAATATGCATCCGCTTGGGATAGATCTTAGCTTTACCAAAACCCTGCACCGCATCCACATGGAATAACGTCTGGGGGTTCTTAGCCTTTATAGCCTCACCGATCTGGGCGATGGGTTCCAGCGCACCGATCTCATTATTGGTATGCATGACAGATACCAGGATGGTATCCTCCCGCACTGCATCCGCCACCGTCTCCGGAGCTACCAGTCCATCCTGATCCACAGGAAGATAGGTAATCTCAAATCCCTCGGATTCCAGGTGTTTCATAGTCTCCAGCACCGCCGGATGCTCTATAGGGGTGGTGATCAGATGCTTTCCTCTGCGCTGTGCCGCCCTTGCTGCACCGATGATGGCCAGATTATCAGACTCCGTGCCGCAGGATGTAAACAGAAGGTTCTTTTCTTTTACCTTCAGGATCTGCGCCAGTGTTTCTCTGGCCGTGCGCAGTTCTTTTTCCGCCTCTACGCCCTTGTGATGCATACTGGAGGGATTGCCATACTCCTCCAGAAAAATACGATTCATAAGTTCTGCTACTTCCGGGAATACCCGGGTGGTGGCAGAATTGTCCAGATATATTTCTCTAGCTGTCATTTTTCCTCTTTAAAACGCTGCTTACTTCCGTCTAGCATCACCATTTATCCCCCTCTTGGCTGTTGCTTTTACAGAAGCCGCCGCTTTCATTTGTCTTTCTATTTTCAGACATCACAAATGCAGCACATAACCGCGCTGCACATCCCGCATCATAGCATAATTGGAATTCTCACGCAAGCAACGCACCTCTTCGCATATATGCCTATATCAGATACCGCTACTGTTCGGGCGATTACATCAGAATGTGCGCTTAATTATAAACAAACAGCAGTCACATGCATCTATCCGTTGTGCAACGGAAAATTACGCCAGCTTTCCCGTTATATAAAAGCTCCGGCTTCGGATTCTTACGTCCAAAGCCGGAGCTTTTCTACATAATTAAAGCAATAACAAAATACGATAAATTCTATCTTATCTCATTCTTTTCAATTAGACATCAATGCTCTCAGTTCCGTCTGCATGCTGGAACGCAGCCAGTTCGGGATGCTCTCTCTTTTCGGGAGTGTAATTCTCGTAGGACGGCTTCTTGTGGGTCTGGGAAGCCCAGATCTCGTCGGCCACGGGTGCCCATTCCTTTGCGTAATCATCGCACTTTGCACACAGGTGATCTACTTCCTCCGGAGACTCCAGATTGGTCTGGTGTGCGCCGGTCTTCTCTACGATCTGACGCAGCAGCTGCGGGTTCTCCAGCATCGGACAGGGACGAAGGTGATTACGGTTGAAAGGCTGTCCCTCGTGGTAAGCCATAAACAGAGGGCTCTGCAGCATCTCCAGGATCGTATTGTCGTGGATATTGGTGTTGGAGAAGTGAATGAATACGCAGGGCTCTGCATCACCGTTGGAGTTAATGTGGAAATAGTTACGGCCGCCGGCGATACATCCGCCTACATACTCGCCGTCGTTCTGGAAGTCCATGGGATAGAAGCAGATATCGCTGTCCTTGCTGCGAACCTGACGGATTCTTTCGATCATGTACTTACGCTGCTCTAAGGTAGGCATCAGCTCCGGTGCTGCATTGTTGCCTACAGGCATCAGATGGAAATAGAAGCCGAAGCGCGCACCCTTTTCCTCCAGCAGGTGGAAGAAATCATCGCTGGTAACCGCCTCGATATTGTCCTTGGTATAGCAGATGGAAGTACCGAAAACAATGCCGTACTTCTTCAGCAGATCCATTGCCTTCATAACGGCACTGTAATGACCCTCGCCGCGGCGTGCGTCGTTGGTATCCGGTGTACCCTCGATGGAAAGCATGAAGGTAATGTTGCCCAGCTGCTGAATGCGCTGGCACATTTCCTCGGTGATCAGGGTGGAGTTGGAATACAGGCCAAAGAAGCAATCGTTGTGCTTCTCTGCCAGCTTGAAGATGTCGTTCATGCGAACGGTAGGCTCACCACCGGTCATCATGTACAGGTAAGCACCCAGTTCCTTACCTTCTGTAACGATCTTGTCCATATCCTCAAAGGAAAGGTTTGCCTTGTGGCCGTAGGTGCCGGACCAGCAGCCTACGCAGTGCATATTACAGGCCATGGTGGGATCGAAAAGGATCAGCCACGGGATGTTACATCCGTACTTCTCACGGTTGGCACGAATGGTCTTGGTGCCGCGAAGGAATGCCTCATAGCCCAGGTTAAGAAGCATCATCTTGGCATAATGAGGATCTGTCTCATCGATGATGCGGTTGATATATTTGATCCAGCGATTGTCGGGATCCTGAATAGCAGCCCGGACAGCATCCAGCTTCTCTGCGCTGGCGCCCTTTCCGTAAAACTTGCCTGCCAGGTCTACGATCTTTAAATAGGTCTCTGTGCGGTCTTTGGAATTCTTGATCGTCTTAAGTAAGCCGTCGATCATAACGGACATTGCCTGACGCTCCGCTGCATGCGTCAGATTTTCAACTGTTCCTGCCATAATTTCCTCCTGGAAAACTTCTACCGGAATCTTGCTGTTCACCGAACGGCTATGCCCATGCAAGCCGGCTTTAGGTCGAAATTACAAAGATTCTCTCATACTCTCATCACAACAATGATTATTCTAGCATCACAATTTTCCAATTTCACTGGACAAAATGAGAATTCTGTCTTATACAGTTCACATAAATAAACCCACCACCAACCGCCGTGCTTGCACGAGGGGTTGGTGGTGGGTTTATTTATAGGGA
>CAVBJS010000095.1:0-6181 GCA_963596015.1 Bacteroidaceae bacterium
CAGCGGCGGCATCATCAGCGTCAGCCGCCAAGACATCACAGACAGCGGCGGCATCGTCAGCTTCCGCCGCTAAGACGTCAGAAACCAACGCTAAGACATCAGAGGAAAACGCCGCCTCTTCTGCAGCAGCCGCATCATCACAAGCGACGGCGGCGGCGAAATCCGCGACGAGTGCAGAGGCCTCTGCCACATCCGCCGCAGACAGCGCATCAAAAGCAATGGCAACCACGCCGGAAGGATATGAAGCCCTTGTGGATCAAGTAGCAGACATGAGGGACGCCATCCAGAACGGCAGAGTGATCTACGGCTTCCACATCGACAGCAACGAATCCGATCCGGACGCAGCCGTCACGTACCTCAAGGACGCCGTCGGCATGACACCGGCAAAGATGGACTACACCAATGGAGTCTTCGACTACGGCTCATGGGAAGATGCTTTCTTTATGCCGCGGCCTTGTATGCTGAATCAAGACGGCACAGTGGCCTACTATCTCGATCCGAACGACCTCACGAAGAAGGAAGACGGCACCGACTCCGATGTAGCAGACACTACCTTTGCAGGAAACGCCATGATGGAGTGGGGAAGAGACGGCAAAAAGATTTGGCTGTGCGTAGTGCCAAAAGGTGACGGTACGTCTGCGGATGTCTTTATCTCCAACCGGCAGGTAACGGACGACTACCATGCATGGTCTTTTATGGACGCCAATGGAGCCTACATCGACCACTTTTACACGCCGATCTATAACGGATCACTGGTGGATGGTGTCATGCGCTCCATCTCCGGACAGGCCGTGTCAAAATCACTGACAGCTACCAACGAGATCTCCTATGCAAAAAAGAACGGCGACGGTTGGATGATCGAGAACTATGGCGACAGGCTCCTCATCAACTACTTGCTGATCCTTATAAGCAAGAGCCTTGCTACGCAAGCCGTCTTTGGCCAAGGCATTACATCTGGATCGGAGTCGGCATTTAATGCCTATACCACCGGCGCTCTGGATGGCAAAGGGCTTTTCTATGGTTCTTCCGGTACATCGACAGCGGTCAAAGTATTCGGCATGGAAAACTGGTGGGGGTTGCAGACAAGAAGAACCGCAGGGCTTGTTATCCATAGCGGCACGGTCAAGTATAAGCTGACTGAAAGTGATGCGGACGGCGCAAGCGGAGGCTACACCATAACAGGTGCCGCATACATCGACTCTGGCGTGACGATAAGCGGATCAACTGGAGCATATATCAAGGCTGAGACCTTTACGACAGACGGGGCGATGATACCTACGACCATAAGCGGAGCATCAACGACAACGTACTACGGTGATGGTTGCTGGTTTGCAAATTCCATTAATGCCTACGCCCGTTTCGGTGGGCCCTCCGGCGCTGGCGCCCCCTGCGGCGCGTTCTGCGCGGTCTTGCACTGTCCGGCGTCGTTTGCCGACTGGTACTCTGGGGCCGCCGTTTCTTGTAAACCACTTGCCTAGAGTGGGTGAATTGCGATAGCAAGAGGGAGGGGCTTGCTCCTCCCTTGGGATATACGGCGCGCCGCCCGTTTCGGTGGAAACTCCGACAATGGCGCCAAATGCGGCGCGTTCTACGCGATCTTGAACTATCCGGCGTCGTATGCCAACTGGAACAATGGGGCCGCCTACTTATCCACTTTTTTGGTTCGATCACTAAATGCGCCGTATATTCCACTCCCCTTGGAGAAAATGAACTCGTAGCAAGCATCCGCTAGTAGCCGGTCGAAAGCGGATGAGAGGATAAGAAAAATGAAGTCTTACAACCACTTGTATGAAATATTCATCTCTGATGAAAACATCAGAAAAGCTATCGCAAGCTCATCGAAAGGCAAAAGAGACAGAAAAGATGTACTGCCGTACCTAACCGGAAAACAGGGCGTCGAGCGTACAAAGCTCTATGCAGAGCATTTCCGCAATCGCGATCACAGACCGGTCACAATCTATGACGGCATCTCGCGCAAGAAACGAACGATCATAGTGCCAAAGTATGACGAGCAAATCATCCATCACATGGTAGTTAATGCCATGATGCCAATCTTCACGAAGGGAATGTATGAGCACAGCTACGCATCCATCCCAAAGAGAGGATCACACAAGGCAAAGAAAGTGATTGAGCGGTGGATACGGAACAGCCCAAAAGACTGCAAATACTGCTGTCAGATGGATATAAAGAAATTCTTTGATTCCATTGATCACACGATGCTCAAGGACAAGCTCCGTAGGGTCATCCACGATGAGCGGTTCATTGCGGTGCTCTTCGAGATCATCGACGCAACCGATAAGGGACTTCCCTTGGGCTTCTACACAAGCCAGTGGCTTTCCAACTGGCTTTTGCAAGACCTCGACCACTACATCAAGGAGGAGCTGCACGCAAAGAAATATGTCCGGTATATGGATGATATGGTTATTTTCGGAGCAAACAAGCGCAAGCTCCACAGGGCAAGAGAAAAGATTGCGGAGTATCTGCAAGCCCACTACGGCTTAGAGATGAAAGAAAACTGGCAGGTGTTTCGATTCTCTTACAAGAGAGGTGGAGACGATAAAGGCAGGCCACTGGATTTCATGGGATTTCGCTTTTACCGGACAAGGACAACCTTGCGGCGGTCTATCATGCTGCGGATCACCAGAAAGGCCCGTAGACTCCACAAGAGGGCAAAGATCACCATCCTGGATGCAAGGCAGATGCTGTCGTATCTCGGATGGATCAAGGCAACAGACACATACAAAATGTATCTAAATCGCATCAAACCTTTCGTGAACTTCCAAAGCCTAAAGCGAAAGGTGGTACGGTACGACAAGCATCACAGAAAGGAGGCACGCAATGTGGTACACATCGGAATCGCATGACAAGCCGGCAGAGATCGAGACCGGCATCAGCAAAAAGTACGTCTACTACCGCAAGGACATCGAGGAAAAGACTAGAGAGACCGAAGATGGAGCAGAAACCTACTATGAGTATAAAGAGCGCAAGGTCGCCATCGAAGACACCGACCTTGTGGACGAGATCAGCCAGAACACGGCTGACATCGATTATCTCATGATGATGCAGGAGGGATAGCATGAGCAAGAATTTTGAAAAAGTAAAGAGGTACCACGACAACTTCTTGGCGGGAAAATCTCCGCAGTGGGACAAGGCCAAGGTCTACAACGCCGTTGGCAAGTGGATCACTAAGGAAGAGTATAAGGAGATCACCGGAGAGGACTATGAGTAACTGGGAGTACATACAGTCCCTTCTGGATATCATCGACAAACAGGAGGCCGTCATCAAGTATCAGGCGGAGCTGCTGGCGATGCATGGGATTGACGCTGAAGATGAAAAGGTGCTAAGCCTTGGATGGATCACAGAGGAAGAGGTTAAAAAGCTTAAGGAGTAGACAGGGTGGAAGAGACAACGAACGCAGAACTGAAGCGCCTCTGGGATGAGGAGAAGCGGCAGAACGAAAGAATCAAAAGCATCGAGGAGAAGCAAGAAGAGCTCCAGAAGCTGACTATCTCTGTGGAGAGGCTGACTTACTCCATTGAGAGCCAATGCAGGGCATTAAGTGACCATGGCTCACGTCTGGAACAGCTGGAGAAGGAACCGTTAGACACTGCCAAACAGGTCAAGAGCACGGTTATATCAACCATCCTCAGTGTGCTGGCGGGGGCACTGGCTACCGGCCTTGTATGGGCGGCAGTGCAGGCAATGACATGAACGACAAGCATTTAAAAAGGATCGTGACCGGCGTGCTGGTCTACTGGATCACCTTCGTTGCCCTTACATGGCTGACCTTCTGGCTTATGGGCGCCATCCCGGACACGTTGGTACAGATAGGTCTTGGTGGTGGTGCGTTTGAACTTCTGTGCACCACCATCATCACCTGTGCTAAGAAGAAGTATGAGCCGGAGCAAAAAGGCAACGAGAACAGCGCGGATGATGGTGGAATAGAGTTCTTTGACATGTCAGAGGACGAGGAAGCGCAGGGATAAGACGGAATAGTGCAGAATGGTGCAGAATGGTGCAGAATGGTGCAGAATGGTGCAGAATGGTGCACCGAATTTGGCAAATGTCAAATTTCAATATCGGCATAAAAAGTGCAGATATTGAAATTTAGCATGCGCTTTTTAACTAAGAATGACGAAACAGGGGGATCCCATGAGCAAAGAAGAGTTAATTAGGAAATTGACGTCTAGAAAATTCTGGCTTGCACTGGCTGCCATGCTTGGGAGCATTGGGGCAAGCGTTGCGGGCCTTCAGAGCGGCAACGACACAGTGACCGCTGTGGGCGTGATCGCTTCCGTCCTGTCTGCGGCAATCTATGCCGGAGCGGAAGCATACGTTGACGCCGCCAGAGTAAAAGACGGCGAATAAGTGGAGTGGATAAAGTGGATAAAGTGGACAAAGAGCGGAAAGGAGCAGTAAATGATTTCCAATTGTGGACACGATGAATACGGCAAGTACAGAGGAGGTCAGGCAGGAGACCAGACCGGCGGCGAGTGGTGCGTAAGAGCGTGGTATAACCGCCCTTGGGACGTGGTACTCAGATTTCCAAACAGTGCCGTGCAGAATCTTATAGCGGAGATGGCGAGAGCGGCGGCAAAAAATGACGCCATTGGTTACGATCAGGGGCAGAGGGAGAGCTTTTGGGTGCAGTTACGAAACTGCTCCTACGATCCGGCGAAGATCGTGACGCCCTGCGAGGCGGACTGTTCCTCCGGCGTGGCCGCCATCGTAAAGGGCGCCGGCTATCGTCTGGGAATCGCATCCCTGCAGGCGGTTCCCGTCTCTGCCTATACCGGGAACCTTAAAAGTGTTTTGGTAAACGCAGGATTTAATGCCTATACGGACAGCAAATACAGGACTTCTGATAAGTACCTTTTGCCCGGCGACATCCTGCTAAACGAGAAATACCACGTATGCATCAATTTGGACAAGGGCTCCCTTGCATCGTTCGGAAGTGCGAACAATGTCACCTCTGCCGCTTCCAGCGTCAAGATAGACGCGGCGCTGAACATGGACAAGAGTCTGATCGGTACCTATACCGTGACTGCATCCAAGCTTAACATGCGTTCCGGAGCGGGAACCGGAAAGGCCGTCATCGACATCCTGCCGAAGGGCACGAAGGTACAATGCTACGGATTTTACAACACCGCCGGCGGCGTGAAGTGGCTTTACGTGAAGTGCGGCGAAAAGGTGGGGTACTGCTCCGCTGAATATTTAAAAAAATGAAGACAATCTTTAGAAAGGCACAGATTGAATGATTGTTATATCTGTGCTATAATAATCAAAGCAAAGAACGGATAGGCTTTGCGGCATTGTTTTTGACTTCAACTTCTTTCCAAATCTTCACTCAAAGAGGACGGGGATTGCGCTCCCTGTCCTCTATTTTTTTACACTTTTTAATAAATAACTATTGACATTATACCAAAAAAGGTCTATAATAGAAACATAGAAAGGGGAAAAAAACAAATAAGTGCAGAATGCAGGAAAGGAGGGGCGGCGTGAGTAAGAAAAAGCATAAGAAAAAGCCTATCAACTGGCGTGACCTGTTAGTTAGCGCGTTGATAGACTTAATCGTAGGTATGATACTTACATTAATCGGTAAGTACATCGGCTAGTAAGCCGACAGGAGGGCGTGCCGCGCCCTCCACCTATTAAAAGTATAGCACAACACTCACGGCCAAAACAGTATGATTATAAAATTAGGTATCTTTTTAATTGTCGTTGGAATTGTAAAGCTGATAATTTCTGTCATCATGCAGAAGTTGGAAAGAGAAGGCAAATAATGAATCTTGGAGAAAATTTGAAGAAGGCCAGGAAAGCGGCCGGTGTGACGCAGGAAGAGCTTGCACAGCGACTGGAGGTATACCAGAAGGATATAAGCAGATGGGAGACGAATAAGCTAACCCCCAACGTGATGACGCTGGCAAGAATATGTCAGGAACTTGGAGCCTCTGCTGATGAAATTCTGGAATTAAAGCAGAAGTAAAACCGGTTAGAAGGTGTCAAAAGTTCACCTCCGATTTTGAAAACCTCTAAAATAATCTCGTTTTAGTAGGGTCACGGTATGGCACAAAAGCCCCACAAATGGCTTAAATACGGCATTTATAGTTCTCCAAGAGATAATTTCTCTTATCCATATGCTTACAAAGCCCGGAAAATCAAGGTTTTCCGGGCTTTTTT
>CAVBJS010000096.1:0-6071 GCA_963596015.1 Bacteroidaceae bacterium
CAATACCAGCTATGGGCTGGTGTCCAGCTTTGTGCTTTTGTATCTTTCCGATACCATGGGACTTAGCACCGGGATCATCGGAACCTTGATGCTGTTATCAAAGTTCCTGGACGGTATTTCCGATGTCATCTTCGGAAATATGATCGACCGCACCAAATCCAAATTAGGCAAGGCAAGACCGTGGATGTTATATGCCCAGCTGGGCGTTTCCCTGTGCCTGGTTTTGTTATTCTCGATTCCGGGAGGCCTTAGCCGGACCGCGCAGTATGCGTATTTCTTTGTATTCTATACTGCATTGAATGCCATTTTCTATACCGCAAACGGCATTGCCTATTCCGCACTGTCGGCGTTGATCACCAGAAATAAAAATGAGAGAGTGCAGTTAGGCTCCATTCGGTTTATGTTTGCGGTAGTTACCAATATTGTTATGGGCTTTTCCGTAACAAGCGGTGTTGCGGCATTTGGCGGCGGTGCAGCCGGATGGCGTATGGTGGCCATTATCTGTGCAGTCATCGGTCTTGTGGTGAATACCATAAGCTGCCTGTGCGTAAAGGAATTACCGGAAGAAAAAGCAGAGATAGAGGAGACGGAAGAGAAGAAAGCACAGGACGATCAGGTCAGCTTCGGGCAGGCCGTAAAGCTGCTGCTTAGTAACAAATTCTACGTAATGATCGTGATCATCTATGTGGTGTATTATTTCATGAGCAATCTGACCACCGGTTCCGCCATCTACTTTATGCAGAATGTTTTAGGGGATGGTTCCCTGCTCGGCCTGTTCAATATGATGAAAATGTTCCCGGTCATCATTGCCCTTATCTTTACTCCCGTACTGGTGAAGAAAACCGGCAGCATGCAGAAGGTTAATTTCTGGGGCTATCTGATCAGCGATATTTTTGGCATTTTCCTGATCTATTTCGCATTACAGAGAAATGTATCCATGATGCTTCTGTTCATGTTCATCAAGGGAACCTTTGCAGGAACCCTTACCGGTACCTTAAATGCTTTGATCGCAGAGATAAGCGGATATACCTTCCGTACCAAGGGCGTACATATTGACGGTATGATGTTCAGCTGCTCCTCTCTGGGGGTCAAAGTAGGCGGCGGCATCGGAACAGCAGCCGTGGGCTGGCTTCTGGAAGCAGGCGGATATATCGGCACAGCTGCCGTACAGACAGAAAGCGCCGTCAGCATGATCTTTAATCTGTACGTTACCTTCCCGGTGATCCTCGGCGTGGTGATCACCATTCTTCTGGCATTTCTGAAGGTAGAGAAAGAAAACCAGAAGATCGATATGGAAAGAGCAAGAGGATAAGCTTGAAAGAAATGCGCTCCGCACCTATGCGGCAAACGTCATAGGGGCGGAGCGCATCGGAGAATTCGCCTGCGCGGGATTCTCTTACGTGCCGCAGACAGCTGCGGCTTAGGGAGGTAAGTATGCAACTTATTAAATTCAATAAGGATTGGTCCTTCGAAAAGGCAGATGGCAATTCGCAGCTAAAGGCCTTTCAGGGAGAAAGCGGTGCGATCCCGGTTACACTGCCTTACGATGCCATGATCCGTGAAAAGAGAACAGCAGATTGTCCGGCCGGTGCCCAAAGTGGATTTTATCCGGGCGGCGTCTATACCTATGAAAAATCCTTTTTTGCACCGGAGGCGTGGAAAACGCAGGATGCAGCGCTGGAATTCGAAGGAATTTACGGAAGAACAAGAGTATGGATCAACGGCGCTTTGGCAGGCACCAATCGCAACGGCTATATGGGATTTACAGTGGATCTAAAACCGTGGATTCTGTATGAACAGGAAAATAGCATAAAAGTTGAGGTTGATAACAGCTGTCAGCCCAACAGCCGTTGGTATACCGGCTCCGGCATTTACAGGGATGTCAACCTTTTGCTTGGAACAGAAGTCTACATACCCAGGGACAGGCTGCGGATCACCACCTTATCTGTAAGGGAGGACGTGGCTGTTATAGAAGTGTGTGCCGATGTAAAAAACATAACGGGAACAGGCACAGAAGCGGCGTGTACGATTGAAATATGCCGGGAAGGGAAAACAGTAGCGAAAGAGCTGCAGCATGTGGTTTTCCGGAAAAATGTCACAGAAACCATAAGAGTGCAGATGCCTATCCTGCATCCCGAAAAATGGAGCCCGGAGCATCCGGATCTATATGAATGCCGGATGCAGATAGAGCATGAAGAAAAGACATGCGACGTCACAGCGGAACCGTTCGGCATTCGTATTGTGACAGTAGATCCCGTTAATGGATTTCAGATCAATGGAGAAACGGTAAAGCTCAGGGGGGCCTGCATTCACCATGATAATGGAATCATTGGCGCGGAAACCTTCGGGGAAGCGGAATGGTATCGGTGTAAAAGGCTTAAAGCGGCGGGATTTAATGCCTTGCGAAGCGCTCATCATCCCATGAGCAGGGCTATGTTAGAGGCCTGCGATCGTCTGGGCATGCTGGTCATGGACGAGCTTACGGATATGTGGAACCGGCATAAAAATCCTTATGATCTTGCAGATGTCTTTGAGGAGGAAGCCGGACAGTGGATCACCCATATGGTGGCGAAGGATTACAACCATCCTTCTGTGGTCATATATTCCGTGGGAAACGAGATTCAGGAAGCAGGAACCAAGCAGGGGGCCTGGATCAACCGTTTTCTGTGTAATAAAGTACATGAGCTGGATGCTACAAGATATACCACCAATGCACTGAACGGATTAAACTGTGCGGGAATGCGGCTGAAGGTGATCATGAAGGATGTCATTGAGCATTTTGGCATGGATACGCAAGGCGGCGGAAACGGCGGCGGAAGCAATGCCCTAAACAGCTTTATGAGCCTGATGTCCGGAGAAAGAGGCGACTTTTTTGCGGCGCATCCGCTGGTCAGCGAGGCGCTGGAGGAAAGTTCCCAGAGCTGCGATATTATAGGTCTTAATTACCTGAAGGGGCGTCACCTTTTAGAGCACCGGTTACATCCCGGCAAAACCGTGGTGGGGACAGAGACCTATCCGGCTGATATAGAAGATCTCTGGAAACTGGTGGAGGAGAATCCGCATATCATCGGGGACTTTACATGGACCGGATATGATTATATCGGAGAAGCCGGTGTGGGAATTTTCCATTATGACGGGCATGAGAATTTCACAAGTATCTATCCGGAGCGGCTGGGATATATCGGTGACATTGACCTGATCGGAAACAGAAGGCCCATCAGCTATTTCCGGGAGATCGTATACGGACTTACCGACAGACCCTATATTGCAGTGGAGCGTATGGAACATGCCGGCCAAAGATCCAGCAAGACAGCGTGGATGTTCAAAGACAATATCAGCAGCTGGACGTGGGAAGGCTATGAAAATAAGATCGCAGCGGTGGATGTATATTCCGCCGGAGACGAAGTCGAACTTTTCTTAAACGGAGAATCCCTGGGGAGAAAACCTGCCGGAGGGGAGAATCATTTTACGGCCACCTATCAGGTACCATATAAGCCGGGCGTCCTGCAGGCCGTTGCCTACCGAGGAGGAGAAGCGATCGGAGAATACAAGCTTACGACAGCCGGAAAAGTGCAGAGACTGCGGGCAGAGCAGGTGACGGAGAAGGAAAGTGACCTTGCGTATATTAAGGTATGGCTGGAAGATGAGAACGGACAGATCAACAGGCAGGAAATAAAGAAGATCCGGGCACAGGTAACCGGAAACGGAGAACTGGAAGGCTTTGGCAGCGCAGAACCGGCTGGCGAGGAAGATTATTTTGCAAACATCGTTACCTCCTATGAAGGCTGCGCCATGGCGGCAGTAAGATGGAAAGATGCCGGAAAAGACGAACCTGTATGTATTTGTTTCAGCGCGGAAGGCTGTGAAGAGGCGAGGATTCTGATCGGAGGAGCTGCGAAGCAAGAATAAATAAGTATCTCGTTTTCCTTACGATTGCATTTTGGCTTCCGATACATATCGCGATCCCGGCTGCGTGAACAAATAAACAGATAGAGGAAAAACGAAAGGGTGCGCTTATGAAAAGCGCACCCTTTTCTGTCTTATTTAGAACGCTGCACCACCAATTCCAGATCGCTGGTGGGATAAGAACAATCCGGCTTTTTCGATGGCCACAAGGATGGTCTCCTTTGCGCTGGCCTTTGTGGTAATAGTTTCGCCGCCCATATGAATGGTAAGTGTATAGAAAGCAGCAGCTTCACGATCACTGTTAAAGGCACTGTCGCCATTCATGGAAACCCGGATCTGTTTCCGATCCAGATCCAAGGGAGCCAGGAAAGACAAAGCAGGGCATCTATGATCTGGTCATGACCATGTTTAAGGAAGACAAAATTGAAAACACATATGTGGGAGAATTTATTGCGGAAGGCACCATCAGTACACAGTACAAATGGCTGCGGGATCAGGATATTTCCAGAGCAGAATTTTTGACGTTTTTTTCCCATGTAAATACGCTCATTCGTCATTAGGCGTCGTAACGGATGCGCGAATTTTTCGGCGCAGATCGATTGGGGATGATATAATTAAGGCAGTTTTACAGTAAGATGACGCGCTGCAGCATAGCTATGGAGCGCGTCGGAGAATTCGCCTTCGCGAAATTCTCTACACGTTGCCGCAGACAGGCTGCAGCACAGAAAGGAAAGAGATGAAATATCAAGTTGAAAAGTTAAATCAGCAGACATGGTACATAGAAGAATACGACGAAAACGCAAGTGCCTATATGTATCTTCTCACGGGAACGGAAAAAGCCCTGCTCATCGATACAGGATACGGGACGATACCGCTTAGGAAGATCTGTCAGGAGCTGACTGACCTGCCGGTTACAGTGGCACTTACGCATGGGCACGTAGATCATATCGGCGGAACCGGAGCATTTGAGGAAGTCTGGCTGGCAGAGGAAGATGCAGCACTTTATAAGGCCCACAGCAAAGAAGAAGTGCGCCGCAGATTTTCCCAGGAGTCTCTTTTGCCCATCAAAGAAACCTGCAGCTATTTTTCGCCGGAGATGATATTTGCGCTGGGAGACAGAGATATCCGTGTGATAAAAACCCCCGGCCACTCCGTCGGTTCTGTCTGCTTCCTGGATGAGAAAAACAGATGGATGTTCACCGGTGATACATGCTGCAAGGCACATGTGCTGCTGCAGTTGGAATATGCGGCAACCATGCAGGAATACCGCAGATCACTGCAGAAGCTGATCGACATGGAACCGCTCTACGATACCACCTGGCCGGGCCATCACAGCAAGCCGGTGGAGAAGCAGGTAATCCATGATTTCCTGACAGCAGTAGACGGACTTCTGGATGGCACAATGACCGGTGAAGAGGTAGAACTCCCCATGGGAAGAGCAAAGCTGCTTACCTATAGGGAGATCGGGATCGAATATTGAACAATGGGGCGTTTCGGAACGGCGGGTAAATCGCAAAGTAAAAAGCAGGAAAGGGACGTGATGTGATGTATAATCCACAGCTGGAAACTTTTCTCCGTGTAGCCGACGCCGGCAGCTTTAATAAAACCGCCGAAGAAAGCTACATCACGCCCACGGCGGTCATCAAGCAGATCAACCTGTTGGAAGAATCCCTTGGTGTAAAGCTCTTTGACCGCAGCCACCGGGGGCTTACTCTGACAAAGGCTGGGCGCTCCATGTATCAGGATGCGAAATATATCATCCAGTATTGCCGGGACTCCGTGACCCGAGCGAAAAACGCCATGCAGGAGGACGAGAACATCATCCGCATCGGTTCGTCACCTATGACCCCGGCGCAGCTTCTGATGGAGCTTTGGTCAAGAGTCCGGACCCTGCACCCGGACATCAAATTTCAGATCGTCCCCTTTGAGAACACCCCGGAGAATGCACGGGAGATCCTCGGCAATCTGGGCAAGAATATTGATGTGGTGGGCGGCATTTTCGATGAGACTATGCTGAAGCTGCGGGGTTGTATAGTGGTTCAGTTGTCAAGACAAAAATCTGAAATTTTTATAATGAACTGATATGGTTGATAAGTTACAGGGAACGCTAGGAAAGTAGTGGAACTCTTCCCTGTTCCATTTATGCTAAGCTACATATGGCAACA
>CAVBJS010000097.1:0-5933 GCA_963596015.1 Bacteroidaceae bacterium
GGGCACCTGACTACTGTAATCTATCTTGTTTTCTGTCATATCGTTCTGTATATTTTCCTTTCTATGCCGCAGCTCGTCTGCGGCAACGTGAGGAGAATTTCGCGCAGGCGAATTCTCCGATACGATCCGCAGCTATGACGGTTACGGCATTTTTCTTTTAGTCCGGGAAGACCACAGCCACTTTGCCGCACTGGCCGCTGGCCATCAGGCGGTAAGCGTCGTCTGCCTTCTCCAGAGGGAATTCGTCGGTGATCAGATCCTCCGGGTGGATGCCCCAGCGCACCAGATGCTCTACCAGATCCTCCATCTTCCAAAGGGAGGTTACCCAGGAGCCGTAAACCGTCTTCTGACCATGGATCATATCGGGGCTGGGATTTAAGCTCATAGTATTACCTTCTCCAACCAGCGCGATCTTGCCCCACTCTCTGGTAGCTCGCACTGCTGTCTGGCGTCCGCCGTCGGAAGCACTGGCATCGATGGCTCTCTCTACGCCGTAGCCGCCGGTCACTGCCTTGATCTGCTCCACGGTATCCTCACCGGGTTCAAATACATAATCCACCAGATTCAGCTTCTTAGCCAGCTCGATACGGTAAGGATTGCTTTCTACGCCGATGAGCTTGGTAGCTCCCATGGCCTTGCACAGCATAAGGGCAGCCAGACCCACCGGTCCGAGACCGGTTACCAGTACCGCATCGTTGCCGCTGATACCGATCTTTTCGATAGCCTCATAAACCGTACCGAAGCCGCAGGCTACCTGGGCGCCGTCCTTGTATGTCAACTCATCCGGCAGGGCGATCAGATCCTTCTCATCGCAGAGGATGTAGGGTGCCATACCGCCGTTTCTCTGCCAGCCGTAAGCCTGGCGAAGAGGGCTCTTGCAGGAAATGTAATATCCGCGACGGCAGTCATAGCAGACACCGCATCCGGAAATATGATAGACGATGACTCTGTCTCCCTTTTTAAACCGGCGCATACCCTCTCCTACTTCTTCAATGATACCGCAGGGCTCATGTCCTGCTGCCATTCCGGGAATATAACCTTCCGGTCCTTTTCCCACGTGTTCCCTGTAAATGCAGCGGATATCGCTGCCGCAGATGGTGGTAGCCTTGGTCTTTACCAGTACCTGACCATGTCCCGGCTTCGGAACTTCAAACTCCTTTAACTCTACGGTGCTGTTGCCCGGCAGGATCGCCCCTATCATTTTGACTGCCATACTCTGTAACCTCCTGTTTTTGCTTGTGTTTTTTGCTCTGTGTTTTGCTCTGTGTTTTGCTCTGTGTTTTGCTTTGTGCTTTTCCCCTTGTTTATCTGCTGCATGATCTGCACTCTGCACTTCTGCACATCGCACTTTTAACCCCTGTGCATTTAAACTTTGTACTTTTGCACTCTGCGCATTTAAGCCTCGCACGTTTGCACACTGTGCATTTAAGCCTCTTTCTTTTGCGCTCTTGTACATTGTGTTTTCATTTTAAAGCACATTATATACAAAAATAAGACACAAACATGCCAATACTGTGGCTCTGGTGGCGCGTTTGCGAAGATTCTGTTAAAATGAATATACTCCGGCCAATAAAGTTGGAAGTTGCGGTAGCTGTTGAAGTGGCCGTTGCTGTAGTTGTTGAAGCAGCCGTTACTGTAGCTGTTGAAGCAGCTGTTGCTGCGGCTGTTGAAGCAGATGTTGCTGTGGCTGTTGAGCAGCAGTTGCTGCGGCTGTTGAAACAGCAGTTGCGGTAGCTGTTGAAGCGGCCGTTGCTCAGCTTTAAGGTACCCAAAACTACATTAGACAAACAGGGACACATAAAAAATGACCACTATAAATGAAAAAGGCTCTTCTTCCTCCCTTCACAAAAGATATGACAATCTGGACTTCTCCTTTTCTCTGGAGGGCTATACCATCTGCGCGTTGAATATCGTTTTCGAGCAGTTCAAGCGCCCTATTCCCGCCCACTCACACACGGAAGGCAGCTTTGAGATCCACTATATTCCCTACGGAAAAGGGGAAGTGTATCTGGACGCCGATCGTTTCCCCCTGCAGGCCGGCTCCCTCTATGTCACCGGCCCCGGGGTTATGCATGAGCAGTTCACGGATCCGACGGATCCCATGGCGGAATACTGCATCTATTTCCATATCACCAAACGGGAAAAAAGAGCTAATACCATCGTCTCCCGTTTTCTCGCACAAAAAGTCTGGATCGGGGAGGACGGGCAGCAAATGGAAGCGCTTTTGCGAAATCTGTTTGCAGAGCTTTCCCAGCATAAGACCGGCTTCGCTATTGAAGTGCGCAGTCTCCTGCAGCAATGCATCGTGCGCATGGTGCGAAATTATGAAAGTGCCCATCGCAAACGGGCAAAGACAGAAAGTGCCGGCAGCATTACCGCCATTCCCTCTCCCCTGGATCTGCGCACCAGACAATCCCTGCTTCTGGAGGAGTGCTTCCTGTATGACTATGCTTCTCTGACATTACCAGGACTTTCCGAAAGGCTTGGGCTTTCCTGCCGGCAGACCCAGCGGCTGTTAAAGGAGCAATACGGTCAGAGCTTTTTGCAGAAAAAAAACGCGGCACGCATGTCTGCGGCCGCGGCGCTTCTCCACTCTTCCGATGAAAGTATCGCAATGATCGGTGAACAGTTAGGCTTTTCCTCTGCGGAGCATTTTTCCGCTGCCTTTCGCCGCTATTACGGTATAACTCCCAGTGTCTATCGGCGGGAGCATAGAGACTCTCTTTCCTAAACTGCATGTTAAAAATCAACTAACTTTAAGCAAAATAATAGTTTCCTTATATCCCCATCGCTAAAGCCAGGGGCTTTACGGCGACATTTGATAAATGTGCAAGCCTAAATCTTTGCCGGTATCTGTCACCACTTCCCCGATAACAAAAAGCAGTGGAAAAATTCGGGTTTTCCGGTACGTTTTCCCATTGGTCACTATTCCACGCCTATGGCCTCTACCTCTGCTTCTTCCATCTTAGTCACATCATAAAGCAGATTCGCACTGGCGCCCTCTGCCAGGATCTTTCCTTTCTTTAGCAGGATGCTGCGGGAACATACCTGGGCCGCAAAGGTCAGATCGTGGGTGGCGATGAGCATGGTATGGGGCAGCTTTTGCAATACATGGATCAGATTGCGTCTGGCTTTGGGATCCAGAAAGGCAGTCGGTTCATCAAAGAGCATTACCGAAGGTTTCATGGCCAATACCGTAGCCATGGCCGCCATGCGCTTTTCTCCGCCGGAGAGCTTCATAGCCGCCTTATCCCGCAGACTTTCTATCTGCAAAAGCCGCAGTCTGTCCTCTACCCGGCACTGCACCGTGGTCTCATCCAGTCCCAGATTTCTGGGTCCGAAGGCAATATTGTCAAAGACGGTAGGCAAAAAGAGCTGGTCGTCCGGATTCTGAAAGACTACACCTGTTTTTCTTCTGATCTCCTGAAAATTCTCTCTCTGCAGAGCAGTGCCGGCAATCTCCACGCTGCCCTTGCCCGGCAACACCCCCACCATAGACAACAGCAGGGTGCTCTTTCCGGCGCCGTTGGCACCGATCAGTGCCACATGCTCGCCTTCTTTAATATCTGCAGTAATGTGATCGATAGCCACCGTGCCATCCGGATACGCCACTGTCCAATCCTTGATCCGGATCATTGTGCCTTGCTCCTTGGGTTGCTCTTTCATTTTTTCCATTGTTTTCATCTTTCTCCGTAATCTGCTGTTTTCATCCGTTTTGACCACGAAGGCCATCCATCACAGAAACAGACCTCCCAGCCATGCCGGGAAATCCACTATACGAAAAATGATAGATGAACCGCAGCCCCCCAGTACAAAGAGCATATCTTGCCAGCTCCATTTTTCCCGCTGGGAAGGCAGACTGCGCAGAGAAAAGCAGCGGCACTGCATAGCCTGCCAGACTCGCTCCGCTCTGTCCATGCTGCGTAAAAGCAGCTGTCCCACGAAGGGACCGAATTCTCTCAGCGCGGGCCACTTGCTGCCGTTGCTGCGCAGCCGGTAAGCCGTCACCATGGTGGAGGCCTCCTGAGCCAGCACACTGATATACCGGTAGATCATCTCCATCAGCATTACCATAAAGGCAGGCACATGCAGACGGCGCAGCTGTATAGTGATCTTGGTAAAAGGAGTTACCGCCGTCAGGATCAGCACAGCGCTGACGCACAGATAAGTGCGCAGCAACAACACCGCAAAAGAGACGGCTCCGGCTGTCACGGGGATCGTTCCCCATCTGCCAACCACTTCTGTGTCCAGGATCAGATTGCTGATCCCGGCAAAAAGGCAAAAGGGCAGCGCCGCTGCTGCCCTCTTTAAGATCATACCATAGGGGATCTGCGCCCCATTCATCATCATCACCGGATAGAACAAAAATGGCAAGAGCACATGCAGCACATCCCGGGGACCGGAAATGACGCATACCAGGTAGACCAGTGTCACCAAAAGCTTGGCCATAGGATGCAGTCTGTGGATCCCACTGTCTCCCGCTGCCAGCTGCTCTAAGGAATAGAGCATATTGATCTTACTCCTGATATCACTCATCTGTGTCTTTTACTCCTGTATCCCATGAACGTGCTCCTGCGTTGCATCTTTCTTTTAAGGACTACCCTTGGGATACTTTTCTGCCTTTCGCCTTCGAGATCCCTGCGGTAACCGCGCCGATCACCAATATCAGTGCGCAGGTTAAACCTGCTCCCAGGATACCGGCTGTGCCGGTCCCCTTGCCCTGACCGTCTTCATAATCATAGTCTGCCATGATAGACGTACTGCTCTGTACCTGCGCGGCGGCCTCATGCACACCGTCCGTCCGTTCCAACTCACTGGTGCCCGCTGTGCGCTCCATGGACCACTCCAGCCCATCCGGATCGGAGGAAGCGTAGAAGGAAAGGAATCCTCCGGTGACAACCGCCAGGATCGCCAGCACCAGAACCACTTTTTTCAGAGAGAAAACTTTCTTTTCGCTCTTATTTTCACTCTTGCTCTCCCCTGCTTTTGCCACATAGGAAGATGTTTTCCACTCCAGGGCCTCCTGCAGGATCTGGGGACGCATCTGCCATACAAAGGTCAGCACCGCCGCGGTGATACATCCCTCCACGATACCGATAGCCAGATGGATAGGCTGCATCAGTCCCACAAAGGTAACAAAAGGCAGCTCCGTCACGCCGGAAGCCATGGTCTCCAGCACTACTCCAAAGGCCCCCAGCTGCAGACCGCAGACTGCCGATAAGAGACCGGCGATCCAGATCCGTTTAGGTGTGATCCTTTTCTTCAAAAGAGGCCGGAAGATCACCTGCCAGATACACAGACACGGAATAACCCCCATATTAAAGAGATTGGCACCATAGGCCAGCAGACCGCCGTCTGCGAAAAACAGACACTGGATCAGCAATACCGCCGCAATGACCGGCAAAGCCGCCGGTCCTCCCAGTATACCCGCCAAAAGGATACCGCCGCCGATATGGCCGCTGGATCCCGTTCCGGGAATGCTGAAATTGATCATCTGCGCTGCAAAGACGAAAGCCCCGGAGACTGCCATCAAAGGCAGCTTCTGCTCCTGCATCCCTTCCTTTTTTAACTTGTAAGCTGACCAAGCCAGTCCTGCGGCGCTTGCGCCGTACATGATGCCTCCCACAGCCGGGGAAAGCAATGCGTCTGCCATATGCATGATTTTCTTTCCTTTCCGAAACAATTGTTCGTATATTATATAACATAATGACACCTCCGGTACAGTATTTTTTGACATGACAGAACACAAAACGTAATGCATCGGGGCACGGTAGAATGGCTCGCATCCTTTGCGCTGCGCGCCAGTTTTGCTTGATCTGCATCGAAGCCGCAGGATGGTATCGGGCACGCTTTCAGAGCGGGCCCGATAGATCCGGAATGTCTGAGCATCCCCGCATCAGGCGGGGATGCGAGTTCGGGCCGGCCATCCGCAG
>CAVBJS010000098.1:0-5535 GCA_963596015.1 Bacteroidaceae bacterium
AAGCCGACAATGTAAATTGTTAGGAATGCAGTAGTGGTAGAAGCAAGAAGCAAGCAAGCTTCAGCTTGGTTGTAGTTCACAGAGGATAGAAGAGTAACGATAACAGGAGAGTTTGCGAGGATGCATTCTCGGATGGAGTATGGCGCTGAACCGGATCGGTTTGGCGCCCCTTTTGGTGAATATGGGAAAGACAGGAATCAGAAAAAGAGACAACAGCAACTTTTATCATCAATTGCTGATCATAGTGCTGCCGATGACACTGCAGAATCTGATCAGCGCAGCGGTGAATTCGGCGGACGTGATCATGCTGGGGTATGTGAGCCAGACGGCTATTTCGGCGGTATCTCTGGCCAATCAGGTACAGTTTATTCTCTACCTGTTTTACACGGGGCTGTCCTCCGGTATTGTGGTGATGGCGGCCCAGTATTGGGGAAAAGGGGATAAAAAGACCATCGAGATCCTGCTGGGAATGGGCATCAAATTTTCCCTGGCGGTATCCCTTGTTTTTACCCTGGCGGCGGTGTTGATGCCGGGAGCCCTCATGCGGATCTATACCAATGATCCGGAACTGATCGCCACGGGAGAGGTATATCTGCGGGTGGTAGGCTGGTCCTATCTGCTTATGGGCGTTTCCCAGGTATATGAATGCATCATCAAGAGTATCGAGCGGGTGCGGACGGCTACCGCTATGGCTGCGACGGCGCTGTGCGTCAATATCTTTATGAATTCGGTGTTTATCTTCGGACTTTTCGGTGCGCCCAGAATGGGGGTATTGGGAACCGCCATCGGCACCTTGATCGCCAGAAGCATAGAACTGCTGATCTGCATCGTGGATGCCATGCACCAGAAGGATTTTCAGATAGACAGGAAGCTTTTTAAGGCCTGGAACAGAACGCTTTTATCGGATTTTAGGAAATATTCCCTGCCGGCCCTGGGCAATGAGTTCCTGTGGGGCGCCGGATTTTCTGCCTATACGGTTGTACTGGGACATATGGGAACGGATATTGTGGCGGCCAACTCCATTGTTTCCGCTGCCAGAGACCTGTGCAGCGTGTTTGTATTCGGCGTCTCCTACGGGGCGGCCATCGTCATCGGCAAGGAGATCGGTGCCGGTCACATGGACCTGGTAAAAGACCATTCCCGGAGGATATTGTGGATAACCTTCTGGTCCTGCCTGGTGGCCGGTGGATTGATCGTGGCGATCAAGCCGATCATCCTGGCGTTTACTTCTCTTTCGGCTGTGGCCCAGGGCTATCTGAGCATCATGCTGTATATCAACTGTGTCTGCGTTCTGGGACAGGGACTGAATACCACCATGATCTGCGGCCTGTTCCGGGCCGGAGGGGATGCCCGCTACGGTCTGATCATGGACACCATAGCCATGTGGGTGGTCTTCGTGCCGCTGGCTTTTCTGGCGGCCTTTTTCTGGAAGTTTCCGCCGATGGTGGTATATCTGATGACTTGCTGCGATGAAATGTTCAAGATGCCCTTTAACTTTATTCATTATAAGAAGGGAAAGTGGTTGAAGAACATTACCCGGGATACCATCTGAGAAATAGAAAGAAGCCACACCTGTTCTACTGCATCCCGGTTTTCCCACGGATGATCGCGGCTTGCGCAGACAGGATAAAAGAAAGCTGTTTCGTGTAACCTGCAGAGCGCAGACACGAAACAGCTTTTCTGTTCCAAACCGCTTGTGATTTATCATAGACCATTTATCATAGACCTCTATCGCAGATCTTCCGGCAGCGTTTCCGGAGAAAATGCTTATCAGCGCGTTTATCCGGTATATGGGATCAGCGTAGGTGCAGTCTGTCGGAATGATCTTTTGACTGGGGCGCAAGGGCCACATAAACACCGGCGACGACAATACTCAGAACAGCTACAATACTCACAACAATCATTTTATATTCCTTTCTTGCCGCAGACCGTCTGCGGCACGTGAGGAGAATTTCGTGAAGGTGAATTCTCCGGCTATAATCCGTTTTTTCTTTCTGGCCTTATTATGATGTACAATGTGTAAAATGCATCAAAAAGGCGTATTTCTGTTACAATGATCTATCTCGAATATCAGAAATCATTGTAGAAAAAGGGGCGTAATAGAACCGTAACAGCAACCGTAACAGTAACTGTAACAGCAACCGTAACAGCAATCGTAACAGCAACTGTAACAGCACAGGAAGTCGGCAGAATTATCTCGCATATCGTGGCGAGAAACGCGGCAGAAGGTGCAATAAATGCTATAACCGGAAACACTGGCATAGGATATAGCAGAAAAATAGGAGAAAACGTGACAGCTGAAAACAAAGAGCAGAAAAAAGAGCACTTCTATACGGAAAGGGCCAGGCGACAGTTGGAGAGGAGCCGGCATTCCTATATGACCGTCCTTTGGGCGCCGGCCCATTTTGGCAAGCTGACCTTTGCCAGGGACTGCGCGGAGGCGCTGGAGAGGGAAGTGATGCTTTTTCCCTCCAGAGAAGATGAGCAGAAAAGAACGTGGGAACAGTTCCTGCGTTTTCTCTTCGAGGGGGACGTGCCGGCAGCAATGGAAGGCACCATGGAATTTTGCCTGAACCAGCGACAGCGCCGGATGATCCTGGAGCGGATGCAGGAAATCTGGAGAAAAAGGCGGCAGGAAGGAAAGCCGGGCATTGCCATTATCTTTGGCAGGATGGAAATGGTGGAGGAAAGCAATTTTTACGAGTTCCTGTCCAAGATAGCGGCGGCGCCGGTGCCGGGGTGGCGATTCTTTTTCCTCTATAATGAAAGGGAAAATTACAGGCGGGATGAACAGAGCCGCCATTTTCTGGCGGATATAGCGGAGAAGTCCGGTGTATCGGTGGTAGTGGCAGAAGATCTGCGGCTTCATGCAGAGGATATTTATGACTATTTCCTGCTGCACCGCATCTCGGTGACCATTGAGGCGGTGGTCTCCTTGCAGCGGCACAGCGACGGTGCCATCGGCGAGATCGCGCAGGTACTGCAGCTGCAGCTGCGGGGAAAAGCCGGCAATGTGCAGAAGCTGACCAAGCGGGAGCAGGAGATCGCTTCCATGGCCTCCCGGGGGCTGACCAATCGTGAAATCGCAGAGCGTTTGTATATCAGTGAGAACACGGTAAAGTCGGCCATGAAGAACATTTTCTTTAAAATGAAAATTGACAACAGACGAAAGCTGATCGGCAGTATGCATGCCGAAAACCCCAATGATTTCACGAATTCTTAACAAATTGCAACAAAAACCACCCGTAACGGGTGGTACAAAAACAAAAAGTCAGTGTTAATATACTTCTCGTATTCAAACCTTGTTTACAATTTGTTCACAAATAGAAGGAGATTAGGTATTATGAAGAAGAGAATCGTAGAAGCAATCGTTGTTTGCGCACTGGCATCCACTTTCCTGTTTGGTTGTGGTTCTTCCAGCTCCTCCGCAGAGGCATCCACTGAGGCAGCTACCGAGGAGACCACCGAGGAAGCAGCAGCTGAGGAGTCTACTGAGGAAGCAGCAGCTGAGGAGTCTACTGAGGAAGCAGCAGCTGAGGAGTCCACTGAGGAAGCAGCAGCTGAGGAGTCCACTGAGGAAGCAGCAGCTGAGGAGTCTACCGAGGAAGCAGCAGCTGAGGCATCTACTACTGAGGCTGAGTAATCAGAAGATCGGCGCACCTGCGCATTCTGACTTCAGATTTATCAAATAGCATCCAAGAGGGCAGTCGGCGGAGCAGATTCCGCCGGCTGCTTTTTCTGTTGATTTACAGGGACTTCTTTCTTGTGTTAGAATGACTGTGTCTGACCTGATGGAGCGAGGGGCTTCGTCGTATAGCAGCTTCTCATGCAGAGTAGTGTATGCAGAGGCGGCAAGGGTACAGAACGGACAGAAAGGGGATAGTTGTGGTTACATTGACTTTTCTTTTGGCAACCATCGGAATGGTTGGTTTTATCGGCGCTGTAGTTGTTTGGATCCTGAGCGTTATCGGTTACTGGAAAGTATTTGAAAAGGCGGGCGTAGCGGGATGGAAGTGCTTCATTCCCTTCTATAATGAATATGTGGCTTATGGGATTTCCTGGAAGTCGTATTTCTTCCTGATCGTCCTGATCGCCAATTTTATCGTTAATCGTCTGAGTGGGCTGGAATCCCAGACCATCCTGCAGAGTACCATCGTAACGATCTTAGGATTGGTGACAATGGTGATCCAGATCATTTACAGCATCCGGATGGCAAAGAGTTTTGGACACGGCATCGGCTTTGCGATAGGCTTGTTCTTTATTCCGGTTGTTTTCGTAATGATCCTTGGCTTTGGCTCTTCCACTTACCAGGGACAGCCGGATACATTGATCTAGGAGTGCATGACCGGTTATGGTTCACATTCCAGCCGGGCGGCGAGGCCTTTCGGAAGTGTGAACGGTAACCATGACTGCTTGAAATTAGAATAGGAATTAAAATAGGGATTGAAATGTTAGACGCAATACTTGATTCACTGATCGACTCATTAAAGCTGCTGCCTTTTCTGTTCGTGACCTATCTGGCCATGGAATACTTAGAGAGCAGGACCGGCGAGAAGACCAAACATTTCATAAGAAAGGCAGGCCATCTGGGTCCCTTGTGGGGGAGCCTACTGGGCATCGTGCCCCAGTGCGGATTTTCCGCAGCGGCAGCTAATCTGTACGCAGGCCGCGTGATCACCATGGGAACGCTGCTGGCGATCTTTCTTTCCACATCCGACGAGATGCTGCCGATCATGATCTCAGAGCGGACGGCACTGCCGGTGCTTGTGCATGTGCTGGCGGCGAAGGTGGTGATCGCGTTGGTGGCCGGCTTTGTGGTGGATTTTTGCATTCACGTTTTCTTTGGCGGAAATGGACAAATCGGCAGTGCATCTGTCGACGCACACCATGTGGGAACTTTGGAAAAAGTACATACGGCCATGGAAGAGGAAGATAATGAGGATTATCAGATCGAGCGGCTTTGTGAGCACGAGCATTGTCATTGCCATGACGGCAGTATCGCGAAATCAGCCCTGAAGCATACGCTGAATATCTTTGTCTTTATTCTGTTGATCTCTCTGGTACTGAATGTCGTTCTTTTCCTGATCGGAGAGGAGACGTTGATCCGGTGGGCAGGAGAGAGAGCTATCTACGGCGAGTTTCTGGCGGCCCTTTTGGGACTGATCCCCAACTGCGCTTCTTCGGTGGTCATCACCCAGCTGTATCTGCAGGGGGTGTTCGGCGCCAGCCAGCTGGTTTCCGGCCTTTTAGTGGGCGCCGGAGTAGGTGTACTGGTACTGTTCCGTGTAAATCCGGATACCAAGGAAAATATAAAACTGACGGCACTTTTATATGTCATCGGCGTGCTGGGAGGCATGGCGGTGCGGGTGCTGGGTATCACTTTTTAGAGCGCACTTTGCAAAGAAATGTGAGGCGATATGGGCGCCTGGAAGAGCTGCTGCGGCGAAAGATGCCGACAGCAGCTCTCTTTGTATAGTGGCTATGGCAGACGAGAATCTGAAATTCTCGTCGCCTCTTCGCAGCATAGCTGCTCAG
>CAVBJS010000099.1:0-5488 GCA_963596015.1 Bacteroidaceae bacterium
TGCGCCATAACATTATATTTTTCATCATTGGTAAGCAACCCAAGATTTTTCTTAAATGTGGCTTCCTTCAAATTGATTCCGCGACCGGCATAATATGTAAACAATCTTTCAAATGACAATTCCTGATATTCCGATTCTGTATTGCAAATGGATGGCAAGCCATTCTTCAGTACATCAAACAATTGTGCTTCCCTCTCAGGATATTTTGCTACACTCTCTTTGCTCGAGCCAATGCGTATATATCGTATTCCATCAAATGAAGTCGGCACTTTAACCGCAGCCGGAATATTTTGAATTTCTATTAGTTTTGGCTAACCAATTTATTATAACATGCACTGATATGGAAAAGGGAGCTGTTTTTGACTTTCCCTTTTTCTCTTTTACTCTTACACAAGAAACTAACTACCTTTCAAAGAAAAGAACACCAGCCAGTTTAGTGACTGATGCTCTTAAAGCTTTTATTGCTTGATCATTTTATTCATACGATTAACTTTTATCCTGATCGGAATATAAATCGAAAGCCAGATCATAAGAAATCCTGCGACAAAAATGATCGTAAATATCCTTATCTTATTTACAGGGATCCAGCCATTAAGTAGGTAAAACCCTAGATAATCAACATAGAGAACACCCCCTTGGATCAATCCTGCAAAGGCCTTTGGAAGGCTTTCGACCACATATACTACTGATACTCCAGCTGCAAGAAATCCCATTACAGCAGTCGTAAAAATACCCAATGCTGCTTCATTAACTGTAAGGCTCTCTATAACCCCTGCCCTATGTAAGCACATCCACACAATTGCCAAGATCACCGGACCACACCATGCCCCCCACATTAAACCGCGGCGGCAAAATTCTTTTGCATATTTTCTCATAAGTCATACCTCTTTCTAAGATCAGAAAAACATCTTCTTGAAATGTAATCTGTGTAACCACTCACAAATTCTGCATCCACTGCTCCGGACAACTGTACTTTGAATTTTGAGATCTTCTTCCAATTTGCTAACGCTGACTTGTTTATCCTTTCAAAATCTCCCGGCAGGATTGCTTCTAATTCATACAATCTTTTCTTCACCAGATAACATTTTCCATCGACGTAGCTTGCAAAAGTTTTATCCGCTTCAACATAAAAGCATTCTACTTGTTTGATATCAAGCATGATTATTTCGTCTTCTATGTACCCTGGAATTTGATCTGAGATATTATCCTGCATTACAAGTCGTTCAATCTCATCTATTAAAGCTGTTCTTTCATGTACCAGTGCTGTCACAGATTCTTCGCAATTCTTATCGATCAGCAATTTAAAGATCATGTTCATCACCTCCGATAAGAACACTATACATAAGAAGTCTGGTATTGTCTTAAATTTTCGGTATTCGGTTGTATTTAGATGGTCAACGGCATTTTCGCATCCGGACATTCTTATCACTGCGTCTTAAGAATATCCTTGATCTGCTCTAGATCATCCGCAAAACAGATCCCTTTTTGCCTTTCCTCGGAGGACAATCCCATGGCGATCATATGGGCAAGCAGTTCCTTAAGACTGTCATAATAGCCATCCAAGTTATAAAAGATGCAGGGAGCATCCAATTGCCCTAAGGATACCTTGGACATGACCTCTGCTATTTCTTCCAGAGTACCGGTTCCGCCGGGAAAGGCGATAAAGGCATCCCCCAGTTCGATCATCTTAGCCTTTCGCTCCGTCATATCCTGGGTAACGATCAGTTCCGTCAGACCTTCAAACTGTACTTCTTCTTCAATAAAGAACACAGGCTCTACTCCTGTGACCTGCCCTCCGGCATTTAACACGCTCTCTGCGATGACGCCCATCAGTCCGGATTTAGAGCCGCCGTATACAAGGTCGTTGCCGCTTTCTCCGATCCATGTCCCCAGCTCTCTGACGGCCTCTGCCAATGCCGGATCTTTGCCTTCCAGTGCTCCAAGATATACTGTAATATTCATACTAATCCCCATTCTGCAGGCTCTATGCGCCAAAGGAATCCCATCGCAAATTTCAGATCTGCAATGGAATCAAGGCTATTTGTTACGCCTGCGGCACAAATAGCTGTGAAAAAATGCGACATCACGCCCATTGGAAGGGAGTGTTATACACATTTCTTTCCAACTTCTCCTTTTCAAATTGAAGTCTATGCGACTATCTGAAAAGATTTCCCGCAGATGAACTTTCATCACATCAACGGCGACAGCAGCCGCAGGAAAAGCTGCCACAACTTCTGTCCCTTCTTTTGCAGTTCTTTATACTTTTCAGTGACTTCTTCAGAGACCTCCAGAATACCGGCGATATCCTTTCGGATGTCCCCAATGCAATCGCAGTCATACATAAGCACCGCATCCTCGAAATGAAGATACAGGCTTCTGTAATCCAAGTTGATGGTGCCCACCACTGCCATCTTTTGATCCACCACACACTGCTTGGCATGGAGGAAGCCGGGAGTATATTCGTAAATGCGCACGCCTGCCTCTGCCAGATCCTCATAATAGGAACGGGTCACCTGGTAAATCACCTTTTTGTCAGGGATACCCGGTGTGATAATGCGCACATCCACGCCACGGGTAGCCGCCTGGATCAGTTCCCGCTTCAGCTCATCGGTGATCATGAGATACGGTGTGGTAAACCATGCCTCATATTCCGCATACTTAAGCAGATTCATGTAAATATTCTCACCTACATGCTCTGTATCCAAAGGAGAATCCCAGTAGGGTGCTACGAAGCCTTTGGATCCTTCAGTTTTATATGCGTCCTTTACGATTTCTGCATTATTTTCTTTCTTTACAGCCTCTGTCTTCTGCGTTTCCCCTGCTTTTTCTGTGCATTCCGAAATACGCCCTACTGCTTTCTTTTCCGGAAAATACAAGGTGTAATCCTTATCCGTCCATTCCATGGCATTCCACATCTCCAGGAACATGACGATGAGGCTCTGAACGGCCTCTCCCTCTAAGCGTACGCCGGAATCCTTCCAATAGCCATAGGGGTGGGTGATATTGAAGTACTCATCCGCCAGGTTATATCCCCCTGTAAAGCCGATCCGGCCGTCGATCACCGTAAATTTGCGGTGATCTCTGTTGTTCATGAACATATTCAGAATCGGCACCACCGGGTTAAAGACGCGGCACTGGATGCCCAGAGCCTCCATCCGCCGTATGAAATCCACATTGATAAAGCTGATACTGCCGATATCGTCATAAAAAAGCCGTACTTCTACTCCTTCCCTGACTTTAGCCGCAAGCACGTTTTTCAGTCTTTCAAAGGCCGATGCCTCCTCGATGGCATAATATTCCATAAAAATATAGTGCTTTGCATTTTGCAGATCCTGCAGCTGGGCCTCGAACCCATCCTTCGCTTCGGAATAAAAGGTAACCTTAGTATTCTGATAAAAGGGGCACTTTGGTACTTCCTTAAGATAACGGAAAATGTTAGCTGCCCGGTGCTCCTTTTTTTCCAGCGCTTTTTCTGCCATCTCATCCTGCTGCAAAAGCCCCTCCAGAGAGGTATCAATCTTCTCAAACCGCTCCCGCATGCGCTTGGTGGTATTCTTCCTGCCCATCAGAGTATACAGGCAAAGTCCCACCACCGGCCAGATCAGGATCAGCATGATCCACGGCAGCTTGATGGCCCCATTGGTGCGTCTTCCGTAGATCATCAGACATACTGCCAACCCCACCAGTGCCGTCACAAAGGAGATGTACGGGGAGTAACTATTTAGATGGAAAAACAGCATCACGATCCAGACAACCTGAATGATCACACTGACCGCCACCAGGAAAAGGCGGCTTATGCTGTTTCGTATATTGGTTTTTTGCTCGGTTCGCATTTTCAGCTCTTTTTCCATGGTAACCTTTCTATGCCGCAGCTTGTCTGCAGCAGCGCGAGGAGAATTTCGCGCAGGCGAATTCTCCGATGCGATCCGCACCAATGACGTTTACGTCATTGGTGCCGTTTGAAAGAAATGCCATCAGGCATTTCTTTCAAACTTAACCTTTCTATGCCGCAGCTTGTCTGCGGCAACGCGAGGAGAATTTCGCGCAGGCGAATTCTTAAAGATTCTTCTCACAGATTTCCTTCAGGCAGCAGTCCTCACAGGCCGGTTTCCTGGCCATGCAGACTTTTCGGCCATGATCCACCAACCGGTGGCAGAAATCATTGCTCTCCTTTGGCGGAATCAAGGTCCAGAGAACCTTCTCTACCTTCTGGGGCTCTTTGACACCATGTACCAGGCCGATGCGATTGCACAGACGAATACAGTGAGTATCCGTCACGATAGCCGGTTTGCCAAAGACATCTCCCATTACCAGGTTGGCACTCTTACGCCCCACCCCCGGAAGCTTTAGAAGTTCTTCAAACTGATCCGGCACCTGCCCGCCGTATTCTGTCAGCAGCATCTTCATACAGGCGCTGATATCCCGCGCCTTGCTGGGACCTAAGCCGCAGGGCCTGACATATTCCTCAATATCCTTTACATCTGCATTTGCCAGTGCTTCCACACTGGGATATCTGGCAAATAGATCCTTTACCACGATGTTGACTCTGGCATCGGTACACTGGGCTGCCAGACGCACACTTACCAAAAGCTTCCACGCCTCCTCATACTCCAACGTACAGGCGGTGGCGGGATATTCTTTTTTAAGACTTTCTATTACTGCTAATGCTCTCTGTTTCGGTGTCATGTTTACCTTTCTATATCGAAGCTTGTCTGCGGCAATTTGAGAAGCGTTTCGTCCAGGCAAATTCTCTGATGTGCTCCGTTACATGTCCGCGGCATGCATTAAGGGTTTCGCGCAAGCTTGTTCTCTGATGTGCTCCGCTGCTTGTCCGCGGCATGCATTAAGGGTTTCGCGCAGGCTTGTTCTCCGATACGATCCGCAACTTATCCGCGGCATGCATTGAGAGTTTCGCGCAGGCTTGTTCTCCGATAAGATCAGCAACTTATCTGCAGCATGCGTTGAGAATTTCGCACAGGTGAATTCTCAGATATGCTCATGCATTAATGCAACATTGCGACTATATACTATTCATATCCGGATTTTCCTCAAAAAAGCTATGGTACATAACAGATATTCCTGCAAAATCAAAAGGCTGTCACACAGATGACAGCCTCTTTCTGCTCGTTATTATTTTATCACTTTTGGGAATAAAATTTGGAAACGAACTCTGATCTTTTTATAAAATTTTATCTGATCGTTACAGTTCAGACGCCGGCCGATCAGCAGGAGGCTGCACTATAACGATTTTTACAGTTTATGCAGGTTCGGATCGTTATCTGTTCGTTACAGTTTACGGAGATTCCGATCGATAGCACAATGCAAAACGTAATGCACCGGGGCGCGGCAGAATGGCTCGCATCCTTTGCGCTGCGCGCCAGTTTTGCATGATCTGCCTCGAAGCCGCAGGATGGTATCGGGCACGCTTTCAAGGCGGGCCCGATAGGCCCGTATTGTCTGAGCATCCCCGCATCAGGCGGGGATGCGA
>CAVBJS010000100.1:0-5273 GCA_963596015.1 Bacteroidaceae bacterium
TTAAACTCGTCTAGAGTTCTAATTTCACCTTTTTCATAATGCTTTCTTAGAACTCCGCCAATACCTTTGGAATATTCTTTCTTGTATATATAATCATGAAGATAATTATTCAACTGTCTATCATAAAAAGTATTGAACTGTAATTCAATTGGATAGAATTTGGTACCTCTTCTATAAGTGAGATGAACTCCTCGATATCCATCGTCATCTTTCTTCCCTTGTGATAAATCAACCACGCGAACCCTTTTATCATTTACAGAAAGGATTTCCTGGTAATCATCACAAAGATCTCTTAATCCGAGGATGTCATTAAAGACCTTCCTGATTTCACGATCTGGATAGTATCGTTCATACTTTGTTTCAATCGATTCAAAAGATTTAATCCGATAGTCAAGCGACACATTTGAAAGCAATTCCTGCTCATTCAGCCAATTTGAATAAGATTTAAGTTCAGCCATCAAAGCTGTTTTATCAACTCTTCCCAAATCCTCTTTTAATGAAAATGGTAGGCATGACTCAAATGACAGCTCATTCAAAATTTTAATTGATAGTCCATGCAATTTTAACAACTGTTCAAAATCCATATATTTATTATCCCTTACTGCATAACAAATCAATTTAACCCGAATAATTTTTTACATATCCAACCTCGGTCTCCTTAACACTCCCCGATGGTAGAAATGTAGTAAATACATAGTGTTTGGGGAGTCTTTAAGTGACCGATGGGAACCCTCACCATTCCATCCTCCTCCATCGAAATGAAATCATTCCCCAGAGCCTGGCCGCGGCAAGCGGAACCGACAACATTATCCCAATTGCGGTGGCCGCTATGGCTTCCGGCAGCTTCGTGATGAACAAATACCATTTGCCGTATTCAAGACACTCCGCAAGACAGGACAGAGAAACCTCAAAGCCCAAATAAAGTACATAAACATCCCATCCATCCAACGTATACAGCCCCAACCCCTCCAATGCCACGCCAAGCCAATACTTCACCGGCCCGTAGATCATGAACCAGCCCTCAAAGCCAATGGCCAGACAGAACAGATTCACAGCATGTATCAGGACAGAAATCGGTCCCAGTAATTCTACTACAATCTGGTACGGCATGGCAAGCAAGCCTAGAAATCCATATAGCGGATTCAGGATCAGGTAGTTGCTCTTGATGACACAATCCAGCAGACCGCGCTGCCATCGATCCCTCTGGCGAAGGAGCCGGCGCATCGTCGTTGGCACACTGGTATAGCATATACTTTCCGGATCGTAGCACACATGCTTGCCGTACTCCCTGTATACATAGTGCATAGAGAGGACCAATTGCATATCCTCTCCGACAGTATTGTCATCATAGCCACCGATACTTCGGACGTAATCTTTTCGAAAGACGCCATAGGCACCGGAAATCAGGCAATTTGCATTGAAAAGGTCAAAGATTGGCCGCCAAATGTTGAAGGTCTTCATATATTCTACCCGCTGCCAAAAGGTGAGCAGGTTTTTCTTCTCGCTCATGGCGCGAAGTTTGCCGCCGACTGCAATGACATCTTCATCTTCGAAGGACGGCATAATGATCGGAATCGCCTGGTCATCCAATACGCAGTCCGCATCCAGCACGCATAAAAACTCATATCTTGCCTGCTTTAAACCGATGTTGAGGGCATGCCCCTTCCCTCTGCGGCCGATCTGCAGCTTCCGCAGGGGAATGTCCGCATACTGAAGCAGCTGTTTCACCTCTATCAGTTTCTGTTCTTCCGGCACCGCGGATACATCATTTTGAAGGATGATGATCTCGAAACATTTGCACCCCTGCCGCAGAACAGATTGTACCGTGCTGTCCGGTATGCAGTCCGATGTCAGTGGGATCAGAAAGCTGATTCCATAATCATCTATTCTTGTGGTCCTCCCTTTGAAAGTCGCGATAGTTTAATGACGTCTCGGTCAAATATTACCTTTTTATAAAACCATTCACATATAATCCACGGTCTGCTTATCACTCCCCGAAGTTTAAAATGTAGTAAATACATATACTTTAGGGACTGAGCTAGTGACCGATGGGAATGCCCCATATAACATCCTACATCACAGCTTCTATATTTGCTGACCAGGAAAGCACTTTGGTGATTAACAACATCTCAATCATTTCATCTTTCACAGAAAGTCCTTCTTATCCATCAGCCTTTCTTCAAAACCTTTATATTATATATTTTCAGCAGCACGCACCCATCTGCATAATTTTCATCATTCATCTTAATATTGCCTGCACCGGTGGGGCCGATGCAGGCAATCCCCACACTTATCTAAGATCCAGATCTATTAGTAATTTTATAAACTTTTGTATTACTTTAACTAACTGCTCTTAGTCCGAACTGTCCTACTGCACGCGAACGATCTTGATAACGCCGGACTGGGTCAGGTTGAACAGAACGTGATCCGCTCTGACCTCGATAACAGTAAGCTCTACCCACTGACCATTGACCAGCATGTAAACCTTTACGTTATCGGTTGCTGCAAGACCCTTCACATAGAAATTAGCATTGACATTGCTTCCGGAGATGCCTACAGGCAGATTAGCCTTGAATAAAGCAGCCAGCTTCTCGTTTTCTGCCAGTGATGCCTTTGCTGCAGTAGCATCCTTAACCTTGGACAGGGTGATGGTCATGTTGGTAGTTACACCATTGACAACGATCTTGCCGCCCTGGCCGACCTGTGCAGCACCCTCAACACCTGCCGGAGCTAAAATGGTGTTGTTCAGGTACTCTGAAACGCTCAGGTTTGCTGCACTTGCAGCTGCCTCCACAGAGGAATCAGCTACGGTAGTAGTCTCCTGGGTGGTAGAAGCGGTGACTGCAACTGCCTTAGCAGAAGGAGATGCGCTTGCATTTACGCACATAGGAACTGCCATCATAGCGGTTGCGGTTAAAACTGCGATGAATTTTTTCATTGGATCTTCCTCCCTTCTTTAAATAAGTAAGTGTGGTTTATATCAACATCTCTCGATGTAGATACCGTAATATGGTTTTCCGTCACCGGGGACGGACTACTGGGACTACTGCACATCCTCTAAGTGGATGTCCGGGTCATTTTCATCGTAAATGACCCGTCCCATATGGGCTTCTCCCGCATCGATCAGCACTGCTAATACCACGAACTGTTTATCATCCGCGGTGGTGCCGTCTAATGTCAGCAGGAAATTAGCTGCCGTCAGATCCTCCCAACCCTCTCTTTTGTTCATGGACAGGTCTCTGCGACTATAGAAATCGGAAAGGTAAGCGTTGCAGCCCTGCTCGGTGGTATAATCATACCGCCTTAAGATGTCGCTTCCTTCGTCATAACAAGCTCCGAAGATCTCATAAGTATATACGTTGTCCGGTGTATAAATGTACAATTGCTCATTCTGAGCAAAGAAGTCCGGATCCTCAAACTGATGCAGTTCATAGAAGAGGTCATCTTCCTGCTGGTCCTTGCCGTGGATGACTGTATTAAAATCACACAGATTCGTCTGATTAGGGAGCTCAATATAAAGCGCTCCCTCTTCCCCTTCAGCCCCATCCGCAGTATGGTCCGCGTAATAGTCATCGGAGACCGTGCTCTTTAAAAGCGGTCTGTCGATATTGGTGCCGGGAATATAAAGCCATCCCCAGATCTCCGGATTGATCTGGGTCAGCATCTCGAAATCGATACTGCCGTCCACACCGGACTCCTGCTCTATACCGCCTGCTGCACTCTGGGTATCCGCATCTGCGCTTTCCCCGGCCTCCGTTGTGACCGCCGCATCGCCCGTTGCATCCTCAGCCTCCTTTGCAGCAGAACAACCTCCCGTGACCATTACACTCGCAAGCAGCATGCAGATCATGCAGATTCTGGCTGCATATGTTTTCTTTTTGTGTGGCATTTCGTCCGTTTTCTTTCTAACGTTCCTGTTCACTGGTACACTCCTCATTCCTCCACCGGCTCATAAAAGATCTCCAGGATCAGTTCCAGCAAAGCATCCTCATCTGCGTAGAATTCTTCGAATTCCTCACCTTTTTTGGTCTCTCCCTGCAGGGTATAGAGCTGATCCGCATCAAAGCTGTAATCCTTGGCGATGGAAACTAAGTATGCCATCTCATCCACCGTTATGTCTGTCACCACCCGGGAAGCCACTGATTGATAAAGGGAAATAGGGAAGCTGATGTTTTCCTTGGTCTTTTCCTTTACCTTCTTAACATAGGCGGTAAGGAACTGTTTCTGCCGCTCCAGCCTTCCATCTGCGGAGCCAAATACACTTGTATCCCGATAGTGGATATAATCAAAGGCCAGATCACCATCTAAGTGTATCTTGTCTCCTTTTTTTATCTCGTTTTTTACATCCTCCACTGCCGTGACATCTATACCGCCCACCTGGTCCGTCAGGGAGGCGATGGCACTCATATTGATGGCGGCATAGCCATTGATGGGTATCTCATAGAAAAGATGCCGCACGGCAGTCACTTCATATTCGCAGCTTTCCTCTACGCCGTTGCCAAAACCGTGCTGCACGGCGATCTGTGCCTGCACCGTTTTAACATAGTCACCGTTTTCATCATAAATAGCAACATCCGTCATGGTATTGCGGTTGATACCGATAATGCGCATGGAGTGATCGTGGGGATTAAGCACTAGCAGGAAAAGAGCATCCGCCTGACCTCCATTGGTACCCTCCGCCACTTCCTGCGCGTCCGTTTTCTTATCGATGCCCATGATCAGGAACGTCAGGATATCTTCGTTATAGGCATAGATCTTACCATCATGTTTTACCCAACCGTCCTGCCATTTGGAGGATTCTTCTTCTGTCACTGCATCTCCCACCGCTGCCTGTACTTCCTGTAATGCGGCGGTATCTCCCGCCTTCCCCCGAAGCCTGGAAAGGCCCACAGCTCGAAGGGCCAAAAATGTAACAGCCAATAAACCGATGACCGCCACCAATGCCGCCAGGACGATCAAAAGAACATTTTTCTTCCTGCGTTTTTTCCGCCTGACCGCTCTTTGAGCCGGATCCTGCCTGGGCGGCTCCGGGGTAGTATATTTCGAAAAGTCTTCCTCCAGGATCCAGTCATCCTCTGTCATATCTATGTCCGTGTCCATGTCTATATCGCTGTTTCTGTCTTTATTGCTGTTTCCGTCTTTATCCTGCCAATCCTTCAATTTCCTACTCCAAATCATCTGTGCATTGATTCAGTGAACTACAACCAAGCTAAAGCTTGCTTGCTTCTTGCTTCTACCACTACTGCATTCCTAACAATTTACATTGTCGGCTT
>CAVBJS010000101.1:0-5250 GCA_963596015.1 Bacteroidaceae bacterium
ATACATTGACAACTACCCTCAGCCACTGCAAAAAGGCTTTTTAGACATAGACATATACGGAGACCACTTATGATTCTGATAAAAAACGGCAAATTAACAGACCCCCGCACCCAGTTGGAGGATCATCGGGATATACTCATTGCGGACGGCAGGATCGCCCAGATCCGCACCGCCATCACAGAGGATTTCTGCCTTGCTTACGGACAGGATCCGACCAATCATGTGCAGGACACCTCTTTGCAGGTTATCGATGCCAGGCATATGATCGTAGCTCCCGGCCTGGTGGATACCCACTCTCATTTCCGGGATCCCGGATTTACCCAGAAGGAGGATATCATCTCCGGCGCCAATGCGGCCATGCGGGGCGGCTATACCAGTATTATCATGATGGCCAATACCAATCCTCCCATTGACAATGTGGAGACGCTGGAGGATGTATTGCGCCGGGGTGCCCAGACGCCCATCCATATCTACAGCGCCGCCAATGCCACCAAGGGTATGGAAGGTAAAACACTGACAGACTTCCACGCCCTGAAGGAGAAGGGCGCCGTCTGCTTTACCGACGACGGTAAGCCCATATTGGATGCGGCTGTTATGGAAGCGGCCATGAAGGCTGCCAAGGAAGAGGACAGGCCCCTTTCTCTCCACGAGGAAGATCCTGCCTACATCCGCCAAAACGGCATCAATGCCGGCGGCTATCCCGCCAAATTCCTGCATCTGGAGGGTTCTTCCAGAGAGGCAGAGATCACCATGGTGCAGCGGGATGTGGATCTGGCTGTAAAGCTTATGTGTCCCCTGTGCATTCAGCATATCAGCACCGCAGAGGCCGTGGAGATCGTCCGCAAGGGAAGACTACTGAATTCCCGGATCCACGCAGAGGCCACCCCTCATCACTTTACACTGACCCAGGAGGCTGTCCTTCACCATGGCACTATGGCCAAGATGAATCCACCTCTGCGCACGGAGGAGGATCGTCTGGCTATCATCGACGGTCTCTGCGACGGCACCATCGATATCATTGCCACCGACCATGCACCCCATACGGCTGAAGAGAAATCTCAGCCCTTTGAAAAGGCTCCCAGCGGCATTATCGGACTGGAAACAGCCCTTTCCCTTGGCATCCGCGAGCTGGTGAATAAGGGATACCTTTCCATGCTGCAGTTGATCGCATGTTTATCCAGCAATCCGGCTGCTTACTACCGGTTGCCGGCAGGCAGTGTCTCCGTAGGGGATCCTGCGGATCTGGTGCTCTTTGATCCCAATGAGACATGGAAGGTAGGACCTATCTTTGCATCCCGGGCCTCCAATTCTCCCTTTATCGGCGAGACCATGCCCGGTGTGATCCATTACACCATCTGTGACGGCAAGATCGTATACCAGGGTCAGCACAACAATAACTGCTAAAAACAACTGCTGAAAATAAAACCCCGACACGGAAGATCTTTACTTTCTCCGTGTCGGGTTTTTTTATAACTGTTCTTTGGTTTTTATTCTTTGGTTTTTATTCCTTGGTTTTATTTCCTGTTTTTATTCCTTGCTTTTTGTTCCTTGTTCTTTTCTGTTCTTTACATCTTACTGCCCTTTGCACCTTTGGCGCCGCCGCCTAAATGCACCCCTGCCAGTACGTTGCTGTCAAAGGTAAAGACAAGCTTTTCCTCTTCCCGCTGTTTCTTCAGGGTCAGCTCGATGAGCTGGGTCAGCAGTTCCTTGTAACTCTTGCCCAAAGGCTCCCACAGATAGAAGGACAAAGATCCGGGAATGGTGTTGATCTCATTGACATAGACCTTGCCTGTTTCCCGGTCCATCATGAAATCAATACGTGAGACGCCATTGCAGCCAAGGGCCTGGAAGGTCTCCACAGCCATCCGGCGAATATCCTCCCGCTGCTGGGGGGTAATGTCTGCCGGGATCTTTCTCTGCAGGCTGGCCATGCCGCTCTTGGCACCGCCGCTCTTAGCGCCCTTTGCACCCTTGCCGCCGCTCATATACTTATCCTCGAAGGTCAGGATATCCTCGGCATTTAATGGTTCTTCGCACTCAGAGGCCTCTGCATGCTCATAGTCGCCTACTACAGAGCAGTTGATCTCCCGCAGATTCTCAATGGCATGTTCTACCAGAATAGTTCTGGAGAATTCAAAAGCCAGATCCAGAGCCTCTCTCAACTCGCCGCTGTCCGCTGCCTTTTTAATACCGATACTGGAGCCTAAGTTCAAAGGCTTTACGATGACAGGGTAAGCATACTTTTCCTCTATCTCCTTGATCAGAGCCTCTGCATCCTCATACTTATCCCAGGTATATACCGTGCAGTCCAGCACGGGAATATTGTGATCCTTCAGGATAGGCTTCATAGCATATTTGTTCATGCCCAGGGCAGATGCGCATACATCACAGCCCACATAGGGAACTCCCAGGGTCTGCAGATAGCCCTGCAGCGCACCGTCCTCCACGTTGGTGCCGTGGACGATGGGGAAGGCCACATCGATCTCATGCAGCAGGTTATTGCCGAATTTCTTCATAGGGTAGCGATAGAGCTTTACCCGGTTCCCCTCCCGGATCCAGATCACCTGGGTCAGGGTCTTAAGAAGCTGAGGGATGTTTTTATAATTCTCAATATCATCTGCCCCTTCTCCGGTATAGAACTCCGCATTTTTGGTCATATAGACCGGCACGATGTCATAGCGCTCTTTGTCCATAGACTGGATGGCCTGCAGAGCGGAAATAATGGAAATCTCATGTTCCGTGCTCTTGCCGCCGAAAATCACTGCAACTTTTATCTTCATGGTAACCTCGTTTCTGAGCAGCTTTGCTGCGAAGAGGCGACGAGAATTTCAGATTCTCGTCTGCCTTCAGAGCTGTTTGTTTCTGAAAGAAACAAACAGTCGTGTGAAAAATACCACATCGGTGGTATTTTTCACACTAACCTCGTTTCTCCTACTTGTAATTATCAGGCAGATCGTTTTCCAGAAGGATCACTTTTTCCTTGCCTGCATCCAGTTCGTACATCAGCCGGGTGGCTTCTGCCAGATCATGGGCCTCGAAAAGCTTCTCCGGCACAAAGCCTGCCTCGGAAGCTCCCTTCTTCAGGGCATAGGTATTATGACCGCCCACCAGAATGATGTAGTCGCATACCTCTGCGGCTGCCCGTCCAAAGGCCTCATTCTCTGCTTCCTGTCTGTCTCCCAACTCCACCATACCCGGTGTCACCAGGATCTTAATACAGGAGAAAAGCTTCAGGGTATCAAGAGCTGCCTTGGTTCCCTCCGGATTGGCATTGTATGCATCGTCGATGACGGTGACATTGCCACCCTTAGGCAGCAACTGCAGACGGTGCGGCACGCCCTCCAGCTTGTGCACTGCGCTCTTTAATCTGCGCATGGGAATGCCCATACGGTTGGCCACGGCGATGGCGCCGATGACATTTTCCGCATTATGTCTGCCCAGAAGCTTCATATGGAACTCTTCTGTCTCTCCCTGAGGGTTCGTCACCGTAAAGACAGTGCCGTTCTTTGATACCTCCAGGATCTGACCGTGGTAATCGTTTTCCTTATCAAGGCCGTAGGTGACGGCGTCCGGATATTTCGGATGTTCCCGGATGATCTCACAGTCGCCGTTGACGAACATAAGGCCGTTCTTTCCATTACCGGCCACCTCATCCAGCAGTTCATACTTGGTGCCGATGATATTGTCCAGGCTATGGAAGGTCTCCAGGTGCTGATAGCCGATGGAGGTAACGATGCCGTGATCCGGATGGACGATATCGCAGATCTCCTTGATATCTCCCACATGTCTGGCCCCCATCTCACACACAAAGATCTGATGGGTAGGCTGCAGATCCGAGCGGATGGTCTTTACCACGCCCATTGGGGTATTGTAGCTCTCCGGCGTGCGCAGCACCCGGAACCCCTCGGAAAGCAGGGTGGTCAGGTAGTACTTGACGCTGGTCTTGCCATAGCTGCCGGTAATACCGATGACGGTCAGATCCTTGTGCTCCTTCAGGATCCGCTTTGCGTCATTGATGTAATAGTTATTAAATCCCTTCTCGATGGGTCTGTTCAACAGGTTGGCCAATGCCACCACCAGCGGAATAGCCGCAAAAGGAATGGAGAAGAGCAATACCCAGGCGGAAAATTTGGGGATCACTGCCGTAACGGCGATGATGATCAGCCACAACAGCACGATGGTGTTGAACAATCTGTGCACCCGCCTGGTGGCTACAAATTTCTTTTTCACATGGCGGGGCCAATATACGGCGATCATCACACCGTGGAAAATGATCCCCAGTATGACCGCCAGTGCCTCATAGTGCAAAACCTGGGCTGCGGCAGGCACCAACACGAACAAAAGGGGAAGCCAGCGCCCCGGCTCCGCCCACAGGAAGCGGAAATACCCGCCAAACTGGTAGGATGAAAGCTGCAGCATATGCGTAAAATAGCGGATCGCAATGGCAGCGGAAAATACAAAAAGTGCGGCGAGGGCCCATTCCCCCGCAGTTTCCAGAATGACCATATTCACCTCCTAAACCTTTAAAAAGCTGCCCAGGATGCGGGCAAAAAGCACCGGCTGATCCAGGAAGCTAAAATGTGTTGCCCCTTCGATCACAGCCAGTCCCGCCTCCGGCATCAGTTCTTCCATTCTCTTGCCGTCCGATAAAGGCGTGGCGGTATCCGCAGAGCCCCAGATCAGAAGTACAGGCATGGTCAGCAGCGGCATTTCCTCCTGCAGATCTCTGTTGACCACCTTCACCATGCTGGCCCGCATAGTCGGAGAGGCTGCACTGTAATCTGCAGAGCCGAATTTTTTCTGCAGTGCATCCAGAAGCTGGGGATTTTTCTCTGCAAGCCCGGTCTTTACCAGTGTCTGTTTCAGAAAATGGTAGGTCTTTACCTTGCGCTTCTGGGCCGGTGTCTTCTCCGGCACGATGCCGGCGCTGTCCACCAGGATCGCCTTGGGACAATGAAAGGGCAGGCCGCCTCTGGCCAGCAGATGAATGATCGTGCGGCCGCCGTGGGAATGACCTAAGAGGATCACTTCCTTATCTTCCGGGAAAAGCGTGGTGATAAAATCTATGACAAAATCCGCATAATCATCCAGATCATAGGCTTTGTCCGGCTCCTGACTCTTGCCAAAGCCCGGCATGTCCATACCCACCACGTGGTATTTTTCCTGCAGCAGCTGGAAGATGCCTGCAAAAAGTGTGAAATTCGCTCCCCAGCCGTGCAAAAGCACCACAAGAGGAGAGGAGCTCTCCCC
>CAVBJS010000102.1:0-5215 GCA_963596015.1 Bacteroidaceae bacterium
GGCCTATCGGGCCCGCTCCGAAAGCGTGCCCGATACCATCCTGCGGCTTCGATGCAGATCAGGCAAAACTGGCGCGCAGTGCAATGGATGCGAGCCATTCTGCCGCGCCCCGGTGCATTACGTTTTTCATTTTTCCGCGCCCCAGTGCGTTACGTTTTGCGTTCTGATATTGATCCGAGCTACCATAAACATCAGTTTCCACATTATTTACTTTATCATTCATAAATACTATACTGAGAAGATATCAAAACGCTTCAGATCAAGTGAAAGAGATATCAAACGAAAGATATCAAGCGAAAGATATCAAGCAAAAGATATCAAGCGAAAGCAACTAAAAAAGAAAGGACTCCCATGCAAGAATACAGAGAATACGATTCATCGCCGTTTTCCACGCCGGAGCAGGAAGCTAATCACGGCATGGCCACGTTGGCTTTTATTTTCGGCACTTGTTCCATTATCACGAATCTGTTCATGCCCATCCTCCTTCCCTGCTTCTTAGGCGGCATGGCCATCATTTTGGCTATCCTCTCCAAAGGAAGTGCACGGCGCATGTCACGCCTTGCCAGACGCGGCATCATCTGCGCAGTCATCGGACTGCTCACCACTGTCTATCTGACGGTACATGTACTGATCCCCTCTGCCATCGCACAGCTGAAGGATCCTGATTACCGACAGTTCATGAATCAGGTCAGTGAAAATCTCTACGGCACTTCCTTCGACGACATGCTGGGGCAGATCGATGCGCTGCTAGGCACAAATCTGGAAAACTTAGATAAAGGAGGGACTACAAATGGGTCTGAAGAAATCATCTGAGATCTCCGCCAATGTTAAAGCCCAGGCGCGGCAGGCTTTGACCGGACACTACGGCACCGTGATCGCCGCCAACATACTTTATCTGCTGATTTCCCTTATTCTGGCAGAGTTCAGCACCGGCTTAGACGTAGGAAGTGGTATTGTCCGCATAGTTTTAAGCTTTGTCGCCAACGGGCTGACTTCTGCCATTTCCGGCATCTTTACGCTGGGGCTTTATTTCATTTATGCCAACCTCCTTTTCGATCAGCCTGCTTCCGTGCGGGATCTGTTCCAACCGTTCCGGGAGGATCCCGAGAAGGCCATGACCATTGCCCTTCTATTTTATCTGGCGGATTATGTATGTACGTTGCCCTCCACTCTGTACCTTGGCACGACCTATGCCGTCACCTCCAGGCAGCTGCTGATCTTCCTGCTGCTTACGGCAGCCGGCTATCTGGCCATGTTTTTCTTCCAGCTGTACTTTTTGTTCACCTATCTGTTGCTGCTTGACTATCCTTCCATGAGCGTAAAGGAGCTCTTTCATCGCAGCAGCAGGCTGATGCGGGGCAGAAAAAGAACCCTCTTCTATATAGAGATCAGTTTCATTCCTCTGTATCTGGTGGGAATTCTAACCCTGGGCATCGGTTGCCTTTTCGTTATGGCCTATCAGTATGAGACATTGACTGCTTTTTACAGGCACTGTGTCTGTGACAGTTATGCGCAATAAGCTTTGACTTTCTCTCTTCCGGAGGGCTACATGCAGCCCATTCATCAGTCTGCTCCCGTCTGCTTCGGCCACCCGGCCGGCATCTGAACGGTAACATCACAACCCTATAACACCAAAAAGCAGGTACCCTTCTCACAGAGGTACCTGCTTTTTCTTATAAGCTTTATTCCATTTAGTTTTGTCCTGTTTAATTTTATTCTGCTTGTCTTATTCTGTTTTCTTTTGTTCTGTTTAACTTTTAGCTTTTCCCGATTTAGCTTTCTATTTCTATGTAGTCTCCCTAAGATTAAGCATTCCCCTTTAAAGGCATGCCCAGCATTCCATATACCTTTTTACGGAGATGGAAATACGCCGGCAGAAGGAAGCAGTCCGCCAGTACCCATGCCAGGGGGCTGGCCATGCAGGCGCCTGTGAAACCAAAGAGCGGAATCAGGATCCAGGCTGCTGCGATCCTGGCGATCATCTCCATAACACCGGAAAAGATAGCGAATCCCGGGTAACCCATGCCCTGGATCATAAACCGCACCGCATCCACAAACAGAAGGGCGATATAAAAGCCGCTGTTCCATATAAGGAAAAGTCTGGCATCCGCAAGGATCTGGGCATTGGCGCCGGATCCGAAGAAGATCATGCTAAGGCTTCCTCCGAAGAAAGCCAGGAACAGGAAGGCTACGATCCCGTAAAGCACTCCCAGTATCGTGGTGCTCTTCAGGCCCTGATTCAGTCTCTGGGGCTTGCCTGCACCCACATTCTGTCCTGCGTAGGTAGCCATAGTGGTGCCCAGTGCATCATAAGGACAACAGAAGAACAGGCTGACCTTGCCGGCCGCTGTCATGGTGGCTACATACGTAGATCCCAGAGAGTTTACCGCCGTCTGCAGTATCACGGAACCGATCGCCGTAATGGAATACTGCAGTCCCATGGGAATTCCCATGACAAACAGCATCCTGCACAGATGGCTGTCCGGCTTCCACTCCTTTTTCTCGATCCGCAGCACGGGAATCCTTTTCCGGATATAAAGTACGCACAGTAAGCCGGAGATCAGCTGGGAAATATCGGTTGCGACCGCTGCTCCCATCACCCCCATGTGGCAGCCGATGATAAACACCAGATCCAGCACCACATTGATCACCGAGGCAATGACCAGAAAAACCACGGGCGCCTTACTGTCTCCCAAGGCCCGGATGATGCTGGATCCTAAATTGTACAAAAATACTATGGGAATGCCGATGAAGATCAAAAAAATATAATCGTAGGCATATTCTATGATATCCGACGGCGTATTCATCCACTGCAGGATCTGCATGGTCAGGGCACTGACAACGATGGTCATCACCACCGCAAAGGCCGCCGACATATAGATACTGTTCGCCACATAGCGGCGCATGGAGGAATAATCCTTGGCGCCGAATTTCTGAGAAATAGGGATACCAAAGCCTGCACAGATGCCTGTACAGAAACCGATGACCATGAAGTTAATAGAACCGGTAGAACCCACGCCGGCCAGGGCGCTGACCCCTAAAAACTGTCCCACGATCAAGGTATCCACCAGACTGTAAAACTGCTGAAAAAGTATTCCTCCCAGCATCGGCACCAAAAAGCCGATGATCAGTTTCATAGGAGAACCCACTGTCATGTCTTTTGTACTGCTCTTTTCCATAATTCCCTCTTTATGCCATCCCCATACATTTCGTGCTGCAGCCTTGGCTGCATACGTGGGATCTCGCTTCTTTCACATTTAGAGCATTATAAGACCGCTATATGGAAAAATATTGTAAAAATCTATTCAGATATAGAAAGTTTAACTCTCCCGCAGAACTTTACGCACAGACAATACCATGGAAGGTGATACCGACACTTCATCCAGCCCCATATCCAAAAACCGCTTTGTCAGTGATGTATCTGCGCCAAGTTCACCGCATATTCCCACGGGGATACCTGCCGCATGGCCGTTTCGCACCGTCATCTCGATCATGCGCAGGATACTCTCGCTGCGAGGGTCAAAAAGGGAGTTTACCCGGTCATTCTGCCTGTCCACCGCCAGGGCATACTGGGTCAGGTCGTTGGTTCCGATACTGAAAAAATCCACTTCACTTGCCAGCAGATCACTGATCATCACTGCCGCCGGAGTCTCGATCATGATCCCCTCTTCCACAGAAGGAACTTCTATTCCCTCCTCTTTAAGCTCCCGACGTATTTCTTCACTGAATGCTCGTATCTTGTGTACTTCTTCCAAAGAGCAGATCATAGGATACATAATAGAAAGATCACCATAGGCCGCCGCCCGAAAAAGGGCCCGCAGCTGGGTGTGGAAGATCTCCGGCTCCTGCAGGCAGATGCGGATCGCCCGGTATCCCATAGCCGGATTGGCCTCCTGTTTTAAGCCCAAATAAGAGACCTTTTTGTCCGCGCCGATGTCCATGGTACGGATGATCACCTTGCGGCCTCCCATTTTTTCCAGAACGCTTCGATAAACCGCAAACTGCTCTTCCTCTGTGGGATAGGTTTCCTTCCCTAAATAGAGGAACTCACTTCTGAAAAGGCCGATACCGTGGGCGTCATTTTCCAGGGCACTGTCCACGTCTTCCACCCGGGCCGCGTTGGCATAGATCTCCATACGGCGTCCGTCTGCAGAGACATTGTCCAGTCCTTTCAGGGTCTTAAGGAGTCTGATCCTCTCCTTTTCGGCTGCCAGCCGGCGCCGGTAATCCTCCAGTGCCGCCCCGTCCGGATCCACGATCATCACACCCCCAAGGGCGTCCACAATAGCCATATGGCCATCGATGTCATTGTCATAGACGGTCTGGATCAGGGCCGGTATATTCATGCTTCTGGCCAGGATCGCCGTATGGGAATTGGCGGAGCCCAGACGGATCACAAAGGCACCGATCTTCTCCCGGTCGATCTGCATGGTCTCGCTGGGGGTTAAGTCCTCCGCCACCAGGATCGTATCATCTTCCAGCCGGATGTCCCGGGGGCTTCGTCCCTGCAAGATGTCCACCAGTCTGCCGGTAATATCCCGCACATCTCCGGCTCTCTCCCGCATATATTCATCCGGGATCGACTCAAAGATAGCTGCATAATGGGCGCCTGCCACCGATGCGGCATACTCCGCATTGACGTGCTTTTCCTGTATGGTTTCCTTCATATTCTCAAGAAGGGCCGGATCCTCTGCTATGGCCAGATGGCCGTCAAAGATCATGGCATCCTGGGGACTGATGCTGTTGGCCGCCTTCTGGGAAAGCTTCTTGAGCTGCTCGATCATGCGGCTCCTGGCCGCATACAGTCGCCGGATCTCGTGATCCACGTCTTCTACTTCTCTGCGCACGACTTTATCGCCGCCCCGTTTCCACAGGGCGATCCTGCCGATGGCGATGCCGCCAAAAACCGGTTTTCCCTTGAATACTTTCATACTTGCCTTCCTATGCCGCCGTTTACTGCGGCATCGTGAGGAGAATCCGGTGTAGGCGAATTCTCCGATGTGCTCTTATTTTTATCTTAATAGTCCGCCAAGGTACACGCAATACTCCAGATGGATTAGTATTTGTAGATAGCGTCTGAACTGATGATTTAATGCCACCCGGTCATGCACCGGAACGCGGCAGATGTCTCGCACCGTGCACTTTGCGCCGTTTTGCTTTTGATCTGCCTCTCGCCTGCGGATGGCCCGGCCCGAACTCGCATCCCCGCCTGATG
>CAVBJS010000103.1:0-5151 GCA_963596015.1 Bacteroidaceae bacterium
AGCACAGCCCGCATCACTGCGAACTGTGCTCTTAAACTATCTCATTTGTGAACTATCGCAAACCTTAGCCCTTAACAGCACCGGCTACCATACCTTCGATGATCTTCTTACTGAAGAGGAAGTACAGTATAACGATAGGTGCCATGGTGATCAGCATACCTGCCATGATCTTCGGATAGTCAGATGCGAACTGACCCTTGAAGTTAGTCATAGCCAGCGGAACTGTCTGCAGAGCCACATTCTTACTGGAAAGAACCAGTGCGAAGGAGAACTCATTCCAGCAGGAGAAGCTCTGGATGATAGCTACGGTGGTCAGGATCGGTCTGGTAACCGGAAGGATGATGCTGAACAGCGTCTTGGTGAAGGAGCTGCCGTCGATAGCTGCTGCTTCTTCCAGTTCTACCGGAATCGACTTGATGAAGCTCTCGATCAGGAACACCGCTATAGGCAAACCGAATGCCACATAGGGAATGATCAGGGTGAACCACTTGTTAGCCATACCTACGCTGTTGAATACGACATAGATAGGTACTAACAGAGAGTGGATCGGGATCAGCAGACCCATCAGGAACAGTGCATACAGTGCACGGTTTAACTTAAACTCGATTCTGGCCAGGATATATCCTACGATGAAACCGAACAGTACGATGAGTGCTACGGAGATCACGGTGGTACGTACGCTGTTTACCATGGAATCAGCGATATGGTAATCCTTGTTGGTCAGCACCTTGATGTAGTTAGCCCAGGTAGGGTTGGCGGGAAGACCGATAATATCCGCATTGAACTGTCTCTTCAGCTTTAAGGAAGAGTAGAACATCCATACCAGCGGGAAAATGCAGGAAATGGAGAATGCCAGAAGAATAACGTTGATGACAACTGCTGCGACACCGGTAGCAAATCTCTGTCCGGGTGTTCTGGCGCTCTTAACCTTTGTCATTTTAAATTCCTGTTTTTTTGCCATTTACTCCACCCCCTTGTCTTTCATAAGGAAGTTAACCAGCTTCTGGCTACCGCCGATAACGATCAAGCTGACTACAAAGATGGCAACGGAAATACAGCTGCCGTATCCTAAGTCGGTCTGCTTAAAGGAAACATTGTATCCGTACAGTGCCATAACCATGGAAGACGTACCGGGGCCGCCCTTCGTCATGGTATAAATGTGATCGAATACCTTCATGTTTCCGGCTACACACAGGGTGATGCAGACCATGATCATATTCTTGATCAGCGGAAGGATGATATATACCGCTCTCTGCCATGCATTGGCACCGTCTAACTCTGCCACTTCGAAGATCTCATTATCAACAGCGGCTATAGCAGACAGAAGGATAACCATGTAGTAACCAATGTACTGCCAAATCAGCGGGATAGCTACGAGGGTCAACACCAGGCTGGAATTGTTCAGCCAAACCTGCGTCTGGTCTGCATGACCGGTAGCGCGCAGGATGTAATTGATGATACCTCTCTTGTTGTCGTAAATCATGGTCCAGATCAGGCCGATGTAAACGGCTGAGATCGTACTGGGGAAGAAACCGAAGGTACGATGGACACCTTTTAACTTGGTCAGTTTGGAATTGATCATCAGCACGAAGATGAAAGCAATACCTACCTGACCGATAACGCTCAGGAAAACGATGTAAATGTTGTGAACAAAAGCTTCCCAGAATGTTTCGTCATGCAACAGTGTAATGTAGTTTGTCATGCCATTGAAGGTCTTGACCGGGCCGCCTTTCCACTGAAAGAAGCTGAAGAACAGCGCTGCAAAAAGCGGAACCAAAACAGAGAAGATATACCAGATGACCGGGATCGCTAAGAATGCTACGATAACCCGCATTTTAGGTTTGATTGCTTTTAACATAAGCAAATCCCCCTTTTGGAATAATTGAAAAAGGCCAATATGCAACGATTACAGGGGTCCTCTCCCGACGCTGCATAAGAGCCGAAAAGGATTTTAAACCTGTAAAAAAGGGTCTTGGGTAACTCTGCCAAGACCCTCCTTACTGTTATTTTACAACAATTTTTTAGTTATTTCATCAATATTCCATAAAGATTTCAAAATATTCTGAAATATACTTGGTGATCTCGCACTAAAGTCTGTCGACTTACTTGTTCAGGTAAACTTCCTCGTACTTAGCCTGAATATCAGCTGCCAGATCTTCTGCAGTGCCTTCGCCGTTCATCAGTTCCTGAAGACCGGTGTTGCAAACTTCCCAAACTGCGGAGTCTACATAAGAATCATAGATTTCGCAAGGGGTGGTATCTACATAAGAGTAGTTGTAGAAGCCTACGGTCACATCGTCGAATGCGCTCAGATCTACATCGTCAACCTTGGTCAGACCTGCCAGTGCGTAGTTCTCTGCTACGTAGTTAGCGAAGTCAGGGCCGGTCAGCTTGTAGCAAAGGTCGATGCAAGCTGCAAGCTTGTCGGGATCCTCTGCAACCTTAGCGTTGATAGCCATACCATAGCCAAGACCGATGTTCTGGCCGTTAGCATCCTCGGTAGCATCATCGGGCTGAGGCAGAACTGCAAAGCCGATGTTGTTGTACTTCTCTTCGTCAGACTCCTGCAGAGTAGCTGCGATGTAAGACTCATCCCAGTTACCGCCGATGAATGCTGCAGCATCGCCAGCGATATAGTACTCACGAGCATCCTCGTTGGTTACGGAGTTGAAGTCCTCGTTGAAGACTCCGCTCTGGAAGATATCCTGTGTGAACTGCAGTGCAGCTACGAAGGTATCATCTGTGAAGGCAGCCTCGCCGTCGCCGTCGATGATGTGCTGGAACCACTCCTTACCGGTATATCTGTCACCTAAGGTGCTCAGGAAATCGGAGTTAGCCTGCCACTGACCGCCATTGCCGAATGCGATGGTGTCGATGCCCTGCTCGGAGAAGTACTCAGCAGCCTTCTTAACATCATCCCAGTTGTCAGGGAAGCTGTCATAGCCTGCCTCTGCCCACATAGCCTTGTCGTAGATAACTACGGTGCAGGTACCGCCGGTCAGAGCCGGAAGAGCGTAGATCTTGTCGCCATCCTTGAAAGGAGTGAAGTAATCCTGGTTGTAATCGTCGTAATAAGGAGAATCCTTGATCACGTCGGTCATATCATAGATCAGGCCCTGCGCTGCCCATGCCTTGGTGTTCATACCCTGTAACAGGAATACGTCCGGAAGGTCATCAGCTGCTGCCATAGTAGCGATCTGGGTCTTGTACTCTGCGTTAGCCAGTACGTTCTGGTTCAGAGTGATGTCAGGATGAGCCTCATCCCACTCAGCAACCATGGTACGGAAGCCATCGGAACCACCATTACCCTCAGACTCCTCGGATGTGGAGTAGTGCATCAGGTTGATCTCGCCGGTATAAGCCAACTCAGTAGCCTCAGTGGACTCTGCGGAATCTTCTGCATCAGCAGTATCCTCTGCCTCATCAGCTGCTTCCTCAGTGCTCTCTGCCTCGGTGGACTCCTCAGTAGTTGTCTCCTCGGTTGTGGATGTGGAAGAAGAACCACAGCCTACCAGAAGAGTAGCTACCATTGCAGTGCTCAGTAATGCTGCTAATAACTTTTTCTTCACTTGCTTTTCCTCCTATAAAGTTATTTGTTTGCTTTCAACGCGAACCCTGTGAAAAGTTCTTAATCGTTTTCGCAAGTTCATCATACAACTTTCTTCACATTTCTGTCAATAACTATTCACAATTAGCGAGCACTTCTCATGTTTTTAACAATTTAATCGCAGTTTTTTTGTGCACTATAACAATATTTCAAACAAAAAGCACGCCAAAGTGCCCTGTTTATATTGCAATGCGCTATCCGATCGCCCTACCGAAAGCGAAAATGACCGCTGTTCATTTATGCTTTTTCCGTCAAATAAGCTAAAAAAAAATGAATCTTTTGGCATTTCTATGTCAAAACGACGTAACTATTACTCTTAAACGTTTTCACTATAATAGTCTGAAAAAGAAGACAATTAAAAAAGCCCGCCCGGCTGTAGCTGCACTTTCTGCTGTGCAGTTTGCCGGACAGGCTGTATATATCTCTGTGCACCATCTGACCTATCGGATTCTTCCAAAGGGATCCGAACATCCGAATAGATGTCGGGCATAGCAGGTGCTGTATGATCATCGTATTACTTTGTGATGGTTCCGTCTAAATCCCAGAGATCTTCCCATCCCTTAGCTCCCGGCCAGAGAAATACCTGGCCCTTCACCAGACGACAGTCTTTATCATCTTTCGCGATAGCTTCCATCTCCTCTTTGGTCAACGGATTTTCAAAGCTTGCCTTCAGGTTATTGATATACTGGGCTTCCTTGACGGAAAAAGGAATGGGGATCTGACCGTTTTGTACCGCCCATTTAAGACATGTGACCGCCGGGTGATCTCCGTGGGCAGCCGCTGCCGCCTTAACGGAAGGCAGCTCCACATCCGCCACATCCTCCGGGGTTCTGTCCCGCTCCGGCCTTGACGGAGAGCCGATAGGACAAAAGCCGATGGGCTGTATGCCTTTTTCTGTTACATAGTCAAACAGCTCTCTTTGCTGGAAGGAAGGATGCAACTCCATCTCTATGGCCGCCGGCTTGATCCGGCAAAGAGGCAGCACCGCTTCCAGTTTGGGGATCGTCATATTGGACATAGCAATGTTCTTAGCCAGTCCTTTGTCCACCAGTTCCTCCAGCTGGTGCCAGGCATCCATGAACTCATCCACGGAAAAAGGCTTAGAATCCGGATTTCTGGAATCACCGCTGCAATGGGGTGCGTGATAGTTGGGGAAGGGCCAGTGAAGGAAATACAGATCCACATAGTCAAGCTGCAGATCCCGCAGGCTTTGCTGACAGGATTCCACCACATGGCGGTGCTGATCGTTCCATACCTTGGAAGTGATATAAAGCTCTTCTCTGGTCACCACCCCCTCTTCCATGACTCGGTGCAGCACCTGGCCGATCTCCTTCTCATTCATATAAACAGCAGCGCAGTCAATAAGCCGGTAGCCGGAGCAAATGGCGCCGTATACCGCCTGGGCGATCTCCGCCGAGCCATACTTATCCGATCCGAAGGTGCCAAGACCGATGGCAGGGATCTTACTGCCGTCTGCCAGGGTATGGCAGGGCACCTGACTACTGTAATCTATCTTGTTTTCTGTCATATCGTTCTGTATATTT
>CAVBJS010000104.1:0-5148 GCA_963596015.1 Bacteroidaceae bacterium
ATGTCGTTTCCTATCCTTTTGCATTCGTTTCCGATCTTTACGATGTCTTCAATATTTTCATTATTCAGAGCTTTATAAAAGCTGGGGCAATATTGCGGATCATGGGCAGCATCCTTATCAAACCTGGACACGATCATGAAATAAAAAAGAGGCCACAACAGCGACCTCTTTTTCACATATTTCAATCTTCAAGCTAGGATTTACCTTTCCATTTCTCTGCTCTTTTTTTAGGTTTTTCTTTTTGCATACATTTCCATACTGCCATAGGATGGTTTCTAACCCTCTCCAACTCCTCTCCATCGAACAAAAGCTCTGGTGTATATATTTTCTGATTGAAATTATTCCAGAACAAAACCTGTTTTTCTTCAGCAACAAAATTATGACTCAAATACGCCGTTACTTCATCTTGCACTTTTTTTAATTCAAACTTTTCACCATGCCGTAACACTGGATATAAATCAGTTTTTATCTTTTGCATCGTATCCAAAGTCTCCCTTCTCAATTAAACTCCGTAACCTGACAGGTGTATAGAGCATCCATTTGGAATTATAGATAAGGTCATTTCTATCACGAACTAAATATCTTTTTGATCTGGAAATATGCGCTAGACACGTTTTGGCAAATGTGTCGGTTATCCCCTCTATTTTTCCTAAATTTTCAAACAGATAGCCGCATTTCTGATACAGAAATCCATTATTGTAATTTTCAAGACAACGCAGCATTATCTCTTGATCTAATGCAGGAATGAGTTCTATGCATCTCAAAGTCTCCTCTAATCCGGCAATCTTTTCATAATCTTTTATACTGTCAATTACCGTCTGCTCAATACTGGTCATCTTTATATTTCCTTTTTTTACGATAAAGGCATTTTGTTTGTTTAGCGTCTGCTCATAGCTTATTCCATCGTAAAAGAAATCTGAAACTTTTTTTTTGCTTGTAAAATAGACATTATAAAATATTTGATTAGCATATCCGTAGGCCTCAAACGCAGAATGATGTGTTAGGTAAGCATCTGGATAAATATTGCTTGCGATCTGATACCGATTGAATACCGGTTGATGTGTTTCTAAGCTGATCGCAACGTAATAATTTCTTCGTACCCTCTCTATCAGACCTCTATTAACGTAACTCTCCAAGATAAACTTTGCGGCGTTTACGGATTCGGTCATCTCTACCACATCAGCGAGGCAAAAACTCCCTAATGCGATCATCTTCTCATAATATTTCATTTAAACCACCTCTTTGTTTTAATTTTATCTCAAAAAGGTAGTTTTTTCTATACTTTCTCTTCTTTTTTAGTACAGCTTATATATTTAGCAATTACTGTTCAGACGCCGGCCAGACGGCAGGGATATGAACAGTAACCTTTAGCAGAACGGCAATTCATCATCCGTCAGATTCTTGTCCTCGCCATGTAAAAGCGTTCTGGCATATTCAACGTATGGATCCTTTCCATTCCTGGCTCCCGGCTCCAGCTCCTCTGTATCTTCCGGTGAAACTGTCTGTTCATTGAGGAAGGGATTGTCCGAAAACTCTTCATCTCCAATGGTTTCAAAGTTGTTTTCTACCAGATCCCGCTCCATATCATCCCATTGTTCCTGCGTATAATCTCTTTCCATCATGGCACGCTGCGCGTCACGTCTACGCTGATCTCCTGCATAGCTGTCAAACTCCTGCTTTTCTACAACCACATCCATGGTATAGACGGTGACGCCGTTTTTATTGACATAGCTGCCTGTGGAAAGATGGCCGTGAATGAAGATCTTCATTCCTTTCTTTAAATACTTCTCTGTGATCTCCGCGTTTTTCCCCCAGGCCACGCAGGGAATAAAATCTGCCGTGTTCTCCCCACTTCCCTTGCGCATCCTTTTGTCTACTGCAAGGGTATACCTTGCTACTGCCTTGGGATTCTCGCCGGCCGTATATCTAACTTCCGGATCCTTAGTTAATCTGCCACTCAATACCACACCATTCATAAAACGTCCCTCCTTTTAAGGCAGATCCCCGGCAGCCAGCGCTGCCGGATGTCTGCATCTGTTTTGTTCTGCTTTTATCTATTCTCTACTGTGTCGAGAGCAGCGTGATCTCCGCAGAGCCACCCTTCGCGTACTGGTAGCCGGAAGCTGCTGCTGACTGTACGGATGTCTGCACGTTACTGAACTGACCAGAGATGTAGGAAGATCCGCCTGCACCACTGTTCAGATACTTAGAACCGCCGCCGTACCAGCCACCGCCGCCACCGCCGGTGCCTGTGCTTGTGTTGCTGCCGCCGTAGCCGAAGCCGCCGCCGTCACTGCCGCCGCTTGACTGGGTACCGCCTGTAGGATTAGAGCTGGTAGAGCCTCGTCCGCTTTCACCTGTCTGGATGCCGGCATTGCCGCCCCATCCGAAGGCTCCACCGCCGCCACCGCCGGCCGCTACCAGGATCCTGCCGTTTAAGCCGGTCTGCCAATTAGAGCCACCGTTTACGGTTCTGATGTCGGTTGCACCGCCACCGCCGCCGGCACAAGGGAACCACTGGCCAGATTCTGCGTCATAATAGGATCCACCGCCGCCATTGCCGCCGCCGTTCCAGCCGCCCTTGGATACGCCGCTGGCAGCTGACTGTCCGGACTCACCTACGTATACGTAGAGAGTTGTGCCCTTGGTAAGAGTAATATCACCCTGTACCACTGCACCGCCGGTCATCCAGCCGTTGTTATCGCCGTTTCCGTAAGCACCGCCTCTTGCACCGGTCAGCTTGATGCGATAGGTTCCCGTTGCAGGTGCTGTAAAGGCCTGTGCATAACCTGTATAACTGTATGTCCACTTGGTTTCGATATAGACTGCATAAAAAGTTACGGGAGCAGTTACTGCGCCATAGCTCTCGATCCATGTTCCGTTTCCGTTCGGATCTGTATTCCATCCACGGAACAGGTAATTGCCTGACTTTTTGGCTGTAAGGCCTGTAGCCATGCTCTGATTTACATTGTACTTAATGGTTCCTGAACCGCTTCCGGCAATACTTCGCTCCTCTGTGGTAGTACCGCCCTGGAGAGTGCCGCCGTTAGCATTAAAGCTTACATTGGTTTTCCAGTTGGCATACAGTGTTAAGGAAGAGATGCCGGTATCTGCACCTACTGCATTTAATGCGTCCTTGCTCGCATACTGCATACCGCCGCCATTACTCTGGGTGTTCCATCCTGCAAAGGTATAACTGCTGCCCCTGCCATTTAAGCCGCCGTTGGATGTGTCCTTATAGCTGCCGGATGTGATATAGTTAGCGCTTGTGCTTTCGTCATAGCCAAAGTTTACGGTATTTTTGCTCTGGCCATCAGTAAAAGTAGAGCCGTTGGCGTTAAAGCTGATTTGGAACTTATGCACGGGTTTTAAGTTTACGACAACACTAAAATTGTCGGTCACTGTCTGGCCCTTTTCTGCATAATATACCGTGACAGCTACCTGATCGCCGTCAGAGTTCATGACGTTGGTCACGGTCGCCGGGGAGAAGGTCAGCTGGTTAAAGGCAAGTGTGCCTTCCGATAAGCTGATCTGGGATCCGTCATCATAGGTCACGATGATGTCACCGCCCTTGGATGGACTAAAGTCTCCCGACGTGAAAGTATACTTGGTGGCCGTAGAAGAACTGATGGTGTTCTCTCCTACGTATTTCACGGTTAAGGACTTAGGCAGGTGCATCTTAATGTTATTTAAGACGCTGCCTATATCGCCGCCCGGCGTATTGCCTGTGTACTTGTTCTCTACCACAAGATCAAAATGATTGTCGCTTCCGGTGATGGTAAAGGTTGCCTTGTCACCGGAGATGGTTACGCCCTCCTGCTTAGAGGTGATGGATCTTACCTTATACTGGGCTGTTTCTACTTCTGTCAGCTCATAGGTTCCGATAGGAATATCTTTAAACTCCGCATAAGCCTGGGGCGCTCCGTTTAAGGTATCCTTTGTCTTTTCGTTAAGGGTTACAGGCTGATTATAGGTCTGCCCGGTCTCGGTATTTGTAAGCTTGAAGATAAAGCTTACCTTATAATTAGCCTTATCCTCCTCGCTCAGCAGGGAAGGATAATAGATCTCATCCAAGGTCTTTCCTACGGTCACGGAGCCTTTCAGGATGGTAAGACCGATGTTCTGGTTGGGTGTGCCATTCTCATCCACAGTAATGGACTTGATCCATGCTGTCTTTGCGATCTTCTTCTCCCAGTCGGTAGAAGCGCTGATAAAGCTCTCTTCTGCCTCCGAATCGATCAGGGATGCGTTTGCATCTCCATCTCCTGCCTTTTTCTTTGTTAATCCGTACTGATCGTCGATATAATCGGCTACTACGTAGTACGTGCCGGCAGGGATGTCGTCAAACTTAAAGCTGCCATCCTCTCCTGTGACGATGGGCGCGATCTTGTTCTGGTTAGAATCATATACTCTGTCTAAGGCCACGCCGTTAATGGTTCTGTCTGCCGCTGAAGAATTATAACCATTGTGCGCCTGGTATAAGGTCACTGTTACCTTGGGAACTCTGCTCTCGCTCCCTTCCATCAGGCCATTGGTGTTGGCATCCTCCCAGACGGTACCGGAAAGGTAAGGCGTACTTACTGTCGTTGCTACTGTCTTCGATACGGTAATGCCATTTCCATTGGTGACAAAGGCTTCATTGTGGTATCTGTCGCCCTTTGCCTGAACGCTGGTATCCGCAAGGTTTGCGCTCATGGAAACGTCTACCTTCTCACCCCATTTAAGGGTGGTATCAAGACGCAGCGCAGTCACGCTCTTATTGTTGACTGCATATGTTACCTTGCTGCCGTCTAAGGTACCGGTGAGCTTTTCCCAGGAGATATTCCCATCACTGCTGTTTCCTAAAAGCTGCTCTTCGTCTGCGGTTCTCGCCGCAGTCTCGCCTGTGATATACAGACAGTTCGCACCGCTCCTATACGCTGCCAAAGCGGCAGCCGCATCGGTGTAATCTACTACTACTTCCTTATAATAAAGATCACCGTTAAACTTACTGCTCTCGTTATTGGTATCCGGATCGATTCTCTTATCATTGTTATAAGGCAAAATATCGATCACGGAAGATTCTGTGTCTCTATGATGGGGATTCTTTGTCACATTATCATTGGTAACGGATACCTGCCATTTAATGTCCTGACCCTTAGTGATAAG
>CAVBJS010000105.1:0-4739 GCA_963596015.1 Bacteroidaceae bacterium
CCTGCGCGAAATTCTCCTCGCGTTGCCGCAGTAAACTGCGGCATAGAAAGGAAAAAACATGAGCGAAAAAGATATTAACCGCTATGATGGCGGCGGATCAGGCGGGGGAAGCGGCAATGGCGGCGGCAGTCGCAACGGTCGCAGCGGCAACGATGGCCCCCAGGCACCGAAGCAGAGCTTTGTGCTGTTGTTTGTGGCGGTGCTGGTCACATTGGTCTGCGCCAGCTTTTTCATGAGAGTCTTCTCCGGAGATACCAGTCAGGAGATCAGCTACACCGAGTTCGTGAACATGGTAGACGAAGGAGACGTGAAGAGCGTCACCATTGAGTCGGACCGGATCGTGATCTATCCGAAGACCGAGCAGGACAAAAAGAAAGAGCAGGAGAATGCTGCCGACAGTAGCCAGGAGAGCGGCGACGCAAAGAGCAGTCAGACGACGGATGAAACGGGCGCAGACAGCTCCTCCGGGAAGGAAACCATGGAAGAGACGACACCGGATTCCGGCATTTCCGATGGCGCATCCGCAGCAGAGACCACAACCCCCGGCACCACAGGTGGTTATGGTGCTTCTTCCGCTTCCAATTATGATGTGTCCAACTACTGGATGTTCGGTATGGCCCAGGCACAGAATACCATCACCTACTATACCGGCAAGGTAGAGGATGATGACACCCTGACAGCCAGACTTCTGGAAAAGGGCGTGGATGTATCGGGAGATGTGCCGGACAGCTCCAGTCTGATCCTATCCCTGATCGTGACCTATGTATTGCCCATTATCCTTTTCTGGGGCCTTTTGTCTCTGCTTTTCCGCAGGATGAACAAGGGCGGCGGCATCATGGGCGGCTTTAATAAGAGCAACGCCAAGGAATATGTGCAGAAGGATACAGGCATCACCTTCAAGGATGTGGCCGGTGAGGATGAGGCAAAGGAATCCCTGCAGGAAGTAGTGGATTTCCTGCACAATCCCGGAAGATATGCCAAGATCGGTGCTAAACTCCCCAAGGGCGCACTGTTAGTAGGCCCTCCCGGAACCGGTAAGACGCTGCTGGCAAAGGCAGTGGCCGGCGAGGCTCATGTGCCTTTCTTTTCTCTTTCCGGATCTGATTTTATTGAGTTATACGTAGGTGTAGGCGCATCCCGTGTCCGCGATCTGTTTAAGGAAGCGGCAAAGAATGCTCCCTGCATTATCTTTATCGATGAGATCGATGCCATCGGCCGTAGCCGTGATTCCAAGTATGGCGGCGGCAACGAGGAGAGAGAGCAGACCCTGAACCAGCTTCTTTCCGAGATGGATGGTTTTGATACTTCCAAGGGAATCCTGGTGTTGGGCGCTACCAATCGACCGGAGATCCTGGATAAGGCGCTGCTGCGTCCCGGCCGTTTTGACAGACGGATCATCGTGGACAGGCCGGACCTGAAGGGTCGTGTGGCTATCCTGAAAGTGCACGCCAAGGATGTAAAGATGGATGAGACCGTAGATCTGGATGCCATTGCACTGGCTACCAGCGGTGCGGTGGGCTCTGACCTGGCCAACATGATCAATGAGGCGGCCATCAATGCGGTCAAGGAGCACAGAGAGTATGTAAACCAGAAGGACCTGTTCGAGGCAGTGGAGCAGGTGTTGGTAGGTAAGGAAAAGAAGGACCGGGTCATGAACGCCCAGGAGCGCAGGATCGTCTCCTATCACGAGGTGGGACATGCCCTGATCAGTGCAGTACAGAAAAATTCCGAGCCGGTGCAGAAGATCACCATCGTTCCCAGAACCATGGGCGCACTGGGCTATGTCATGCAGGTGCCCGAGGAAGAGAAGTTCCTGAATACCAAGGCAGAGCTGCATGATATGATCGTGGGCCTTTTAGGCGGCCGTGCAGCGGAAGAACTGAAATTCGAGACCGTGACTACCGGCGCTTCCAACGATATCGAGAAGGCAACTTCCATCGCCAGAAACATGGTGACCCAGTATGGTATGAGCGATAAATTCGGACTGATGGGTCTGGCTACCGTAGAGAGCCAGTACCTGGAAGGCCGTTCCGTCTTAAACTGCAGCGATGTGACTGCGGCCGGCGTAGACGAAGAAGTCCGCAAGATCTTAGAGCAGTGCTATACAGAGGCCAAGAACATTCTGGCAGATAACATGGATGTAATGGATCAGATCGCCGATTACCTGATTCAGAGAGAGACCATCACCGGCAAGGAGTTCATGAAGATCTACCGCAAGGCCAAAGGAATGCCGGAGGAAGGAACCGAGACGGCGGACGGTACCACGCAGCAGGAGCAGTCATTTGCCACAGAAAACACCGGTCGGCAGGAAACCGGCACAGGTGTCGGTGCTGATCAAAGCGAGGCAGTATCGCAGAATGCACAGCCGCAGCAGGAATATACTGTGGCGGAAGAAACGCCGCAACAAGCAGAAGATGCACCCCAGCCTGCAGAGGCTTCCGCTCCCAGTGGGCCGGTAGGCAGATTTACCCAGGTGCCGGCAGATCATCTTCCCGGCGGAGAGCAGAAGTAAACACAGTCCGAACAATACAGCTGCGACGGACGACGACAGCAACAGATGGTATATGTAGATCCTGCTGCTTTGGATGTATGTAAGATCGGCCGACGAAGGACGATAAGCAGAAGGACAGTGAAACTGTAGTCAAAATACAAACTGCTTAAAAAGTAGAAACAGCAGAAACCCATAGCAATGGCAAATGTGCATCGCGCATTTGCCATTGTTCATGCTGTGGAAAAGGAGAGAGGATGGAGAAGGTATTCTTTCATGTACAGGATGAATTAAAAAAGCTTCCCCATAAGCCCGGCGTGTACATCATGCACGATGAGAAGGATGTCATCATCTACGTGGGCAAAGCGGTGGATCTGCATAACCGGGTACGTTCCTACTTTCGCAAAATCGTGGGCCGCGGCCCCCAGATCGACAGGATGGTGGAGCAGATCGCCCGGTTCGAGTACATTGTCACGGACTCCGAGCTGGAGGCGCTGGTGCTGGAAAATAACCTGATCAAAGAGCATCGGCCCAAGTACAACACCATGCTGAAGGATGACAAGACCTATCCCTATATCAAGGTCACAGTGGGAGAGGCCTATCCCCGGATCCTTTTTTCCAGGATACAGCGCAAGGACAAAGCCAGATATTTCGGGCCCTTTACCTCAGCGGCGGCGGTAAAGGATACCATCGAGCTGATCAACCGCATGTACGGTCTCCGCTCCTGTAACCGGAACCTGCCCAGAGACTGCGGAAAAGACAGACCCTGCCTCAATTACCACATGGAGCGGTGCTGCGGTCCCTGCACAGGAAAGATAAGCCGGGAGACATACAGAGAGCGCATTGACAGAGCCCTGGACTTCCTCTCCGGTAATTACAACCCGGTCATCAAGGATCTCACAGATAAGATGAACAAGGCCTCGGAGGACATGGCCTACGAGGAGGCGATCCGCTGGCGGGATCTGCTGGAGAGCGTGAAAAAGATCGCCCAGAAGCAGAAAATGTCCGAAGGCGTGGGAGAAAATAAGGACATTCTGGGCATAGCACTGGAAAAGGAAAATATGGATGCAGATGCCGTGGTACAGGTCTTCTTTATCCGGGATGGCCGGCTGATCGGCAGAGAGCATTTTTACATGACCCATGTAGGGGGAAGATCCGCCGCAGAGATCCTTTCGGAGTTTATCAAACAGTTTTACGCCGGCACGCCCTTTGTGCCTAAGGAACTGATGCTGCCGGAGGAGATCGAGGACAGAGAGGTGCTGGAACAGTGGCTGTCTGTCCGCAGAGAAGGCAAGGTGCAGCTGACAGTGCCCCAGAAGGGACAGAAGGAGCGGCTGGTGGAGCTGGCCTGCGAGAACGCCGCCCTGATCCTTTCCAAAGATAAGGAGAGACTGCGCCGGGAGGAGGGCAGGACCATAGGCGCTGTCCGGGAGATCCAGGAGCTGTTGGGATTGCAGGACTGCATGCGCATGGAGGCTTATGATATTTCCAATATCAGCGGCTTTGCCAACGTAGGCTCCATGGTGGTCTATGAAAAAGGAAAGCCGAAGCGAAGTGATTATCGCCGCTTCCGGATCAAAACCGTGGCGGGCCCCGACGACTATGCCTGCATGCGGGAAGTGCTTACCAGAAGGTTTCGCCACGGCGTGGAGGAAAAGCAGGAACTGGAGGAAAAAGAGATTGGCGCAGACTATGGCAGCTTTACCAGATTTCCGGATCTGATCCTGATGGACGGCGGCAGAGGACAGGTCAATATCGCTCTTTCCGTATTAGAAGAGCTGGGGCTGGATATTCCCGTGGCCGGCATGGTCAAGGACGATCATCACCGCACCAGGGGACTGTATTTCCATAATACAGAAATTCCGATCTCTCGCAGCAGTGAGGGCTTTAAACTGGTGACCAGGATCCAGGATGAGGCCCACCGCTTCGCCATCGAATACCATCGCTCCCTGCGCAGCAAGGCGCAGGTCTCCTCCTCTCTGGATGAGATTCCCGGTGTGGGACCGGCGAGACGAAAGGCCCTGATGCGGACCTTTCGCTCCGTGTCGGAACTGGCCCAGGCGGATGTGGAGACCTTGGCCCAGATCCCGGAGATCCCGCGGCATCAGGCGGAGGAAATCTACAGATTTTTCCATAAAGGTCAGAACTCGTGAGAAAATCTCCTTTGCACTGCGCGCCAGTTTTGCATGATCTGCGTCGAAGCCGCAGGATGGTATCGGGCACGCTTTCAAAGCGGGCACGATAGGCCCGT
>CAVBJS010000106.1:0-4692 GCA_963596015.1 Bacteroidaceae bacterium
CTGCGGATGGCCGGCCCGAACTCGCATCCCCGCCTGATGCGGGGATGCTCAGACACCTCGGGCCTATCGGGCACGCTCTGAAAGCGTGCCCGATACCATCCTGCGGCTTCGATGCAGATCATGCAAAACTGGCGCGCAGCGCAAAGGTTGCGAGCCATTCTGCCGCGCCCCGGTGCATTACGTTTTTGCATTACATTTTTTTTTACATTTTTTCATTACATTTTTGCATTCTGCAATCGATTCGGATACCCATAAACTGTAAATAAAAGTGTAAAAAATCATTGTATTTCAGACACATGTCGCCTAGCCGGCGTCTGAAGTAAAAAAAATGTGGTCAAACCCACAGACAAGCACAAGGAGAGTTGGTATGCTTGTATCAAGGACAGTGACCAGAAGCTGTGATCATCGCTTCGTGGCCCGTCCATGTAAGATAGCAAGCCAAGCGCTGTTTAAACTTTTTTACAATAAGGATGCCGATAGGAATTGCGGCACGGAAAGGAGCCTATGATACGGATAGCTTTTTATGATACCAAAGAATATGACAGAGTATCCTTTGAACACCAATTGGAAAATGACAGCATGGCAAAGGATATTTCCATTAAATTTCTGGAGACAAAACTGACAGAGGATACGGCAGATCTGGCAAAGGGATGTGATGTGGTATGTGTCTTCGTCAACGACACGGTAAGTGCTGCGGTCATCGACAAACTGTATGACTACGGTGTCCGGCTTATTGCGCTGCGATGCGCCGGTTATAACAATGTGGATGTGCAGCATGCCTTCGGAAAGATCCATGTGGTTCATGTTCCTGCCTATTCCCCCTATGCGGTGGCGGAGCATGCGGCGGCCCTGCTTCTTACCTCCGTGCGTCGTATCCATAAAGCCTATAACCGCACCAGAGACTTTAACTTCTCCTTAAACGGGCTGACGGGCTTTGATCTCCACGGGAAGACAGCCGGCATTATCGGCACCGGCAAGATCGGCCGCATCTTTATAGATATCTGCCGGGGCTTTGGCATGCATGTCATTGCCTATGATGCCTTCCCCGCCAAAGACAGCGATATAGAATACGTCTCTCTGACAGAGCTTTTTGAAAGGAGCGACATCATCTCCCTGCATTGTCCTCTCACAGAGGATACCCGGCACATGATCGATGCCAAGGCCATACAGCAGATGAAAAAAGGCGTAGTGCTCATTAACACCTCCCGGGGAGCACTGATCGATGCGGAAGCGCTGTTAGAAGGTATCAAGGCCAGACAGGTGGGGGCTGCGTGCCTGGATGTATACGAGGAGGAGGCTGACATCTTCTTTGAAGACCGCTCCGGACACATTCTGGATGACGAACTTCTCTCCCGGCTTATCTCTATGCCCAATGTCATCGTCACTTCCCATCAGGCCTTTCTGACCCAGGAGGCTCTGGCCAATATTGCCCAGACCACACTGGCTAATGTCCGCTCCTGTTTCGAAAGGGATGGCATCTGCGACAACGAGCTTTGCTACCGCTGCGGCAATATCGAACATTGCAGAAAAGACCGCAAGGAAAGATGTTTCTGATCTCCTCTTTATGATCTAAGCAACCATTAGAGAGATTCTGGCCGGTGCATTATCCGGGCAGTTCCGGCACCGGCCAAATACGGATAACTCCGACAGGGCCCGCCCTCTGAACATCGTCTGACCAGCGTCTAAACAATAAGAGAAAACAAAACACCCGCACGAAGATCATTTCCTTTTCAGGAAAGATCTTCTATGCGGGTGTTATTTTACGTTTTATACCGTATGCGAAGAGGTCAAAACGAACTGTCTAACATCAGATCCGTTCTACTCTGTCTCCGCTTCTTAGTAGCGGTTAGCAATCAGCTTTACGCCGGGGCCCATGGTGGTAGCCAGGGAGATGGACTTCAGGTACTGACCCTTTACAGTAGCGGGCTTAGCCTTCTCAATAGCAGCCATCAGTGCGTTGAAGTTGTCAAGCAGCTGCTCCTCAGAGAAGGAAGCCTTGCCAACCGGCACGTGAATGATGTTTGCCTTGTCCAGTCTGTACTCGATCTTACCGGCTTTGATTTCGTTGATAGCCTTGGTAACGTCCATAGTAACGGTACCTGCCTTCGGGTTCGGCATTAAGCCCTTGGGACCTAAAACCTTACCTAAACGACCTACAACACCCATCATATCGGGAGTTGCTACAACAACGTCGAAATCTAACCAGCCTTCGTTCTGAATCTTGGGGATCAGCTCCTCGCCGCCTACGAAATCAGCGCCTGCTGCCTGTGCCTCGTCTAACTTAAGGCCCTTAGCGAATACCAGTACACGAACGGTCTTGCCGGTGCCGTGAGGAAGAACTACAGCGCCGCGGATCTGCTGATCTGCGTGACGTCCATCGCAGCTTGTGCGGATGTGCAGCTCTACTGTCTCATCAAACTTAGCGGTTGCAGACTTCTTTACCAGAGCAATGGCATCTGCGGGCTCATATAAGGTTGCGCGGTTGATCAACTTAGCCGCTTCGATATATTTCTTTCCGTGTTTCATTCTATCATCCTCCTATGTGGTCATTGACTTCTCACCGCCTTGGCGGCTTCTGTCTCCCACTTTTCCTGCATCAGTTCCCGGTATGGATTACTCCTCTACCGTAATGCCCATGCTTCTTGCGGTACCTGCGATCATGCTCATAGCTGCCTCGATGGAAGCTGCGTTCAGATCGGGCATCTTTGTCTCTGCGATCTCACGGATCTTATCCTTGGAGATGGTAGCTACCTTGTTCTTGTTAGGTGTGCCGGATGCCTTCTGCAGATTGCATGCCTTCTTTAAAAGAACTGCTGCCGGCGGAGTCTTCGTGATAAAGCTGAAGCTTCTGTCTGCATAAACGGTGATAACAACAGGGATGATCAGATCACCCTTGTCAGCGGTCTTTGCGTTGAACTGCTTGGTAAACTCAACGATGTTGACACCGTGCTGTCCAAGTGCAGGACCTACCGGCGGTGCAGGGGTTGCTTTGCCGGCCTGAATCTGTAACTTGATGTAACCTGTGACTTTCTTAGCCATTTCAAATTTCCTCCTTTGTGGTTTTGGCGCAGTCATGCTGCTCCCACTGTATCTATGAAAACTGCGGCTCTCGCTGCAGTATCATACTTGATCATATTTTGTTGCTTCGGCGATGCGCATTACTCACGCAAAAGATGTCTGCGTAATACAGGTAATATACATAGCCTTGCCTACTGGCATCTGCGCACTTCTGCAAAGCCGATCTCTACCGGGGTCTCCCGGCCGAAAAGCTCTACATTGATGGTAGCGCACTGCTTGGTGTAATCGATCTTCTGTACAACGCCGATGGTATCCTTCCAGACACCTGCCACTACAGAGACCATATCACCTTCCGCAAAGTCCACGGTAATATTATTAGCGTGAATACCAAGGGGCTTCATCTCTGCTTCTGTCAGATAAACCGGTTTGCTTCCCGGTCCCACAAAGCCTGTCACGCCTCTGGTATTGCGGACCACATACCAGGTATCGTCATTCATCACCATGTTGACCAGCACATAGCCGGGGAACATTTTCTTCGGAACGGCTTTCTTGGTGCCGTTCTTTACCTCAACCACGTCCTGCATAGGTACCCGTACCTCAAAGATCTGATTCTCCAGGTGACGGTTCTCAATGGTCTTTTCGATGGTGACCTTTACTTTATTCTCATAACCGGAATAGGTGTGAGCCACATACCAATGTGCCTCATCACAGATCGCGCTTTCATCCAGCTGCTCTTCGCCGCTCTCTGACTGCGCCGCCAAGGAAGCCTCTACTGCAGCAGCATCGGCATCATCCTGGTTCAGGACGCGCTCTGCCTCTGCCTTTTCGATATCAGCTGCCTTCTTGGTAAAATCCGGTCTCTTAATCTCACGCACTTCCGGAAGCACGCCCGCTTTTACACGAACCGCTTTCACTCCGGCATTGGAGTCATGTTCTGCCATACTTATCCTCACTTCTGAATCTCCACCGCAATGAGGCAGCAGAAAATCCAGACTTTTTCCACAGATCCTACAGTGTCAGCGTCGTCAGGAAATTAACCAGATACTCCACGCCGAAATCGATCAGGACGATCACGATACCGGTGATAATCGTCACACTCAGCACTGCAGCAAGCTGCTTGAGCAGGGTATCACGATCCGGCCAGATGATCTTACGAAACTCTGCCTTGATCCCTTTCCAGAAAGAGGCAAGCTTAGAGCCTTTGACTGTCTTCTCAATATCAGGCATCAGAATCCCTATCCTTTCCATACCTGTAAATCCTGTGCTGTCTGTACAGCAAAGGGACTTACTTGGTCTCCTTGTGAGGGGTGTGCTTTCTGCAGAATCTGCAGTACTTCATGGTCTCCATACGATCGGGATGAGCCTTCTTATCCTTGGTGGTGTCATAGTTACGCTGCTTGCACTCGGTGCATGCCAATGTGATCTTTGTACGCATTTCTACTCCATTTCCTGTCCCCGGACGGGACAAAATGTTATTCTTTGTATCTCTTTTACAGGTTGCTCTGTCCCAGGGCGACCCTTTTCAGAGCATAAAAAAAAGACCTGTGACAATCTCGCCGTTAAACTATATCACAAAGAGAAAGATCCGTCAACCATCCCAACGAACCTTTCTCTTTGTGTATAAGCCACAAATGATAATGTCCTGGTATACCACAAATGAAAATGTCCCAGTCA
>CAVBJS010000107.1:0-4677 GCA_963596015.1 Bacteroidaceae bacterium
AGTACAAAAAAATATTTTAAATTTCTTGTTGACATAGGGCACTTCACATCGTATACTAAGGAAGTCGGTTCGAGACCGACACGCATGGCGAGATAGCTCAGCTGGCTAGAGCACACGGTTCATACCCGTGGTGTCGAGGGTTCAAGTCCCCCTCTCGCTACGAACTTAAAAACCTGAAAGTGTTGATTATACAATGCTTTCAGGTTTTTCTTTGTCTTTTTCTTGTCTCTTTCTTTTTTCTTTTGCAGTTTTTCTCCGGTAAGCTTTCTCTCGCATTTTCTTGCCTGACACTAATGACGATATTTTACGATATCGCGCGATATTTACCTAAACAAAATCCCCTGCAGACCTTGGTGAAATGGTCTGCAGGGGATTTATCGTATGTTCTTATTTCCGATCTTTAGGCCTTACTCTTCCTCTTTATCCTTTCTGCGTTTAATGAGAATAAAGATGATAAAGCCTACCAGCACCGCCAGGATCCAGATCAGGATCAGATAGAGCCAGAGCATATGTCCATTCTGCTCTGCATTTTTGCCTGTATCGTTCTCTCCTGCTCCGTTCTTAGCAAGATCATTATCGTCTGTGCTTACCTTATCGCCTTCTGACTGGGTGACAGACTCCTCTGCATCAGATGCTTCCTCCGCAATGTCCTCCTCTGTACCGGATGTCTCGGAAGAAGATGCTTCGCCGCTCTTTGCGCCGCCGCTCTTTCCCGAACTTGCTTTTGTGCCGGATCCGCCGGAAGCATTGCTGCTGACTGCTGCGGCATCCAGTGCCTGCGCATCAGCTGCAGAAACTGTAGGAACTGCTGTCACAGGCAAGCTGCTCGCACTGACAGATGCTGCTTTTTGAGAAGAAGCGTTATCCCCAGAACTACTACCGGAAGAACTGTTTTCCGATGAGCTGCTACCGGAAGAACTGTTGCTTGAGGAGCTGCTGCCTGAAGAGCTGTCACCTGAAGAGCTACCGTCAGAGGAAGTGTCGCCGGAATAACCGCCGTCGTCTCCGCCTCCCGCATTAATGTGCGTTGTCCAAACGTACAGGGTCTGGGCACAGCCACAGCTGTCATCCTCGTTTTTCCATACCGTGCAAAATAAATAGGAAGTATTCTTACCCTTATCAATATCCGCTATCGTATAGATATTATATTTCTTGCCCTTGTATTGGATCGTATCCTTTGTCTTCTTGGCGCCGGATGCATCACTTAACGCGCAGTCTTCTCCCGTCACCAGAATAAACTTATCACCGGGATGCAGACTCTCATCACTTGTTTCTACTTTTTTACCCACTGCATCATTCTCTACCCTATACAACTCCAGGGTTGCTTTCGCCAAGGCATCTGCGGTAGGGATCTGATGAATGATATCAAAGGTAGCTGTTTTTTGGTCAGCCGATATGGAAATATTTTCTACTGTGTGTTTATTCACTGCGAACCAGGTATCAGCCGTAAATACGGAATCATTTCCTTCGCTTACGGAAACCTGAATGGTGCAGCGATAGGTCTTGCCCGGCGAGAATTTATCCGTATCCTTCATAGCGCTCCATTTTTCAGGCTTAGAAGAAGTTTTTACCTTCCACCCGGATACCTTGAAATCATATCTCCCGGCGCCATCTGCCTGCAGCACATCTTTCAGATTTTCTCCTGCTCTTTTCACAGTAAGGACATTGTCATTAAAAGTATCTGCCCAGGTCTTTTCTGCAGGAATTCCATTTGCCGTACGGAACCCATCCAGCGCATCATAGGAAATCTCAAAACCGGGAATCTGATAGTTCTTCGCATCAGCTGCATTGGTCTTCTGGATGATGGCGTAGATCTTTCTGTCCTTACCGGTGGAATCATCATGGCAGACAAATTCCAGTGCATAATAGTGACCCAGTTCATATATTTCTTTACCTTGGTCGTTCTTAGCTGCTGTGTCCATCACATAGCTATAGATACTTGCTCTTATTGATGAATCCGCCTGCTCCACTCTTTCATGGGTAGGACGCACATTTTCGAATACCGTTACTTTAGATTTTAAAGCGACCTTCGCATCATTCTTTCCGGACACCAGCATATCTGATTTATTAGCATCCTTTTTCACATGAATGCCACTGGGTAATTCTGTCCCCAGGTCATAGGAATAAAGGGATAACAGGCAGGCCGCATTATTATACTTATCCGCATACTCCTGATCGTAAACGATCTGCATAGGCAGGGTGCTATTCGTCTTAGTTACGGTACACTGGGTATCTGCAGTTTCATCTGTCAGCTGTATAGGCTGGCGCAGGCTGAAAGCATCCGGATCGATCTTGTCACCCTCTCCATCTTTCTTCTTAGTATAAAAGCTGAGGACACCGTAGTTACCGGTGGTATTATCATCTTTGTATTCCCAGATCTTCAGACAGTAGGGATTCATCTCCCCGTCGGAAACTCCATTGCTAAAATCTTTTGATGTAAAGGTAAAAGAAGCTTCATAGCTTCCATTCGGGTTCAATTCCAACCATCTACTGCTCTCGTAATAGCCCGTTTCACCCTTCATGTACTCTGCGTCTGCTGTAAAAGAAAACGTCTGACGTCTCTGCGTATATACAGCAGAATCCAATGTAAGCTTGCGATTTGTCAGATTTTGTACTTTTACTTTAACTGTGATCTCCCCACTACTGCTTACCTCTATATCTTCACTGGGAATGCTGCACTTGAAGGAAGCAGGCGTTCCTGCACTTGTCCCGTAAGTAAAGAGAACACCGGTACTGCCTGATGGATAAACGACAGGTGTGGAAGTAAGCATACACTCATTTTTGAAAAAATTCTCCAGCTCTGCCATGGTGATCTGGCCATCACCTGCATAACCACTTCTGCTACTGCCACCGCTGCTTGCTTCTGTATCTGCAGCATATGCATTGTAGGAATTTACATTTCGGTCATAACCCATGGCATGACCGAAAGCCGCCATCATCTCTGTACCGATATAGGACTGTGAATAGCCGGTCTCCAATTGATTGGCACAGGTAATGAAATAATACTGGGGCGGATTACCGGACTTTACGGTTTTACTGCTTGCTTCCTGGGTTGTCTTCTTAACAGATGCACCGGTCTGTGCACTTTCTTTTAAGGAATCGCTTTGGGCTGCGGATTTTGCGGAGGTTCCCGTAGAGGATTTATCTGCGGAATCAGGATTTTCCCCTGTCGTTGCTTTTCCCGTAGAATTCTCTGCAACGGACGTTTCCGTGGAAGATTTTTCTGTGGAAGCTTCCGCAGAGGATGTGGATGCACTGCCACTTTCGGAGGAATCCTTTCCTGTTGTATCCTGCTCTGCTGCAGAAGAGTCTGCTGCCCCGCTCTCTGTGGAAGCACTTCCCTGGCCTGCATTCTCTCCGCCGGCTGCATCTGTTGTCTGGGTGCTTCCTGCATTTGCCTGTTCATTCCCGGAAGCTTCCTGGGATGAGGACGAGGATACAGACTGAGATGCGGCATCATTACTTTCGGATGACACAGCGGCTGCTGCCACCTGTCCTTCAGAAAGCTCTGCCGTCACTGCCTTCACTTTGGGGAAGGATAATTTTTTTACGATAACATTATCGGCGTCGACCGCCTTGGTAATCGCACTTTCATTAGAAGAATTTTCCGCAGACGTATTTTCTGCAGATACAGTCTCTGTGGTCGTACTTTCCGAAGAGGACGCTGCGCCGGAAGCATTCTCATTCGACGCAGTACTCTCTGTAGCAGCCTGCTCTGCAGATTCTGTTTTTGCTTCCTCAGCTGTTTGGGTTGTCGTAGTTTCTGACGAAGACTTTTCTGCATCTGCAGCCTGAGTAGTCGTTTTGCCGGATGTGGAATCTTCCGTTGTCTTGCCGGCAGCGGAAGATTCTTCCCCTGCCTTTTCTTCTGAAGTGCCTGCCGTGGATTTTTCTGCGGAAGACTTCTCGGATGCTTTCTCGGTATCCTTCTTTAAAGCTTCATCCTTTTCGGCATCCTCCTCTGTATCCTCTTCCTTTGCCGTATACTCCTGGGACAGGAATTGATCTATGAAAGAGTCTTCGGAGAAAAAGCTTTGCACGCCCGTTTCCTGGCCGTCTTCGAATTCCGAGGCTGTCATGATCATACCGCCGGAGTAGCAGGCATGGACCAGCACCAGCACCCTTCCCTGGAATTCATCCAGATGATTTCTCAGTTCTGCGGCAGAAATATTGTTGACACCGCCTGCTGCCAGATAACTGGTTCCATCCAGGTTGGCACCACCATGGCCGGAATACGCAATGACGGTAAACGAATTCTCATTGGTATTCTTAGCCATTTCGCTGATCTCATCCCAGATCGCCTGTTTATCATCCTTGTCACTGTTCTCCGGCATCATGTGGGTCTTAATATTATCCTCGTTAAATTCATTGGTCTTACCGAGGATCTTCGTCAAAGCCGCCGCATCCTTTTTCGGTGCATCATCCAGAGTGGCTGAATTCAGCCACAGCACCAAAGCCTGATTGGCCCCCGCGGCCTGGGATTCCTCCGCCCGAACGATCATGGTCGCCGGCTGCCAGGTCAGCAATTGTGTCACTGCCACACCGATGCTAAGCAACAAGGCGGCAGCCCGTTTTCTCAATTCCTTTCTTTTCATGCTTTTCCTTTCTTGCCGCAGTTTACTGCGGCAACACGAGGAGAATTTCGCGAAGGCGAATTCTCCGATGTGATCTTGCATT
>CAVBJS010000108.1:0-3969 GCA_963596015.1 Bacteroidaceae bacterium
ATACCACTACCTGCCGTCATCATAAGGATCACGAAAATCTCATGCAGATGATCTTTCAGATCATTGCCGAGATGACGCGCTCTACGCAGCGACGAAGGAGAACACTGTTGATTACGCCGTCAAATACGGCGAATTCGAATATCAGGCAGGCACCTGGTCAAAACCAAGACGCGTTGTCTACAAGATTGAAAAGCCGTGTAATCAGATGATTCACATGTACACCTTTGTTGTTACAACCATGACATCGGAGCCTGAGAACGTCATCCTTTTCTATTGTGGCCGCGGCAAAATGGAAAACTTCATCAAGGAGGCCAAGAATGGCTTTGATTTCAGCTCCGTCAGCAGCCATGAGAAGCTTGTAAATGCCAATCGGCTGCAGGTACACGCACTTGCATACAACCTGTTCAATTGGTTCCGCCGGATTGTACTGGCCGCTAATCTTAGAAAACAGCGAATTGATACGATCCGTCTGAAACTGCTGAAGATTGCCGCAAGGGCAATTCACTCAGCGGGATATATAACATTCAAGCTCTGCAGCAGCTGTCCCTATAAGGACGAATTCTTTGAGACGCTCGCGAATATACGAGCGCTAAAGACAGTTGCAGTGCTGGAATAGCAACTGTTAACGGCGGCCTTGCCGCCATACATGAACCTTGATTTCTTCACATGAAACCTATCGTATCTGAAGTAGAAGGGATACTATACCCATTTTTAGGTGGTGTCACCTTGTTGGAAGACAATCGCGAACTCAGCAGCAGGTTACGGCTTGTCAATAAGTCAAGCACATGGCTCTGTGAATAATTCAGGATTATTATAGTAGCTGTAAAAAGTTGTCCTGGCAACAGGAGTTTGTATAGATAACTCCTTTACTGAAATTTGATTAAAAAAATGCTTTCGGTAAAGAGAAATAAATGCTGTATGAATTGCTTGCTTTGTATCATTCATAATATCTAATCTCCTCTACAAATACCGATTTGTATTTCTGTTTGTTTTAAAAATGGGCAATTCCGATTGGAATTGCCCACTCATTGTACAAATTATGCGATTTTTTCTTCCTTGCACCGATTTCTGCATCAAATGATGTAAGTTTGATGTAAATCGCTGTTTTTTCAGTTTTTTAACAAATGAAGTATGTCCCGTCTATTTGGTAAAACGGTACATCTTTACATCATCTTAATAGAGCTTTGCACCTGCCGGAATGTGGTCATCAACCATCAGAAGATGGAGCTTTTCTTCGCCTTCTTCTTCGTGAATAGCACTGAGGAGCATACCGCAAGAGTCAATGCCCATCATAGCTCTCGGTGGAAGATTTGTGATAGCGATAAGAGTCTTTCCAACCAGTTCTTCCGGCTCATAATAAGCGTGAATACCGCTTAAAATGGTTCTGTCTGTGCCTGTTCCGTCATCAAGAGTGAACTGTAACAGTTTCTTTGACTTCGGTACTGCCACGCACTCTTTTACCTTTACGGCACGGAAATCTGACTTGCTGAATGTATCAAAATCAACTGCTTCCTCAAATAAAGGCTCAATCTTTACCTTAGAAAAATCGATCTTCTCAGGCTCTGCCTTTACTTCCTCTGCAGCTTTGGACTTTGCTTCTGCTTTCTTGGTTCCATCGTTTAAGGTTTTCATCGTCGGGAACAGAAGCACGTCTCTGATGGCCGCGGAATTGGTCAGCAGCATGCACATACGGTCGATACCGAAGCCGATACCGCCTGTGGGAGGCATACCGATCTCCAGAGCGTTCATGAAGTCCTCGTCGGTGCGGTTTGCTTCCTCATCACCCTGGGCCAGCAGTGCTTCCTGTGCCTTGAAGCGCTCTCTCTGATCAATGGGATCATTGAGCTCGGAGTAAGCGTTGGCCAGTTCCCAGCCGTTCATGTAGAACTCGAAACGCTGTACATAGCCGGGAGCATCGGGTTTCTTCTTGGTCAGGGGGCTGATCTCGATGGGATGATCCATGATGAAGGTAGGCTGGATCATGTGTTCTTCTGCAAAAGCATCGAAGAACAAGTTCAGGATGTCGCCCTTCTGATGGCGCTCCTCATATTCCACATGATGCTCCTTTGCCACAGCTCTTGCCTCTTCCAGTGTCTCGATCTGTGCGAAATCCACACCGGCATATTTCTTGACTGCCTCGATCATGGTCATACGCGCAAAGGGCTGGCCTAAATCCATCTCGATGCCGTTATATACGATCTTGGTGGTGCCCAGTACTTCCTGTGCCACGGTGCGGTACAGGTTTTCTGTCAGGTCCATCATACCGTGATAGTCGGTATAAGCCTGGTACAGCTCCATCAGAGTAAACTCGGGATTGTGACGGGTATCAAGGCCCTCATTTCTGAATACACGACCGATCTCATAGACACGCTCTAAGCCGCCTACAATCAGTCTCTTCAGGTAGAGCTCCAGAGAAATACGGAGCTTTAAATCCTCATCCAGTGCATTGAAATGGGTCTCGAAGGGACGTGCTGCAGCGCCGCCGGCATTGCTTACCAGCATGGGGGTCTCTACCTCCAGGAAGCCCTGGCCGTCCAGATAATTGCGGATAGCGCGGATGATGCGGCTGCGCTTAATGAAGGTATCCTTCACATCCTCATTCATGATCAGATCCACATAACGCTGTCTGTAGCGCATATCGGTATTGGTCAGGCCGTGGAACTTCTCCGGAAGGGGCTTTAAGCTCTTGCTCAGCAGGGTTACTTCCTCTGCGTGAACACTGGTCTCTCCGGTCTTTGTCTTAAAGACCTTACCGCGAACACCTACGATGTCGCCGATATCCAGCTTCTTGAAGTCCGCGTAGGGCTCTTCGCCTACGGAATCTCTGGCTACATAGCACTGGATCTTTCCCTGCAGATCCTGCACATGGCAGAAGGAAGCTTTGCCCATGACGCGCTTGCTCATCAGTCTGCCGGCGATGGTGACTTCCTGATCTTCCAGGGTCTCAAACTGATCCTTGATCTCCTGGCTATGCTTTGTAACATCAAATTTTACGATCTCAAAAGGATCCTTGCCTGCTGCCTGCAATGCTGCCAGCTTTTCTCTGCGCACTGCGATGAGCCGGTTCATATCCTCCTGTGTAACTTCTGCTGCGCCGTTTTCGTTCTGCTTCTCTGCTCCCACGACTCTCTCCCGTTCTTTTACTCTGTTAATTAAACTGTTTCGGATCTCTGGATCTCCAGAACCTTGTACTGTACTACGCCTGCCTGTGTCTCTACATCCACTACCTGGCCGACTCTTGCACCGATCAGGGCCTTGCCTACAGGGGACTCGTTAGAGATCTTGCCCTTTAAGCTGTTGGCCTCGGTGGAGCCTACGATCTTGTACTCTAAGTCCTCATCGTACTCCATGTCGTGGATCTTTACACGGCAGCCGATGTTTATCTTATCTAAGTCTACCTCGTCCTCTACTACGACTTCAGCATTCTTCAGGATCTTCTCCAGCTCCTCGATCCTGGCCTCGATGTCTCTCTGCTCATCCTTTGCTGCATCGTACTCTGCATTCTCGGATAAGTCACCCTGCTCTCTGGCCTCTTTGATCTTCTGTGCTACTTCCTGCCGTCTGTTTACCTTCAGATCGTGCAGCTCATCTTCGTATCTTTTCAGTCCTTCGTAAGTCAGAATATTCTTTTTTTCTTCCATGTCTGGTCTGTTTCCTCCCATACCATGCCTGTATCAGGCAAAAAACTAACCGGCACAGCCTGTTTTGTCTGGCTGCCCCGATGCAGATTGCACCATATTATATATAGAAAACCGGGGAAAGTCAATAAAAGGCCGTTTCTGCGTGGGTTTCACCGGCCGAACCGGTTACTGTTCAGACGCCGGCCAAGCGGCATAAATCCGGACTATAACAATTTTTTTAAGTTTATGGGTGTTCGGATCAATCACAGAACGCAAAACGTAATGCACCGGAGTGCGGCAGAATGGCTCGCAACCTTTGCACTGCGCGCCAGTTTTGCATGATCTGCAT
>CAVBJS010000109.1:0-3965 GCA_963596015.1 Bacteroidaceae bacterium
CGCTCTGAAAGCGTGCCCGATACCATCCTGCGGCTTCGATGCAGATCATGCAAAACTGGCGCGCAGTGCAAAGGATGCGAGCCATTCTGCCGTGCTCCGGTGCATTACGTCGTTTTTCCTTCTGCTATTGATCCGAATTCCATAAACTGTAAGAAAACCGTTATAGTTTCGGCCTCCCGCCGACTGGCCGGTGTCTGAACCGTAACGGTGGTGGGCTGCGGAGCAGCGATAGCGCTGACACAGAAATAACTCATTTCTTAACGTATTTTAAACATCAGCAACGGCTTTGAAACACAAAAAAGGAACAGTATACGCTGTTCCTTTTTCAAACCTGAGAGTATGTATTTGTCGAGTGTGTTTATGGCAAGCATGTACTATGCGAGTATATACTTGGCAAATATGTACTTTGTGAGTGTGCACCTGGCAAGTATATACTTTGTGAGTATGCACTAGGCAGGTATGTACTTAGCGAGTGTACACTTGGCAGGTATGTATTTAGCGAGTATACACTTTGACAAAGGCCATACGCATCAGGATTACTGAATATCCGTTACTTCATAGCCGGCATCGGTGACAGCCTTTTTCAGGTCGCCGTTAGCTACTTCCTGGGTTAAGGTTACGACAGCATTCTGATCAGCCAGGCTTACCTTTGCCTCGGAGACGCCCTCTACGGCCTCCAGGGCTTTCTTTACATGGGCGACGCAGTGCTCACACATCATACCTTTTACAGAAATTGTTCTTGTCATTGTCTTATCCTCCTTTTGTGTTTGGGTTTGTGTTGTTTGGGTTGTATTGGATCGATATTGCTGCAAAAATGCCGGAATCTCTTTGGCGGTATGCTTCTTATCCAGCTTTGTACTGCGGAGATTGAAAAGGTTCATCCGCAGGGCATTGGTGACCACGCAGAAGCTGGAAAGGCTCATGGCGGCAGCGCCTACCATGGGATTTAAAGTAAGGCCGAAAAGCGGGATCAGAGCGCCGGCTGCCAGTGGGATGCCGATGACATTGTAAAAGAACGCCCAGAACAGGTTCTCGTGGATGTTGCGAAGGACAGCCCGGGAGAGGCGGATGGCACCGCATACATCCTGGATGCCGGATTTCATCAATACCACATCGGCGGCATCAAGCGCCACGTCTGCACCGGCACCGATGGCGATGCCTACATCCGCTCTGGTCAGGGCCGGTGCGTCGTTGATGCCGTCGCCTACCATGGCCACCTTGCCGTATTCCGTGAGCTTTCGGATGACTTCTTCCTTATCGCCCGGCAGAACATCGGAGACGATGGCGGAGACGCCGATCTGAGCACCGATGGCTGCGGCGGTGGCGTGATTGTCGCCGGTAAGCAGGACGGTACGGATGCCCATCTGATTTAATTCCCGGATGGCCTGGGCACTGTCCGGTTTTACTACATCGGCCACGGCGATCAGACCCAGCAGCGCATCATCCTTCATGAAGTAAAGAGGGGTGCAGCCTTTGGCAGCCAGAGACTCGCCGGCGGTGAAGATCTCCTGGATGGAATCGGTCTGTATGTGGCCGGTCTGCAGCAGCTGTTGGATGGAAGCAGCGTTGCCGCCGGTGAGGGTATGTCCCTGCCAGATGGCCCGGACACCATGTCCCGGCAGGGCAGAGAAGTCAGTGACCTCCTGCGGGGTAATGCCCTGTTCCTGGGCTTTGGCGGCGATAGCTCTGGCAAGAGGATGCTCACTGTAGTTTTCCAGAGAGCAGGCAAGCTGCAGCAGCTCCTCTTCGGATATACCCCGGGTCGGAACGATCTGGGTGACCTGGGGCTTGCCCTGGGTCACGGTGCCGGTCTTATCCAGGACCACAAAGTCTGTGTTGCCGGTGGCTTCCAGAGAAGCGGCGGTCTTAAAGAGAATGCCGTTTCTGGCACCCAGACCGCTGCCCACCATGATGGCAACCGGGGTAGCCAGGCCCAGTGCGCAGGGGCAGCTGATCACCAGAACGCTGATGGCTCTGGCCAGTGCGAAGCCGAAGTCACCCCGGGCGATCATCCAGATGATGAAATCAAGGACGGCAATGGTAATGACCGTGGGAACAAAAATACCGGATACTTTGTCGGCAATTTTGGCAATAGGGGCCTTGGTGGCAGCGGCGTTCTCTACCATGTCGATGATCTGCTGCAGGGTAGTATCATTGCCGACCCGGGTGGCCTCACAGGTCAGGGCACCGTTCTGGTTGATGGTAGCGGCGCTGACGGTGCTGCCGGGGGCCTTGTCCACCGGAAGGCTTTCACCGGTAAGAGCTGCCTCGTTGACAGCACTTTCGCCGGAGAGGACGGTGCCGTCTACGGGAATGCTCTCGCCGGGCTTTACCAGGAAGGTATCACCGATGCGGACTTCCTCCGCAGGGATCTCTGTTTCCACGCCGTCCCGGATCACATGGGCGGTGCGGGGAGCTAAGTCCATAAGAGCCCGGATGGCATTGGTGGTCTTTCCTTTGCTGCGGGCTTCCAGCATTTTCCCCACCGTGATCAGGGTAAGGATCATAGCGGCGGATTCAAAGTAAAGACCGTGCAGCTGCTGATGCCAGGTCTCCATGTCGCTGACAGCGGTCATCTGAAATACGATGGCGGTGCTGTATACAAAGGCGGCGGTGCTGCCCAGAGCTATCAGGGTATCCATATTCGGGGCCCGGTGCAGCAGGCTCTTAAAGCCATTGATAAAGAATTTCTGGTTGATGACCATGACGGCGATGGTCAGAAGCATTTCATACAGGGCCATGGCCAGGTGGTTACTGCCGAGAATGGACGGCACCGGCCAGCCCCACATCAGATGCCCCATGGAGAGATACATAAGAGGCAGGAGCAGGAGCAGGGAGGCGATCAGCCGTTTGGCGATCAACGGCGTCTCGTGATCCTCCAGAGCTTCTCTGGCAGCGGCTCGCTCTGCGGCGGCAGATGCACCGGAGCTGCCTGGGCCCTCCTGGGTCGGAGCGGCACCATAGCCGGCATCGGATACGGCCTGGCAGATCAGGGCAGCCGTGGCCGGCTCCTGAAACTCCACATTCATACTGTTGGTTAAAAGGCTGACGGCGACATTGCTGACACCCGTCACCCCGGAGACCGCCTTCTCCACATGGGCGCTGCAGGCGGCACAGGACATGCCTGTGACATTAAATTTTTGGTTACTCATGGTAAACTCCGTTTCTATGCAGCGAAGCTGCAGCTGCACTACTTTATTTTCTTGATCAGGGCCAATGCTTCGTCCATGATCTCTGTATTGCCCTCTTTGATACCCTCTACTACGCAGGTATTCATGTGCTCCTGCAGCAGTACATAGCCAAGACTCTGCAGCGCGCTCTCAGCCGCAGCCAGCTGCGTCAGGATATCGCCGCAGTAGCGGTTATCATCCAGCATGGATTTGATGCCGTTCAGCTGTCCGATAATGCGGCTTAAGCGGTTCTGCAGCTGTCGTAGGGACTCGGGATCTCTGGGGGTATGCTTGTGCTGACAATGAGGACATTGGGTGCTGGAACAGCAGTCCGTAGACTTTTCTTCCGTTACTTTCTTATCCGGCATGGGAAACCTCCTTTTTTACGGTTGTGTGCTATCCTGAGGAAATTTGCTCTTTTGGAAGACATATATGGGTAATGACTGACAAGGTATTTATGATACACTGTGAATACCCTGATGGGGTATTTCGACAATATTGATGATATACCCCTGCGGGGTATTTGTCAACAGGGGAAAAACAGATAAAAAAGCAGTAAAAGTTACAGATTATTAAAATAATTTAGTGTCGCCCGGCCATGCACCGGAGCGCAGCAGATGTCTCGCCACTTGCACTTTGCGCCATTTTCCTATGATCTGCCTCTCGCCTGCGGATGGCCCGGCCTGAACTCGCATCCCCGCCTAATGCGGGGATGCTCAGACACCTCGGTCCTATCGGGATCGCTCTGAAAGCGTGCCCGATACCATCCTGCGGCTTCGATGCAGATCATGCAAA
>CAVBJS010000110.1:0-3615 GCA_963596015.1 Bacteroidaceae bacterium
TCTCTTATCCATATGCTTACAAAGCCCGGAAAATCAAGGTTTTCCGGGCTTTTTTCATACCTGCAGGGCGGCGAAAACGGCTGCGCGGTTTGTGCTTTTTTGTCGTGATCTGACGTGATTTATATCACTTTATACCGTCTGTTTCGAGGCTAACCGGGTTTTTCAGGGACCGAAATGGATAACCGGGTGGCTAATTATTTTTCAAATTCAGCTGTCGGAGGGAAGCAATAAGATGGTTATTTATAAGCTGATATTTCATGATGATAGGAAAATACAGTGGCATTATTGGCCTGAGGGTAATGAAGAAAAGATGCCCGGTGTGATCGAGATCAATATTGAAGAAGATACAATTTCTATTACTAAACCGGCAGAGGAAGATTTCGAAATTCCGGTATTGGTTGACGACCTTAAAGAAATGAGGGATGCTATCAACCAAATGAGAGTGGAAGAGGGGCGTCCACTGTTAAAGGACGACGAATTTCCTTTACCCGAGAATGATTCAAAATGTTGGCAATATGGATCGCATGCATTAGATGATATCAATAATGCCTATGAAAATGGAACGATAAAGGAAACCGGTACAGTTGCCTGGTATTGAATAACAATAGAACAGCGATATTTTACATAGCCTCGTGGTGACAATGGATCATCACGAGGCTTTTGTCGTTCCGGGGATTCCCCGGGGCGTATCAAAAATATGGAGGATATCGCATGAGAAAGAAACCGAGACAAAAGACAATTCGGATCGATGGTGTCAGCTACTTTGCAGACAAGCCGTCCGACTGCCGGCAGTGCTTCTTCTGGAAGAACCGCAAGGTGGGCTGCATCCTCGGCAGGGAGAACTGCTATTACCTGGCAGAGATCATCAAGACCGAACAGGAGCGCAGATGCGAAAACTGCTGCTATGCCAAAGGTAAGCCCTGCGTGAGCGTTGTCTGCTACCGGCAGTTGGACCGCTGGCTGCAGACAAACAGAGAAAGCCGCAGGAAGAAAGAAGGTGTGGGGATTGCGTAAGAAGAAAGAAGCGTTCCGTCATTATGAGAAGCTGGTCAGAAAGGCAGCCGGTAAAAAGGAGGCAAAGCCGGAAAGCTGTCCCCATTGCCCGTATTACAGGGATGATTTCCGTTACAGGACCTGTACCTTTACGCGCTGCCCGTTCGGGAAAGATGTGGATGTCTTTCGTAAGCAGCCTCTCAAACGCAACAGTTACTCCGGAAATCTTTCAAACGCGATAAATACTCCGGAAAAGAGGTGATGTAATTGCGAGTTTGATTATTTCTACGGCGCCCAGGCGGAGCAGTTTTCCTTCTACCGGGTGCCCAAGGTACTGTTCACCAGCGAGCGGTTCAAAGATCTATCGGCAGAGTCGAAGACACTGTACGGCATCATGCTGGATCGGGTTTCCCTTTCCGTGAAGCATAACTGGATCGATGAAGGCGGCCGGGTGTATATCATCTACACGATCGAGCAGATCATGGCAGACTTAAGCTGCGGCAACAAAAAGGCAGGACAGCTGCTGGATGAACTGGAAAGAAAGGCAGGGCTCATCGAGCGCAAGCGGCAGGGTCTGGGGAAACCGAACCTGATCTACGTCAAGAATTTCATCAGCGCGGTGGATAACTCTGTGGGAGGACATTTCCTGAAATGTCAAAACGACACTTCCGGAAGTGTTAAAACCACATCTCTTGAAGTGTCAAAACGACACGGAACTAATACTGATGGTAATAATACTGAGTATATCGATACTGATCCTATCTTATCCGGATCGGATGACGAAGGGATACGCATTCGAAAGGAGTATGAAGAATATTTCAGAAGTTCCTTGGAGATAGAAGCTCTTCTGCGGGATGATCCCTATGAGGAAGAGACCATCATGGGAATACTGGATATTCTGGTGGATACCTGCAGTACGAAGAGAAAAGTGATCCGCATTGCCGGGGATGATAAGCCTACGGAGGTAGTAAAAAGCCAGCTGATGAAGCTTACCGCGGAACACATCCGCTACGTGCTGAAGTGCCTGACGGAAAACTCCACCAAGGTAAGGAATATCCGGCAGTATCTGCTGACCGCGCTCTACAATGCGCCCACAACCATCAGCCCATACTATCAGGCATGGGTAAACAACGACTTGGCCGAAGGAATGCTGTAAAGGAGGTGATTGAGTTCAATGTCGAAAGCCACAGTAATGGCTGTAGTGAATCAAAAAGGTGGAACCGGTAAGGCCACCACCTGTGAGAATCTGGGGATCGGTCTTGCCAACGAAGGAAAAAGAGTCCTGCTGGTGGACACGGATCCCCAGGGCTCGCTCACAATAGCTCTCGGAAATGCAAGGCCGGATGATCTGCAGGTCACGTTGACGGATCTGATGGAAAAGGTTATGCAGGAGAAGACCATCGCACCCGGGGAGGGTATCCTGACACATGAAGAAGGCGTGAATCTCGTTCCCGCAAATATTACGCTGTCGGGCCTTGAGGTTGCCATGGTAAATGCCATGAGCAGAGAAACGATCCTGAAGCAGTACCTGGAGACTGTGAAGGGCCGGTATGATTTTATCCTGCTGGACTGCATGCCTTCCCTTGGCATGCTGACGGTGAATGCCCTTGCTGCATCGGATCAGGTCCTGATCCCCGTTCAGGCAAATTATCTGTCGGCCAAAGGTCTGGAACAGCTGCTGCAGACGGTAAATAAGGTAAAACGGCAGATCAATCCGAAGCTGAAGATCGAAGGAATCCTGCTGACCATGGTGGATGCCAGAACAAACTACGCAAAAGAGATCAGCGCTTTGATCCGAGACACCTACGGAGGCAGGCTGAAAGTATACGACACGGATATTCCAAGATCTGTCCGTGCGGCAGAGATCAGTGCCGAGGGCGTCAGCATCTTTGAACATGACCCGGGAGGCAAAGTGGCCGAAGCTTATAAAACGCTGACGAAGGAGGTGATTTCCAATGCCGAAAAAAGGCACAAGCATCAGCTTGACCAGCTACGATGACCTCTTTGAGACCGATGAAAGCCGTGCGGAAAGTCAGCTGGAAAGAGTGCAGAATCTCGATATCAGCAAACTGGTACCCTTTAAGAACCATCCGTTCAAGGTAATCGATGATGAAGCGATGCTCCGAACTACGGAAAGCATTGCCCAGTACGGTGTGCTGACGCCGCTGATCGCAAGACCGAAGGAAGACGGCACGTATGAGATCATCTCCGGTCACCGCCGGGCCCATGCGGCTGCATCCGCCGGTCTGACCCAGGTGCCGGTACTGGTAAGGCAGATGGATGATGATGCGGCAACGGTGCTGATGGTTGATTCGAATCTGCAGCGTGAAAGCATACTGCCGAGTGAGCGGGCGTTTGCGTATAAGATGAAGATGGAAGCCATGAAACATCAGGGATCAAGGTCTGATTTAACTTCGGGACAAGTTGTCTCAAAGTTCAAAAGGACAACAGAGGAGATAGCAGAAGGAACCGGAGAAAGCTATAAGCAGGTCGAACGCTATATTAGACTTACCAAACTTGTCCCGGAACTTCTCGACCTGGTGGACCAGAAGAAAATATCCTTTAACCCTGCCGTTGAGCTGTCTTATCTGCGACCCGGCGAACAGCGTATTTTCATGGAAG
>CAVBJS010000111.1:0-3602 GCA_963596015.1 Bacteroidaceae bacterium
CGTGCCCGATACCATCCTGCGGCTTCGATGCAGATCATGCAAAACCGGCGCGCAGCGCAAAGGATGCGAGCCATTCTGCCGCGCCCCGTTGCATTACGTTTGCGCTCTGGTATCGATCCGACCCCCATAGACTGTAAAAATAGTTATAGTACAGCCCCTGCCGATGGGCCGGCGTCTGCACTGTAACAGCGACGGGCTCTGTGGGAACTACGTAAACAGTAAGAATTGCCAGATGCAGCAGACAGATATATCATCTGAACTAAGGAGGATGAATACAGCAAATGAAAAAGGAAACCCAGGGGCAGGAGGATGCCCTTTATCAGGAAGGCATAGAATACCGCAAGCAGCTGCCGGAGCGAAAGCGCATTGTAATTAAAGTGGGCACTTCTTCGCTGCTACGGCCGGAGACAGGGCGCCTTGACTATCACAAGATAGACCGGCTGGCCAGAGAACTGTCGGATATAAAGAATAAGGGCAAAGAGGTGATCCTGGTAAGCTCCGGTGCAACAGCTGTGGGCCGTGAGGTAGTCAGTGCCCGCACACAGAGCATGGAAAGTGACAGCCCAATTACCGTAAAACAGGCATGTGCATCCATCGGCCAGGCCAGACTGATGATGATCTATCAGAAATGCTTTGAGGATTATAATCAGCTGACAGGCCAGATCCTGATGACCAAGAATACCATCACCAACAGTCTGAGCAAGTACAATCTCCATAATACCTTTACGGAGTTGTTAAAGCTGGATGTGATCCCTATCGTCAATGAGAATGACTCCGTAGCTACCTACGAGTACAAGGTGGGCGACAATGACAGCTTGGCCTCCATGGTTTCTTCTCTGATGGAGGCGGATCTGCTGATCCTGCTTTCGGATGTGGACGGTCTGTATACGGACGATCCCCGTTCTAACCCGGATGCACGTTTCATCGAATACGTGCCGACTTTATCCGATGAGATGATGGACATGGGCAAAGCAACCCCGGGCAGCGCCGGGGGGACCGGCGGTATGGCTACCAAATTAAGTGCGGCCAAGATTGCCACCAGCAGCGGTTGTGACATGGTGATCGTCAACAGCAAGAACATGAATATCATCCATGATGTCATTACCGGTAAAAACGTAGGGACTCTCTTCAGACAGAATAAAAAGGAAAGCTTTGATCTGCAGTCTTATATGGAGGAGTTGGATTATTAGGAAGTTCATGATCCTGATGGAGATATGTTCTGTTCGTTCCTTCCTTCACAAAAAAGAGGCATGTATGAAACAGCATAGTGAAGAATCTGTCTTTACATACCCCATTCACAGCTGTGATGCCGTATTGATGGCAATATCTAAAGGTAAACATGACAGTAACGGAAATAAAAGAAGAGCAGCCCTTAGCTGACAGAAAAAAACAAAAAAACCAGATTCGGCAACGCATCCTGCAAAAAAGAGATGCATTGCCGAAAGAACTGCGCCGGGCTTACAGCAGGCAAATCACGGAGAAGGTGCTGGAGACAGACAGTTACAGACAGGCAGAGAACATTCTGATCTATGTGAGCTTTCGCAGTGAAGTGGAGACCATGGAGCTGATCAGGTGTGCCCTACAGGATGGCAAACGGGTGTATCTGCCCCGGGTAATGCCTTCTGCCTACCGGGAAAAGTCGGGAGAGATGGAGTTTTTCCGGGTGATGAACGAAGAGGAAGTCTGGCACCTGGAACTATCTAAATGGGGAATTCCGGAGCCGCCTGCGCTGGAAGGGCGAAAGTTTATTCCGGAAATTGATCCGGAGTCAGATACAAAGAAGATGCCTAAGACAGTATCGTCGATCGTGCCGGAGAAAGAAACAGAGGCAATGCCGTCGATCATGCCGGAGAAAGAAACAGAGACAGTACCGTCGACAGTGTCAGAGAAAGAAACAGAGACAGTGCCGTCGATCGTGGCGGAGAAAGAAACAGAGATAAGACCGGAGAAAGAGGCGGAGAATGGCATGCACGGGTGCACCCTGATGATCATGCCGGGGGCTGCCTTTGATCGTGATTGTAATCGCATCGGCTATGCCGGCGGCTTTTATGACAGATATCTGGAACGGTTTCCTGCGTGCGAGACCATAGCGCTGGCATTTTCGCTACAGGTGACAGACAGGATTCCTGCAGAGATCCATGACCGAAAGCCGTCCCGGATCATGACAGAAAAGGGGCAGCTCAGAAACGGAGGTAGTGTGCATATGAAAAAAACAGTAGAAGAGATCTGCCGTGACGGGGCAGGGGTAAAGTATGAGATCCAGCGTTTGTCTACGGAAAAAAAGAATGAAGTCCTAAAGACAGCGGCTAAGTTTTTGGTAGACAATGAGGAAGAGATCCTTAAGGCCAATCAGCAGGATATAGACAGAGCCAAGGAAAGCGGCATGCGCCAGGCAATGCAGGATCGTTTGCTTTTGACCGGGGAGCGCATTGCCCAGATGGCAGAGGGTCTGCTGCAGGTGGCAGAATTGCCGGATCCCAACGGAGAGGTGATAGAGGAATTTACCAGACCCAACGGGCTTTCCATCAGCAGGGTCAGAGTGCCGCTTGGGGTGATCGGTATCATTTACGAGTCCAGACCCAACGTGACGGCGGATGCTTTTGCCCTTTGTTTTAAGGCCGGCAATGCCGCTATTTTAAAGGGCGGCAGCGATGCTCTTTCCTCCAATGAGGCCATTACCGGGATACTGCAGAAGGCACTGGCAGAATGCGGTGTGAATCCCAATGCGGTGCAGCTTATCGCCACCGCAGACCGCAGTGCGGCCAAAGAATTTATGAAGATGAGAGAGTATGTGGATGTACTGATCCCCAGAGGCGGCGCCGGGCTGATCCGGGCTGTGGTGGAGGAGAGCGATATCCCCGTGATCGAGACGGGCACAGGCAACTGCCATATCTATGTGGATAAGGATGCAGACCTGACAAAGGCTGTCTCCATCGTGGTAAATGCCAAGACTCAGCGCATCAGTGTTTGCAATGCCGCCGAGTCTCTGGTAGTGCATGAAGCGGTCAAAGAAAGCTTCCTTCCCCTGTTAGCGCAGGCTATGAAGGAGCACAGCGTGGAGCTGCGGGCAGATGAACAGGCAAGACCCTTCCTGCCTGACGCTGTAGAGGCTACGCCGGAGGATTTCGGAAAAGAGTATCTGGACTATATTATGTCAGTCAAGACCGTCTCTTCCTTAGAGGAGGCCATCGCCCATATCAATCACTATAATACCGGTCATTCCGACTGCATCGTCACAGAAAATAAGGACAGCGCGGAACAGTTCCTTGATCAGGTGGATGCAGCCTGCGTCTATGTGAATGCTTCCACCAGATTTACCGACGGCTTTGAATTTGGATTCGGCGCTGAGATCGGTATCAGCACCCAGAAGCTTCACGCCAGAGGCCCCATGGGTCTGCCGGCTCTGACTTCCTATAAGTATCAGGTTCGGGGAAATGGGCAGGTGAGAGGGTAGCTTCGCCGGTTACTACGATAATTTAGTTTCGCCCGTCCATGCACCGGAGCGCGGCAGATGTCTCGCACCTTGCACTTTGCGCCGTTTTGCTTATGATCTGCCTCTCGCCTGCGGATGGCCCGGCCCGAACTCGCATCCCCGCCTGATG
>CAVBJS010000112.1:0-3568 GCA_963596015.1 Bacteroidaceae bacterium
TAAGACATCGCCCTTTCACGGCGGTAACACGGGTTCAATTCCCGTCGGAGTCACTCAGAATCGTTTCATTGCTTATGGCAGTGCAAACGATTTTTTTGTTTGTGCTGATTTTCTAAAAAAAACTCCCCGCAGAATACCATTCCAAGGTATCCTGCGGGGAGTTTCGTTTTTCTGCTTTTAGCTTCTATTTTCTGCTTTTAGCTTCTAACTTCTAACTTCTGTACTTACTGTCCGAAGACCTTTCTGGCGATCTCTACGCTTTCCCGGGCATCCTTGGCATAGAAGTCAGCGCCCATTTTCTTAGCATATTCCGGTGTAACTACGGCGCCGCCTACAAAGGTAAGGGGCGGATCCGGCAGGGTATGCAGCAGCTGAATGGTCTCTTCCATGGAGGGAAGGGTAGTGGTCATCAGCGCGGAGAGACCTACCAGACGGATATTCTTTTCCTGTACGGTTTTAAGGATAAGTTCCGGGGGAACGTCTCTTCCCAGATCGATGACGTCGTAGCCATAATTTTCCAATACGGTTTTTACGATATTTTTGCCAATGTCGTGAATATCACCCTTTACGGTGGCGATGACCAAGGCGCCCTTTTTAACTACGCCGCCTTTCTGCGCCATGGAGGCACGGATGACTTCAAAGACGGACTGGGCCGCCTGGGCGGCACTCAGAAGCTGGGGCAGGAACATGGTTCCCTTTTCGTAGGCTTCACCTACCACATCCAGGGCGGGGATCAGTCTTTTTTCTACGATAGTCAGCTCGTCTTCCTTTTCCAGGGCTTCTTTGGCGAGACGGCCGGATTCGCCTTGCAGACCCCGGACGATGGCGTCTTCCAGCGTCATGGACCCGCCGGAAGCGGCGTTAGAGGCTTTGCCGGCACCTGCACCGGATCCAGCACCGCTGCCGGCACCGTTGCCCCCTGCATTGCCGGATGTGCCGTTTCCTGCACCACTGCCGGTATTGCTGGTAAGAGGAGCAGCATTGGCAAATCTCTCTACATAGGCGCGGCATTCCTTATCCTCGCAGGACAATACCCGGAAAGCACTGACGGCGTCCATCATAATGGTCTGATTGGGATTGATGATGGGCAGGGTCAGACCGGATTCCATAGCCTGGATCAGGAAGGTCTCCGTGATCAGAGGTCGGTTAGGCAGGCCGAAGGAAATATTGGAGACACCCAGCACAGTCTGCAGACCCATTTCGAAATGGACTGTCCGAAGAGCCGCCAGAGTCTCCTTGGCTTGCTCCTGCTGGGCAGATACGGTAAGGGTCAGACAGTCGATCCATACATCCTCTTTGGCAATGCCATAGGAGAGGGCAGCATCCAAAATGCGCTTGGCGATCTGGATACGTCCTTCTGCCGTCTGGGGAATGCCGTCCTCATCTAAGGCCAGGCCTACCACAGCGGCGCCGTACTTTTTGACGATAGGCAGCACCTTTTGCTGGGTCTCCAGATTGCCGTTGACGGAGTTGACAGCGGGCTTTCCGTTGTAAACCCGAAGACCTGCTTCCAGAGCCGCCGGATTGGAGGAATCTAACTGCAGGGGAACATCCAGGACGCTCTGCAGCTTTTTGACCACCTTAGGGAGCATGTCCACTTCATCTACGCCGGGATAGCCCACATTTACATCCAGGATATCGGCGCCGGCATCCACTTCCTGGATGCCTACGTCCAGGATATAATCCAGATCCTGCTCCAATAATGCCTTCTGGAAACGCTTTTTGCCGGTAGGGTTGATGCGCTCACCGATGGTACGGACGCCCTCGATGGGAAGAGCTACCGTGGGAGTGCACAAAAAGGAAGTGTGCTGATAGCTGCGTTTTGCAGGCTGCTTGTCCTGAAAAGCCGCCTTAACCTGGCGGATATATTCCGGAGAAGTGCCGCAGCAGCCGCCGAAGATGGTGACGCCGGCTTCTAAGCAGGGCTCCAGGGCCTTGACGAAATCCTCCGGTCCCATGTCATAGTGACCGTCTACCGGATCCGGCAGACCGGCATTGGGCTTGGCGATGACCGGTAGGGTAGTGTTTTCACAAAGCTCCTTCAGAAGGGGAGCCAGCAGATCCGGTCCCATGGAGCAGTTAAGGCCGATGGCATCTGCCCCCAGACCCTCCAGGGTCCTGGCCATGGAAGGAATGGTACAGCCTGTAAAGGTGCGGCCCCGTTCCTCAAAAGACATGGTGACAAAAGCAGGCAGAGAAGTGTTCTCTTTAACAGCCAGCAGAGCTGCCTTAGCTTCATAGAGATCCGTCATGGTCTCGATCACTGCCAGTTGGGCACCGGCTTTTTCACCGGCTACAGCCATTTCTTTAAAGAGTTCATAGGCTGCTTCAAAGGTCAGAGTTCCCATGGGCTCCAATAATTCGCCCAAAGGTCCTATATCCAGTGCCACCAGTGTTTCACTGCCTTCGACGCTTTCCCTTGCCAGCTTGATGGCGGCGGTGATGATCTCCTCTACGCCGTGGCCGGTGCGGGCCAGCTTATGGGCATTGGCACCGAAGGTATTGGCATAAATGACCTGGCTGCCGGCTTCCATATACTCCCGGTAGATCTGCTGCAGCAGAGCGGGCTGGGTCAGGTTTAACAGCTCCGGCTGTTCACCTACGGCCAATCCTCGTTGCTGCAGTACAGTGCCCATGGCACCGTCTAAAAAAAGCAATTTATTGAAATCAAAAAGACCCACAGGTTTTTCCTCCTTTTCTGATCTGACAGGTATCTTTCATGGAACAATAGCCGCAGCCCCGAATGCGGGCCATCTGGGGCTGATGAGAGAGACCGATGATGGCGGTGACAGACTTGCACGGATTCATCAGCAGACTGTCTGTGACATAGACCCCCAGCCTGTATTCTGTTTGCAGCGCCTGACAAAGGGAAGGCTGCAGGGCAAGAGGCAGATCTCCATAGCCCGGGCTGAACCGGTCTGTCAGGTAGATCCCCGGCATTTTTTGGGCGATCTCTTTTTCTGCGGCATCGCATCCCGCTTCCACCAGCGCATTACCATAGGCATCGGTGAGAAGGGCTTTTGCCATATCCCGGCTTTGCAAAGCCCGCAGGTAACTGTCAAAAACACTGCCCAGGGTACAGCAAAGAAGGACGGCCCGGTCACACCCGGCCAGCATGCGTCCGGCAGATCGCCCCGTCAGCGCCAGGTTAAGGGCCGGCAGATATTCATCACCGGTGCGGTGCTCTAAGTCATAAAGACGCCAGTGCCAGCGGGGCGTTATTCTCTTATTTACCTGGGCTGCGACGGATTCCATGGCGCAGCGCAGATCCTCCGGCGGAGGGGATGGCACCCCGGCATAGCGCAGTGCTTCGTTGATGTCAGCATTCATAACGTTGATTCTTGATTCCTTCTTTTCTTATGTAGATACAGATTTATACTGATTATGAGGGTTCACAAGCCTGTCCCTTTTTGATATGATGATAACCGAAATTTCAGGTATCATCAATAGATGATGGATAAGCCGCAGCATAGCTGTAGCGCAAAGTTACAGTTCAGACGCCGATCAGGCTGTGGGTGGCGGAGTGTGTCCGGGTGAGGGGCCTTGCGAGGCCTCGGTCCTTAGCTCG
>CAVBJS010000113.1:0-3346 GCA_963596015.1 Bacteroidaceae bacterium
TGTGACGCTGTCAGCCCTATGGGTTCTGCTATCATGGGTATCGTTACCGGTATCGTGGTAGTATTCTCTGTAGAGATCCTGGACGTTAAGTTCAAGGTAGATGACCCGGTAGGCGCTATCTCCGTACACGGTGTCTGCGGTGCTATGGGTACCATCATGGTAGGCCTTTTCTCCACCGGCGCTGACGGTGTAGGCCTTGGCCTTTTCTACGGCGGCGGCTTCAAGCAGCTGGGCATCCAGATCCTGGGCGTTGCTGCTGTTATCGTTTGGGTAGCTGTTACCGTTACTATCGTTTACAAGCTTATCGATAAGTTCATTGGTCTTCGTGTTCCGGCACAGGTAGAGATCGACGGTCTTGACATTCACGAGCATGGCCTGGCAAGTGCTTACGCAGGCTTTGCTATCACTGACGTAGCTCTGGCTGATATGTCTGTCAATGAGAACACTGACTTAGGCGAGGACAACTACGTAGCTGCCACCGAGGCACAGAAGAACGCAGCTGTTCCGGTCGTAGAGGAAAAGGCTCCGGCAAGCTTAGCTACCGGCCTTCACAAGGTAGTTATCATCACCAGACTTTCCAAGTTTGAGGAATTAAAGAACGCGCTTAACTCCATCGGTGTTACCGGCATGACCATGACCCAGGTTATGGGCTGCGGTATCCAGAAAGGCTCCGGCGAGTATTATCGTGGCGTCGAGATGGACAGCACGCTCCTTCCTAAGATCAAGCTGGAAGTTATCATCGGCAAGATCCCGGTAAGCACTGTTATCGAGACCGCTAAGAAGGTTCTTTATACCGGACATATCGGCGATGGTAAGATCTTCGTTTACGATGTATTAAAGGTCGTAAAGGTTCGTACCGGCGAGGAAGATATGGCTGCTCTGCAGGATGTAGAGTAAGCGGATCCATTGAAGTAAAAGCTGATAATGCTTTCAAGAGCAGCAGATCAGTAACCCTGTGAATTAAATAAAGAGCAGATTGAAAATCATATTTGCTTACAAACGGCGGGTATCCTAACCCGCCGTTTTGTTGTACAAGCTGCAGCAATGCAGCGGATCGCCGCATCGGAACATTGCTTTCCGGTGCATAAAAGAACAGCAAAAGCTGGATGTTATTTCCTTTTATCATTAAAATTCATGCTGTCCCAGTGGATCTGGCAGGGGCGGACATTTTTCCCAAGCGTATCTTTATTAGTCAGATGCGATGGGATACGTTTGGATTTCTCCAAAATGTCTGCTCGCGTGGGTTCGATTCCCACAGACAGCACTGTCCCATTTACCGATAAACACGTTGGTGAATGGGATTTTTTTATTGCTGATCTTCCGGTTGGGCCTGACATATTTCATTTCCCATATTCCCAATGCCCAAGGTAATGCAACGTCAATAATTCACTTGTGGACATGATGTCCACAAGTGAAAACCACGTCAGGCTTAGATCGGAAGCAGCGTTTAACTTCCGGGCGTCTTGTCCGGAAGTTTTTTTACGCAGCATTTAGCTGCAGGGACTGTGCCCATCACAGCGCAACTAATATATTTTCGCCAAAGGAGGAGAAACCATGGCAAAAGTAATCGCAATCGCTAATCAAAAAGGTGGCGTAGGAAAGACCACAACATGTATCAACTTAGGCATCGGCCTGGCAAGGGAAGGGAAAAGGGTCCTGCTGATCGATGCAGATGCGCAGGGAAGCCTTACATCTGCACTGGGCTTTAAGGAGCCGGACCGGATCGAGTATACCCTGGCTACGATCTTTTCAAATCTTGTGAACAACATCGGCGTGGAGCCGCAGGATGGCATTCTGACCCATACTGAAAAGATAGAGGGAAAGGAAGTATCCCTGGATCTGATCCCCAGCAATATCGAGCTTTCCGGTGTAGAGGTATCTCTGGTAAATACCATGGCCAGAGAGCAGGTGCTTAAGGAGTATGTTTCTATCGTTCAGGAGAACTACGACTATATCCTGATCGACTGCACGCCGTCCCTGGGTATGGTTACGATCAATGCTCTTGTGGCAGCGGACAGAGTGCTGATCCCGGTACAGGCTGCATTCCTTCCCATCAAGGGATTACAGCAGCTGATCACTACCCTTGGCAATGTAAAGCGCAAAATGAATCCTTCCTTAGAGATTGAAGGCATACTGCTTACCATGATCGATGAAAGAACCCATCATGCCAGAGAGATCATCAGTCTGGTCAGAGAGGTTTATAAGGACAATATCTATATATTCAACTCCATGATCCCTCATTCCGTCCGGGCAGTGGAGAGTACCGCCGGCGGCTACAGCATCTTTGTGCATGATAAAAGATGCAAGGCTGCAGCTGCTTATGATGCATTAACGGAAGAAGTGCTTGCGTTAGAGGAGGATACAAATGACGAAAATTGATTTAAGGTCACAGATGCAGATGTCCAGCTTTAACGATCTGTTTACGGCCGGTGCTTCCGAAAATGAGATCATCAATGTGCCACTAGAGAGTCTGCACGATAACCGCTTCCATACCTTCAAGCCCATGCCGGCAGACAGATTCGCTTCTTTGAAAAAATCTGTTGCGGAAATTGGTGTGGTAAATCCGCTTTTGTGCCGTCCTTTACCGGAGAATGCAGCAGAGTACGAGATTATTGCAGGCCATACCAGAAAGAGCGTGGCCCAGGAGCTGCATATCAGGGAGCTGCCGATCATCGTCCGGAATTATACAGACGACGAAACGCGCATCATCATGTTCGATACCAACATTCAGAGGGGAGATATGCTCCCTTCTGAGCTGGCCTATGGCCTTAAATGCAAGTATGAGGCTATGAAGCATCAGGGAAAGACTACGGTACTGGATGAAGTGGGGGAGGATCCACAGGCGCAGGATGAAAATAACGCCGGTCCCGGAATGGAAAGAAATGTTTCAAATAGCCGGGAGGACCTGGCAAAATCTGTGGGCATGTCCGGCAGACAGATCGCCAGGTACATTCAGCTTTGTGATCTGATCCAGCCCCTTATGGAGATGCTGGACGAGAGCAAGCTGACGATAGCAGTAGCCTATGAGCTGTCATTTTTAGGACAGCTCTGGCAAAGAGTGCTGATAGAGGCCATAGAATTAAGTGACATGATCCCTTCCCAGTCCCAGGCGAAGGCACTGAAAGAGGCCTATCAGGAGTATGCAGCTGCCGGTAATGATGCGGATTATGAGAAAGCGACGGAAGTTGTATACAGCTTCTTCAAGGAGCCGGAGAAGAAGAGAAAGTTCTCCATGACAGATAAGCAGCTGTCCCAGTATTTTCCACCGGAATATAGCCAGGAAGACATTACAGCAGCCGTGTTCCGTGCCCTGGACCGTATGAAAGAAATGAATGAGTTGTTGTGA
>CAVBJS010000114.1:0-3303 GCA_963596015.1 Bacteroidaceae bacterium
TCTCTGTCTCCTTGTAGGAGTCATACCCCAGCTTATAACCTTCCTCCTCAACGGCACGCATGCGCCTCTGCCAGTAGTCATTCTTGCTCATGCTTTACATCTTTCCGGCATCGCTCTTCTTGCCTTCGGCGTTGTCTTTCTTCCGGTCTTCTTCCTCGTCGATGGCCTCCTCATCCGAAGCACCGAAGGGATTGCCTCCGCCAAAGCCGTATTGTTCGATGTTCTCTTCCTTCTGCTTCTTCACGCGCTCAAGCTCCGCAGCCACGTCCGTGACCCAAGGATGATGCGCCAGTATGGTCTCATCAGACACAAGACCCTCGCTGTTGCGGGCATTGTTGATAAGCTCGCTCTGGTTCATGATCATGTTCCGGTTGAAAACAAAGGTTACCTTGGAATCTTCAAAATCTCCCGCGCCTGTATTAGCCAGGTGTGCCTTCACAAACCAGAGGAGTTGTTCCAGCGCCGCCTGGAACTCCGCCTCCATGGTGCTGGCATCCATGTCAATGTCGTTGTACATGCTCTGGATATTCATCTCGTTGGGCGTACCGCTCATCCGATCATCCTTGGCATCGTATCCCATGCAGTTCTCTATCATTGCCTTTTTCAGCACTTCCAGGATTGCCTTGTAATTGTCGGCGTTAACACTGACCTGTAATGTCTTAACGTCACCCTGCACGCCGTCTACGCTGGTTACCTTGACCGCGCCATAAGTAGACAGGTTCTGCCGGAAAGAACCCAGATTCTCGCCGTCATAGTTGACCAGGACAAGGATTGTATTCCTGGCATCCTCCTGCATGTTGTCGGTGAAGTTACTCAGGATCGTGTTGATGGCGTCCTGCAGGCTCTTGGCACTCTTGATCAGAGGTGTCTCGTATCTGTTCGCTCTAAAGGGGATCAATGGAATGCGTGACCAGTTGTATCCCTCCTGGTGGCCGTCCTCGTCTGTGATCAGCATGTAATCCTGATGCCAGGGCTCGCAGGGAACGATGTTCATGCTGTAGCCGTCCGACTCAAAGAAGTCTATGCCGGACTCCGTGTATACTTCCACCTTCCAGATCGTCCGCTCGATAACCTTCCCCTGATACAGCTTTACGGGATAGACGCGGTATGCATACTCCAAAACCTCGTGCTCTGCATCCGCCCACTCCGGGCAGATCTCGTACCCCGGAAATGTCCTGATGACAAAATGGCCGTCCACCTCATAGGTGGGAAACGCCCAATAAATACCCTCGTTCAATGCCCCTTCCGCAATGGCCCGCAGTTTCCTGTTCCATCCGGCGCCGAATATTGCCCCCAACGCGCCAAGGTATGCTTTGTCTTCGCTCTGCATTGACAAGGGCTTGCCGACCAGGTAATTAACCTTCTGCAGTACCATCTTGCGATACTGGTTATCCTTCAGCCTGCTGTTGGGAAGGTTATGGATGGGCTGCGGAAGGCCGTCCGCACCGATGGCGGTGCGCTCCTTAAACCGAATGTCCATATCCCCTAAGAAGTAATTCTCGCCCTCCAGCATCAGCCGGCGCTGCGGGGAGTTAAGGAAGTGGTTCAACTCCCTTTGCATAAACTCCCGGTCTGTCAGGTGGTCTTTGCCGCCTTCCCTTATGATCCTGTTTATATTTGCCATCTGGGCAAATCCGAAATCGAACATTGTATCTGCTCCTTAATCAAAGCTGAATGTACTTCCCGCGCCTATCTTCTCCGCGATACCCGTTACAGCATCCGGCGCATCGTCGTGGGCGTTCCTGCCTTCCTTCTGGTACTTGGTCATGGCCATGTAAAACTCCGGCCATCTGTCCCGCCAGTTTGCCGGGAAGTAGATGTGATGCATCACCCATGCGCTATTGGAAAGGATCCTGGACTGCTTATTCTTGGTCTGGGTGAATGGGTGAATCACGGTATGATTTGTCTTATATTTCTCTTTTAAAATCCGCTCCACCGCTCTGGCGAAGCTACGGCCGCCGTTGTTGGACTCTATATCCGCCACGTTGACGCCGTCTTCCTGCAGCATGGCGGCGGTGGCCGGTTCTGTTATCTCCATGCCGTCCTTGGTGAACAGCACGCCTATTACGTAGGCTTCCTGGTTATAGATGACGTAATTTATGCTGCACAAATAGTCGCTTCCCGTATCTGCAGTGTCGGTGTAATTCTTGATCGCCGTATACAGCGGCTTGCCATCCCTGTCACAGGGAAGCTCTGTATAAGTCTTAAGCTCCGTATAAAGCCGCCCCTTGATGTCTATGGGCGTCTGCTGGTAGTTAGCTTCTACAATCTCCGCGCCCATGTCCTTGGTCTTCTGCTTAAAGGATTCTTTCGACAGGATCTCCGGACACAGCATGGATCCGTCTTCCTGTACTGCCTTGTACAGGATCACTTTTGCGTCCGGCCTGCTGTCCATCAGTCTCCCCGCTAAATCCTCGGAGTGCCAACGGGTCATAACGATAATGATCTTCCCGCCTTCCTCCAGACGGGAAAGCATGGTATTTGTAAACCAGTTCCAATGCCCCTCCAGCACGTTGGCATTGTACGCATCCTCTGCCGACCGGATGATGTCGTCTATGATCATCAGCGAACAGCCAAAGCCGGTGGCCGTTCCTTTTGGGGAGGTGGCCAGGTAGCTGTTGTAAGCACCTTCCAAACTCCACATGTTCATAGCAGCGTCGCCGTATTTTATTTTTGAATTGGGAAAGATGTCGGAGTAAACGATCCTGTCCTTGTCCGCCTTGATCTCCATAATGGTGTTGCGGACATTCTTGGAAAAGCTCGTTGACAGGGTCTCGTTGTAAGATCCCGTCATTATTTTCTGATTGCGGTTGATACCCAGCACCCACTCCACAAAGTGGCTGACGGTGTAACTCTTGCCATGCCGCGGCGGCATGTTGACAATCAGTACACTGTCATTCCCTTCCAGGAAGCCTTGCAGGGTGTCGCAGAAGTCTTTTAAAAACCTTCTGTCCTCTTTATAGAAGGCCGGTGCCATAGTCCGGCAATACCACCAAAAGGAACGGCGGGAGAGCTCACAGCGTGCCGCCCTGGCTATATCCTCACGAGATGCACCCATCACTCTTCTCCGGCAAGCCGCAGTAGCTGTTCCGTACTTAGACCCTCGAAAGGATTGTTAAGATTTCCGGATACGCTGACCTTCTCCACGTATTCGCCTTCCATCTTGTTGTCCAGGTCTATGGCTCGGCACCGATCGGCGGCGCTGGCCTGCGGATCCTCCGCAATGGCCGTCAGGATCTGCCGCTTCCTTACTCTGGTAAGACAGGCGGCTTCTGCCTGCTCCTCTTCGATCTCGCGGGCCTT
>CAVBJS010000115.1:0-3246 GCA_963596015.1 Bacteroidaceae bacterium
GATGCAGATCATGCAAAACTGGCGCGCAGTGCAAAGGATGCGAGCCATTCTGCCGTGCTCCGGTGCATTACGTTTTGCGTTCTGCTATGATCTTCCTCTCGTCTGCAGATGGCACGGCCCGGACTCGCATCCCCGCCTGATGCGGGGACGCTCAGACACCTCTGGCCTATCGGGCACGCTCTGAAAGCGTGCCCGATACCATCCTGCGGCTTCGATGCAGATCATGCAAAACTGGCGCGCAGTGCAAAGGATGCGAGCCATTCTGCCGCGCTCCGGTGCATTAGGTTTTGCACTTTGCCGCGCTCCGGTGCATTAGGTTTTGTATTCTGCTATCGATCCGAACATCCCCGAACACCCGTAAACTGTAAAAAAACTTTATAGGTCAGATCTCTGTCGACAGGCGGCATCTGAACTGTATCACCTCTGCTCCATCTCGTGAATTTTTATTCACGATTTCAGTGTACATCAAAAGAATTTGTTGTACAATAGCAAGTAAAGAAAGTTATTGCAAAAGAAAAATGCGAAATTTACAGACAAAACAATACAATACAAAACAATACAACATATTTAGAAAGGAATCACACACATGGCAACAGCGATCATTACAGGTGCTTCCAGCGGTCTTGGCATGGAATATGCAAAACAGTTGGTTCAGAAAGAAAAGCTTACACAGGTATGGCTTATCGCCAGAAGACAGGAGCGGATGGAGGAATTGGGAAGAGAGCTGAAGAAGATAAAACCGAAGCTGAAGGTCTGCATTCTCCCGCTGGATCTGTTGAAAGAAGAAGCACTGCTGACGTATCAGGAAAAGCTGCAGGCAGATAAGCCGAAGGTATCCTGGCTCATCAATGCCGCCGGCTTTGGAAAGATCGGAGAAAATAAGGACCTGTCCCGGAGGGACCTGGATAATATGATCCTTTTAAATGACAAGGCAGTGGTGGATATCACGCAGTTGACCATTCCCTATATGAAAAAGGGCGGTCATATTCTGCAAATCTGCTCGGCGGCAGGTTTTCAGCCCTTGCCGGGGCTGGGGGTATACGGCGCCAGCAAGGCTTTTCTGATCAGCTACAGCCGTTCTCTGCGGGCAGAGCTCTTAAAGGAAAAGGTATATGTCACGGCGGTTTGTCCCTACTGGGTGAAGGATACGGAATTCATTCCCGTGGCTCAGGAAAAGGCAGCGCCCTCGGCGGTAAAGCATTTCCCTCTTTCCTCCCGCATGAAGAGTGTGGTGGCCTGGTCCCTTAAGGACGCCGGAAAAGGACGGGCTGTATCTACGCCAAGCCCGGTGGCACTGGCGGACAAATACTTGTCAAAGTATCTGCCCACAGAATTCGTGATCCGGTGCTGGGAGGGTATTCGCCGCCTGTAGACCGCCCGTAGATCGCCTGTAAGTTCAGCTGTGAGACCAGTACGTAAAGAATATGTTAAGATAGAAGACTTAATACTTTTGTGGGATGTGTAAGCCAGGGGATTTGATAAAATTAATATCATCACAGACGTATCAATGGATACGCGGAAATGTGTTTACATTATGATCGTTAAGCGAAGAAGTGACACCCAACCCATCACCTCTTTACTTTAATGATACCCCACAATACTCCAATGAAAAACCAGCGCAGCCTAATCCACTGCGCTGGTTTTCTGTTTAACTGTTCAGCACATGCCATATTTTAACGTGAATTGACTGCTTGCGGTCAAATTTACGTTAAAATATGGCAGGCGGTCTACTTTTTACCGGTGTGTCCAGGTGCTTCTGGAGAACAATACCAGGATCGGGAAGATCTCCAGTCGGCCGGCCAGCATATCAAAGATCAGCACCAGCTTGGAAAGATCGCTGAATCCCGCAAAATTACCCATGGGGCCTACAGTATCAAGGCCGGGACCGATGTTGTTAAAGCAGGAGAGCACCGCGGAGAAATTGGTGGTGACCGTAAAATTATCCAGAGAGACGATCAGGAAGCTCAGGACCAGGATAATGACATAAGCAGCCAGATAAGCGTTGGTATTGGCCAGCAGCTTTTCATTGAGCACATGATTGTTGACCCGGATCGCCTGTACTTTCTGGGGATGCAGGAGCTGGCGCACGTTGCGGCGAAGGATCTTGAGGATCAGCAGAACGCGGATGCATTTAAAGCCGCCGCCGGTACTGCCGGCGCAGGCACCGATGACCATAAGGCAAAGGATGATGCCCTTGGAAAAGCTGGGCCACAGCTCAAAGTTGGTGGAGGCAAAGCCGGTGGTGGTCATAATGGAGGCCACCTGGAAGGCGGCGTGCCGGATAGATTCGCCGATGGTAGGATACATATTGTGGATATTCCAGGCGATCAGTGCGGTACTGCCGGCAAAAAGTCCCAGATACATGCGCAGCTCTTCATCCTGAAAAACGCCCTTAAAGCGCCGCAGGACCAGAAGAAAATAGCAGCTGAAGTTCACGCCGAAGAGAAGCATGAAGACAGTGCAGACATTCTGCAGGTAAGGGGAGTAACTGGCTATACTGTCGGCCTTGACGCCGAAGCCGCCGGTGCCGGCGGTGCCGAGGGCTGTGCAGACAGCATCAAACACAGGCATTTTGCCGATCAGAAGAAAAATGAAATTCAACACAGTCAGAAGCACGTACATAACGTACATGATCATGGCCGTTTTTTTCATTCTGGGCACCAGTTTGCCTACGCTGGGTCCGGGGCTTTCCGCCCGGAGCAGATGCATGGTAAAGCCTTCATTTCGTCCGCTCAGGGGAATGATCGCCAAAAGGAAGACCAGCACGCCCATGCCGCCCAGCCAGTGGGAGAAGGAGCGCCAGTACAGGATGCCTCTGGAAAAAGCCTCCACGTCTGTGGCGATGGAGGAACCGGTGGTGGTAAAACCGGAGACGATCTCAAAGAGTGCATCAATATAGTGGGGAATCTCCCCGGAGAGATAGAAGGGAATGCTGCCTGCCAGACTTAAGGTGATCCAGCAAAAGCCTACACACACCAGACCCTCTCTGGCATAGAAGCCGTGCTTTGCATTTCTGGAAAAAAGGTACAGAAGAAGGGCCACAGCCGCGATCAGCAGCATGCTTTTTCCAAAGGCGGCTGCTGTGACCAGAGTGCCGTCATAGAGGGAAATAAGCAGAGCCGGCAGCATAAAGGCCGCTTCTATAATGAGAATCAGGGCGTTCACCCGCGCCATCATTTTATAGTTCATAGTTACCTCTTTTGCCGCAGCTTGTCTGCGGCAACGTGAGGAGAATTTCGCGAAGGC
>CAVBJS010000116.1:0-3162 GCA_963596015.1 Bacteroidaceae bacterium
CATTATCATTGGTAACGGATACCTGCCATTTAATGTCCTGACCCTTAGTGATAAGAGGCGTGGTAGTGGACTTATCTACGTCCGGCGTGGGGCTGTCCTGGATGTGGATCAGGTAATGGACACCGCCCTTGCCTTTAGCATCATCACTGGTGCTGTAAATCTGCGCTTCCTTAAATTCATTCTCTTCGCAGTCCTCTACTTCGCTGCACTGATGATTCCATATGACAGAAGACTTATCGCCATAAAGGTTATCCGTATCGGAGAAATAAGCCGTGGTCTGCTTCTCTCTATCAATGCCTTCTACTGACTTATTTAAATCACCTACGGTTCTGGTAAGAAGGACGGATACAGGAACATACTCGCCATCCTCTCCGTTTACTACGATAGTGCCGTCAACGTTCTTTACCTTGCCTTCACTCGCAGCTTTATCGGGGATCTGGAACGTGGCCGTCACGCCGCTTCCTACGATCTTGGAAGTGGTCACGCCCGGTTCATCTTCTGCTTTACTTTCCGTTTTTCCGTCGGTGCATACCCACTTATAGCTGACCATGTGAGAATTGTTCATCTTAAGGAGGTTCTCATTCCCCAAGTTAAAATCAAGTGCCTGGTTCTTTGCTAACCTGCTGTCCTTGGCCGTGATCTCTAACTGGAAGATATGGGCATAAGGCTTTTCAGTAATGGTCTTGGCGCTCTTAGAGCCGGTGGCGGAGGATCCTGTTGCGGAGTAGTTCTTAGAATTATAGGGAACTGCTTCCTGAACCGCATCGGTATCCGCATCTGTGGAAACATGGCCGCCGGTCGCTCGCTTGGTATCTACAGGCGTGACAGTACAGTTAATGGTATAATCGCCGCTCTTTGTTATCTGCACGTTATCGCTGGTTACATTCCAGCGAAGGTTTGCCTTGCCGTTGTTATAAAGGTAAGCCGTGCCGTGAGGAACATCCATGGTGCCGATCTGTATTCCGTCCGGATCTAACAGCTCGTAGTGAATGTCTACATAGGCATTGTTGATACCGTCAGGGATATAATTCTCTGCCTGTTCCAGTGCGCTCCGGGCTTCCTTATAGGCAGCCTGGGCCTCGTTATAGGCAGAGAGTTTCTTGGCTACCGTCAGCTGTAACTCGCTGTCGGAAGGACTTTCCGCTGCCTTGTGCATGGCATCGGTATATTCTGTGGATGCTTTGTCAAAGGCCGTCTTTGCGCTGTCGTACTTCTCCTTTGCGCTGGTATAAGCACCGGATACGTACCAGATGTTATAGTTGGCGTCGGTAAACAGGTTATCTACCGTAGCTGTCTGGGGCGCATAGATGAGGATGTTATCGTATGGGATCTTATAGTTAATGTTAAGGTCTACATGAGGCACTGGATATGTCTCGATATAGCTCTTGCCGTCCGGATTAAGGGAAGTGTTCTTCTCCCAAAGAGGCATATAGTCGGTGCCGGAGGGATCCGTGTTCTGGTATCCGGTAGGCGTGGACGGATAGAATGCAGATGTATCGCTGTTGTTAGTCTCGATCTGGTTGCCGCCGAAAGTGTTCTTGGCGTTGATGGGAAATTCTACAACTAACTTATAGCCGTAATCACCTGCGTGATAAACGGCTGCATCCTCCGCTACGGTAGGTGCATACAGGTCCTTATCGTAGGAAACAACGGCATTCTTCTCATAATCGTATCCGGTCACTTCGATGATGCTGCCGTTCTTTACGCTGATGGAGATACCGGGATCGTTGGTAATGTCCTCCCACTCGCTCTGATCGGCCCACTTGAAGTTACTTACGATGCCGTTACTGTCTGCATCGGTAGGAATACCGTCAGAGCCTAAGTTCGCCGGCACTCTGGGCACCTGATAGACCTTGATCTTGGTGGTATCTGTGATCTCAAAGGCATCCGATACTTCATCGTGGATGGTGGAGCCGGTACCTGCATACCCGCGCTTGGACCGCTCCGACTCCGATGCGATCTGGGACGGAATGCTGCCGATCTCTTCTACGATATTGGCGCTGTCCTCCGGCAGCTTGGTATACTTGCCGAAGTGGTTGCGGTAGTCGGAACCATAAGAATATGAATAAGCAAACGGATTTTTTAAATTCCCTTGTGTTCCTGCACTGTAATCCAAATAACCATTACTGGGATAATCCGATGACATCAGGGATATAAATACCGCCGTGATGTGCGCACTGGGATTCTGCTTTGAACACGGCACTGCTGTTATATCACCGGTGGAAAATGCTCTCTGCAGCTGGGATACATCATCATAGCCAAAGTAGTCGGCATAGATGGTCACGCCGCTGCTTTTTAGTGCTCTTGCGGTTGCCAGGGCATCATTGGAGGTGGTGGAGGTCATCAGCACATACTCTGAGGAATCACAGTCGTAGTGCATGGCTCCTTCCTCGCCATAGCCATAGGGCGCACCGTCAGTTAAAACTACTATCTTGGTATTCTTCTCCCGCCCGGACTTTACAAGGCTCTGGGCCTTTTTTAATGCCAGGTCTGTTCTGGTACTATCCTGCAGGTCCGTATCTGCCGTACCGCCTGATGCGATAAACTCTGCATAATCGTCCTTGATGGTAGCTACGTTCATAATGGTCTGCACATCACTGTCGGATGTAATGATCAGGCCATCTTCGTTTCGATACCGCTCATAGATCTTCCGGTTGAAGCCGATGACGGCAGTGACACGCATCAGATGGCTCTCCATCTGGGCTTCCACGTCACCGGTCGGATCGATGTCGGTATAAGCGCCCTTCTTTGCCAGTTCAAGTTTGCGATTATTACTCTTCTTTATTGTTTCAAGAATGGCTTTTGTAGAGTTATTCATCTGCTCTACTTTATTGCCTAATGTAGAGGCTGACTGGTCACGAAGGATAAGTATATCCGATCCTTCCGGCGCTTTCGTCTCTACATAGTGAGGTGAGGATTCATCATAGTAGGCCTGTTCGATATAGGTATTATAGGTAGACTGGCCGTTCATGGTACCTATGGCAGATGATAGATACTTATCCATCTCTATACCGGTATCGGAAGAAAAAGAGATCTCCTTCTGAGATGCATTACCGGAAAGTGTTAAGTGATACGTGCTCTCTGCAGCCTGTACGCTCTGTACCGGCACTGCTGCCCCTGATAAACAGGATCCGGCAGCAAATACGGTCATCAGCATGTATG
>CAVBJS010000117.1:0-3101 GCA_963596015.1 Bacteroidaceae bacterium
CTGGGCGAGGATATGATCACGCTATCCACCTGTTACGGTAATGCCGGAACAAGTACCAGGCTTCTTATACAGGCTGTTCTTATGGAAACCGGAAAGCAGCCGGAAAATAAATAAAAAAAGGAGGAGCGATGTGAAGAGAAAGCAAAAAAGCTGGATGCTGACGACGGTCATCGCATGTGGGTGCGTTGCCATCGGCATAACCGGCGGCGCTTTGGCTTACCTATCTTATGCGGATGGAAAAAACAATACCTTTACAGTAGGCCAGGTGAAGATTCAGATGGGCGAGCCGGGCTATCCTGCTGCCGATTCAGACGGGGACGGCGTGCCGGATGATAATACCAGGCTTACGCCGTACAAGGAAGCGAGTAAGGATCCGCAGATCACAAATACGGGAGCAAATGATGCCATCGTCTTTTTAAAGATCACAACACCGGTGGAGAACATCTCACTGATCGGAGATGACGGCAGCAAGAATGAGACTTCTGACGATGATCTGTTCTGGCTTAAACAGACAGAAGATGATGTGAACACCCACGCCAATCATTTTGATGAAAGCTGGGTGGAGCTTACAAGCGTAGAAGAGAAGCTTGTCACCGGCGTGAACACCAACGACGAGGGAAAGGGACGGACCTACGTCTTTGCCTATAAGACAAGGCTTGCACCGGGACAGACTACCACAGCATTGTTTGATAAGGTTCAGAACAAGCGCTACGGAACCGCACAGATCGGGGCCGAAGAGGTAGAGAGGATCCTGGTAGATTCCTATGCCATCCAGGCAGATTCCATTTTAAAGGACGAACAGGTCATAGATACCACCGGAGATCTGAGCGAGGATATACTTACGTATATCTACGGCGTATGCCTTAACCAGTATAAGTAGAGGGAGGAAACGATGAGATGAAGAGTAAATATAAGAAAAACTATTTACCGCTTGTCGGTATGTTCCTTCTGTCCGCTTTTGTGTTTTTATGCGGGAGAGCAGTCGGATCCGTGGGGGCCTATCTGACTGATACGGAGGATACACTGGTCAATAAGTATACCATGGCGTTAGATGTATCCTCTAAGGTGGTTGAAAAGTATCCTTATGACACACCCACCATTGATACCAGCCACTTTCTTATCTCTTTCGAGAAGGCAGTACAGGTAGCCAACGACGGCGCGGTAGATGAGTACGTGCGGGTACGGCTTGATCTTACGGATGAGGACATTAAGAGTAAGACCAGCTTTTCCTGGGATGGGACCAATTATTATGCGGTAAGCGATTATAAGAACCATCTTCCTGATGGTTGGACATACAATGAGGAAGACGGCTTTTATTACTATACGCCGATCGTGTATGCAGGAGGATGGGACGATCTGAAAGCGCACTTTACTTATAACAGTGCCACGGGCCACTACGAATATCCTGCCGCACAGGAGATCCTAAGCGGCAGCAGCATTACCGTGCCGCTGATCCGCTACGTGAAAACCCAGTTTGCGGATGCAAAGGATATGCGTTCCTACGGTCTTAACGTCTATGATGAGAGCTGCCCGGCTTATCTTGGCAGTGATCATGCATCAGCCTGGAAAGCGTACACGAACTAAAGAAAAAGCGCAGATATTGAAATCGTCCTCGATATTCGCTACAATGGTAAAGCTAATACAGATAGGAATATCTGGGAAAGAACACTGCTTTGTATGCGTCAACATGCATTGCAGTGTTTTTTTATACTTAATTGTGGGGTGCAACCATTAAAAGATAAAATAATTCAATGTGACACCAAATATGGAGTTGACACTAAAAGCGAACAGGTGTATTATACAGTTACAGGAGAACCGATATGGGAGTTGTAAAGTTTCCAGATCTTCAGGTAAATACGAATGAGCATGAGGAATGGCTCATGACGGAGGAGTATCCGAACGGGTTAAGTGACGGATTAAATGAGATGCTGCTTGAATTTTATGAGGCTGCGTATTTTATGTTCGCAACGGATGAAATCGACAAGCTCATTGCCGAAGCAGACACCAAAGACGTAGAAGAGCTTGAGATGTTAAAGAAGTATTTCTCAGGCGTGCGGACTGTATCGGATATGCCGCACTGGACGAGGCTGATGGAAATGTTTAGCGATGTGCCGAGTATTTATTCGGACATTATCTCTATCATGATTCTTCATCACAAAAGGGTTTGCAAAGATGAAGAATTAAAGAAGCGAATCTCCTGGCATATAGGTTCGAAAGAAAAGATCCAAAAAAAGGTGGTGATCACAAATGAGTGATGAAAAGAAGGAGAATTTAGAAACTGATCTTCAGTTCGAGGACATGCTCGTAGAGCGCTTCCCTTCCGGCGAAGAGCGCACGGAAGCGATGATGAAAAGACTTATGGCTTACTACGAAGCGCTAAACGGCGTAAAGACCTATAAGATAGTAATAGAGGAACTGAAAAACGGCAAATATCATGCCGAGTGTCCCGCATTGCCGGGATGTGCCGAAGATGGTGATACTGCGGAGGAGGCTCTGCGAAAGGTAAGAGAAAAAAGAGATAAATGGGCCATAACCGCAACAGGAGTTGGAAAGCCTATTCCTGAGGAAGAGCAGCAGGGAGAGTTTTCCGGTCAGATAAAGATCCGTATCCCAAAGTCTCTGCACAGATCACTCTCAGTTCATGCAGAACAGGAAGGCACAAGTCTTAACCAGTACATTGTATATCTTTTATCGGGTTGCGATTCATTATGGAATTCTCAGTATGACAGACTTAAGAGATATGCGGAGGAACTTGAAAAGCTCCAAAAAGGCGAGAGCAAGGTAAGTGAAGCGGATCCTGATGAGGGTAAATAAGACACAGTAAATTTAGATAGTAGAGACATTTTAAAAAGAAATAGAAGCGATTGTAAGATTTTTAAGTAAGGAGGCATTTTTATGAAAAACAGAATTGCATCAGTCCTGATCGCAGCCTCTATGGGGGCAGCGATGCTCTTTTCCGGTATGCCGGTTCACGCAGCAGAGTATACGGCAGAAATGGATTACGATAATGACAAAACATTTGACTGGATTATGGATAGCGTGTTCGGCGGCAACCAGCCCACTACCGATACACCCGTTACAGGACAGGGAGCGTATGCGGA
>CAVBJS010000118.1:0-3020 GCA_963596015.1 Bacteroidaceae bacterium
TCCCCGCATCAGGCGGGGATGCGAGTTCGGGCCGTGCCATCCGCAGGCAAGAGGCGGATCATAAGCAAAACGGTGCAAAGTGCACGGTGCGAGACATCTGCCGCGTTTCGGTGCATGGCCGGGCTACACTAAACTATCATAATAACCTGTCGTTTACAGTCCATACACCGCTCGGCTGGGAGCTGAACTGTAACCAACCAGCAACACTTGGGACAAACCGCATAAAATGTGGGCCTATAGGGAGTTGACATAAGGAAAGCGCCGCGTTATCATCCATTGCAGAAATACGAATTCCATATTGTGCATCTCTTATTCAGAGTGGTGGAGGTACATAGGACCTGTGAAACCACGGCAACCCCTGGTGTCGGATATTAGGAGCCGGCGTTGGAAGGTGCCTGCCTGAGCGAGAGCCGATGAGGCCGATCGAACAATAAGAGGATTTGCGTATTTGAACCGAATCCGCTTGCAGGCCGTGCAGCGGATTTTTTTATTGTCGCCTGTTAAAGCAGGCATAACATACCATCTTCACAAGGAGGAAGAGAGTTGGAAAAGTACATTTTTACATCAGAGTCTGTCACAGAGGGACATCCCGATAAAATCTGTGATGCCATTTCCGATGCAGTGCTGGATGCCTGCATGGCACAGGATCCCATGAGCCGCGTAGCCTGCGAGACCTGCACCACCACTGGTCTGGTATTGATCATGGGCGAGATCACCACGAAGGCACAGTTGGATTTCCAGAGCATTGCCCGCAATACCATCAAGGAGATCGGTTATACCAAGGGTGAGTATGGCTTTGACGCTGATACCTGCGCTGTACTGGTAGCACTGGATAAGCAGTCTGCCGATATCGCTATGGGCGTGGATAAGGCACTGGAAGCTAAGGAAAGCGGCATGTCCGACGAGGAGATCGAGGCTATCGGTGCCGGCGACCAGGGCATGATGTTCGGTTTTGCTTCCAATGAGACCGAAGAGTATATGCCTTATTCTATCGCACTGGCACATCGTCTTGCCAAGAAGCTGACAGAAGTAAGAAAGGATGGAACTTTATCCTATTTAAGACCTGACGGAAAGACCCAGGTCTCCGTAGAGTACGATGAAAACGGAAAGCCTATCCGTCTGGAGGCTGTAGTTCTCTCTACCCAGCATGATCCGGATGTGACCCAGGAGCAGATCCACGAGGATATTAAGAAGTATGTTTTCGATCCGGTCATTCCTACAGAGTTGATCGATGAGAACACCAAGTTCTTTATTAACCCTACCGGTCGTTTTGTTATCGGTGGCCCTCACGGTGATTCCGGTCTGACCGGCCGTAAGATCATCGTAGACACCTATGGTGGATTTGCACGTCATGGCGGCGGTGCATTCTCCGGCAAGGACTGCACCAAGGTAGACAGAAGTGCAGCCTATGCAGCACGTTACGTGGCAAAGAACCTGGTAGCAGCAGGCGTTGCAGACAAGATGGAGATCCAGCTGTCCTACGCGATCGGTGTAGCACAGCCTACCTCTATCATGGTAGATACTTTCGGTACAGGCAAGATCTCCGATGAGAAGATCGTAGAGATCATCAGAAAGCATTTCGACCTGCGTCCGGCCGGCATTATCAAGATGCTGGATCTGCGCAGACCGATCTACAGACAGACCGCAGCTTACGGTCACTTTGGCAGAAACGACCTGAACCTTCCCTGGGAAGCACTGGATAAGGTAGAAGAGTTAAAGGCAGAACTGGCTTAAATCTGCTTTTAATTGGAACGAAGTCTGCACACATATAGCGTTAAGACTATAAATATATAGCTCTACGGCTATACGCAGATAGCTTTAAGGTGAAAAATGGGACAGGCTTCATTCGGCTATTGGATCATAGGAAGAGAAAAGAGGGATGCATAGGAAACTGTGCATCTCTTTTTTGTGCGATAAGACTTCGTAAGGAAATGATGCTTGCGAGAGAGGAGAGTGGAGTATTTAGGCATCTCTGTAAAGGAATAGTTCCTCATAGGGATGCTGCGATCAGAGAAATTTTTTTTTGGGGGGGGGTCTGCAATTACATTCAAAGGGAAATCGTTATGTGGCGTATACTGGCAAGGACGCAAGCAGCTTTCCGGGCGTTTACCGGTTCGGCAACTGGGGAAAATCGAAAACATAATCGTATATGTTGCCGGGGAAGCTATTGCTGTTTACATTCAATTGGGAAACGGCTGAAAAGCAAAGGTAGCATATGCATCAAATAGCGGTAAATAATGGCAAAAAAGTGAGAATGAAAATTGCGTATACAAATAACCCCACTATCTGAATTGTGTGAATTGTATGTATTTTTTAAAAAGCACAAAAAACTATTGCATTTACCTTTGGACCCTGTTAGAATAACACCTGTCGCCGGTGAGCAACACAAACGGCGAGGCGTTGAAAGCCCGAATACAGAGGCCTGAAACGGCGGGAGATGACCGCGACAGACAGGTGGATGTGGGCGAAAGATGCTAAGAGAAACTGCATCAGGGATTTCTGAGAACGATTCACTTTGAAAGTTCTTGAAAAGAGACCAAAGCAATTAGGAAGCTTTTGAGATCGATTTTCACAAAAAGAACTTAAGAAAAAAGTTCTTGACAAGAAATCACAAACCTGATAAAATATCTCTTGCACACGCCGAAGAGATACTTCCCAAGAGCGTGACAAGAAATCCACTGGAGAGGTATCGAAGCGGTCATAACGAGGCGGTCTTGAAAACCGTTTGTCCTTACGGGCACATGGGTTCGAATCCCATCCTCTCCGCTCCTGAGTAAGCAACATGAACTCAGATGTGTAAAACATTCAATATAATATGTAGTATCTATCGTAAGTAGGTATCTGCCTGGAGAAATACCCAAGCTGGCCGAAGGGGCTCCCCTGGAAAGGGAGTAGGTCGTTAACGCGGCGCGAGGGTTCAAATCCCTCTTTCTCCGTTCGCTGATTCGAAAGATTCAGCAGCAAATGATCATGCCTGACATGACATACCACGAAAGTGGTCAGCAAAACTTGACAAACAA
>CAVBJS010000119.1:0-2174 GCA_963596015.1 Bacteroidaceae bacterium
GACTAAGGATCTTGTGGCAGCAATGTCGTGTGGGTTCAAGTCCCATCTTCCGCATATTTTATTGATCGATAAGAACAAAGCCTTCGAGACGAGATGAACAGTCTGTTTCGAAGGCTTTGTTGTATCTGTGCAGGGTATTTCATGCATAGTAACATGCATAGTAAGGATTTCACGATAAGACTTTGATGGGGTGAATAGATAAATTCCTTTAAAATTGCAATGAGAATTGACTGATCGCAGTCAGTTCTCGTTTAGACATTTACCCTTAAATCCGGCTTGCAACGAATGGAAATAATTCGAGTGGAGTGTTTTTGTGTTTGGGTGTGTTGACCACTGTATAGTGTTAAAGGAAGGTTCTGCGACTCGTAACAATCCTCCTTTTGGTGATCAAGTATAGTGAAATGCTACCGATTACCAAAAGGAGGGAAAATTACCGATTCGCAGATACCGATATTTTAAGCGCTTACTTTCGATGGGGCAGCGGCCGGGGCATGAAATGTGTTCTAGCCTTTGGGAATCTTTAATCCTTGCTGATTTCTATTCGTGGCTTTGCAAATAATTCTGTACCATCTGTAACTCATCGGGATAAATGCAGTGATGGATCGTATTTTCCTGCACGGCTTTTACGCATTCTTCCAGATCCATCCAAAGGACGGATTCTATTTCGTTTTCCTGTAAAGTAAGCTCTTCCGGCTTTACATCCTTTTTCAGTATATAGACATGACTGAACTCCCGGTCATGGAAGGGAATGCCATAGAAGGTGTCGTCGAAGCTGCCTGGGTGCAGACCGATAGGGCACAGATCCTCCGGCGCTACTTGAAGTCCCAGCTCTTCCTGCAGCTCCCGAAGGGCGGAGGGCAGGGGACTGGCACCGGCACTGATATGGCCGGCGGAGGAGATATCATAACAGCCGGGATGAGAGTCTTTGTCCTGGCTTCTTTTTTGCAATAGGATCTGCCAGCCGCATTTCTCCGGATAAGGGCGGACGATCCACATATGTACCGTGGCGTGATGATCTCCCTCTCGGTGGCAGACGCCCCGCTCCTGGATCACGCCGGTGGGATTACCCTTTTCATCAAGGACATCGAAGAGCTCCAAAGGCTGTCCGTTTAATACTGCCTGCCGCAGGATGTCGTCTGTAGAGTAAACCAGCTTCAGGGAAAAAAACGGCTCCCCGGCTTCCAGAAGTCTGAAAAAGATCTTATCCCCGGCCCAGAGATTCAATGACAGCGCCGGATCGGTGGAAAAGATCCTGTCTTTGGGGATCCAGACCAAGTCGCCCTCCGGGCATTCCTTAATCTGCTGACCGGTAAAACCGGAAGCGGTAAACAAGTTCATATATTCCGTGATCTCGCCGTAAATGAAAGTGACGATGCCCCGGAACTTAAGCCCCTGCAGTGCAAAACCGGTTTCTTCCAGTGCCTCCCGGCGGATACCGTCCTCCGGGCTTTCTCCTTCCTCCAGATGGCCGCCGATGCCGATCCATTTGTCTTTATTGACATCCTTTTTCTTCTTTGTACGGTGCAGCATGAGAAAGGCTTCTTTGTTTTCCAGATAACAAAGGGTCGTATTAACCAGCATGGTTTCCTCCTTTAGATCGTAGCGTTGTTGATTTTGCAGTTGTCTTCAGACTGCCGTTGTCCCGGCAAATAGGTGATACGCTTTTTATACATTCTCTGTATTAAGATAAACACATCAAAGAACAAAAGCAATCGCAAAGAGCGAAAACGAAACAACACTATACAGACAAAAGGAGGAATTAAAAATGGAAGATAAAGAGAGAAGAATCGGATTGATCAGACCTGAAATAAAGCGTCCCGGAGGCGTCGATGTGTATGTCCAAAATGTCATTGATTTCTTTCGTGGTATTTTTGGATTTTAGAATGTAATAAAAGCTGATTTTCAGTAAGGCTGCTGTATAGATACCGGTCGTGAATAGTATCGGTAACTGTACTGCAGCCTTTTGTTTTACTGTTCAGATGCCGGACACGTGGCGGGTGGCTAAACTATAACGATTTTTTTACATTTAGTTCACGGATACTTGGATCGATAGCACAATGCAAAGCGTAATGCACCGGGGCGCGGCAGAATGGCTTGCATCCTTTGCGCTGCGCGCCAGTTTTGCATGATCTGCATCGAAGCCGCAGGATGGTATCGGGCACGCTTTCAGAGCG